>JBNKJB010000010.1:0-126213 GCA_050290965.1 Sulfurimonadaceae bacterium
CGCGCCTTGCCTTATGCTATGGTATTTGGCATGACAAAACATTGGCTAGCCTTTTACGATCTGGCGCATGTTGCGCATCCATCGTGGTACCACGATAATGATATCAATTCACTCGATAGCTTAAGCGATTCGCTGGCATCGATGGCTGAGACGGTTTCAGACAGTTCAAGTGGCGGAGGCGGTAGTTCTGGTGGGGGAAGCAGCTCTGGCGGAGGTGGCGGTGGTGGGGGCGGAGGCTCTTGGTAAGTTGTTTTCATTAGCGCAAAAAAGCTTACATGTAACACCTTTTTTGGGCTTTACATGTAAGCAATAATTGCATCAGTTAATCTGGCATTTTTACTTTAGATGTAGGTTGCAAATTAAAGCACATTTATATCTTGGGTGCTTTATGCTATAGACTTCTTGTAAGAGACAAGCTTTAGCGGCCATAGCGTAGTAAAACGGGCTTTGCTCGTTTTACGTTTCAAATGAGTTCTGCAAGAACTCTTATGAGTAAAGGAGTTGTCATGCACGGGATTTTTTTTCTTATCTGCTTTTGTTCGCTGATGGCCGCCGATAAACCCCAATTCAAAGATTGGCAAAGCCAGATTAAACTCAATGATACGGTTTTTGAATCCGAAGCGCACAACGCCTATATTGACATCTACGCCAATGCGCTTGCGGCCCCCTTTTATAGAGCACGTTCGGTCAGCTTTCCTGTAGGTTCAGTGCTTTATAAACCGCTGTATTATTCTGCTAAAAAAGAGGAGATTGCATTATTGGTCATCATGAAAAAAATGGCATCAGGATATGATGTAAAACATAACGACTGGTGGTATGGGGTGTATGATGCCACCGGAAGCGAAGCCTATCACACCGGGCGTGTTAAATCTTGCATTGCATGTCATCAGCAGGCTTCAAAAACGGACTACATGTTTAGTCCTTCTGTGATGGATCATATTGAAAAAGGAAAAGCAATTAAAGCAGTGTTACCGCACTAAAAGCTTTTAAACAAGTAGAGATACACACCCCAAAAGGGCGTATAAAAAAGAGAAAGCTAAGGCTTAAAGCGCCTTGCTCATGATACGGTTAAGTTTACTAATAAACTCAGGGGTGTCATCAAGCTCCATTCCGGCAAAAAGCTTGGCTTGATCTAGCAGTACAAATGCCGCGTCATTAATTAGGTTTTGATCGGCAGAGTCTTTAAGTTTTAGTATCAGTTCATGTTTGGGGTTAATCTGTAAAATAGGCTGAATTGGTGGCATATCTTTGCCTTGGCCCATCTGTTTCATCATTTGTGCCATCATGTATTGCGGATCTTCTTTGTCCTCTTTAAGCGCTACTGGGGAATCGGTGAGATCAAAAGTAGTTTCAACTTTTTTAACTTTATCGCCTAGCGCATTGCCAAATTCTTTCATTAAGCCTTCAAAATCTTTTGATTGCTCCTCTTCGGCTTTTTTCTCCTCTTCGCTCTCTTCAAATTTAGCATCGGTGACATTGACGAATTTGTACTCTTTGTATTCGGTTACCATTGGAAAAACAATGGTATCAATCTCTTCATTTAGTACCAGTACATCAAGCCCTTTGGCTTTAAAGCGCTCCAGACTTGGTGAGCTTTTTAGCATAGCAAGGCTCATCTGTCCTGAAATATAATAGATCTCTTTTTTTGTTTCGTCAACATTTTTAATAAACGTTTCAAGATCAACTTTTTCAGTGGATTTTAGGGTATTAAACTCTAAAAGTTCCAGAATTTTTTCGCGGTTTCCAAAGTCGCTGTAAAGTCCCTCTTTAAGAACATTGCCAAACTCTTTATAAAATGCAGCGTAGTTCTCTTTCTCTTTAGACTTCATTTTACCCAGTTCGCTGAGCACTTTTTTAACCGAAGCGTTTTTGATTTTGTTCATCACCGGATTAGACTGCAAAATCTCGCGGCTGACGTTAAGCGGCAGGTCTTTAGAGTCAATAACCCCGCGCAAGAAACGTAAATAGGTAGGCATCAGCTCTTTTTCATCATCGGTAATAAAGACGCGGTTAATGTAGAGCTTGATCCCGCTTTGATAATCAACACGATAAAGATCCATAGGCGCTTTGCTTGGAATATAAAAGAGCGTGGTGTACTCAATGGCCCCTTCGGCTTTGTTATGAAACCATGATAACGGTTCGCTTGAATCATGGGCGATAGAGGAGTAAAAATCTTTGTAGTCTTCATCGCTAATATCAGATTTTGAAAGGGTCCAGAGTGCCGAAGCTTTATTGATCTGTTCGTTTTTGATCTCGGTACTTGAAGGTTTGGTTTCATTGCCTTCATCATCTGTTTCGGCAGCAATGTAGTGCTCTTTATCCATAAAGATTGGGAAGGGGATGTGATTGGAGTATTTGGTTACAATACCTTGAAGACGGTAAAAATCTAAAAACTCGCTTTCATCTTCTTTAAGATGCATAATGATCGTTGTACCGTGGCTTTCGCGCTCGGCACTCTCAATCTCATATTCGCCACCGGCTTCACTAATCCATTTAAAAGCGTTCTCTTCGCCCGCTTTTTTGGTAATAACCTCAACTTTATCGGCCACCATAAATGAAGCATAAAAACCTACTCCAAACTGACCAATAAGCTGTGAATCTTTTTTCTGATCGCCCGAGAGGTTATCCAAAAAAGCTTTGGTGCCAGATTTGGCGATGGTGCCCAGATTGGCCACAAGATCTTCATCATTCATACCAATACCGCTATCACTTACGGTAAGCGTTTTGGCCTCTTTATCAAAAGCAATATCAATGCGCGGCACAAAGCTGATGCCTTTGTAGGCTGTGTCGGTAAGAACGAGCATGTTAAGTTTGTCAAGGGCGTCGCTTGCATTGGAGACCAGCTCACGTAAAAAAATCTCTTTGTTGGAGTAGAGTGAGTGGATCATCAGGTGCAAGAGCTGATTGACTTCGGTCTGAAACTGATGTTTTGCCATAGGTTTCCTTTATAACGTGGGATAATTGTGACGGGATTTTAACAAAAAAAGGTTAATGGATGCAAGCGCTATAAATAAAGTTGAGTCCATTTGTATAAAGATATATGATGGCGCGCTAATATTTTATCTTTGCCAGATAGAGTCCATTGGGGGGGGCTAGCTTACGAGAGTAAATGTTTTGGCATGATAGCTGCTCTTGCAGCTGTTGGTGGCTTAGAGCGTGCTTTGAGATTTGGAGCAAAAAACCCACCATTAACCGAATTTGCGATCTAAGATAGCCATTGGCTTCAAAATGAAGAACAATAAATGTTTGGTGCCGATAAGCAAAAGCGCGATAAATTTCGCGTACACTGCTTTTGGTATCGCTGCCTTGTTTCATAAAATACTTAAAATCGTGCTCTCCGACAAAAAGCGCCATGGCATGATTGAGCGTATCAAGATCAAGGGTATCAACAAAGGTGACATAACGTTGTAAAAATGGGCTGGGCGTTTGAGTACTGAGTATATAGCGATAGATGCGTTTTTGGGCACTGTAGCGCGCATGAAAGGTGTCTGGGACGTTGCGAATGGAGCGAACACGCATGGTGTGGGGTAGGCGTATGTTAAGTGTGTGCTCTAGGCGTGAGAGGTTACTCCAGTACTCAGGAATGCTTACATGTAGAACCTGAGCATTAGCATGAACGTTACGATCCGTTCGTCCCGATGCTACGGCAATGTCATTAATGCCCAGATCATCAAGAATTTTTTGAAAGGTTCCCATCACGGTATTGGCGGTAGAGTGCTGCGATTGCGAACCCATAAAAGCAGAACCGTCGTAGCTTAAAACGATTTTTATCTTCAAAAGCGTCGTGCCACCTGTTTTTGATACATGTAAAAGCTTGTAATGATCCATGAAATAATGACAAACGGGATCGTGTATAAGCCTATGAGTCCCTGCAATCCTATGGTAGCACCGTAATAGATTAAAATAGCAAGAAAGAGCCAAAGATAAACATGCCCTTTGCCATGGCGTTCATGAACAATGCCGATGGTTAAAATGAGATAGAGACTAATAAGCGGAAACAGACTCAGCAAAATATTGGTAATGAAGGCTTGAATCTTTTTGTCACGTCGGTCTGGATCAAACCAGTATTCAATCGATGAAAGATGGGGGCGCAGTTCGGTGACCATAACATTATTGATGGCCATTTCATCAAAATTCATTTGAGAAAGCTTCTCTTTGGTATAGGCATACCCTTGACCCTCACTGAGTTTAAGCGTCAAAATACCTTTATCGTTTTTGACTTCGGCTTTAGTAGCACCGATGAGTAGCTCTTCTTTAACATCTTTGTGAAATAAAAAAACGTCGCCGTAACTGTTGTTGTCATTAGATTTTCCAATATAAAGCAGCCAGTCGCCAAAATTATGGCCAAACTCGGAAGCGGAGAGATTAAACTTTGCTTCGCTTTTTTTATAACGCATAAAGTTGGTTGAGAGGGTATCGGTGTGCGGTTTTAGAATAAAAAAATCAAAGATTAAAATAGTAACGAGTAAGAGTGCCGGCGTCATCAACGTGAGTCGAATAAAACGGGGTCGAATACCAAGTGAAAAAATAACCACCATCTCATTGTCGGTTGAAAATTTGTGCAGTGTCAACGTTGCTGCAACAAAAAAGGTTACGGGCAGGGTATAAAAAAGCAGATCCGGCAAAATAAAAAGATAGAGTTGTGTCATATCCCAAAGGCTCATCTGCACCACCGATGTATAAGTAGCCAGCTTGATCATAAAAATGACCGATGCTATGGCAAAAAGCGGTGTAAAAATTGAAAAAAACAAAACCGTAAATTGGTTTATGATATAGCGACGCAGACGGTGCATGATTATCCGTAGAGCGAATTAATATAATCCATGACCTGCGAATCGAACATAAAAACAATCCAGGTCGCTATCGCTAAAAATGGAATATAAGGTACCTGAAGACTCTCTTCATCCTCACTATTACGCAGTAGCAGCATCGCAGGTAGTGCCAAAACCGCCGATAAAAAAATGGCAAAAAGTGTTAGCTGGATTCCCAGTATCGCTCCCATAGTGGCAGCTATCATAATGTCGGCTTCACCCATGGCCTCTTTTTTGATAGCGTAAGAGAGATAAAAACGCAGCAGGGTAAAACCTCCGGCAAAAAGCAGCGCATTTACACCGTTTTGCAGTAAAGAAGGCAGAGTATAAGCACTGATTATTGCCAGAGTCAGTGCGCCAAGGTTAAGTGAATCCGGCACCATTTTGTAATAAAAATCAATAACTGAAAGGGCCAGAAGCAGAATAAAAACAATGGCAATACCAAGTGCGGCAACTGTAATGCCCATTTTTAAAAAAGTTGCAACAAAAATCAGGCCGCTAAGCAGTTCAACAATGGGGTACTGTTTGGAAATTGGTGCGCCGCAAAAAGCACATTTCCCTCTTAAAAAGAGCCATGAAAAAACAGGAATATTATGCCATGGCTTTAGTTTGGCATTACATGTAACACAGTGTGAGGCCGGAAAAACGACACTCTCTTCTTTGGGAATACGGACGATCAGAACGTTGGTGAACGATCCGATCATTATCCCAAGAATAAAGATAAAAATAAACTCCACTATTTCAATCCTCCAAAGCGACGCTCGACGCCTTTATAGTTTTCAATAATGGATTGTAGCTCATTGGGGGTAAAGTCTGGCCAAAGTGTAGGAGTAAAAGAGAGTTCGGCATAGGCTGCTTGCCAGAGTAAGAAGTTGCTCAGGCGGCAATCACCACCGGTGCGAATAAGAAGATCTACAGGCATAGCGTTATCAAGTGCCTGCTCTAGTGAGGTAAGGGTAATTTCAACGTTTTGCTCATTTAAAGTACGTACTGCGCGTACAATTTCATCTTTGGAGCCGTAATTAAGGGCTAAAGATTGTATGAGTGAATCGCAGTGCGCTGTTTTGTTTTCAACATCTTTGATGGTACGTTGCAACGATGTACTAAAACGTGAAATGTCACCAATAGCTTCAAAGCGAACATTATATTCAAGATAAATTGGAAGCTCTTTTTTGAGCCAACTTTGAAGCAGTTTCATTAAAAATTCCACTTCGGCTTTGGGGCGTTTCCAGTTTTCAGTACTAAAAGCATAAAGCGTCAAACGGCGAATTTCAGTATGAGTAGAACAAAATGTGGTAATGTCACGTACCACTTCGGCACCTTTTTCATGCCCTTTGGCACGATTTTTATTTTGTTGTTGTGCCCAGCGTCCGTTGCCATCCATAATAATGGCGATGTGTTCGGCTGAATTGCTCATTAGTGGGTCCTGAGATGATCAATCAATAAAAGTGATAGTGTGAGCTTGTCATTTTTTTCAAAGATAATGCTTTCATTTTCCGTAATAAATTCGATTGCATTATCAAGAGTGCCAAAACTTTTTGAATCTTTAAGTACATTCAAACACACCGCGTCCACCCCTTTGGTTTCAATAAGAGCATGTGCATTTTTAGCGGCATTATCAGCATCCATTTCAGCTTTGAATGCAATGGTTTTGATTCCTGACTTGTCAATGGTTTCAAGAATATCCACATTTTTTTTAAGAGGCAATTCCCAGTTTTGACCGACATCGCCTTTTTTTATTTTTCCCTCTTGCGGATACGTTGGAATATAATCACTAATGGCTGCGGCCATAAATAAGAAAGGCTCTTTTTGAATCAGATGTACCTGTTCCGTGGTCATGAGTGAAGGCTTAGAAAGCCTGCCTTTTTTAGAAACGCGAATAGAGTCTTGCAGATATTCAAGCATTTCGGCGCTGTTATCAACATCAATGGTATGAAGCTCTCTTGGCAAGTTGGAAGCTTTGCGTGTAGAGATTAAATTTACATCCGCACCACGTAAATAGAGGGCACAAGCAAGGGCAGATGCCATGGTTCCACTGGAAAAATTAGAGAGATAGCGTACATCATCAATCTTTTCAATCGTACCCCCACCGGTTACAATAACACGGCGATCTTGCCAAAAATCATCACGCAGCAGAAGTTGTGCACTTTTATAAAAAATATCAAGCGGTTCAGCCAAAGCGCCATCACCCACGCTCTGGCATGCGAGCTCTTTAACCTGAGTAGCAATAAACTCATATCCGGCAACACTAAGCATTTTAATTGAGGCTTGTGTAATCGGGTTGTGAATCATATGCGTATTTGCAGCAGGTGCCAGCAGCTTGACATGAGGATAAGCCAGTGCACATTGGGTTAAAAGGTTGTCAGCCAGTCCATTGGCGAGTTTGTTAAGCGTATGGGCACTGCATGGGGCGATGACAAAAAGATCACACCATTCGGTGATCTGGATATGGTTGTTATCATCACTCCAAGATTCCGTCTGCTCATTAAGCACTTTGTTGCGGCTAAGCGCCTCAAGTGTTAGTGGCGTAATAAATTTGGTGGCAGCGTCACTCATTACCACACGCACCTCGGCGCCCGCTTTAATAAAAAGGCGTATGATTTCTGCACTTTTATAAGCTGAAATAGAGCCAGTAACACCAAGCAGAATTTTTTTGCCCTCAAGCAGATTGTTAGGAATCATCATGATGAGGTTCCAAAAAATTTGTAAAAGAATTTTTCAACACTTTTCATTGGAGTACGGCTAATGGCAAGAGAGCCTTTTTTGACATTATGGGTTACGGTTGTGCCTGCCGCAATGATCACGTCATCTTCAATAACACACGGTGCCACAATCTGGGTGTCAGAGCCGATAAAAACATTTTTACCAATAATGGTCTCATATTTTTTCTTGCCGTCATAGTTACATGTAATCGTACCGGCACCAATGTTAGAACCCTCATCAATGCTAGCATCACCAAGATAGCTGAGATGTCCCGCTTTAACCCCTTTGAGCGTTGCTTTTTTGGTTTCGACAAAGTTACCGATATGTGTGTTTTCAAGATAAGATTTTGGGCGCAGATGGGCCATAGGACCACAATCTGAATTGATCATGACACTCTCTTCAACAACACTGTGGGCTTTGATATGGGAGTTGATAATTTTTGACATACCACTAATGCGCGCACCGTTTTCAATCACACATTCGCCCTCAAAGATGACGCTCTCTTCAATATAGATGGTTTCAGGCAACTGCATACTGACTCCGGCATCCATCCATGCCGTTTTGATGCGGCGCTGCATAATCATTTCGGCCTGGGCCAGATCGGTTTTGGAATTGACGCCCTTAAAGTGTTCTTCATCTACCAGAAGCGGTGTAATCTTGTAATGATCCGCTTTTGCCAGTGCAATAACATCGGTGAGATAATACTCACCTTGTGCATTGGCATTGGAAAGTTTGGGTAGATAGGTCTCTAAAATGCTCTTTTTAAAGCTATAAATACCGGCGTTGACATGGGTGACTTTTAGCTCTTCATTTGTGGCATCTTTTTGTTCTACAATGCGTTCTACTCCAACATCAGAGATAATAACGCGGCCGTAACCATCAGGATTTTCCAGATCAAAAATGGACATGGTGATATCAGCGTCCGAGTCAATAAAACCTTGCAATGAAGCAGATGTTACAAGCGGCATATCGCCATTGAGTACCAAAACTTTTTCATTTTTTGGTGCAATGTTCATAAGCGCACCACCGGTACCGGGAAAGTTTTCGGCATCTTGCTCTACAAAACGTAGCGTCTCAAAATCGGCTTGCATACTCTGGATGACACGCTCTTTTTGATGGGCTACTACAACGCTCACATCATCACTGATCTCAAGAGAAGCTTTGATGATGTAATAGAGCATGGGTTTACCGCTGATAGGATGCAAAACTTTTGCCGTCTGCGATTTCATACGGCTGCCTTTTCCAGCAGCAAGGATGACGATCGAGAGCTTAGGGTGCATTGGTTTGGCCTTTAAAAGAAATTTTTTTACTATTATACAGTATCAATGTAACAATTGTGCCCAGTAACAAACCGGCAATCACATCACTGGGATAATGCCACCAGCTCAAAACGCGAGATAGCGCCATTAAAACGGCATACATGTAAAAGAAAATTCCATAGCGCGGTAGCATTAAAGAAAGTGCTGTAGCTACCGCAAACGCAGTGGTTGTATGGCCTGATGGGAATGAAAAATAGTTGTAGGTATCGGCAAACCAGGTAAACCCAAAAAAATTTTCATCATAAAGCAGTTTTGGACGTGCTTTACCGAATATTACCTTGAGAATGTTAACGCCAATACCGCTAAAAGCAACAGAAAGAAATAAAAAAGCAGCTTGACTGGCACGAAGCGCATTTTTTTTATAAAACTTCCACACCAGCCATAGCAGCCCTGAACCAACCAGCCAATAGGTACTATCAGCGCCGTTACTGAGCATTTTAAATGTGTCATACAGCAGTGCATCATGTGCGATAGCCCAACGTGCTACGGGAATATCAATATAGAAATGACACAATACAATCAGCGGTACACCAATAAGCAACAGCAATGCAATGATTCGTGTGTGATTCATTTAAGTCCTTGAAAATGGTGACAAAGGGTATAAACAGCTGTATTCACTTTGCGCCCTTGCAGCATAATATCAACGCTACCGCGCGCTTCAATGCTGTCACACTTCATATTTTTAGCTACTTTGGCGTTGAAATCATGGGTACTAATAAAAAGTAGATCCTCTCCTATGGGATCATTTTTTTGCCATAAATCAAATTGATCCTTGCGACGATCAATAACAAACAGATTACTTTTAAAAGGGAGGTTGTAATAGAGTGCACGCGATCCCAACGACCAGTTGGCAACAGCCAGTGCTTCTGTCTGTTTTAAGCGTGCATTGGCTTCACGCATAATGCGATCAAAGCCGTAGAGATCACGGTGCAGCGAGCGGTAATCTGGAAATGGATTGAATTTAAACAGCAGCTCCAGATAGAGCGCTAAAGAGATGATGAGTGATGCAATAACAGCAAAAATAATGTAGCGGCGCATGCGTTGTGAGGCTTGATACATGTAAACCGAGCCAATAGGAATCATTAGCATAAAAAAGAGCGCGTTCCAGTGGGGCAGTGCTTTGTTATACAGTGAAGCGTAGCCAAAAAAGAGCACAATTACCGCGGCCATGATACCGCTAAGCAAGAGATAATCATTTTTGGAAGTTAGCGATTTATACAAACCGTAGTAGGCCACTGGAAATAAAAAAGGGCTATAAGCACCAAATTGCGCCGCAATGGATTGTCCAAATTTATTAAAATTAATGTGGCTGCTTCCTGTAACATGGTCGCTTTGAAATGCAAAACTGATCCACTCATGTTGCATGTTCCAAAAAATGACAGGGCTAATCATAACCAAAGCCACAATGATGGCGGGGATAACACCGGGTTTAAAAATAAGATGCAAATGACGCTTCATCATCAAATAAAGCACAATCGCTACAACAAACAGCACGGCGGTGTACTTGGAGAGTCCCGCAAGTCCTAGTAACAGGCCAAGAGTAAGCCAGTCACGTAAGCGGTTGTTGTGCTCAATGGCAATGACGGTAAAAATAATAGGAATACTCAAAGCAAAGAGCAGCGTTTCGGGCATCAGCATCAAAAAAAGCGCATTAAACATAAAGCTGGCATTGAGAGCCATAACACCAAAGAGTGCAAGGGATCTATTTTTATTTACATGTAAGAGCAAATGAAAGAGAGCATAAGACGTTAACACACCTAGAATAATGGCCGGAATACGCGCACCAAGGGTGTTTAGGCCAAAAATCGAGGTAAAAAGATACTCAATCCATCCTATTAGCGGGGGATGATCAAAGTAACTCAGATCCAGATAATAGCCATACAACACATAGTGTGCTTCATCCACACCAAGCCCTACGGCTGGCGCTACAAAAAGTCGTATCAAGGTTATGGCTGTTAAAAAAGAGAACAGCCCCAAAACAGCTTTAGCGGCCAAGTGCATCCAGACGTGGCTTGATAGTGTCAAATACCCACTCCGGAGTGATCACTTGAATGCATTGGTTGTCACTGCATGGAGTTTTGCGATGATTAGCCGCACTCACACAAGGGCTGCATGCCATCTGCGCAAAAATGGGTGTGGTGGCACCAAGCGATCCATAAAGTGCGGGAGTTTCCGGCCCAAAAATCACATAAGTATGCATATCGGTAATTGAGGCAAAATGCGCGGGACCCGAATCGTTGGTGAGCATAAACGCGCTAATGCTGTAAAGATGCGGCAGTTGCAAAAATTTCACGGCTCCAGCAAAGTTGATACAGCGTAGATCATCAACGCTCATGGCCAGTTGGCGCGCCCCTGCAAATTCAGCAGGTGCACCGGTTAAAAGTACAATGGCGTTACTGTTAGATGCCAAAATTTTACGAATCACTTTGGCATAATTTTCACAATCCCATCGGCGCTGCGGTAACAAATCTGATGCATTGGAATTGACAAGAATGATCGGATTTTTCTGAGGATCAAAACCTTCATAATGGTGCCCGATAATAGTATAAACGGCTGCTTTTTCATCATCACTAACACTGACTTTGGCAAGAGCAGTTTCAGAATCGGAAATGATGCGTTTGGTATAAGGAAGCTCCTCTTGCGTACTTAAAAGTGCATCAACGAGTGCAATAAAATTTTTGGCAATGTGCTGATGCGGATTGTAGGCCACTTTATGGCTTAATAAGTCGCCGCGGTAGAGTCCTTCGTTATGAAAACTGTGAAATCCCACACGGTTTTGTGCACCGCTTAAACCAGAAAGCAGCGCAGTAAAGCGCGAAAAGAGTTCTAAATCAATAACAGAATCAATCTTCTTTTCCCGACACCATTTCAAAAATTTTAACGTTGATAGTACTAGCGGCAGCATGCCATCTTCATCAATGGTAAAAATATTTTCTTCTTTGATGGTGCCTAGCAGTTGCAAGCTGACTCTGTTTTTTTTGAAAATAACAAAAAAAAGCTCCCCCTCAATATTGGCTTTGAGTTTGCGCATGGCCGGATCAACCAAGATGGCGCTACCCATCTCGGAGAGTTCGATTAAGAGTACGTTGCGAGCACGCGGTTTTTGAATAGGGCGAAAAAAAGAAAAGCATTTATGTGCCATAGTGAGCAAAAAAGTCAGTGGAACTCCAGCATGATGATCAATACGGCGCATGGTGTCAACGTTCATAATTTTTCCTGTAAGAGTTGTTTGTTTTTATTCCAATACCACGCTCCTGGTAAGGCAGCAAGAATAAGTAAAAGGCCATAAAGCAGTGATACAACCAAAACTTTTTCATTCTGCGCACCTACAAGCATTAAAATACCGACCATACCCGATTCACGCACGCCCCATCCGGCCAGTGAAACGGGAACAATGGTTAGTAGAAATACGGGTGGAATGGCAACTAAAAGCATAATTAGGCTTAAATGGGCATCCACGCTAAGTGAGAGGCCGTAGATGGCTAAAATGGAGCAAAAGTGGACCACCATCGTAATGCCAATATGTTGTGCCAATACGGTTTTAGAGGCATAAAGGTTGTTAAAACGGCGTGAAAGCCGTACAAAAAGATTAGAAAATGACAAACGGGTTAAAATACTAAAGCGTTCAATAATAAAAAGCAGTGTAAAGCCTGCAATACCGCCAAGGGTGATAAGATTGATAAGCTGATGAAACCACGAGGGGAATGAACCGCAGAAGATATTGTTGGCAAAAAGGTTCACAAACAGCAATCCCACAAGACCGATAAGACGGTCAGTAAAGACGCCGTAAAAGGTATCTTTTTTGTCATACCCTTTTTGAACCAGTTCTATAATCCGCACGGCATCACCTCCGATACTTCCAGGAAGTACCTGATTGAAAAAAGAGCCGCGAAAATAGCTTTGAACATAAAAACTTACCGGTTCTTTAAACTCCAGCCGCTGCATAATAAGACGCCACCGATAAGCAGCAAGAAAGGTTGAAAGAACTTGTAATAGCAGTGCCAGTACAATCCAGCCACCGTGCGATTTTGACAAGATTGCAATCACACGTTCAATATTCACATATTGAAATAAAAAATAGAAAATAGTGGCAGTAATCAGGAGTTTGAGCACGTTTTTCATGGGCGATATTTTAGCCAAAGGTAACTTTAGTGGTGTTTTGCATTGGCTACACGGTAGATATAAAACGTTTTGATCTTATCAAATCCATACGGTATTTCAAGTGTTTGAAGTAATTGCACCGTCTCAAACATTGAAGAAAGCTCGGCGCTATAATCGTTACGTCCAAGAAAAAGCCCCTCTTTAAATGTGCCGCTGCTGCGCCACAAATCGTATTGGCTGTAACGGCTTTGTGTCAGCACATCGCTAGCGGGATGATCGGGAAGGTAGTATTGCAGCAGCGCCGTTGTAGAGAGATGGTCGCCATAGATGCTATCATTTGTTTTACGATAGGGTTCTAATAAGGCAATGGCTTCTTTATTGCCATACATCCGATCTTGAAGAATTTCCAGATGCGTGATGAATAAAATTCGCACAATCAAAGTTAGGCTAAGCGCTAGTGCAAGGCCAATTTTAAAAAGCGATTTAAGACGTTTCTCTTCAAATATAAGCGCCAAGAGGATGCTTCCACCCACATAAGCAGGTGCGGTATAGTTAAGCTCCATACGAGATTCCAGACTTTTATAAATAAAAAAGAGCAAGGGGGTTAGTATGGAGAGCGCAAGGTAAAAACGTTTGGAGTCGGCTATATAGGCGCGATTTTTAGCAAGATAATAAAAGAGTACACCAGCAAATACAGGTGAAAAAATGCCAAATTGTCCCAAAATGTACTCAAACATCCGCCCAACATTAAAAGAATCCGCGCGCTCTCCATGCTCAATCTGGAATAAAAAGCTGATCCATTCATACTGGTAGTTCCACCATAACATAGGCGTAATGACTATGAAAGAGATAGCGGCAACGAGATAGGTCTTGGGTTTCCCTAAAAGATCACGTGATTTGATGAAGGTAAAAAGCAGTAAAAATGCTGCAAAAAGGATGGCGCTGTACTTTGAGAGCATCATCAAGCCCAGAAAAAGACCCAGCAACCAAAAGGCATACGTACGTTTTTCAATCAGCGCTATATAACCGTAATAGAGTGAGAGCGTCCAAAAAAGAATTAATGGCGCATCGGGTGTGATAATGGTGCTACCGGCATGCGTTAAAATGACACTGGAAAAGATGATGATGCTACGCAGCGCAACGGCGGCATTGCTCATGCGCATGGCAAGTTGAAATAGCATAAATGCCGAAATGCTCAAACTTAAAACAGCGCCAAGACGCACGCCCCATTCGCTTTGACTAATAAAATTGGTTGCAGCAATTATAAAGGCAATTAGAGGGGCATGATCATAATAGCCCCCTTGAAGATGATGACTCCAAACCCAGTAATAGGCTTCATCACCGTGCAGGGGTAAAAAAGCGTTATAGAGCGTTGAGGCTAATGCCAGCAGTACAATAATGGTATAGGCGCGATGGCGTGAAAATGATTCTGTCATAGTATGGCGTTTATTGTAACGGAGTCACGTAAATGTTGTTTAACAAAAGGGTTACTTTTTTGTAACAGCACTTTGGTGACGTCTATTTTCATAAATCTCTTGTGTGCCATAAATGACGCTGCGTCCTAAAGCCTTAAGAGATGTGTTGCATTCACAAGGTGTGTAGTCGTGGCCAAAACATGCGGCGGGTTTGTCTTGGGGGTAGAGAACAAAGCCTTTATCGTGTACATAGGCAAAATTTTGATGATTTAAAATCACAGCTTGTGAGCTGTTGGCTTCAAAAAGGTTGACACCTTGGGCGGGAATGGTATCGCTAACGCCGGCTAAATCAAGCAGTGTAGGGGCGATGTCAGCGTGATGCGTTACAAAAGAGAGTGTATGCGGTGTTACGTCTTTGGCAATAAAAAGCGCAGGAATACGATACTCATTCACAGGCACGGGATATTTTCCAGAAATTTTACTGTTATGATCGGCGGTAATCACCAGTGCCGAATCCTCAAAAAAATGCTCGTTTTGCAGCGCTTTATAAAAGCCATGAAGGGCATAATCGGCATATTTAACGGCATTAGGGAACGATGCTTTTGGCGCTTTGTCATAGAGGATGATGTTATCGGCAGGATAATCAAAAGGTTTGTGGCTAGAAACGGTATAAAGCACTAAAAAAAGCGGTTCTTTACTTTGGCGCAGTATATCAAGCGCATGGGCATACAGCGCTTCATCGTTGACTCCCCAAGTATAACGATCCCACTTGGAATCAAAATCGTTTTGGTCAAAAACCGTATCAAAACCGTTGGAGATGACAAAGCCTTTAATATTGTCAAATTTACTGTCGCCGCTGTAGATAAACATATTCTTATAGCCGTGACGTTTCATGGTGGATGCCACGGTCCAAAAATCGCTTTTGGATTTGGGAAGTTTAAGATAGGTTTCGGCCATTACGGGATATGTAGAACTTAAAATGGCTTCAATACCTCGGTTGGAGCGTCCCGTAGAGCTATACATATTTGAAGCAAAGAGTCCTTCGCGGCCCATGGCATCGAAATAAGGGCTAGTTGGTGTGCCGCCAAGTATTCCCAGATGCGAGTTGCCAAAACTTTCAATAATCACCAGTACGACATGTTTCTTGGGACAATGCGATGAAAAGATTTGATGCTGCATCGAGCTGTTAGATTCATATGGGATGTTCGTGATACGCTGCATTTTGGCAATATTGTCATGGGTATTTGGCCCAATACGTGGCCAGCGCTCTTTGGTAGTTTCAACAATGGCACTCTGGAGTGAAAAAAGCGAATTGTTGGCAATTTCGTTTTTAAGAGAAGTGTTGGAAAACGAATAGAAACTTGGGTTGGGAGTACTGTGATCGACGCTAGAACGTATGCCCAAAAACAGCAGGCCCAATACCAAAGGCAATGCTACAAGCTTAGAGGTAATATTTCGATAGACAAACATGCGAGAGCTGTTACGATAAAGCCAATAGGTGCCTAACAAAAGTAGTGGCAAAGCAATAAGAAAATAGCTGCGGTACGACACTAAAATCATATGAAAAATAGCTTCAGGATAATCCAGATACTCAACCACTTTGTAATCCAAGCGATGTTCAAACTCTTCAAAAAAGAGAAAATTCATAATCTCTGCAATAAAAAGCAGCAACATCATAATTGCCAGCATAAAACGTGCTTCAATGAAGCGATTGAGAGCAAAAAGCAAGACAGGAATGACCATCAACAGCGCATAAATAATAATATCCATACGGATGCCATAAAGCAGGGTAAGAAAAAATTCGCTATCCACACCAATATGATAGTGCTGCATCAAAATAATGCGTAGCAATGCCGTAAAAAGCAGATAAATTGCGGCGTACTTAAGAATAAAAGCGTATGAGGTAAATGCCGTGCCAAAAGATTTTAATAAACGGGACACTATAGCGCTTTTGAATTATAAATGATGCCGCCATTATGAGCGTAAAACTGCAAAATTTCAATGGCTTGTGCTCTTGAGAATGCACTACTAACGCCAATATTGCGTTCCATTAGGGCCTGCTCCCAGTTGTGGGGTTTAGGCCCTTCATCAAAGCCAATAGCCCGCACATCGGCATCGGTGGCACCACTAATAACCTCGCTAATCCCAGACCATACAATGGCGCCCAGACACATAGCACAAGGCTCGGCAGAACTGACAAGCTGGTAGGAAGTGGCACTGTTTTGCAAGGTGTAACTGCCCAGTTTGCGCTGAGCTAGCATCATAGCAACCATTTCGGCATGAAGGGTTGAGAGGTTTTCGTGCGTTACCACATTGACGCCCAAAGCAATCAGTTCACCGCTTTTTTGATCAAATACACCTGCAGCAAAGGGGCCTCCGCTATGATGTACTACATTAAGACGCGCGGCTTCGATGACAAATGCCATACGTGATTCAAGCGATTCAAAATACTGCACATCATGAATATATTGCTCAATCCACAAAGGCAGGTTAAATGATACCGACTGCGGCTGTTGGGCCATAACCTCTCCTCAAAGAAAAAGCAAAATAATAACATGACACTGCTAAATGCACACGATTATGATAGATGCCATCTTTACATGTAAGCAACACTATCACAGAGTGTTTAGGTTGCACTCAGCAATATACCAATAGAATAGTTTTTGAGCAAAGCCCAAAATGCTACGCTGGCCACTATGACACTAAAGCTAATTTGACAGCAGTCATTTTTTTGGAGTAACTAAAAATTATAGGTTGATACTATGTTTGTAAAGTGTCCCATGTTGCATTTACAAATGACTCGAAAAGAGATTCCTCTATTTATAGCTACGATACTCTTTTTTGTAGCTTTAGTTAATTTTTTTGCGTATGTGCAATTAACTTTTGTTTTAAAGCAGCCTTTACGTTTTGAATATTTTATTGTTCCTTTGGTCTTGAGCATTGTTTTTGGGACTCTTTTTTTTCTTTCGCGTTACTATTATCAGCAAGCGCAAGAAAAAGAGATGTATGAACGCATTGCAAAAATTGACATTCTTACGTCTGCTATGAGTCGTTACGCCTGTGAACTGGTTTTAGATATGGAGTTTAAACGTATACGTCGTTTTGGTACGAGTTTTTCTCTTGTGTTACTTGATATTGATAATTTTAAGCATGTTAATGATCATTACGGCCACCCTGTAGGTGATAGAGTATTAAAGGAACTCTATGCCTGTCTTGCTAAAAATCTTCGTGAAATTGATACCATCAGTCGCTGGGGTGGAGAAGAGTTTTTAGTGGTTTTGCCCGATACCTCACGCGATTATGCAATGAGTGTGGCAGAAAAACTTCGTGTTGGAGTGCAATCGTATGATTTCAGTTTGGAATTTCCAGTTACGATCAGCTTGGGTGTGGTGACTATTGATCAATATGATGAAAAACTTGAAGATATTTTTGTGCAGGTAGATGATGCGCTTTATGAAGCAAAATGCAAGGGTAAAAATCAACTGGTTGCGGTAGAAAAAGCG
Source organism: Sulfurimonadaceae bacterium (assembly GCA_050290965.1). Lineage (GTDB taxonomy): Bacteria > Campylobacterota > Campylobacteria > Campylobacterales > Sulfurimonadaceae > JAFGUB01. The sequence continues at coordinate 17,853 of JBNKJB010000010.1, forward strand.
TAAGCAGCCATCCTTCAGCGCTGCTTTACTTTTTTTTTCACAATAATTCATAAATTATAAGTTATAATATAAAAGCACCTCTCAAAACATTTTGCCTCATCAAAAGGATATTGCATGCGATTCATAATTAGCGCATTTCTTTTATTATGTTTGCATGAAGCCTTGTTTGCTCATGACGACGAGATAAAAATAGGTATTTTGGCTCTTAGAGGCAAAGAAAACACTCACCAAAAATGGGATGCTACTGCAACATATTTGAATGAGCAGATCAAAGGTTACCACTTTACAGTCGTGCCGCTTGATTTTTCTGAAATTGATCCAGCCGTTGCAAGAAATGAGATCGACTTTCTACTGGCGAACTCTTCCATCTATGTCAATATGGAGTACAAATACTTAGTTAGTCGTATTGCGACACTTAAACGAAAAACCCCACACGCTGAGGCTGTATCTATTTTTGGCGGAGTAATTTTTACAAAGAATGGCCGAAAGGACATTAAGTCGATTCGTGATCTTAAAAACAAAACGTTTGCAGCCGTAGATCAAAGTTCTCTTGGTGGTTGGCATATGGCCTGGCGTAAGATGTTGCATAAAAATTTTGATCCAAATAGAGAGCTAAAAAAGCTCATGTTTAGCGGTACGCATGATCAAGTTGTTTATGATGTCCTTTTGGGAAAAGCAGATGCTGGAACGGTAAGAACAGGGGTTCTTGAGAGTATGGCGCAAGAAGGTAAAATATCCCTTAATGATATCTGTGCTATTGAAGTTGAACAGTGCGATGGACTCAATATTCTCAACAGTACATTTTGTTATCCCGAGTGGCCCATTGCAAAACTTAAACATACTGACGATATGCTAGCTAATAAAGTTGCTATTGCACTTATCGGTATGTCAAGTGATGATCCCGCTAACAAACTAGCAACCATTAATGGATGGTCGATTCCACATAACTATACATCCGTCCATGATTTACGAAGAGAGCTGAAGTTGTCGCCCTATGACAAAAAAGCTGAGATCACGCTTGCTGAAGTATTTCACAAATATGGGTTTGCCATCATTTTGCTCCTTTTCATACTGCTTATATCCATTGTTGCTACCATTAGTATCCTCAAACTCAATTATAAGCTTAAGAAAAGCGAAATAGTTCTTAGAAAACAGTTTAATGAACTCAAACTGATGCAAAAGCAGCTTGTAGAGAATGAGAAAATGGCATCGCTTGGCGGATTGGTTGCTGGGGTATCACATGAGATTAATACGCCTGTAGGTATGGCACTAACCGGTATTACCCATTTAATGGGTGAACAGAAAAATTTGATGAAAAAATATGAAGCCGAAGAGATGAGTGAAGAGGATTTTACCGATTTTCTCTCTCTGATTCAGGAGCTTGGACACTCGATTGAGATCAACCTCTCTCGTGCTGCAAGTCTGGTGCGAAGCTTTAAGCAGGTTGCCGTTGATCAGTCGAGTGAAGAGTTACGTGAATTTAATGTCAAAGAGTATGTTGAAGAGATTCTAACAAGCCTGCACAACCGTACCAAACACACCACACATCAGATTACACTCAATATTGAACCAACGTTGCGTGTTCATAACTATCCGGGTGCCTTTTCACAAATTATTACCAATCTTATTATGAATTCTCTGCTGCATGCTTATGACAAAGATGATAAGGGGCACATTGAGATCTCTATTTCAAAAGGAAACAGAGAGGTTCCGGGTGTAGTGCTTATTTATAAAGATGATGGTAAAGGCATCAGCAAAGAGAATCTTAAAAAAGTTTTTGATCCTTTTTTTACAACAAATCGTGAGAATGGGGGTTCTGGCCTTGGGCTGAATATCATTTATAACATTGTTACCCAACAGATCAAGGGAGAAATCAATATAGAGAGCGAGCTTGGCAAGGGAACAGCATTTATGATGTTTTTGCCATGTGTTTTTCAATCATAAAGTGTAAGTGTTAATCAAGAAGTGCGTTAAGACTTTTATCTTCTGGCTTAACATGAACACGCGGCAGTTTGATGCTAAAACGGCATCCCTCTTGTGTATTCTCAACGGCAATTGTGCCACCAAGCTCCTCTTCGACAGTGATTTTACTTAAATAGAGTCCATGTTCAATATGCTCAAACTCTGCATTAGCCGTAAAATGAGGTTCAAAAATGTGTTCCATAATCAGAGGTTCAATTTCTCCTGCATTATCGGAAATTTCAATGCTAAACCACTCCTCATCAATATGACTTCGTACGGTGATGGAGCGCTGTAAGTCAACATGTTCATTTTTGCGTCTTCTAAAAACATTATTAACATTTTTTATAATAGTAACAAATACTTGACTAAAAGCACTTTTTGGAAATGAGACTTCAATATCACGCTCTAGCTCTTGAAGCAAAGTAATCTTAAACATTTTTAACAGAGATTGCGAAAACTTGCACAGATCCTCAATATAAAGATTCAATGAAAAAACTGCTTCACTTTCAGATTCCGAAAAATAGTTTTGAAATTGCTCTATCGTTTCAGAAAGCGATGTCATCTCTTGAACAATACCATTCAACTCTTTTTCAAGGTTTTGGGCAGGGATCTCTTCACCAAGTTGAAGATCGATCAACATGTTGTTTGCGGATGCTGAAATGACGGCAAGCGGCTCTCGCCACTGCGAAGCAATCATGGATAGAACTTCACCAGCCGCCGCCTGTTTAGTTTGAGCAAGTATCATCTTCTCCTGCTCTTGGTTTTTAGCTATTTCCTGTGCAACTTGTTCCTCAAGCTGATGAGCGTAATTTTTACTTAACATAACCGCTTCATACGCTTTGAGTGACGTACGCATTAAAGTGTAAAGTTTTACAGAAGTAAGATCCGTTTTCTCTTTATAGTCGTTGATATCATATTTTTCTACAATTTCTTGTTCAGGAAACATACCGGGTTGACCGGTACGAAGAATAATGCGAATCTCATCATTAAGCAACTCTTCACGAATTTTTTGAGTTACAATCAAACCGGCATCATCACTCTCCATAATAACATCAAGAAGTACTATTGCAAATCGATTTGGGTATTGTGTAAGCTGCTCTATTGCTTCTTTTCCCGAATAAGCCGAAGTAAAATCAAGCCCTTTATTGTTGTATGTAAAGTTTTTGAGTACCAGACGTGTCATCTCGTGAACACTGGATTCATCATCTACTATCAAGATATTCCAAGGTTCACCCAATTCTTCCGTAGTACGCGGTTGCTCTTTTTTTGCAAAGTGCATAAAACCCATTGTGTGCTCCTCTTATGATAAGCCTATGATATATCTTAGCATATTCTGTCTCAATCATCTCAAAGCTTTGTTGTATTCAATAAATAAGGAAGAGTATCTTGTAAACTTTTTACATGTAAGCGGTTATAATGTGCTCCATGAAAGCATTGTTTCTCTCTGTCCCCAAATGGTTATGGGTCTCTTTTATTATTTTTTCAGTTATTTTGGTGATTTTTCCGCAAATTGATCTGTTTGTCTCCTCACTTTTTTATCGTGAAGGTTTGGGATTTCCTTTTTCCAAGACCTGGTTGGAACAGCTTGTTTATCACAGTGTTCGATACCTTTTAATTGTTATCTATGTCGCAGCACTATTGCTTTGGATTTATAACCGATGGACAAAAAAAACAGTTTTGGATTTTAACGGTAGAAAACTTCTGTTTGTAGTGTTGGTACTTGCTATTGGTTCGGGTGTTATTGTGAATTTGGTCTTGAAAGATAACTGGGGCAGGGCACGTCCAGAGCAGACGATCAATTTTGGGGGCAAACGCGAATTTACACCCCCTTTTATTTTCAGTGATGCGGGAGGTCAGTCGTTTAGCTGTGGGCATGCATCAGGGGCTTTTGCTTTGGTTGCATTTGCGTTTTTGTTTCATAAACGGCGTACGTTTTTGTTTGCTTTGACACTGGGATATGGCACTCTTGTTGGTTTTGTTCGTATAGCAGAAGGAGGGCACTTTTTGAGTGATGTTATTGTGTCATTTTATATTATGATGATCGTTAGTTATCTGCTCTATTATCTGTTGTTATCGCGCCACGACGCGACAGTTTAAATTTCTTTGTGCTATTATTAACCAATTTTTACGAAGGTGCGTGAATGGATTTAGGTACGGTCATCGGTTTGGTATTGATTCTTGGTCTGCTTTTTTCCGCGATGGCCATGGGAGTCGGTATTGGTGCATATATCGATATTCCTTCGGTATTGATTGTTGTTGGTGGCTCTATTGGTGCACTTTTGGTCTCGTTCAAAATGGAGACCATGAAGCAGTTTACCAAGATTTTTATGGTAGCCATCAAACCGCCCCAAGAAGATAAAACGGAGCTGATAAAAAAATTGGTGGAATTTGCAACGTCGGCGCGTCGTGACGGTATTTTGTCTCTTGAAGCTGCTGCAAACGCCGAAGAAAATGCTTTTTTGAGAAAAGGGCTTTCGATGGCTGTTGATGGTAATGAACCTGATTCCATACGAGAACTGCTTGAAATTGAGTTGGAGCAGACCAGTGCTAGACACAATATGAATGCTTCCATTTTTGATCAATGGGCCGGTCTGGCCGGTGCTATGGGGATGATCGGTACACTGATTGGTTTGGTAGCGATGCTTCTTAACATGGCGGACCCTTCGGCCATCGGTCCTTCGATGGCGGTAGCCTTGCTTACAACCATGTATGGTGCGATGATTGGAAATATTTTTGGTACACCGATTGCCAATATTCTAAATATTAGAAACTCAGAAGAGGCGCTAGTTAAGCAGATGATTCTTGAGGGTATTATGTCCATTCAAGCGGGTGATAATCCCCGTACACTTGAGGGAAAACTACTCTCGTTTTTGCCACCAAACGAACGTGTTAGCCAGTTTGAATAGGATGCTTAATGGGTAAAAAGAAGTGTCCAGATTGTCCTAAATGTATGCCTGGATGGTTGGCGGCTTTTGGGGATTTGATGTCTTTGCTTTTGTGCTTTTTTGTACTTTTACTTTCCATGTCAAGTATGGATGCTAAAAAAGTATCTGAGGCAATTGGTTCGCTTGCTGGCGCCATGAGCGTTCTTGAAGGCGGCACTAAAACCGAGATTTCCAAACAGCGTATTCAAGAATCTACACCTATTGAGTCAAAAGATGAAGAGAATGAGGTTGTTAATCGCATCAAACAGGCAATCAGTGATGCCAATGAGATGCAGCAAAAGGGTCAGGGACCTTCTATTACTGTGGAAGAGTCACAAGATGGTTTTGTGATTCAGCTTCCGGCTTCGCTTTTATTTAAACCCGGAAGTGCCAAAATTGAAAATGAAGATGCCATACTGTTTCTTAAACGGATGGCATTGATTGTAGATACGCTTCCCAATGATGTTGATGTGAGTGTACAAGGACATACTGATGCGGGGCCTCCAGGCGGAGACAGCCTCTATAAAGATAATTGGGAACTCTCTACGGGACGCGCCTTGTCGGTATTGCATGAGTTATTGCAAGATGGTGTCAGTCCCAAGCGTATTCACGCGGCAGGATATGGTGAGTTTCGTCCTGTCGCTACCAATGCTACCGCGCAGGGACAAGCCAAAAATCGTCGTGTTGAGTTGCATTTTTATGGCACCAAGGCAGAAAAAAAAGGGGAGTTGGAACAATCTGTTTTGGATGCTCCCACTGAAAAATGATGCGATTTTTACTCTTTTTATTGCTGTCAACAGGGCTTTTTGGAGCTGATCCCGTTACGATTCCTACCATGAATTTTAATCTCTCAGCTCCGGATACTCCCGAGCAGCTGGTAACGTCACTTAATGTTTTAATTGTTTTAACGCTGCTCTTTTTAGCTCCCTCACTTGTGCTAGTGATGACTACCTTTACCCGTTTTGTTATTGTATTTGGATTTTTGCGTCAGGCATTAGGTACCCAGCAAACACCGCCAACACAACTCTTGGTAATGTTGGCACTGATCTTAACGGTCTTTGTCATGGAGCCTATAGCACAAAAGGCCTATGATAGTGGCATTAAGCCTTATATTGCCAAAGAAATTAGTTATCAAGAAGCCTTTACCAAAACGACGGACCCGTTTAAAAGCTTTATGATTCGAAATACCCGTGAAAAAGATTTGGCACTTTTTGTGCGCATCAGGAAGATTGAAAACCCGCAAACCATCAGTGCCGTGCCTCTTAGTGTGGTGATTCCTGCTTTTGTGATTAGTGAGCTTAAAACCGCTTTTGAAATTGGTTTTTTGCTCTTTTTGCCTTTTTTGGTTATTGATATGGTCGTTGCTTCCATCTTGATGAGTATGGGTATGATGATGTTGCCACCTACCATGATGTCACTACCATTTAAAATTTTGGTCTTTATTTTAGTTGATGGTTGGAACTTGCTTATCGGCAATCTGATTGCAAGTATTAAATAATAAGGAAATTCGGGTTTGCAATGTGATTATTTTGGAGTATGTGGAAGCTGTAAGGTTTATGATGAGGATTATAATACGCAGTTTAGGCATAAGGTAGAACACTCTCAAAAAGAGTTTGCCTCTTGGTATCGTGGCCATATGGATGCCTTTGCCTCACCGCATGAACATTATCGCTCACGTGCAGAATTTCGTATTTGGCATGAAGGTGATACGCTCTCTTATGCCATGCATGCACTTGATGGCAAAGGGGTAGTTACTATTGCATCGTGTCCGATAGTGCGAGATGCTATCTATGAGACGATGCCAAAATTATTAGCTGTCATTACACGTGAAGAGATTGATCATAAACTCTTTGGTATCGACTTTCTTTCGGCTACAGATGGTACGATGGTGGTTACACTTATCTATCATAAAGCACTTGATGATGCATGGAATAATAAAGCCAAAAAAGTTGCTCAAGAGCTTGGAATTCATATTATTGGACGTTCACGAAAACAAAAAGTGATTCTGACGCAAGATTATGTGATAGAAACCTTACATGTAAGAGATCAGAAGTTTCAATATCACCATATTGAAAATAGTTTTACGCAACCTAATCGATCCGTTAATGAGGCCATGATTGGCTGGGCTATGGAGCAGTTTGAAGGCATTAAAGGTGACTTGTTGGAACTTTATTGTGGAGCAGGTAATTTTACAATTCCTTTTGCAACACAGTTTCACCATGTATTGGCCACAGAAATATCCAAAACATCCATTGCAGCCGCAAAAGCGAATATGCAGCTTAATGGCGTTGAGAATATTGATTTTGTACGTCTTGGTGTAGAAGAGTTTGTTGAAGCTATAGATCAAAAGCGTCTGTTTCGTCGTATGGAAGGCATTGATTTGAGTACTTATGAATTTGAGGCTATTTTTGTTGATCCACCACGTTCAGGCATGGATGCTACGTCATTAAATTTTGCATCGCGTTTTGATCATATTCTCTATATTTCGTGCAATCCGCAGACACTGCTTCGTGATATTGAGATCCTTCAAACAACACATGAAATTAAAGCCATGGCCATGTTTGATCAGTTTCCTTATACGCATCATCGTGAAATGGGTGTCAAGCTTTTGAAAAAAGGGGGAGTATGAAACGTATTGTATTGGTATCGCTATTAGTCTTTAATCTGGCGGCAGATGAAATTGAACGTATTGAAAATATTGTTAAAGATGTTGGCGAACTACGCCAAAAATATGAAGCGTGTCGTGATAAACTCGATAAAATCGAGACGGCACCACAGCAGTGTGCTGTGAATGAGATAGAGCTCAAAGCGCGTCATCAAGAGATACTAAGTTTGCAAGATCACTATCAAGAGTGTCAAAAAAAACTTGAAACGTCTAAAAAAACATTTTCGCAAAGTAATACCCAAATGGTAAAACTAGCAGCGCTTGAGAAGCGTTATGAAACATTGGAACGTGAACATACTGCACTTAAAGCCACTCATATGAAAATGGAGCATGACTTTAGAGCAATAAAGGCACAAAACAAAGTATCAGCAAGTGCGCAGAAGCAGCAAGGCGATCAAGATACGACAGTTAAAAATGAATTAAAAGAGCAACAGCAACGTTATGCCTCACTTCAAAAAGAGTTGACGTTGCTTCAACAAAAATATGTGCAATTACAACAACGTCTAAAACAAGACAATACCCCAAAGATTGCCTCTAAAGAGAGTGATTTTCCAAAACTAACCATGCAACCTCAATATGAAGCGCTAGAAGAAGAGCGCGCATCAACTATTTGGACTGAAGCTAAAACCTATCGTGTCCACAAGGATGCTGATATTTATGAGGCACCTGAGGGAAAAAGTATTGATCGATGGAAGGCAATGACATCGTTTACTTCAATGCAAAAAGAGGGTAAATGGATTCGTATTACAGGGTATTTTGTAGATAAAAAATGGCACTCTGCGCGTGACGTATCACTCTGGATACGTCAAAGCGATGTGATAGAACGCTAAAAATTTTAGCGTTATTGTCCGCCCCAAGGCATTTTATCGGCTTGCCATCCAAAAATGAAGCCATCTTCAAGATTATAAGCACTGATTCCTGCTTTAGCGAGCATATTGGCCGCGACTTTTGATCGTGGGCCGCTACGGCATACCAAAATAACTTTGTCTACATTTTTAAGCTTCATTACCTTCATCACGTCACTAACAAAATTTTTGTTTTCACGCTCTTTGGCATTATAAAGTTTTTGTGTAGCAACGTGGTCTTTGATTGTTTTTTTCTCTATCTCATAAGAAGCACTTTGCACCCGTGTTTCAATATCTTTAGGCTCATACGTCCAATCAAAAAGCGGAATATTAATAAAGCCTTCACCATGTCCAACATAGATATATTCAACACTGGTACGTACATCAATAATGACAGCCTCTCCTTTTTCTTGCATGTTGTATGCTTCATCGGCAAAAATATCGCCTTCGTACAGCTCTTCAGCGAACACACTAAATGTAAAAAGCATAAGAAGTGGTATTAGAAATTTCATAAGGGCCCTTTGCTATAAAAATTAACGGGGCTATGGTATCTAAAATACATTAGCGTAATGTTAGGAAATTTTGTTGTTGTATTAGAGGTGCCCTAAATTCAAAGTGCGTATATCATCAGTTATAGTTTTGTTGAGATATCGGGGCGCGGTTTGTCAATATAAAAGCCTTGCGAATAATTGATGCCGATTTGCTTAACGCAAGAGAGTACCGTAGATGAGTGGACAAATTCAGCGATGGTTTTAATGCCCAGTTTATTTGAAAAATTAACAATCGTTTCCACGACAATTTTAGCGTTGGCATCGGTATCAATATTGGCAATAAGTGAGCCGTCAATTTTGATATAGTCAGGATCGAGTTGAGTCATATAAAAAAAGTTGGAAAATCCGGTGCCAAAATCATCAATGGCTATTTTGGCATTGTAGCGACGTACCTCAGTGATAAAGTGTCGTACTTTTTTATAGTTGTGAATCTGTTCGGTTTCAAGCAATTCAAAAACCACGCGTTCTCCCATGTTAGAGGTAGCAAGGGTGTGAATAATATAGTCGTAAATGTCTTGATTCATAATATCATCAATAGAGAGATTGATACTAAAGTTGTAGCTGTTATTACTAAAAATGGCAAAACTTTTATCAATAATACTTTTGGTGATCAGATTATAGATTTTAATTTTTTTGGCAACGGGAATAAAAAGGTTTGGTGGGAGAATGGTGCCACTTTCATCGATTAAACGTGCTAATACTTCAAATTTGATGATTGTTCCTGTTTCATTATTAATAATAGGTTGAAAATAGGGAACAACTCCCGAATGTTGAATCGCTTTTCGAATTTTTGCAGCGATTTTTAAATTGCTTTCATACTCTTTGTTAAGATGCATCTGATCTTCATAGATCCAAAACCCAAGTTGATGTTCTTTGGCATATCGCAGGGCCATATTGACTTTGGAAAAAATGTCTTCGTTGCTACTATTGGAAGAGGCCATAGTAACATCAACAAATATTTCAGTATCGGCATATTCATATTTTAGATGTGCAAAAAGCACAGCAAGATGGTTAAGATACTCTTTGAGCTCATAAAAATTGAGATGTTTTTTGGTAACAATACCGTATTCATCACTGGCGATGCGATAAACAGTGCCAGCATCGACATGTTCAACAATGGTTTTAGCAAATTGCTCAAGAATATAGTCTCCAACCGTTAAACCGTAAAAATCGTTAATAAGTTTGAAGTTATCAATATTTAAAACAATGAAAGTTGCTTGAGGCTCTTGTTCAAGATCACTTCGGAGTTTATACAGGTTAGGTAAATTGCTTAGTGAATCAGTATAAAAGCGCTCTAAAAGTTTTTGTCGGCTTGTTTGAAGTTCACTATCCAGATGGCGTGTTTGTGCATAAAGTTCTTCGATCAACAAAGCTTCAACATTCTCACCAGGGAGTTCGTTGGAGGTAAAAAGTGTTAGTGTTACATGATTTTTGTCTTCATTTAACAATTTAATAATTTTGAGCGATTCATAGCGTTGTGAGAGCTCACGATCAAGATGATGCATTAAGACGGTATTGTATAAAAAAGTCTCAATATGCAGGAGTATTTTATGTCCTTGGCAGTTTTCGATATCTCCAACTAATGCCATAACATCATTGCTGGAGCTTATCGTGAAACGGTAAACATTAAAATTTTGCATCAGTGACCTCATTTTGGGTTTTTAGAGATGACCCTTTTTAGTAGATTTAGTATATCACAATAAATAAGAATTAGTGTTTTAATCCTTAGTAAACAAGTATGAATACTTTACAATAACGCTTTCTTATGCAATACTCCTTAAAATATTTAAGGATGACTCATGTTGGAATCATGTCCTATCAATTATGAGCGTATAGATGCAAATCGTTTTAGAATCGCTTCGTTAATCATTTTTATGATAGTTCTATGGCATCTCTATAGCGAGAGCTGGATCATTGTAATGTTGCTAGCGGTTGATCTTATGGTACGCCTTTATGTCAACAAACAGTATAGTCCCATACTACAAATGGCACGATGGTTTCAACATTTATTGCGTATTGAAAGCCGCATAGAAGATGCAGCACCCAAACGATTGGCGGCCTATTTTGCACTGCTATTTATGCTCTTATTAGGTATTAGCAGTTATATGCACTATAATCTTTTTCATCTATTGATTGCTGGAGTATTTTTAATCTGTAGTGCACTCGAAATAGGTTTTGGGTATTGCTTAGGGTGTAAAATATATTATGTGTTGCAACGATATCACATTTTGATCAGGGAGTAGCATGGCAGGCATTTCATCCAAAGGTATTTACGGTCTTGCGGCTATGCATGTACTTTCGCATGCGCCTAATGGGCGGAGTATGCAAATCAAAGAGATTGCAGCCATGACACGTATTTCACACGGTTATCTAGAACAACTTATGGCTATTTTACGGCGTGCTAATCTTGTGAGTAGTACGCGTGGTGCTCAAGGCGGATATAAACTTGCGCGCCCAGCATATGAAATTGAGGTGCTCGAAATTATAGAAGCGCTTGAAGGTACGTTGTGCAGTATTGAAGGCAACGTTGGAGCTAGTGTGATATTAGAGTCGTTTTGGAACGATATGCAAGAGCGAATCAAAGCGCTTTTTGGAGTGAAACTCTCCGAACTTGACCGAGCGTATCAGCCCTATGTATATGAGATTTAAAAGAGCTTTTAACGCTTTAAAATATGTAAATATTCTGTTGTTTTGTAGCTTTTACATGTAGCATTTTTACTGTTAAAGCGTTTGTGCTCTTGCTGTAGCATTTCATACGTTCCTAGCGGTTGCAGTATGGTTGTAATGTCGTGGTTGTTAATAATACCATCACTGTTATAGCTTAAAAAAATATACTTAAAATTAGCATGTTCTAGCAGCTGCTTTAGCGCCATCTTTGCATCTTTTTGGCGGCTGTAGGCAGAACTGTAATATTCTGGCAGTCCAGTTTTGCCTTTTGGTACAAACGGTTTATAGTGTGCAATGGTATTGAGCAGGTGGTAATTGGCTCCGTATTGGCGTAGATTATAGGGGGGATCAAGATATAAAATATCCCCTTTTAAACGGTGTATCAGCTGATTGGCATCATCACGATATACCTGATGTCTGGTGCGCTCAGGTGTGATGTGTAAAGGTTCAAGTCGTAACGCTTGTGAAGCACTCTTTTTGAGGCTTTTAAGATAGGCACTGTAGATTGAAGCCGTGTTGGAAATGTAGGTGACAGCTATGATCAAGGTGGCCAGTAGCAGTAGGTAGCGCGTTTCATTAATATATTGCTGTTGGTACCACGCTTCTATCATCATACGAATGGCATCAATTTTCATGGCATTCACATTACTAAAATAATAGCGCTTCATTCTTCCCATGGGTGCATAATGCTCTGCAATAAAGCCTTTAATCGGTGTAAGTGCATTAAGCGTATCAAGCTGTGTTTCATATTTTTCAAGCGTATCGGTAGTAAGATAAGCACGATTAAGCACATAGCTGTAGTACTCTACATCGTTACATGTAATGTGACATCCCAAGGTTTGAAAATGGGTACTGACACGCCCACTGCCGGCAAAAAGATCACAAAAAGATGCCTGAGCAAGGTTAGGAACATGTGCTTCTATTTGAGTTTGTAAAAAGTGTAGCAGCTTCTCTTTAGAACCAATATAATGCACGCTTATAAGCCTTCAGTCAAAACATGCCAGAGTGTATCTACTTCGGTATCGTCTAAAAAAAGTGAAGAGTCATTGTGATAAAGCTCTAGCAAGGCTGCCTGATTTACATGTAAGCGATGTGAGCATTCAGGATGTGAAGGTAAAAATGCTCGAAGCAGTGCAACATTGTCTGTAATAGGTTGGTTGCAGTGAAAACAGATAAGTTCTTCATGCAGTCGCCCTTCATGGCGCAGCAGTGCTACATAACTCTCTATGGCAATGCGTTTGGGATTTTGTTGATGCCAGATTGATGCGGCATGATCAAGCATCAAAAAATAAAATGTGCCAATATCATCTGCATCATAAAGGTGTGAATGGAAAAGAGCAATAAACTGTTGCCATAAAGCCAGCCTAAAACGTTCTCTAAGCCATGGATAACCCAAGTGTAAAACATCCCTAAGTCTACCGATAGAGCTTTTGAGTGTTCGTTCGACCTCAAAATCAATCTTAAATCCCAAATTAATCGGACCGTGTCTGGCTCCGTAAAAGCGGTAAAGGGTTTCTAAGTTATGCTCGGTTATTATTGTAACTATTAAGTCTTCATCGCGATACCGATTGACTTTTATAATGAATCCCTGCAACGACGCTTCTTTTTTACCCGTTTTATTTTATATGCAAGAAAGACTCCTGCACTTTTATGAAATCTTAACATGATAATCGTTAAAATACACGACTGCTATCTCTAAATATGATATTGTTTCTTAAAAAGAGATAAAAAGTTATAAAGATTTTAAAAGTTTCACTACAAAGGTTTACGTAATGGTAGAACATCACGATCTGTTACGCTCTTTTAAAGACAACTGCGGGTTCGGTTTAATTGCTAATATTAAAAATCGCGCTAGCCATGAAATTCTTGAAAATGCTATTACAGCTCTTGAGCGTATGATGCACCGCGGCGCGGTTGCTGCTGATGGCAAAACAGGTGACGGTAGCGGATTGCTACTTTCGATGCCGACAGAGTTTATGAAAAAAGTTGCTCACGATGAAGAGGTTGAACTGCCCGAAATGTTTGCAGTTGCTACTGTTTTCACCAAAGACAAGTCACAACTAAAAAGTATCAGCGATATTTGTGCTAACAACGATCTAAAAGTTGTTCTTGAGCGCGTGGTGCCCATTGACACCAATGCATTAGGTGAACAGGCGCTGGCGTCATTGCCGTTTATTATGCAACTTTTTATTATTCCCAACTCTTTGATGGCAACACAACGTTTTGATGCATTGCTTTATTTAAGCCGTAAAGAGAGCGAAGCAATTTATAGTGAGGATGAAGATTTTTATATCGCATCGATGAACTCACGGGTGATCTCTTATAAAGGGTTGGTGATGCCAACTCATATTAAAGAGTTTTATAAAGATTTTCAAAATCCTGATTTTAAGATCTCTTTTTCACTTTTTCACCAGCGTTTCTCAACAAATACTTTGCCAAAATGGCGTTTAGCGCAACCCTTTCGTGCGATTGCCCATAATGGTGAAATTAACTCGGTTGAGGCAAACCGTTTTATGGTGGATGTCAAATCCGAATCGATTAAAAGTGATGTCTTTTCACAAGAAGAGATACAACGACTGCTTCCGATTCTTCAAAAAAATGTTTCAGATAGTGCCAGTGCAGATAACTTTTTTGAATTTTTGATTGCCAATGGTATGGACTTTTTTAAAGCGGCACGCGCTGTGATCCCGGCACCTTGGCAAAATGCTCCGCATATGGATCCGGAACTGCGCGCTTTTTATGAGTATCACTCCACGGTTTTTGAAGCATGGGATGGCCCGGCAGCATTTTCACTGACGGATGGACGTTATATCGGCTGTGTTCTTGATCGTAATGGTTTGCGACCTTCTAAATATATTATTACCCATAATGACATCTTATTGATTGCTAGTGAATATGGTGTGATCGATATCTCCGAAGATCAGATCAAAGAACGGGGACGTTTACAGTCTGGTCAGATGATAGGCTTGGATTTAAAATTTGGGAAAGTTCTTAAAGATAACGATATTAATAATTATCTTAAATCATCTAATCCCTATATGAAGTGGCTGAATGACCACATGATCTATCTTCAAGAACATGTGGATTTACAGTATGAAAAAAGTTGCGAGTTTGAGCCAATCGAGTTGGTTCAGGCGCAGCGCTATTTTAATATGACGCACGAAGTCATTGAACAGGTTGTCGAGCCGATGATTCGTGATGGCAAAGAAGCTGTAAGCTCCATGGGTGATGATACCCCTTTGGCGGCATTTAGCACTAAGCAGCGCCATTTTAGTGACTTTTTCAAACAAAAATTTGCTCAAGTGACCAATCCACCTATTGATCCTATTCGTGAAATGGTTGTTATGAGTTTAAATACCGGTTTTGGTGAAGTGCATAATATTCTTAATGAATTGCCTGAACATGCGCACCGTCTCAAAGCAATTTCACCTATTATTACCAAAGAAAAACTTGATATTCTTAAGTCATTTGGAGATGTGAAATCACCGCGTTACCAAGCTTTTTATCACAATACGACTTTTTCAACTGCTTATCAGGGTGATCTTAAAAGTGCGTTGGAGCATTTGGTAAATCAAGTTATTGTTTCCGTGAAAGAGCAAGGAACCCGCATTGTTATATTGGATGATAGGGAGTTGAATAAACAACACCCGGTCATTCCAATGCTAATGGCTGTTGGACGTCTCAATCAGGCGTTGCGTGCTGTGAAAATTCGCCACTTGGTTTCTATTGTTGCTTGTACGGGGGAAGTGATAGATTCTCATGGTGCTGCAACGCTCATTGCTTATGGTGCTAGTGCGGTATATCCAAGATTGCTTTTTGCAACAGTCGTCGCTTTTGCTGAGCGTCCTAATTGCGATACAAGTTGTCATGAAGCACTAAAATCAGTACATGGCGCGCTTAATGGAGGCTTGCTCAAGATAATGTCAAAAATGGGAATTTCCACCATTGCATCGTATCGCAATTCGGGTTTGTTTGACGTGTTGGGACTGACCCGTGACATTGTAGAAGAGTGTTTTGGTGATTCACAAGCTTTGGTTCCGGGTCTTGGTTATGAAGATATTGATGCCCGTATTAAAAAGTACCATCAGCAAGCTTTTTCAAATGAGGGATTTAACAGTATTTTCCCTCTTAATATTGGCGGATTTTATAAATTTTATCATGGACAAGAACACCATGACTTTGGTCCAGACGTGATTCACGCTATTCATGCTGTCGCAAAATCGGGTGATGTTAAAGATTTTGCAAAACTGCGTGATCTTGTTAATGGGCGCGGTTTAAAATTTATTCGTGATTTTTTTGAATTAAAATCTGATCGTCAAGCCATAGCCATTGATAACGTTGAACCAAAAGAGAGCATCTTTAAACGATTTGCATCGGCTGCAATGAGTTTGGGATCAATTTCTCCTGAAGCCCATGAAACTTTGGCTGAAGCGATGAATACCATTGGAGCAATGTCTAATTCGGGTGAGGGCGGTGAGGATCCGGCACGTTTTGATACGATTCGAAACTCTAAAATCAAACAGGTTGCATCAGGCCGTTTTGGCGTAACTCCAGCTTATCTGCGTTCTGCTGAAGAGATACAGATAAAAGTGGCACAAGGGGCTAAACCGGGAGAGGGCGGACAATTACCAGGTCATAAAGTAACGATGCTTATTGGTAGATTGCGTCATACGGTACCTGGTGTTACCCTTATCTCTCCACCACCGCACCATGATATTTACTCTATTGAAGATTTGGCGCAGTTGATTTTTGACCTTAAGCAAGTGAATCCAAAAGCAACGATTACAGTGAAATTGGTATCAACTTCGGGAGTCGGTACGATTGCTGCGGGGGTTGCTAAAGCGTATGCTGATAAAATTATTATCTCTGGTGGTGACGGTGGTACGGGTGCTGCACCATTAACTTCCATTAAGTTTGCCGGAAATCCATGGGAACTTGGTTTGTCTGAAGCTCACAATGCACTCAAAGTGAATAATCTGCGTGAATGGGTTCACCTTCAGACCGATGGTGGCCTTAAAACGGGACTTGATGTTATTAAAGCGGCGATGTTGGGTGCAGAGAGTTATGCTTTTGGTACGGGCGCACTGACAATTATAGGGTGTAAAATGCTGCGTATCTGTCATGTAAACCGCTGTTCGGTGGGTATTGCAACACAAAATGAGTATCTACGTAGTGAGCATTATCGTGGCAATGTACGGCAGTTGATTAACTACTTTACACTCTTGGCAGAAGATGTTCGTTCTATTTTGGCGGCACTTGGATATACACGTCTTGAAGAAATTATAGGACGTGCAGATCTGCTTCATGTTGTTGATGATGCGTTTGCAAAGAAATTTGATTTTTCTGCCGTTTTACATACCGAAGAAGGTGTTAATACGTGTCAACATCCAACGAATCCTCCGTTTGATGATAACGCTTTTGAAATTGAAGTGCTCAAAGAAGCGATGACAGCCATTAAACATCCTGATCACCCTATTCGTATTAGTCGTGACATCTGTAATTTAAATCGTAGTTTCGGGGCGCGTATTAGCGGTGAAATTGCACAGTTTTACGGCGATAGCGGGCTTAAAGATGGAACCATCAATATTGCACTTAAAGGAGTGGCTGGACAAGCATTAGGCGCTTTTTTGATTAACGGGGTTTCCATTAAGCTTGATGGGTATGCTAATGATTACATTGGAAAAGGGATGCATGGTGGCAAAATCGTCATCATGCCTGAACATCAAGGCGAAGCATTTAGTGCCGGAGGTAACACCTGTTTATATGGTGCTACTGGCGGTAAGCTCTATATCAGCGGTTCGGTGGGTGAACGCTTTGCCGTTCGTAACTCGGGAGCTTTAGCAATTGTTGAAGGTACGGGCGATAATGCTTGCGAATATATGACGGGCGGTATTGTTGTTATTCTTGGCAAAACAGGAATCAATTTTGGCGCTGGTATGACGGGTGGTGTTTCGTTTGTGTATGACGATGATCACAACTTTGTTGAAAACGTCAATCGTGAGTTGGTTGAAGCCGTGCGTATTGATACCGATGATGGCGATGAAGCACGCCATTTCCTAAAACGTCTGCTAAAAGAGTATCTCGTTGAAACCGGTAGCGAAAAAGCACGTATGTTGCTAGAAAACTTTCGTGTTGAAATTCGAAATTTTTGGCTGGTACGACCAAAAAATCTAAAAAAACTACCTCTCAACATCGATAAAGGAGACTAAGATGCGTGATTTTGTCACTATAGGACGAATTGATCCTTCCAAACGTTTGGTGATTGAGCGCACCAAAGATTTTAAAGAGATTTATGAGCTTTTTGACACTTCTGAAGCGTCTCAGCAAAGCGAACGCTGCATTCAGTGCGGTGATCCGTTTTGTTTGAATAAATGTCCACTGCACAACTACATTCCGCAGTGGTTAAAAACCGTTGCAGAAAAAGATTTGGAACTTGCCTTTAAGCTCTCCAATGAACCTTCACCTTTTCCTGAGGTTATGGGACGTATCTGTCCTCATGATCGTCTATGTGAAGGTGATTGTACGCTCAATGACGGCTATGGAGCCATCACCATTGGATCGGTGGAAGCGTACATTAATGAAGAGGGTTTTAAACAAGGGTATAAACCATATTTTCCGGGAGTGACATCAACTAAGAAAGTTGCTGTTATCGGTTCGGGACCTGCGAGTTTGTCGGCTGCAACATATTTATTGCGTGCAGGTATCGGTGTAAGTATGTATGAGCGTGCTGATCGTGCGGGTGGATTACTAACCTATGGTATTCCCAACTTTAAACTGGATAAAAAAGTAGTGGCGCGCCGTGTTGAATTATTGCAAGAAGCAGGATTGCAGTTGCATCTTAATTGTGAAATAGGCAAAGATCTCTCATTTGAAGAGATTGCCGATACCCATGATGCTATTTTTATTGGGATTGGTGCTACTAAAGCCAAAAGTGCACGTATTAGCGGCGAAAATGCACCTAATGTTTATAAGTCACTACAATATTTAACTGCCATCCAGCGTAAAAATTTTGGTATGAGTTATGACAAAGCTTTTGATTTTAAAGAGCTTGATGTTGTGGTAATTGGCGGTGGAGATACAGCGATGGACTGCGTGCGAACCGCCAGACGTGAAGGGGCTAAAAGCGTAACATGTCTTTATCGTCGTGATGCGTATAATATGCCAGGAAGTCAAAAAGAGTATAAAAACGCAATTGAAGAGGGTGTTGATTTTACCTTTTATGCCGCGCCTAAAGAGGTCATTCTTGGAGATAACGGCAAAGCAGTCGGTATTACGATGATCAAAACGGTACTGGGTGTTAAAGATGAAAGCGGACGCCAACGCATGGAAGAAATTAAAGGTAGCGAGTTTCAAGTCAAAGCGGATGTGATTATTATGGCACTGGGTTTTGATATTGACGTACCTGCTTTTTTTGCTGAAAATGGTATTGAAACCAATAAATGGGGCGGTTTGGTTTTGGATTCCCATCATCAAACTACAACTGCGGGAATTTTTGCCGGAGGGGATTGTTACCGTGGTGCAGATTTGGTTGTTACGGCAGCTTATGACGGCCGTGAAGCAGCGCACGCAATGATCAAGATGCTAGGTTGATAGATTTGCAACAGTTTGTTCAAACTGTTTATCTCGCGTGTAACAAAATTCGTGAGGCATTAGATCGTGAACCTTTTGAAGCATTAACCACTGCGCATAATATAGGCCATGGCGGTGATGTAAGTATTGGTGCCGATATGCTTTCTGAAGCTATTTTAGTTGAAATGCTTAGCCCTTATGGTCGTATTCTTTCTGAAGAGAGTGGCTGGATCGGTGAGGGTGATGATGTCGTGATTATTGATCCTATTGATGGGAGTGATAATTTAAAGTCTCGTTTTCCTTACTATGGTATTTCAATTGCATTGATGCGCGAGGAGCAAACGCTTTGTGGTATTGTTTGCAATTTGAGTAATGGTGATTTTATTTATCGTTGTGATGGTGCGGCATATAAACGTTCACTCTTTAACAAATCAATACATCAATTGCTTACATGTAACGATGCCAGTAAAATTGGTCTTTTTGAAAAAGCACCGAATCATCCCGAAATTGTGGCACAACTTACTGCTAAAAAGATGAAATTTCGTGCTCCTGGAGCGGTGGCACTCTCACTCTCATATGCCCATTTTGCTGAATATGTACTCTTTTTAGGTACAATGCGCAACTACGATATCGCGGCAGGTTTGCATATTTGCAGCGATCTTTATACCTATTACAACGATACACTATTGATCGTTTCAAAAGACAAGGCTGTTTTTACACGGCTTTGTCGGATGTTTGACATTGACACAAAGGAAATGCATTGAGCCTTTTTGATCTATTTACCAGTGCCAGCAACCGAAAACAGGCGAGTAAAGAAGACGCTCCTGCACACTGGATTAAGTGCCAGTCTTGCCAATCTTTGATGTATTACAAAGAGATTGAAAACCAAAATTACGTTTGTCCTAAATGTGGGTTTCACCTACGTATTGGCGTTAAAGAGCGTATTAAACTTTTGACAGATGAGGGCTCTTTCGAAGAGCATGATGCCACGTTAAAACCGGTGGATCCCTTAAAGTTTGTGGATAAAAAAAGTTACGTTAAACGTGTAGAAGAGGGCGTCAAAAAAACCGGAAAAAGCTCATCTGCCGTGGCAGGTTCTTGTACTATTAATAGCATACCAGCGCAGATCGTTGTATTTGATTTTGCTTTTATGGGTGGATCTCTTGGCTCTGTGGAAGGTGAAAAGATTGTACGTGCGGTAAACCGTGCTATAGAGCGTAATGAGGGGTTAGTTATTGTGAGTGCATCGGGTGGTGCACGGATGCAAGAGAGTACCTATTCTTTGATGCAGATGAGTAAAACATCAGCAGCATTAGCGAAACTTGCCAATGCAAAACTTCCTTATATCTCAGTTCTGACAGATCCTACCATGGGTGGCGTCAGTGCTTCGTTTGCGATGCTTGGCGATATTATTATTGCTGAACCTGGCGCACTTATTGGTTTTGCTGGACAGCGTGTTATTAAACAAACGATTGGATCGGATCTGCCCGATGGCTTTCAGCGTGCCGAATTTTTGCTTGAAAAAGGTTCAATCGATATGGTAGTAAACCGTAACGAAATGAAGCAGGCGTTAGGCGATTTACTGCGTATGCTTCAACAGGCTTAAATGCAACTTTATGCCTTGTGTGATCAGCAAATGCTTGATCGGCACAAGCTCTCACTACACCATTTTCTTGAAATCGCCCTGATTCACCATCCTGTTATTATTCAATATCGTAATAAAACGGGTGATGTCGCTGATCTTAAAAAAGCACTTATTGAAATTCGTAAACATTTTGAAGGCTATTTGATTGTGAATGATGCTTATGAACTCATTGATTACTGCGATGGTGTTCATATTGGTCAAGAAGACATGCAAAAGATTGATTCCGATCCCACCCGTGCTATTTCATTGTTACGAGACATTATAGGAAGAGATAAACTTTTGGGACTTTCAACGCATAATGCTCAGGAGATTGAGAGTGCCAATAGACTCGATCTCAATTATATTGGACTGGGTGCCTATCGGTCTAGCACTACAAAAGAGGTAACCCATGTGCTTGGTGCAACGCTTGATACACTTGCGGCAGCATCACGTCATCCCGTGGCAGCAATTGGCGGCGTTAAACTCGATGATACCTTCTTACATGTAACGTATCATGTTATAGGAAGTGGGCTACTTGAACGTTAAAATTTATGCTATTGCTAAAAAAGAGCGTTCGATTTATGATCCGCTCTATAAAGAACTGATCAAAATGAGTTCACGTTTTGCCAGCATTGAAGATATTGAGCTATTCCCTAAAGAGGTAGCCAAAGCCCATACTCTCTCTCCCAAAGCGGCACAAGACGCTTATACTCAGGTTTTAATGCCTTATGTTTCCAAAAATTACTCAATTGCTCTGCATCCAGAGGGTAAGAAAGTAGATTCACAGGAGTTTAGTAAGCTATTAAGTGATAAAATAGCGGTGCATTTTTTCATTGGGGGTGCCTATGGATTCAGTGATGAGTTCGTTGCCTCGTGTGATCAGAATATCTCGCTTGGTTCGTTGACCATGAGCCATAAGATTGCTAAGGTAGTATTACTTGAACAAATCTTTCGGGGATTTTCGATTGCTAGCGGCCACCCCTACCACAAGTGAGGAGTTTCGGTGAGAGAACATGAGTTGACATATTTTAAAGATATTTTACAGGCTCGTAAAGAGCAGATTATGAAAAATATCCATGGCGTTGAAGAAGAAATGCATCAATTGCAAGATCTTGAACTCAATGATGAAGGCGATTACGCCTCGGTTAGCAACGATAATCATGTCGAAAGTGCTATTGGTTCACAACAAGGTATTGAGCTTGCAGAAATTGAAGTAGCGCTTGGTAAAATTAAAAATGGGCTTTATGGCGTTTGTGAGATGTGTGAAGAGCCTATTGGTGTGCAGCGACTTAAAGTAAAGCCTCATGCAAAATATTGCATTGATTGCAGGGAAATTGCTGAAAAGAACAACAATTTATAGTGACTTAAGGGAGAGGATATGAATATCAAACGTTACACCATTGCCGCATTGATCTATATGATTTTTGTTGGGTGGTTCGTATATGCTTTTTTATCTCAGGATGTGCGAAGCATCAATTTTTTTGGTATTCAGCTCCCTCCGTTACCTATAGCGGTATGGGTTGTAGTTCCAGTTTTTGTGTTGTATCTAGCGAGTCTGTTTCATATGGGTTCATGCAGTATTGGAAATGGTTTTGAGTTGCGCCGTTACCGCAAAGATTATGAGCGTTTGATGGAAGCACTTCGTGCTGCATTATTAGGTAAAAAGATACGTAATTATGAATTTCGAACAGAGCGTTATCAAGCAATAGGCACCATAATTAATAACTGTGTTGTCACGCCAAAAGATGATTTTACACGCTGTAATGTCAAGGCCATTCAAGAAGTTCTTGATGCATTGCGTGATGTTAATGCTGGAAAATTGGTAGATTTACGATCATTTCACTTAGCCAGTGATAACCCTTTGGTGATTCAAAATCATTACAATCGCTACAAACAAGGTGATGTCATTGCAGAAGATATCCTTGCCAAGCCGGAGCGTTTTAATAAAGAACTTGCCATTGAAGCTTATAAAGATTTTGTCAAAACTGCTACGGCTAATCAGATTATTAAATATAAAACGTATATGTCTCGTGAAGCACTTAGTAATATCTTATTACGGGTTAATGCGCCTGAAAATGGTATTGATCTAGCGAATGAGATGCTGATTGAGATGATTAAGCTGATTGATGTAGATGAAGAAGATTATATTTGCGGCTCTATTGTTCTATCACGTCATATGATGCCACAACAGCGTATGGATCTTTTTGAGCGGCTTAGTAATGATGATGATAATGCTATGGCGGCTTATATTTTTACCTTATATGATTTAGAAGTGCTTGAAGAAGCCAATAATCTACTTGATGCGGCACGTGAAGATGAATATTTGCATTTTCGTGCCTACAAAGCCCTTAAAGAAGCGGGCAAAAACTACAGTATCCATCTTTTCACCTCAAAAGTCTGCAACTAATCTTGCAGGCATACATGCTTTATGAATCCAAAAATTAGCTTTGATACACCTCTTTATCTCCTTGCACCACTTGCGGGGTATACCGACTTGCCGTTTCGTAGCGTGGTTAAAAAGTTTGGTGCAGATTTGACTGTAAGTGAAATGATTAGTTCTAATGCATTGGCATACGGCTCGCAAAAAACACTTAAAATGCTTGAAAAATCTCCCAATGAAGATCCCTATTCGGTGCAAATTGCCGGTGCTGATGCAGAGATTATTGCCAAAGCGGTTGAAGTGCTTAATGCACAAGAGGGGATTGATATTATTGATTTTAATTGCGGCTGTCCGGTGCCAAAAATTGTTTCTCATGGTTCAGGAAGTTCATTGCTTAGGGATCTAGATTTGATGGGAAGTTTGATTCGTACCATCAAAGCAACTTCAAACAAATCAATGACAACAGTAAAAGTGCGTCTGGGATTTAATGAAAAAAATCATCTTGAAATTGCTCGTGTTGTTGAAGAGAGCGGGGCTGATTTTATTGCCGTTCATGGCCGTACGCGTGCAGGAAAATTCAAGGCCGAAGTGGATTATGATGCTATAAAAGAGATCAAAGCACTGCTTTCCATTCCGGTGATTGCCAATGGTGATATCGACTCTTATGAAAAAGCGCAATGGGTGCTAGAACATACGGGAGCAGATGGTGTGATGATTGGTCGTGGTGCGGTAGGAGCCCCATGGATTTTTCATCAGCTAAAAACGGGAAGTTCTGAAGTTGATTTGGGTATTAAATATGAGATAATCATGGAGCATTATGACCGTATGATTGAATTTTACGGACCTAAAGGTGTCTCCATGTTTCGTAAGCATATCCATACCTATTCCAAAGGCTATGCAGGTGCTTCAATGTTACGAGATCAGGTGAACCGTGTTGATGACATAGCTGAGTTTCGAGGTATTGTTGATACCTTCTTTAAAAATGGAACGATGGCATAATGGATTATTGCGAAGCTTTTTCTTTGTAGCTTTGCAAAACTTCACTGGCATTGACGCGATCAATTTGTAAATAACGCTCCAGCTCCTCTTCTTTATTACTTAACAGTGTTTCAAAATCGTTTTGCGATACGGGTTTGTTATCATGAAATTTATCCAATACAAGATTGGTAGAGCCAATAATCACCAGATAACTAGCATCAGCATAATCGAGCATTAAAACACTGTTATTTTGATCCAGTGCTTTTTGAAACCGTATCATGGCGCCTTCAGGTACATTTTTTTGAGTAGTTTTTTTAAATAGTGACGAAACAGAAGGAGTTTTGCTGGTTTGGTTCAATGAGCGTTTAAGCCAGAGAATGATAAAAATGCCAATAATTAAAATAGTAATAACGGTGATGTAACTGCTATCAAATTCATTGGCTTTCTTGGTAGGCAGTGCACCAAATGGTGCCGCGGTGGTTGCGGGTTCGGATAAAATGCTACTGGAGGAAAGAGGCTCTTTAAGAAAACGCAAACGTAATCCGTAAGCATCTGATGTGCGTGAGGCCTGCATGGCGATACCATCGGGAACTCGGGCAATAATTTGAGTTTGTGTTCCGGCTGAAGTAAGTGTTACTTTGTTTAAAAAAGGAGATTTGAGTTCTTTTGTCTTGGGTGCATCTATGGAGGCATCATCAAGTTTGACAATAATTGATTTGCTCTGCTTTTGTTGGCGTATCACACCTTCATAGGGTGTGTCAAATGTGAGCATAATATCCACACGATCACTGCGATCATAAATATTGTAGCTAAGAATTTGTGAGGCAAAAACAATAATAGGAGCACAAAGCAGTGCAAACAGTTTCATAGGCGCTCTTTTGAAAGATAATATAAAACGGCACTTGAATCAAGTACTTCATTGATACGAATCGCAAGATTTTTTTCATAAACCATAACTTCGCCTTTGCCGATAATACGGCCATTGACATAAGATTCTACGCTCTCACCAGCAGGTTTATTCAGATCAATAACGGAACCTTTATCAAGTCGCAGTATGTCGCCGATTGAGAGATCGGTTTGCCCTAGATCGGCAATAAACTCCACTTCCATATCCAGCAATCCTTCGTAATTCATCCATTTGAGTTCCTCTTCGCTAAAACGCGTAATGTTGGATGGAGTTTCAGGTGGCTCAAGACTCATTGTCTATAAATCCTTTATGGCGATGGCCATGATGGTGCCATCAATATCAAGTGCACTGCTTGCTTGATAGCTAATGTCAAAAGCGCCATACTTTTCAAAATGGGGTGTCATGATATTAAAAGGATTAATATTCTCCTCCTCTGCCAAAACTTTTGCACTTCCGATGACCATATTGGCCACTTCAAGTAACAGATCCTTCAGCGTCTGTTCATCATCGGTATCTTCGAAAAGATAGATGGCTGCAATACGTTGCATTAATGCACGATCACATCCAAGATAGACACGTGTTAAAGCATCTGTAGTATCTTTGACATCTATGTAAGCAATAAATGTTCTCAGATTGGCATTGATAGATGTAACCGAACTGGGAATTTCTAGTTGATGTATAGAAAAGTTCTCGGCAGCCTTTTGTATGTAATGAATCATAATACCTGTTTGCCTTTCAATACGCGTCAATAATGAAAAGATTATACGCTATTGGTCGTAAATTAATAATTAAGGAGACCCATGAGATGTTTTGGTCGAAATATTCTTAAGAGCCATTACAAGGCGATCGCTGTATAATCGCGCGTTTACAAGCAATTTTGGGAGGATCAATGGAACTGCAATTGGCACTTTCAGGTATTGTTGTCGGTGCGTTGTCAGGATTCTTTGGTATCGGCGGCGGTACGATATTGGTTCCTATTTTGCTTTTTTTTGGTTTGGATATGAAAGCGGCCGTTGGCATCTCGGTCGTGCAGATGGTCTTTAGCTCTATTTTTGGCAGTGTTATCAATCATCGTCGCGGTACGTTAGATATCACACTGGTGCTTTATATTGGAATCGGTGGCTTTTTAGGTGCGATATCGAGCGCTTATTTGGTTAAAACGTTTAGCTCGTGGACACTAGAGGCGATCTTTTTGCTTTTTGTGATGATTGCTCTGATGAGGCTCTATTTTAAAAATATTGAACACAATGAAATACAGCGCAAGGTACATCCGCTCTTGCTTGTGGGTTTAGGAAGCTTGCTTGGAATGTTTTCAATTGCAGTCGGTGTTGGCGGATCCGTACTATTAGTACCACTATTGGTTGGTTTTTTACATGTAAAACTCAAAAATGCAATTTCAGCCGGACTCTTTTTTGTGGTATTTTCATCGATTGCCGGATTAATGAGTTTGGGATATGTTGGAATGATTGATTATACCAACGGCATTATTGTTGGTGTGGCATCGTTAGGGGGTGTTTATATGGGAATCTGGCTAAAACATCAAAGCAGTGATGTGCTTCAAAAACGTTTACTCATAGTTTTTTACATCATTATTTCACTCTATCTTTTGTACAGGTTGGTAACGGCACATGGATAAACAGTTTATTTCCATTCGCGGTGCACGCGAGAATAATCTTAAAAATATTTCGTTGCAGATTCCCAAAAATAAATTGGTTGTCTGTACAGGCTTAAGCGGCAGCGGCAAGTCGACACTGGCATTTGATACACTCTATGCCGAAGGGCAACGGCGTTATATTGAATCGCTTTCATCTTATGCCAGGCAGTTTTTGGATCGTGTTGGAAAACCTGACGTTGACAAAATTGAGGGATTAACTCCAGCTATTGCGATTGATCAAAAAACCACCTCTAAAAATCCTCGTTCTACTGTGGGGACGATTACCGAGATTTATGATTATTTTAGGTTGCTTTATGCGCGTATTGGGGTGCAGCACTGCCATTTGTGCGGTAAAGAGATTTCAAAAATGAGTGTCAGTGACATTATAAAAGAGGTGCAAAAACTCCCTGAAGGTGCCAAAGTAGTTGTTTTAGCACCGCTCATTCGTGAAAAAAAAGGCACCTTTGCTGATTTGATTGCTTCGCTGGTGCAAAAAGGGTATGTACGTGCTATGGTTGATGGCGTTATGGTACGTCTGGATGAAGAGATTGAGCTTTCTAAAACCAAAAAACATACCATCAAAGTGGTGATTGATCGTATTGTCATTAAAGAAGAGAATCGTGAACGCATTGCCCAAGATGTTGAAAAAGCACTAAAAGAGAGTTATGGCGAACTGGAACTGGAAATTCTCAATCATGATGAACTGGGGTTGGCAGAAAAATATCTGCACTACAGTGAACATAATGCCTGCTTTGACTGCAAGGTGAGTTTTGAACCGCTTGAGCCGCTTTCGTTTTCATTTAATTCACCCAAAGGCGCATGCCCGGAGTGTGATGGTTTGGGCATTCGCTATGCACTGGATCATGATAAGATTATTGATTCGGATTTAAGTATTGAAAAAGGAGCCGTGAAAATTATTTACGGGTTTAACAAAGGGTATTATTTCACCTTTTTAAAAGCCTTTTGTCTTAGTATTAAAATTGATCTTAGCATTCCATTTGGCGAACTTGAAATGCATCAGCAAAAAGCGATTATGCATGGCAGTATTGATGAAGTGACGTTTCAATGGAAAAATCATCCGGTAACGCGTACATGGCCGGGAATTATCAAGATCGCTTATGATATGTTCAAAGATGAAAAGGATCTGGCTGATTATATGAGTGAAAAACCGTGCAATGTTTGCGGATCAAATCGGCTTAAACGTGAAAGTCTTGCGGTTAAAATTAAAGACAAAGGGATTGCCGATATTATCAATATGCCGATTGATCAGAGCTATCAATGGTTTGCCGATGCCAAAAATTTTGAGTATTTGGCCGAACAAGAGCGCATGATCGCGGAGCCGATTTTAAAAGAGATTAATGAACGGCTCTTTTTTCTCCATGATGTGGGACTGGGCTATTTGACACTTAGTCGTGATGCTCGAAGTATCAGTGGGGGTGAGGCGCAACGCATTCGGATTGCTTCACAAATTGGCAGCGGATTAACCGGGGTGATGTATGTGCTTGATGAGCCTAGTATTGGTTTACATGAACGCGATACGCTCAAACTCATTCGAACCCTCCGATCGCTTCAGGAAAAAGGTAACAGTGTTATTGTTGTAGAACACGACAAAGAGACGATTGAAAATGCTGATTTTATTGTAGATATTGGTCCTGGTGCTGGCAAATTTGGGGGAGAAGTGGTATTTGCCGGAACGCTTGAGAAATTACGAAAAGCAGATACCTTGACGGCAGATTATCTCTCTGGACGTAAAAAAATTGAGTATTTTTTTCGTAGAGCACAAGAGCAGTGGATTGAGATTAAAAATGTCACACTCAATAATATCAACGACTTACATGTAAAGATACCACTGAACAATTTTGTGTGTGTTACGGGAGTGAGTGGCAGTGGAAAAAGTTCGCTCATTTTACAAACATTACTGCCTACGGCCCGCGAATTGCTCAATCATGCTCGAAAAGTTAAAAAAATAGCGGGTGTGTCAATTGAAGGGTTGGAGCAACTGGATAAAGTGATTTATCTGGATCAGAGTCCTATTGGTCGTACGCCACGCTCCAATCCCGCAACATATACGGGAGTTATGGATGAGATTCGTGCTCTTTTTGCCAAAACCAAAGAGGCACAAATTCGCGGATATACGGCGTCACGTTTTAGTTTTAACGTTAAGGGTGGACGTTGCGAGAAGTGTCAAGGCGAAGGGGAGATTAAAATCGAGATGCACTTTTTGCCTGATATTATGGTCAAATGTGACAGTTGTCATGGTAAACGTTATAACCTACAGACGCTTGAGGTGCAGTACAAAACTAAAACGATTGCGGATGTCCTTGATATGAGTGTGACTGAAGCCTATGAGTTTTTTGCTCCGGTACCTAAAATTGCTTCGAAGTTAAAAACACTCAGCGATGTCGGATTGGGATATATTACACTAGGACAAAATGCAGTAACACTCTCAGGTGGTGAAGCACAACGTATTAAATTGGCCAAAGAGCTAAGCCGTAAAGATACCGGACAGACCCTTTATGTGCTTGATGAACCTACTACGGGCTTGCATTTTGATGATGTGAATCGTTTGACGGGTGTGTTACACCATTTTGTGGAACTTGGCAATACGGTTTTGGTTATTGAACACAATTTAGACATGGTAAAAAATGCTGATTATATTATTGATATGGGTCCAGAAGGTGGGTCGGGCGGCGGTGCTATTATTGCTGCGGGAACCCCTGAAATAGTAGCTAAAACTTCCGAGACAACAGGAAGTCATACTGGACGTTATTTGAAAAAAGAATTAGCACTGCATTAAGCTGTAAAACAGTTTGGCCTTAAGCAAGTGACGCTATAATACCTCAAAACAGACCTACAAGGGAAGCCCTTTGAAAAGCTCTATTTACGAAAGCATTAAATCTCTTCCGCCACTTCCAAAAACGTTATTGGAAGTGCAGCGCATTACGAATGATCCCGATTCAGCTATTAATGAACTGGTAAAAGCCATTGAACCCGATCCCATGATTGTTGCCAACCTGCTCAAAGCGGCGAATTCACCACTATACTTTTTTGGTAAGGAAATTCGTAACGTTTCACAGGCGGTTGCTCTTTTTGGTATGAATATGACGCGCTCCATTGTTATGGGAAATTCGGTAAGAAAACTGCTGAATGTCGATATGGAGCCTTATGGCATTACATCTGAAAAGTTTGCCGAAATATCATCAAAACAGGCTTCACTGATGATGAAATGGTACAAAAAAGTGAATCGTGAAAAAGCAGACAGACTTTTTTTAACTGCTTTTTTACAAGAGACGGGAAAAATTATCATTGCCAGCGATATCATTCAAGAAGATCTCACCACTTCATTTAAATCTGAAATTGAAATGGCTACTAATATAGCCTTGGTTGAAAAATCTTATGTAGATGATACAACAGCAACCATTACTTCGGCTATTTTTCAGCATTGGAATTTTGATAAAGAGTTTGTGGATATGATTCACTACTCTGATAATCCTTCAGCTGCTCCTGATGAGATTCGTGAGTATGCAACGGCGCTAAATATTGTCAAAACGATTATTCCAGTCAATGCTCCTTTTGGTGAGCATGCCATCAACTTTGGATTACAAAAGGCAGAACAAGCGGGATATGATGTCAAAAAGCTTGAGGACAGCATTAACGAATTTTTTAATCTTCCCGAAGCGAATTGATGTCTAAAAAGACAATCACAATTATTGATACCTTCGGGTTTTTTTTCCGTTCGTTTTATGCATTACCGCCACTAAGCAATAAGCAAGGTTTTCCTACCGGTTTGCTAACGGGTTTTGTCAATTTTATAGCCACGCTTCATAAAGAGCACTCTAGCGACTATATTGTTTTTGCCCTTGATTCTAAGGGAACTACATTTCGTAATGAGATTGATCCCAATTACAAAGCCAATCGTGAAGCACCGCCTGAAGAGTTGAGCCTACAACTGCCTATTGCAATTGAGTGGATTGAGAAGATGGGTTTTACGACCATGTCAGAAAGTGCTTATGAGGCTGATGATGTTATTGCTTCGCTAACGCATTGTGCCATCGAAGCGGGTATCAATGTACGGATTGTGTCGCATGATAAAGATCTGTATCAGTTAATTCAAGATGATCATGTGGTGCTGGTTGATGCCATCAAACGCAAAATCATTAATGAAAAAGAGTGTTTTGACAAACATGGGATTCATCCTTGGCAATTTACCGATTTTCAAGCATTACTAGGTGACAGCGCCGATAATGTTCCAGGAGTTAAAGGTATTGGCAAGGTAACAGCGCAAAAGCTGCTAAGTCAGTACGAAACCCTGGAAAATATTTATAAAAACCTTGATGCAATTACGCCTGCAGGGGTGCAAAAAAAATTGCGTGAAGGCGAATCAAATGCATGGATGTCCCGTAAGTTGGTAACGCTTGAGCGCGGACTGTATTCAACCATTGATTTTGAAACGTTTGTGATGAAAGATGAAAACCCTTTTATAGCCATTTATGATGAGTTACAAGAGTACGAAATGAATGGTATTTTGCGCGTATTGCATGCTAAAAAGCTGGTGGATACCAATGTGGCAGTAACAACTCAAGTGCAATCAAGTAAAACGGTAGCAGATCCATCATTAACGTTTCAGGCCACGCTGATTCATGATGACGCAACACTACGGCGCATTATTAGTAGTTTGAATACGGATCATATTATTGCTTTTGATACGGAGACGACAGGACTTGATTATCATAACGATACCTTAGTTGGTTTTAGTTTTGCATTGTCTAAAGAGCAAGCCTACTATGTGGCAATGCATCATAATTATCTGGGCGTGCCCAATCAAGTGAGCTTGGATGCAGCGAAAGAGGCGATAGCCAAACTCTTTACATGTAAGGTTGTGGGGCACAATATCAAGTTTGATTTGCATTTTATTGCTAACTTGTTGGGACGTGATGATTTTAACGTATATGCCGATACCATGATTATGGCGTGGCTGGATAACCCCGAACAGCAGGTTGCGTTAGACAAACTTGCCGAAAAACATTTTGGCCATGAAATGATTCATTTTAAAGATACGGTTAAAAAAGGGGATACTTTTGCATCCGTAGAACTTGATGATGCCTGTAAGTACGCGGCTGAAGATGCCATGATGACACTGCGTTTGTTTGAGCTATACCGCGAGAAAATGGAGCAAAATGAACAGATGCTGCATGAAGCCGCTGCGGTTGAATACCCATTTATTGCAACACTGTTACGCATGGAGCGTGAGGGCATTCGCATTGATGCCAATGTGCTTGAAGGATTTAAAAGCGAAGTCTCACAACGCCTCATGGAGTTGACGCAAGAGATTTATAGTGTATCGGGCAGTGAGTTTAATATCAATTCGACCAAACAGCTTGGTGTTGTTTTGTTTGAGACACTGAATCTTCCCGTAGGTAAAAAAACAAAAACGGGCTACTCCACGGATGAGAAGGTGCTTAGTACACTCAAGAATGCCCATCCGGTTATTGCATTGTTGCTAGAGTACCGCGAGATATTTAAACTCTATTCAACCTATATAGAACCGTTACTCGAATTGTGTGCCAATGATGCCAAAAGTCGCATTTATACTTCGTTTGTGCAAACCGGTACGGCAACAGGACGGCTGAGTTCTAAAAATCCAAATCTTCAAAACATTCCTACTAAAACCGAGTTGGGACGTCGCATTCGAGAAGCGTTTGTAGCAGCAGAAGGGATGCTGCTTATTGGTATTGATTATTCGCAAATTGAGCTAAGATTACTGGCGCACTTTTCAAAAGATCCGGTCTTGCTTGAAGCCTTTAATGAAGGCAAAGATATTCATATGCAAACGGCAATAGCACTTTTTGGTGAGCACGAGGCCCCGAGTAAGCGTCATATAGCTAAAACAGTTAACTTTGGATTGCTCTATGGCATGGGGCCTAAAAAGCTCTCAGAAACCTTGGGTATTACGACCAAAGAGGCTAAAGAGATTATTGAACGTTATTTTGAATCGTTTCCGACAGTCAAAACCTATTTTGCTTCAATTGTTGAAGGGGCAAAACATGATGGTTACGTTCAAACGCTTTTGGGACGCCGGCGCTATTTTGATTTTGCTTCGGCAACGCCAATGCTAAAAGCCGCTTATGAGCGTGAAGCGGTGAATACTCTGTTTCAAGGGAGTGCGGCAGATTTGATTAAGCTTTCGATGAACCGTATTGATACATTGATTCGTGATGAAGCACTGCCTGCTAAAATGCTGCTACAGATTCATGATGAACTCATTTTTGAAGTGAATGCATCCGATGCCAAGCTTTTGGCTTCACGTTTTTCTACAGTAATGGAAGGAATACACCCTTTACATGTAACCTTGAAAACTTCAGTAAATATTGCGTCTCACTGGGGCGCTTTAAAATAAATCGTTCGTTAAGTGTATTAGGATATATTGTCTTTTTGAAACTAAATACAGATAAGTAGGAATTATATTTATGAAACAGATTGTCTCTTTTTTTGGGTCAATGAAAATGATGGCACTATTGATGCTCATCTTTGCTATTGCTATTGGGACCGCTACAATTATTGAAAATGATTTTGGAACACAGACTGCCAAAGCCGTTGTTTATAATGCCAAATGGTTTGAAGCTTTAATGCTACTATTGGGAATAAATCTGTTGATTAATATTCTTAACTTTCGAATGTATCGCAAAGAAAAAATATTGGTGTTTTTATTTCACCTCTCTTTTTTTGTTGTATTAATCGGAGCTGCAATCACTCGTTATGTAGGTTTTGAAGGGGTTATGCATATTCGTGAGGGTATGGTTCAAAATACTATGCTGAGTGCTGAAAACTATATTAATGTTGATGTAAGCAGTCAAGGGGAACATTACAGTTTTAACGAAGCGATTTACCTTTCAAAAATCACAGATAACACGAAAACCTATACCTTTCAAGCAGGCTTACAGCGTTTTGAGGCCAAATTAATACGTTACATTCCTGATGCGGTTTATAAAGTTGAAGCGGCTAAAAAGGGTAAAGCAATTGCTAATATAATGGTAACAAGTGAGAATATGGCGCAGCCAGAGCAGTTGCGCCTGCATCATGGTGACTTTTTTGAAGCGTCAGACTATGTTATTGATTTTGGTTCGGGAAAACAGTTTAATAAGCCGGTTATTGGATTGCAGGTTGATGGCGGAAATCTTGTTATGAGCCATACCATGCTGATGCATTCAATGAGTATGGATGACCGTTCCCAAGCGGATATTAATGCCAGCGATGCCACGGTGTTGCAAACACGTCATCTTTACAGCGCAATGGGAACCAGTTTTGTTTTACGTGAATTTTTTGAACATGCCAAAGAGGTTCTTGCGAGTTCCGATGATGTAAGTGGAATGCGCATGCGAGGCGGTAACGGTCCTGATGCGTTGGTACTTGAATTATCCAGTGGTGATATCAGCAAGCAAGTCACGATTATAGGCGAACAAGGCACTTTGGGTGAAAAAGAGCATGTCACTTTAGGAGGCATGGAGATTGATGTGAGTTATGGTGCCAAAGCTATTGAGTTGCCTTTTGCACTGAAACTGATGGATTTTCAATTAGAGCGTTATCCCGGGTCTATGTCACCCTCATCATACGCTAGTGAAGTGGTATTAATTGATAAGGAACAAGGGATTGAAAAACCTTTTCGAATTTATATGAATCATGTACTTGATTATCGTAACTACCGTTTTTTCCAATCTTCATACGATCGTGATGAGATGGGTACCGTGCTTTCAGTGAATAATGATCCGGGAACATTACCAACCTATTTGGGATATTTGATGATGGCTATTGGTATGTTTGGTGCGCTTTTTATGAAAAACGGCCGTTTTGCAAAATTGTCAAAAAAAGCGCGTGATGCTGCTAGCGCTGCTGGTGCTGTGGCGATAATGTTTATGATGGTTCAGCCCATTCATGCCCAGGAGCTAAACCCCATTGTTAAAACCATTCTTTCGTTTGATAAAGCACACGCCGAAAAATTTGGCACCTTAATGGTACAAGATGCGCAAGGGCGTATGAAGCCCATGGATACACTCGCATCAGAAATTATTGCCAAGGTTAATCGCGGTAATGAAGTTCTTGGCTTGAGTCCTAATCAGATTGTTCTAGGTATGATGTTGGCTCCTGATGCATGGCGCGAAATTAGTATGATTCGTACGGGAAATAAAGCGCTAAATAAAATTATTGGTATTGATGAAAACAGTAAATATGCCTCATTTTCACAATTTTTTGAATTTCCAAGTGAGATGTCAGGTTATAAGATCAACCCTTATGTAGAAGAAGCGATTCGAAAAGCTCCGGGTAAACGGGATCAATTTGATAAAGCCGTGTTACAAGTGGATGAACGTGTGAATGTCGCTTATATGGTCTATACCGGTGCATTAATGCGTATTTGGCCAGCACCTGATGATGAGGACAATAAGTGGATGGCAACAATTGATGCGATGAAAACATTCCAGCTTATGGATGCAGAAGTAATCCGTCAACTTGCAGTCAATTACTTTAATGCTATTGATAAAGGGATGAAAAGCGGTGATTGGAGCGAAGCAGATAAAATGCTAGGCGCTATTATAAATTATCAAAAAGATAAAGGAGCTGCGGTTTATCCAAGCCAGAATAAAATTGATATTGAAATTCTCTATAACAAACTCAATATTTTTGAACGTCTCTGGCCGTTCTTTTTCTTAATCGGTTTTGTACTGCTCTTTTTATCGTTTGCGCGTATCATTAAACCGGCAATAAAAATTGCATGGGCTACACGTATTACGATGACACTACTAATTCTCTTTTTTATGGCATTAACATTAGGTCTTGCGATGCGCTGGTATATTTCGGGGCATGCGCCATGGTCAGATGGGTATGAATCACTCATATATATTTCATGGGCGACAGTACTGGCAGGCTTTATTTTTTCTAAAAATTCACCGATCACTCTGGCGGCTACGGGAATCTTAGCTGGCTTGACGCTGTTTGTAGCACACTTAAGCTGGATGGATCCGCAGGTAACCAATTTGGTGCCGGTACTAAAATCATATTGGTTGAGTATTCATGTTTCAATGATTACGGGTAGTTATGGCTTTTTAGGTCTTGGTGCCTTACTTGGATTTATTACGCTATTGCTCTTTACTTTTAAAAATAGTCGTAATGAAAAACAGATCAGTGCATCCATTAAAGAGCTTAATGCTATTAATGAAATGAGTCTGATGATTGGCTTAGCGACACTGACTGTTGGTAACTTTTTGGGTGGAGTTTGGGCAAATGAAAGCTGGGGTCGCTACTGGGGATGGGATCCGAAAGAGACCTGGGCACTGGTAACGATTTTGGTTTATGCTGTTGTTGTGCATCTGCGTTTTATTAAGGCAATCTACTCTGATTACAGCTATAGCGTTATTTCGCTTTTAGCCTTTACTTCAGTGATTATGACCTATTTCGGTGTGAATTACTATCTTGCGGGAATGCACTCGTATGCCAAAGGTGATCCGGTGCCAATTCCAGATTTTGTGCCGATTACCTACGGCATTATTTTTATGATTATTATCTTCGCCTATCCTAAACGCCGTTTGGCGTAAGGCAGCTTTGCCTATAACTCTTTTCAAAGAGAGGATATAGGCGCTTACATGTAGAGAATATGATTCCTTTTCTTTCTATCTTCTTGCGGTGAAGTTTGTTAGCATCGTAGAGGCGGATGCTAACAAATATAAGTCATGAATACGTTACGCTTTATTTTCATCGTAGCTAAACATTTCTGGCGTAAAGTTAACAACTTGATCACGCCCGTTATTTTTTGCCACGTATAAAGCACTATCAGCATATTTAATAACTTTCCAGATCGATTCGCCATCGCTTGGAAAATGGGAAATACCAATACTGAGTGTTTTTTGAATCGTTTCAACACCGACTTCAAATTTAGTTGCATCAAAACGTACACGAATTTTTTCAGCGACGTCATTGGCACCATCAGCAGTAGCATTATGCAGCATGACCAAAAACTCTTCGCCACCATAGCGTATAGCAAGATCAGAGGCGCGAATGCTCTCTTTAAGAATACTGGAGAGTCCTTTAATAACAATGTCGCCGGCATCATGCCCATAGGTATCATTAACCAGTTTAAAATAATCAATATCAATCATTAAGACAGAGTATTTGCCATCCTCACGCAGTGTCTGTTTCATGACTTTATCAATAAACTCTTCAAGAAAACGACGATTATATAAACCGGTCATGCCATCACGTAATGAAGAGTCACGTAGCTGATCCATTAACACGCGGCTTTCAATAACCGGTTTTGCGGTTTCAAGATAGTTTTTAATGCTGTTGATCACTTCGTGGTGGCGTTCAATTTCTTTCACTTCTGCGGCATAGGTGCTTAAAACCAGCATAATGGTGTCATTAATGCTATAAGGGATGCAGAGATAGTGCTCGTGTGATGCGCTACAGGCAGTGCACAGATTAGGAAAATCGGTGGACATAACATCACTGGCAGTGCGATAAGCCCGACAATCTGAAAGATTTTCAAGATGATGCGTACACGCATCTTCGGAATCGGTAGTATAGATAAGGGTGCGCGTCTCTTTAGTGCGGTTAAATTCAAAAAGTGTGAAGTGCTCAATCTGAAATTTGTGTTGAATGACATAAGCGATACGTTCAAGAATCTGCTGCTTATTGGCATCAAGTTCAATTGTCTTTTTAAACTTATAGACATCCGAAAGCTCTTTAATAATCATTTGTGCTTCTTGCAGGGGATCATCATAGGCCAGTTTGGATTGCGTTGTCAAAAAGGTATTGAGATTGTGCTTGATTTCGCCAAAAGTTTGTTGCATCTTTTTAAAGAGGTGATTGAGCTTTTCTGTGACTTCGGCACCTTCACCTTTGAGTTTGGCATCAAAGTTGTAGCTAAAATCACCGGTATAGGCAAGCTCAATACCTTCGCGAAGGTCTTCAAAGTGGCGCATGAACGGGCGTAGGTAATAGTTGGTGAACACAATAGCAATAATCATAAAAACAATATTGATACTAAGAATTTTTAGAAGGGTTAGTGTACCCGTATTACGAGTATCACTAATGTCAAACTCCATACTAATGGCACCCAAAACACTGCCATTTTTAACATTGTGACAGCTTAGGCAGTTTGGAGTGCCATCAACGGTTGCAATATAGGGAATGGTAACGCGCAGACGTACGCCCTGAGAATTTTCTTTAACTTCTTGACTGCTTACGCCGCTTTTTAAAACTTTTTCATCAATGGCATCACGTATGTATTCATTAGCCAGTCCCTGACCATATTGTTCATCTACTGCCGGTGCACGTACAATCCAGAGCTTTTCGATATTATCGGCTTTGGAAATACTTTCCATAAAATATTGGCGTTGGCTCATTGTGCCTGTAACCATATGTGCCGTTAAACCGTCTTTGACAATGGATGCCGTCATAATTGCTTTGTCTTTAGCACTGCTCAGGGCATGCGAACGGAAGTTAAGAGCAACATTTAACAGTGTCGCAAGTAAGAGGGCTGTCAGCATGACAACCAGTATTAGTGTAAATCTTTGATTTGTCTTCATCTGAGCACTCAGTATGTTGAAATACAATGATTTTACTTGCTTGATAGTAAGGAGAAGTTTAAAAACTTCTCAAAAAAAGAAAATAATAATAAATTTTAACTAAACCAGCTTTTCACTTTCTCAAAAGCTGATTCCAAGACACTCTCATGTGGTTTGGATTCAATGCCAAAAGATTCTTGCAGTTTATGAAGCAATTCACGTTGATCATCATTGAGTTTTTTGGGATAGGTAATATTAACCTGCGCAATTAAATCCCCTTTGCCATGACCGTGTACATCAGAGATCCCTTCGTTTCTAAAACGAAATTGCTGTTTATTCTGGGTGCCGATATCCAGCTTTAATTCAAGTTCACTCGTAAGAGAGGGGATGGTAATCGTATCGCCAGAAACAGCTTGTGTAAAAAAGACGGGCACTTCAAGATAGACATCATTGCCGTGGCGAATAAAGTGTTTGTCCTCTTGGACATGGAACGTTACATATAAATCTCCGCGTGTACCGCGTTTTGAGATATTACCTTTGCCTGAAACCCGCAGACGGTTTTCCGAATCAATACCGGCTGGAACCTTAATGGTGACATTTTCGCTAATCTCTTCATAGCCAAGGCCCTTACAAGTAGGACATTTTTCTGCAGGAGCGCTTCCTTCTCCATGGCAGGCAGGACAGGTTTGTGAGAACGTCATAAAGCCTTGTCTAACATACACCTGACCTTTGCCACCACACTGTTGACAGGTAGCAAGTTTGCCATCTTTTGCTCCCGTACCGTTACAACTTTTACAAGATGATTTATATTTAAACGATACTTCTTTGTCACAACCAAAAACGGCTTCATGAAAACTAATGGAAAGTTCAACACCGAGATCAAGGGGATATTTATCGGCATCACGGTTACTGCGACGGCTCCGGCTGGAACTCATACCGCCAAACATCTCTTCAAAGATACTGCCAAGATCGTCAAAACCGCCAAATCCACCTGATGAGCGGCTGGATCCGCCCATACCTTTAAGACCTTCTTTGCCGTAGCGGTCATAAATAGCACGCTTCTGGTCGTCACTTAAAGCCTGATACGCTTCGTTGCAGAGCTTAAATTTATGTTCTGCTTCATGATCATCGGGATTGGCATCGGGATGATATTTTTTTGCCATTTTGCGATAGGCTTTCTTAATTTCTGTTTTGTCAGCATTGCGGCTGACTTCAAGAATTTCATAATAGCTGAGTTCTTCCATATTAAGTTACCTAAAAATTTTTTGTGAATTATAGCAAATTTACCCGACAGGAGCGAAAAGCGCTATAATGGGCACATGAAAAGAGTGCTTTATTATTGTGCTGCTGTAGTGCTGTTGGCGGGATGTGCTCCTAAAATTTTGCAGCATCCGCAGATAAACAATACTGCTTTAGTAGCGGATTATAGTATTATTAAGGAGTTTGACACTACGGATTATGAGGATGCTTTAGAACAGTTTCGCGCTAACTGTGGCAATGCAAAGGCTCAAATGCTTTATGGCTCCTTATGTCAGCGTGCCAGGGATGTCACAGATAGCGCAGATTTTTTCAAAACGTTTTTTGATACCTATCGCATTATTGATGATGCGTCACTGCTAACGGGATATTATGAACCGCTGCTTCATGGTTCACGAGTGCGTCATGGATCTTATCAGTATCCCCTTTATGCGCCTCCTAAAGATCTCTTACATGTAAGCCTTGGTGATGCGTATGATTCCTTATCCCAGATGCGCCTTCGCGGACGTCTTGAGAATGGAAGTGTTGTGGCGTATTATGATCGCGCCTATATTAATGAGTATGGATTAGATGCTCCCGTTATTTGTTGGGTGGATGATAGGCTTGAGCGTTTTGTGCTTGAAGTGCAAGGCTCGGGAAGAGTTGTACTTGATACTAATGAAACAATTAATGTAGGGTATGCCGATCAAAATGGGCATCGATACACTTCCATTGGTAAGTTATTAGTTGCAAAAGGTGCCATAGATGCGGAATCCATTTCACTTCAAAGTATTCAAACATGGTATGAAATGCACCCAGAAGAAGCGGAAGCATTGCTGAATGAAAACCGTGCATTTGTTTTTTTTACAGAGCAAAACACTACAGCTACAGGCTCTATGGGAGTTGCACTAAGAGCGATGCATTCGGTGGCTATTGATCCAAAGTATATTCCTTATGGTGCCATGTTGGCATTACGTAGCGATCACTACAAACTGTTGGCATTTGCCGAAGATACTGGCGGTGCTATTCGCGGTGCTTCGCGCGCTGATTTATTTATGGGCTTTGGTAAGGAAGCCGCTCAAAAG
This sequence comes from Sulfurimonadaceae bacterium, assembly GCA_050290965.1. GTDB lineage: Bacteria > Campylobacterota > Campylobacteria > Campylobacterales > Sulfurimonadaceae > JAFGUB01. The sequence goes on from JBNKJB010000010.1 coordinate 58,452, forward strand.
GCGGGCAGTTTAAAAGAGGGTTTAAAGCTTTGGATATGGCTGCCTAAGGGCTCTGTGGGTACAATCACACCATGAAACACGTACTGGATAAATTCAATCGTTTGGTTGAAGCGCTTGAAACGCTTCCTACTATTGGGCACAAATCGGCGCTGCGTTTGGCGTATCATATGGTGATGCATGACAGTTTTTCGGCAATCAAAATTGCTCATGCGATCGAAAATGCCATTGGGAGCATTAAAAAATGTACACGCTGTGGCGGTATGAGCGAAGATGAACTCTGTTATATTTGTGCAGATACACACCGTAATAGCAAAGTGCTTTGTATTGTAGAACATGCCAGAGATATTTTGATGTTTGAAGAGAACGGCCTTTTTGATGGATATTACTTTGTGCTTGAAGCACTGGATTCATTGGATGTTGCACATCTTAAAGCGCGTGTAGCGCAGGGGATTGAAGAGGTTATTTTTGCGATGACGCCATCCGTTTCTAATGATGCGGTGATTCTTTTTATTGAAGACAAATTGCAAGAGTTGGACGTTAATTTTACCCGAATTGCCCAGGGCGTTCCCACAGGCGTTAGTTTGGAAAATATTGATATGCTTTCATTAACAAGAGCATTGCAAGATCGTGTAAAGGTATAAAAAATGAAACGTTGTATTCTGGCCATAACGGCAATAACGATGCTTGGAGGATGTCTGGCTTCAGATACCGCTGAGGTGAAACCTAAGGATGAACGCTGTTCTCAAGTTCCTAAAAGTGGCAAGTGTCGTGCTGCAATGAAGCGTTACTATTACAATGTACAGAGTGGAACATGTCAGACATTTATATGGGGTGGATGCGAGGGTGTCGTCCCATTTGAGACGATGCAAGAGTGTCAAAAAGTATGTGAAGATTGATTTAACGAATGGGGTTAGCAACTTTGGTTGTGCGGCGTTTTCGATGATTATTAACACGTCGTGGCATAATTTTTCCTCCTAATATAATATTTGGATATATTATATACAAAGAAGTGTTACAGAACGTTTACAAAATAAAACAATTTTTGATACTAAAGCGCAAATGAGTGGTTCATGGTTGCTTCGAGCTGCTCTTTTGGAAAACGATATTGCGTAAAATGTTCACACGCCAGTACCCCTTGAGCTAAAAGCATGGCACTACCGTCTATGGATGGGATGTTGAGCTGATGTGCTAGTGCGAGAAACGGCGTTATCTTGCCATAGATTGCATCAGCCCCGTAGCGCGATTGCTCTAGTGTAGGTTTTAAAAGCTCAAGGGGAGCGGGGTAGGCGTCATCTTGCAAACCTGCAGAAGTCGTATTGACGAGTAAATCAAATGCTTGCGGTTCAAATGTTTCCCATGTATGACAGCTCATTCCACGTGCTTTAAAGTATTCGAGTCTTCCCTCAGAGCGATTGAGCAGTGTTACATGTAAGCCCTCATTGATAAACTTATTGGCCAATGCCTTAGCCGTACCGCCGGCACCAAGAAGCAAAATAGTGTGGACAGGAGTAAAATCACGAATTGCATACATAAAACCATCGGCATCAGTATTGTAGCCGATAAGACGACCCTCTTCATTGATAAGCGTATTAACAACACCAATAGTTTTAGCAAATCCCCGAACTTCGTCACATGCAGCAAATGCTGCTTCTTTGTGTGGTACGGTGACGTTAGCACCTGCGAGACCAAGCGCAAAAAAAGTCTCTTTGAGTTTATGGGAGTCTTTGAGATGAATACGGGTATAGCAGGCGTCTACATGTAAGGATTTAAAAACATAATTATGCATTAGCGGTGAGCGCGAATGCGCTACCGGATCGCCAAAAATGGCAAAAAGTTTCTTCATGGATTCAGATCATCCAAAGAGCTCATAAGCGCACCTAGTTTGTTGTGAACTTCAAGATATTCAAGCTCATGAACGGAATCAGCTACAATGCCGGCACCAGCTTGCAAAATCACTTTTTCAGGCGTTACAAGCGCGGTGCGAATGGTAATGGCGGTATCCATATTGCCATCAAATCCAAAATAACCAATGGCGCCGCTGTAAAACCCGCGTTTAAGTCCTTCAAACTCGGCAATCAGTTCCATGGCTCGAATTTTTGGTGCTCCGGTCATGGTACCGGCTGTAAAAACGGCAGCAAAAAGATCAAACATATCTTTGTCATCACGCAGTTGTGCCACGACATCGCTGACAATGTGCATCACATGTGAGTAGCGCTCAACATGCATCATGTCTTTAACTTTGACCGTACCGGTTTTAGCAACGCGCCCTACGTCATTGCGTCCCAAATCAATGAGCATTAGATGCTCAGCGCGCTCTTTGGGATCGCTTAGCATCTCATCTTCTAGTTCTTGATCACGCTCTTTAGTGCTACCGCGTCTGCGAGTTCCGGCAATAGGACGCAGTAACAACTCATTTTCGTGGAGTCGAATCATCACTTCAGGTGAACTGCCCACAATACTAAAATCTTCATACTCCAACAAGTACATGTAAGGCGAAGGATTTTTGGTGCGTAAAATACGATAAAAACTAAAAGGATCTACTGCGACATTGCGGGTATAGCGGTTAGTCATCAAAATCTGGAAGACATCGCCGCTACGTACCATGGCTTTGGAGTCATCTACCATTTTAAAAAACTGCTCTTTATCAAAAGCAAAACTGCCCTTATCATTACCTTTGTTCATCACGTAAGGGGTATAGTCGTAACTTGATTTGAGTAGGGATTCCAGTTTCTCAAAGTTATTGGTATCCACAGCACTCAGCAGGGTGATTTTATGATCTTTATGCGAATAAACCAAAACCAGTTTAGGCAAAATCAGATCCATATCCGGGGTATGCAGTTCATCTTTAAGTTCTTGCATGTAAGGTACTAAAACAGGCTCAAAGACCTTCACCATGTCATACCCGATAAAGCCGACAAAGCCATCAATATACCCCACACCAAGCTCCGAAGCTTTTTGCTTATAATAGCTCGTGTCAAGCGCAGCATAATAAGACTTCATGAAACTAAAAGGATCGGTATCAAGGCGTGTTGTTGCCCCCTTGGCATCGGTGTAATGCGTTACACTCTCTTTATAGGTTAGACGCTCGCGTGCACCGATGAGGATGATGCTGTAATTGCCCTCAGAGTTACTGGCACTTTCAAGCAAAAAGGTAATCTCGTCCGCAAAGAGCGATTTTACCTTTTGATAGACCGCAATAGGAGCAAATTGGTCTAAAACAAACTGTGTAGCATGGATCACATTACATCCTTAGCATAAAGGCACCAGATTCAATCGTTTTACGGATTTTTATGAGTGCTTGACGTCCTTCGCTTTCACTGTTAAAGGGACCGATCAACACTTTGTTAATATCTTGACCGTTGCGTTTGACTGTATGATACGTATAAGTGTAGCCATTGCTTTCGATGTTATTTAAAAATGTCTTGGAAGGCTCAAGCCTGCTAAAAGATCCCACCTGAATATAATAAGCCCCTCTACTAATGCTATTAGAAGTCGGTTTTTGTGCAACAGGTTTGCTTGCAGGTGTTTGTACAACAGGTTTAGGTTCTGTTTTTTGTACGGTTTTAACCGGTTCAGGGCTTGCTGCTGGTTTTGGCGCTGCAGGCGGTGTCAGTGCTTTAGGTTCAACAACGACAACATCCTCTTCAACAATCTGATCATCAGGAGTATTGCTCTCCTCTTTGAGCTTTTGTGCAATCTGCGTAAGATCATCATTTGCTGCTACATTTTCTTCAATCACCTCTACCGGTTCAAAAAGCGGATCTTTATCAGCTACTTCGTTTTGTTTGGCTATCGGTTCTGGCGGCAACACTGCTTGTGGCAGGTTTTGAGTGTTTTCTGATTTTAGTGAGTTCATTATTACCACGACAATAATTAAAATCAGTGCTAACATCGCAACGGCAAGTAGTAGCTTTTTGTTGCCACCATTACTATTTGCTTTGTTTAAAATAATGTCGTTGAGTTCATTTTTTTCTTCCAAGGGATGCTCCTTTTAGAGGTGTTTGGCAAAAGCTGATCCGCGCTCTTTGGCGAAGACTTCATACGGTAGGTTTAGAATATTATATTCACTCGGCAAATCCGGCGAAGGAAACATACGCCACTGTTTGGGTTGCTTGGCAGCTAATTTCATTGAAATCATTTTACCCAGCTGATACGCTTCTTGCAATGTGGTGTGCCCTTTATGAATATAGAGGTGCAAATGCCCCTCGGTTTTCGTTGTAAAAGCCGTAAAATTCAAATATCCATCTTCCCGAAGCAAAAGTTGTGCCTTATGGTAAAAACGTTCAGGATCTCTACCATTATAATCAATAACAATGTTTTCTACTTTCTCTTGCTTGTTAATCAAAGAATGCGCAATCGTAATGTCACCTTTGAGATGATCATTGATAATGGATTGTGTCATCATTTTATCAACACGCTCATATTTGTTGTAAAACGTACGCCCTTTAAATAAAATTTTATCAACGACATTCTCATTTTTGATCCAGTAATGATCAGTCAACATCTTGATAAGTTTGAGATCCATTGGTGAAACGGGCATACGTATTCCTTTGATTAATAAGTTGGTTGTTCGTAAATAATAAAATCTTGAGCAAGCATTTTGAGCTCTTGTTTAATCTGCTCTTGTGCGGCTTCATTTTCAATATCGTCAAGGACATCGGCAATTTTATTGGCAATGATTTCAAACTCTTTTTCTTTCATACCGCGTGAGGTCAGGGCAGGTGAACCAATACGAATACCAGACGTTACAAACGGCGAACGTGTCTCACCCGGTACCGTGTTTTTATTGACCGTAATACCAGCGCGTCCTAACGCAGCATCCGCGTCTTTCCCGCTAAAAGGTTTGTTAAGAAATGATAGCAGAACCAAATGGTTGTCCGTACCGCCACTGACAACATCATAACCACGTTGTATTAAAACGTCGGCCAGTACTTTGGCATTAGCCTTAACCTGTTTGGCATGTGCTTTCCACGCATCCGAGAGATTGTGTTTGAAACCCACGGCTTTGGCAGCGATTACATGTACAAGCGGACCGCCTTGAAGACCAGGAAAGATAGCAGAGTTGATTTTTTTAGCAATCTCTTCATCGTTGGTCATAATCATACCGCCGCGAGGTCCGGCAAGTGTTTTGTGCGTGGTAGTAGTGACCACATCGGCATACGGAAACGGACTTGGGTGTTCGCCTGCTGCAACAAGTCCTGCAATGTGCGCAATGTCGGCAAATAAAATAGCACCAACCGCATCAGCGATCTCACGGAAACGTTTAAAGTCAATTTCACGGGCGTAAGCTGATGCACCACAAACAATGATTTTAGGCTGAACAATGGTGGCAATTTCCATAACCTTGTCATAGTTGATACGTCCATCAAGTTCGACACCATAGGTAAAACTGTGGTAGTTTTTTCCTGAAAAACTGGGTTTGGCACCATGTGTCAGGTGACCACCGTGGCTTAAATCCATACCCAAAAGTTTATCACCCGCTTGAAGCAGCGCGGCATAAACAGCACCATTGGCTTGAGAACCAGAATGCGGCTGAACGTTGGCAAATTGACATTTAAAAAGTTCGCAAGCACGATCAATAGCCAGTTGTTCAACCTGATCAGCAAATTCACAACCACCGTAGTAACGTTTATAAGGGTAACCTTCGGCATATTTGTTTGTAAAAACTGAACCCATCGCTTCCATGACGGCGGGCAATGTAAAGTTTTCTGATGCGATCATCTCCAGGTGGTCTGATTGACGCGCTAACTCTTGTTCGCACAAGGTATAAATATCATTATCAAATGCTTTTAAAAAACTCATGTTATTCCTCTTCTTCTGTTGGGGTTTCATTTTTTAGGGGTTTCATTGCGGGAAAGAGCAAGACATCCCGAATGGAGTGCTGATTGGTCAGTAGCATGACCAGGCGATCAATGCCAATACCTTGTCCTGCTGTTGGAGCCATACCATAGCTGAGTGCCGTAACAAAGTCTTCGTCCATTTCGTGCGCTTCATCATCACCGCTCTCTTTAGATGCCATTTGCGTTTCAAAACGCTCAAGCTGATCAAGTGGATCGTTAAGCTCGCTAAATGCGTTGGCAATTTCGCGTCCGGCAATAAAAAGTTCAAATCGTTCTGTAATGGCGGGATTTTCATCGCTGCGGCGTGCCAGTGGCGATATCTCAACCGGATATTCAGTAATAAAAGTGGGGTTAATGAGCTTCTCTTCAACAAAAGCATCAAAAAGCGCACCCTGAAGCTGACCTAAAGAGAGCTGTGCATTTGCTTCGAGATGATGCTCATTTAGATAGGCTAAAATAGCTTCTTTGTCAGTTACAATGTGTTCGGGTACACCGCCTATGGAATAAAGCGATTCAATAAGCGGTATTTCATTAAATTCAGAAAAATTAACTTTCATATCACCGTATGGCAAGATCGTAGGCAGATCAAGATGCTCAAACAGATATTCAAAATACTCTTTGGTAATGGCAATAAGGTCTTTGTAGGTTTTATATGCCCAATAAAATTCAATCGAAGTAAATTCGGGGTTATGGGTGGCATCCATTCCCTCATTACGGAAATTGCGATTGATTTCAAAAACGGCTTCAAAACCACCCACAATCAGACGTTTAAGATAAAGCTCAGGAGCAATGCGTAAATAACGATCGATCCCCAAAGCATTATGGTGGGTAACAAAAGGCTTGGCATTAGCACCACCAGCGATAGGGTGCATCATGGGAGTTTCAACTTCCAAAAAGCCTTTGTTTTCAAAAAAGTGACGTGTTAAAGAGATGACACGGCTGCGAATATGAAAGGTTCTGCGCACGTCAGTGTTCATGATCAAATCAAGATAGCGTTGACGGTATCGAATCTCTTTGTCCGTGACGCCATGAAACTTTTCAGGAAGCGGTGATATTGCCTTGGTAAGAAGTGTAAGCTCCTTTACATGTAATGAAAGCTCTCCTTTTTGAGTCACAAAAGGAAAACCGCCCACTTCGATAATGTCACCCACTTCAATCTCTTTTTTAAAGATTTCATTATAAAAACCTTCGGGTAGATTGTCGCGTGTCACATAAATTTGGAGCATACCGCTTTCATCTTCAATTTTTAAAAAACTGGCTTTTCCCATTAAACGAAAAAATTTGATACGTCCCGCTACGATGTAGTGACGGTTTTCATCACGATGTTCGCTCATACTGCTAACATCACTGTTGACATTGATATATTTAGAAATCGTAGTATTACGGCGGCTCACATTGGCATAAGGGTTAAAGCCTGCTTGTCTGAGACGTTCGGCCTTTTCGATGCGTTGCTGTATGTAAGGATTGTCAAAAACCAATAGCTTTTCCTTTATGACGTGGGGTTATTTTTTTTGTCTTTGCATTTTTTGCAGATTCCATAAATTTGCATGGAGTGATCTAGCATGGTAAATCCAAACTCTTTAGCAATTTTATGTTGTCGCTCTTCAATGGATGCATCTACAAACTCCGTAATAGCGCCACACTCCGTGCAGATCATATGATCATGATGCTCTTTTGCTCCCAACTCATATTTTTTGCCTTGTGCACCAAATGAAAGAGAGGTGACCATATCGGAGTCTTCAAGCAAAGAGAGTGTGCGATATACCGTTGCAATACCGGTTTTTAGCTCAGGATAGCGTTCTTTAATCAAATGATGCAGTGATTCGGGTGTCAGATGCTCATCGCTTTGATATAAAATTTCCAATATCACTTCACGTTGGATGGTGTATTTGTAACCATTTTTTTTGAGGAGCTCTTTAAAGCGTTTCAGTAAGGTCTCATACTCAACAGTACGTTGGGTGAATTCGGTTGCTTCCATTACTCTTCCTTGTGCTGTGGTAAATTATCGGTTACTTCCTCCGCCAGTGCCTTTGCTTTGGTTTCAATAATAATCTGCGCTTGATTGCCAGCTTTTTGTACGCCTGAAACGATGCTTTTGTTAAGATCATTGCTAAGATCCGTGGGATCAACATGCATGATAATTTCACCCACTTCCACAAGCACGGGAAACAAAATACTTGTTTGCATTGCGGGAGCCAAATTGGTTTTAATGGCTTTGATATTATAAAGTGCGTATACGATGACAGCAGCAATTAAAAAGAATTTACCACTGCCTACAATAAAGCCCATAAGTTTATCAACAGGCCCCAATCCGCTGACTTTACTGAGTTTTTTAAACAGAATGCCTAAGCCAATCATAGTGGCCCAAAAAACGGCTAGAGTGAGTAAAAATCCGGTTAGCTTGATCGCCGATTCACTTTCAAAATGGAAGATGGCATTGCTAATGAGGCTTCCTGTCTCTTGACTAAAACGTGAGGCAACAAAAATGCCGCCAATAATCCCAATAAGACCAAAAAGCTCTTTGAAAAAACCGTTTAAAATCCCTTTGAGACCTAACAATAACACTATAACACCAACAATGATGTCAAAATAGTGAATATTCATACTTATCCTTCATCAATCTGAAATTGATTCTTACCAAGACTTTTAGCACGATAAAGCGCTTTATCGGCACGCTCTATAATATTTTCAGGTACATCATTTTGCACACAATGGGTAATACCGATACTAAGTGTGATACTCATCTGTTTGCTTTTAAAAAGCAGTTTGTTTTGGCGTACCAGTTCCAAGATACGTTCCGCAACCATAACGGAGCCTTTAGTATCCGTACGGTTAACAACAATTACAAACTCTTCACCGCCATAACGAAAAATTTTATCGCCTTCACGAACGGTTTTTTTAAAAATGCTTGAGAGAAAAATAAGCACTTTATCACCGGCAAGATGCCCAAATGAGTCATTAATCTCTTTAAAATCATCAATATCAATCATCATAAGATGAAAGTTTTCAGATAGTGGGGTGTGAGAACATACTGAAAGCAGGTAATCATCCATCGCTTTACGGTTGAGCACTTTTGTGAGAGGATCGGTATTGGATTTACGTTCCAAATCATTAATGCGTAATAAAAGCGATGAGATCGTTTCATTGGCTTTGGTAACTTCGCTGTTCATATGATCCTGAACTTCTTGAAAACGCGATAGAAGCGATGAAGAATCGATGAGATTTTTTTGGATATGGGCATCGTCTAAGATTTGAGAATGGCGTTGATGAATAGAGCTGATAGCGTCATTGCTTGAGCGATAAGAATCAATGCTCTGCTTTGCTAATGCTTCATAATCATTTTCAAGATTTGAATTTACCGTATGCAGGTTCAACGGGAATTGAAAAGAGGTGTTTGAGAGCCCTTTGGCAATAGTATGCAAAAAGTCAATGATTTCGCTTTCAGTAATATCAGCATCGCTGTTCTCAAGACGAGCGATTAGTTCATTATAGACTTCGGAAATAATCCGTTTTGCTTCGTTGGTTTTCATGAAATATCCGTCTGAGTCACAAGTGTTACAGCATTTTTATGATACTGGCGTATTAATAATGGGGAATTATAGCAGTAGTTGTTGAAAGATCATTTAAAGGATTTGGTATTGATAGTGATTATCTTGTAAAAAGCACTTCTCCTTTAGCTTGCATGTGCTAAAATTCGCGTCAAAAACAATTTTAAGGTAATGTTATGAGCCAATGGAGTCCAGAGAGCTGGAGAAGTTTTCCAATTTCGCAGCAGCCCGAATATCCGGACCAAGCACTGTTAAAGCAGGTAGAAGCCGAACTTAAAAACTATCCGCCACTCGTTTTTGCCGGTGAAGCGCGTAGTCTAAAAAAACAGCTGGCCGAAGTATGTGAAGGAAATGCATTTTTACTCCAAGGCGGTGATTGTGCTGAGAGTTTTAGTGAATTTCATGCTTCAAACATCAGAGATACATTTAAGGTACTGTTGCAAATGGCAGTTGTTATGACATTTGCAGGTGGTGTGCCTGTTGTAAAAATCGGACGTCTTGGCGGTCAATTTGCCAAACCTCGGTCTGCTGATTTTGAAACTATTGATGGCGTGACACTGCCAAGCTATCGGGGTGATATTATTAACAGTGTTGATTTTAGCACTGAAGCGCGTATTCCCGATCCACAACGCATGGTAAAAGCTTATAATCAATCTGCGGCAACCTTAAATCTCTTGCGCGCTTTTGCAACGGGTGGTTTGGCTGATTTGCATCAGGTGCATAAATGGAATCTCGGGTTTGCCACGCAAAATCAGATGAGTGAAAAATATGAAGATTTAGCACGTCAGATTGAAGACTCTTTACGTTTTATGGAAGCGTGCGGAATTAATGCACGTACCTATCGTACCTTGCGTGAAACCGACTTTTTTACTTCTCATGAAGCTTTGTTGTTAAATTATGAAGAGGCATTTGTACGTAAAGACTCGCTTACGGGAGAGTGGTATGATACTTCGGCCCATATGCTTTGGATTGGAGACCGTACTCGTCAGCTTGATAGTGCGCATATTGAGTTTTTGCGTGGGATTAAAAATCCTATTGGTCTTAAATGTGGTCCTTCGATGCAAACGGATGAACTACTACGTGTTTGTGAACGCCTTAACCCCGAAAACGAAGCAGGGCGTTTAAATTTGATTGTGCGTATGGGTGCCAATAAAGTGCTTGAAGGTATGCCACGTTTAGTACGTGCTATTAAAGATGTCGGGCTTAATGTGGTATGGAGTTGTGATCCAATGCACGGGAATGTGTATAAGACAGCCAATGGTTACAAATCGCGTCCGGTTGATGCCATCTTGACAGAAATGAAAGAGTTCTTTCAAGTGCATAAAGCCGAAGGCACGATAGCTGGTGGTGTGCATCTTGAAATGACCGGTAAAGATGTTACCGAATGTGTGGGCGGAACCTTTCAAGTTACCGAAGAGGATCTCTCCAGTCGTTACCATACACACTGTGATCCACGTCTTAATGCCGACCAGTCACTTGAACTGGCATTTATGATTGCCGATACACTAAAAGAAGCTCGTAAATAACTTTTTTAGAAGTAGTGGTTGATGTGCTTTGACTTTCAGATCGTATTTTATATTTCCTCTGAAATCCATCTAGGTTTTTTAGAGGTGCCTTACAATTAAAAAAATAATTTGTATTGATTAGGTTTTAAAGATGCATATATGAAAACCATAAACACTTATTATACTTCCCAAGATCATCTCAATAATTTTATACAACAAAATAATATTCATGACTCTCTAAAGTTACTCATCCAGGTCTTTACATGTAAGAATGATTTAACCTTTATTCGTGAACTGACAACTTTCTTTTTAGAAAACTTTCCCTTGGCGTCTTTAATAGGTGCCACGACTGATGGAGAGATAAAAGATGGTCATATATCTACCGGAAAAACCGTAATCAGTTTTAGCATCTTTGAAAAAGTCAGTTTGAAAACATATATCTCCAATGAATTTGAAAACTATTTTCAAGCCGGGTCAAATTTGGCCACAGAGATCATAGATGATGATAGCAAGGTGATACTCTCTTTTATTGATGGTCTCGCAGCCAATGGAGAAGAATATCTTAATGGAATCACTTCAATTCATAAAGAAGTTATTGTAGCAGGCGGGCTTGCCGGAGACAATGGAACGTTTACACAAACGTATGTTTTTACAAAAGATGCCATCTATTCACACGGAGTTGTCGGAGTCTCTTTAAGCAGTCCTGATCTGAAAGTATTTACAGATTACGGTTTTGACTGGCTCCCTATTGGCCAAAAACTAAAAATTACCAAAGCGGACAAAAATAGAGTCTACAGGATTGATGATAAAACGGCGGTAGAAACCTACAGCTATTATTTGGGTAGTGATATTAGTGAACAATTACCGCAAATCGGTATTGAATTCCCTCTGATTTTAGAAAAGAATGGCATCAATATTGCCCGAGCCGTTATTGGTAAAAATGATGATGGTTCTTTGCTTTTTGCCGGAAACTTTCATACTATGGATGAGGTGAGATTCGGTTATGGCAATGCCGATAAAATCCTTGCGAAAACGCAAGAACACGTTGACAAGCTTTACAATCAACCTGTGCAGAGCATTTTTATCTATTCCTGTATGGCACGAAGAAGATTTATGCCAGAAGAAATTGAAAATGAAACGCTTGTTTATAATCAAATAGCGCCTGCAAGCGGTTTTTTTACTTATGGCGAATTTTTTAGCACCTCCCAAAGTAAGGAGCTGCTTAATCAAAGTATGACTGTATTGGCATTAAGCGAAGAAGAAAAAGCTAATAGTAAAAAAGTTACGGTCACTATAGAAAAAAATGCCAGTTCGACAATACACGCATTATCGCATCTCATACATGTCTCAACCCAGGAACTGCAACACAAAGATGAGATGATGCTTACACAGTCACGCAATGCGGCCATGGGTGAGATGTTAAGTATGATTGCCCACCAATGGAGGCAACCATTAACAGTTATTTCAATGGGTGCAAATAATATTTTAATAGATTTTGAACTTGATTCTTTGGATGAAAACAACTTGGGAGAAAATATCAATTCTATTTTAAAAGAGTCTTCAAATCTTTCACAAATAATTGATAATTTCAGAAACTATTTTAGCCCTACAAAAGAGAAAGAAAAAGTTTTAATCAGAACGATTGTTAAAGAGACAAAAGAGATTATAGATCTAAGTCTTAAAAATCATGATATAAAGTTAGTGATTCAAGACCAATGTGACGCTACGATTCATGCTCATAAACAGGAGCTTATGCAAGTGTTGCTAAATTTAATCAATAACGCAACTGAAGCTTTTGTGGCACGTAAAAAAGAGAATAAAATCATTGCAATATCAACCAAAGAGAATGTAAAAGAGATTCTCATAGATGTGTGCGATAATGCAGGAGGAATAGACGCTAATGTCATAAAGGACATTTTTACCCCTTATTTTACGACGAAAAATAATTTAAATGGCACAGGACTTGGGCTTTATATGAGCAGAATCATTATTGAAAAATATATGAATGGAAAGTTATCTGTTGAAAATATGAAAGATGGCGCATGTTTTAGCATTAGCATCCCAAAGTAATATAAAGTTGTCTAATTTTTTGCAAATGAACTAACAGGAAAAAATGCAATGAAAATACGAGTCTATTACGAAGATACTGATTTGGGTGGGGTGGTGTATCACTCTAACTATTTAAAGTATTGCGAGCGGGCGCGAAGTGAGCTTTTTTTTGAAAATGGTAGCTCTCCGGCGATGGAGGAGGGGCAATTTGTAGTTCGTAATATTAAAGCGGATTTTAAAAGCCCGGCAAAATTTGCAGACATTCTACATGTAAAGAGCCAATTGCTCTTGATGAAAGGGGCTTCATTTACGCTTTTACAAGAAATTTACCGTGAAGAAGAGCTGCTTTTTAGTATGGAGATTACACTGGTTTTTGTAACGTATGAGGGCAGAGTGACGCGAATCTCTGCGCCAACAGCTTTGCTACTGGAGCGGATCATCAACAATAACAAACTTTGAATGCTGAGGGCGTACAATTGAGATGGGGTATTGAATCTGTTCGTTGGAAATAGGAAGATTGTATTCGCGATCATGGGATGTTGCTAGAGAATAAAAGTAGTCGCTGCCTATGGTGGTAGCATAGTTGATCCAATCAAACTGGATATCGTTGTTTAAGAGGGCGTTTGCTTCGGTAATAACGTTGTTGTGCAGATTGATGGAGTTGGCAATTAGCATGGTGTCACGATCATGATACTGCGTCAGCGTAAAAAGCAGAGGATCGTAATTAATCTGGGTTGAGAGAATATTACTGGCATTGACATCAAAAAGGGTGATTTGAGACATAATCATACCGCTTTTAACCACGGGGGTGTTAAGCATAAAACTCGCATTTTCAAGAAGCGGATTAGCACTGAGTGGATATTTAAGATTTGAGCTTTTTTTAGAAATACCGTAGCTATAAATTTTTCGTGCTATTGGACTGTCTGTTTCAAGAAGGGCATAAGCATCGCGCGTGCGGTCTTTGAGATCGCGTCCTAAGCGTGATTCATCATAAAAAATAACTAGCGGGTCTTTGACATACCTCATGAGTGCTTCAATTTGCGCTTGATAATCGATACCGCCAAAAAAGATATCCGAAGCCGTTTCGTTAATGTCGTTTCGATTAACGGTTGGAATGTAAATCTGCAATTCGTTTGGAATTTTTGCTAAATGTTCGGCCCCTTCTATTGTAAGCGGGGCAATAAGATAGTGATATCCTTCATCACTAATAGTTTCAATTGCTTTTTCTATGGATGCTTCGGATTCATCTTCGATGTAGAAGCTTTTAAATTCATAATTAACATTTTGTGCAAGCATGTAAGCAAAAAGTGCATTGGTGGTAGATTGGGCATAGCGACCAATTTGTCGGTGTGGCAACAGCATGGCGATTTTGAGTTCATTACTATTGGCTGGAGTGCTTAGATTAAAAAGCGAAATATGAATCATACGAATTTCGTTAAGCATTGGATCTTTTAACGGAGTTTGTGCGTGTGCTAAAAACGAAAAAATTTCGCCATATTTAAGATATTGCTCTAAACATTCGGTATCACAGGTACCAATATCAAGATTTTGAATATAGGTCTTAGGCAGTGGAAGGTTAGAGACCAAATAGCTCTCAGCAAATAGCATTACAGGAAGTAGCAGTGCTAAAAATTTCATAGAAGTCCTTTAACCATATTCAGATCATGCAAGGTCACAGCTTTAAGCGAAGGATTGCGCAGTAAATACGCAGGATGGTAGATGGCCACAATGAGATGTTCACCAAATCGTATGGCACGGCCACGAATATGCTCAAACGCGGTGTAGTCATCTGTTAGCATTTGATACGTCTCTTCACCAAGGGCAAGAATGACTTTAGGTTGGATCAGTTCAATTTGTTTAAACATATATGGTTTACAGCTTTGAATTTCTGAATTAGAAGGGTGCTTGGTTCCTAGTGGTTTGCATTTGACTCCGTGCGTGTAAAAAATGTGTTCAAGCGGCAATTGAAGAACATTTTGTATCATTTTTTGCAATGAGTCACCTGAGCGTCCTGAAAAATAGCGGTTGCTCTCATCATCAGCAACCGAGACAAAAGCATCCACTATCATCAGTTGTGCATTAAAATTACCAAAACCGCTCATACTTTGTGTGCGTGATTTGCTTAAGTCACATAGATGGCACCCTGATATCAGGTGTGATATTGTACCTAAATCGTTCGGAAGTGCTCCGTCGTTTTTATGATTAATAACAATAGGATCGATGTATTCGAAACCGACAGCTTTGAGCCGATAAAGGTTCTGTAATACGAGAAGATTTTGAAATGAGCGCATGCAAACGGGAGTATAGTATAATTTCAATAAAAAATGGAGCACACATGGGTCAGAAATCACTCGATAAGCAAAAAGCCAAAGAGATGCAAAAGGCGATTGATAAATTGCAAAAAGAGCTTGGCAAAGAGATTTTAGGTGTGTTCGAAGCAACAAAAAAACCTCTTGATGTTGCCGAGATTATGGAACTTTATCCTGAAAATGAACGCAAAAAAGAGAGTGATGCAAAGACACTGAAATCTTATATTCAAATGGGACTTGGGCCGTTAGTGCATGGTGGAAAACTCAAAGAGCTTCCTATCAGTGATGATGGGCGTTATCGTTTGGAGCTGGCTTGAGTTTTGAGCTAAGTTTAAATGATACCGTGCTGTTTTTTTCTTTTAAATAAAGCTCAGGCAGATCAGAGTAAGGCTAAAGTACTATAGCAACACAAGAGATACATGTAAGGAATAATTATGGGAAAATTCGACGCATATTTTGAAGAGATTGAAGCGGATGAGAGTGTTTTTGGCGGAACACCACAATCTAAATTTTGGGACTTTTTTAACAAGCTTTCAAGTGATTTGAAAGAGAGTGAATTTGATAAAATTTTAGAACGTTTCGCCGCGATGGAGTTAATGCTGCAAGATCATATTGACGAAGAGGCGCTAAATCAGCACGTTGAAAGCTATATTCATAGTAATTTTGAAACCCTTGATGAGCGTAAAAAAAGCCTTTATTTAGAGTTTGCGGGGAATTTATTGTTTCAGTTTGATTCTTAAATATTGGACTCCTTAATGGCGGGACCAAAGTCAAAAAAAGAATTAATTTCACAGGCGGAAGAGAGCTTTTTAAAGCTCTGGCAATGCATGTAACGGCCATAAGAACTGTTCTCTTTTTTTACCGATTTACAAGTGTAAATAAAGTGTAAAAAAAGTAAAATAACTGAAAGTACTTTTAGGACAATTTTATGCATAATGCCCACTTGGCTGCTTTAGCGGCATTCATTTTTTTCGCAGGCTGTAACAGCGATGGAACAGGCCTCGATGCCCCTTTGGCCGAATCCTCTTCATCACTGAATTCAAGCTCCTCTTTGGCAATAGCACAAAGCAGCGCGCAAAGTACGTCGATAGATGTGAATCAAAACAGTTCCACACTATCTTTTTCCAGCAGTTCACAATTACAAAGTTCAGAAATTTTCTTGTCCAGTGCAAGTTTGCAAAGTTCAAGTTTTAGTTCTGAATCAAACAGCTCTGTCAGTTCTGAAACTAATAGTTCTCTTAGTTCCGAATCAAACAGTTCCGTAAGCTCGGATAATACTGCTCCTACTCTTACTCTAAGTGGAGCCAGTGAGATGCAAATTACTGTTGGAGATACCTTTAGTGATCCTGGAGTAAGTGCTTATGATACTGAAGATGGCAATATCACAGCAGATATTCAAACTACCTCAACACTTGATACAAGCACCATAGGGAACTACACGATTACTTACTCTGTAACTGATTCTAATGGGAATAAAGTTACTTTAGTTCGATATATCTCAGTGGTTTCAAATAATCAAGAAAACTATGCCGTTAGTTGGGAGAATAATTTCACTATTCCACCTAAAGACTCAAATGGCTGGTCAATTCTGACACCCTCTTTGGATTCGCGCATTATCTATGTTGCCAATAACGGCAACGACGATACGGCTCTTGTTTATAGTGTGAACGATATAAGCGGCGACGTATTTCATCCAACAGGTACAATCTATCCCTATGCTACAATCGAAGCCGCAGAGGAGCAAATGCGTACAGGGTATCCAGATTATATGCTTTTAAAACGTGGAGATAGTTGGGAGCCTACAACAAGTATCTGGCTAACGTATGGTCGTTCAGCCAATGAACGTGCTGTTGTTGGTGCATATGGTGACGTCAATGATGAACGTCCTTTAATTCTCAATACAGGTTTTGTACTCAATAAAAGTGGTTATTTAGCTCTTTTAGATATCCATGCTAATGCTGATGAAAGAAACCCTGATTCTACAAACTTTTTAGGCTTTGATAATATAGGAAATACAAACGGTATTGGTGGTACTTTATACAATGCTTACGGTGGTTTTTTAATAGAAGGGTGTTGGTTTGAATGGTTTGGTGGAAACTCTATGCAAACATATAGTTTCGATGAAGAAGGAGATCCTATTCCTGTTCCAGACATCATCATTCGTCGTAATATTATCAACAACAACTATTCAACTGCAGCACATTCTCAAGGACTTTTTTCATCATGGACTTCGATGCTACTTGAAGAGAATATTTTTGATCATAATGGCTGGTACAAACAAGGCAAAGACAACAATAAAAGTGAAGGTCAAGCGACAATGTTTAATCACAACACCTATTTTCCAGAAAGTAGAAACACTATATTTAGAAATAATATCTTTTTAAGACCTTCTAGTATCGGAAATAAATTCACTTCCAATACAACAGTAGATGAAAATATATCAAATCAGATCAGAGCTTGGAATATTTTGGTTGATAACAATCTCTATGTTGAGGGAGAAGTCGGCATTAGTTTAGGTGGCAACAAAGATCAAGATGACGGCTCACGATGGAAAAACATTTATGTTACAAACAATGTTCTGCAACATCTAGGGCGTATGCACCATACCCAAAGAGACCTTGGCTGGGGTCTTGGTGTTGATGATTGGCAAGGTGGTTTAGTTAAAGGAAATATATTTTCTTCATGGGGAGGAGATGGCGCACTAAATAACTATGCTATAGATGTTATAGGTGATACGAGTAATGTAGATATAACGGATAATATTGTTTATAACCTTATCAGTAGTGGCACACTTATACGGTTTGATGGTTACGATACTATAACCTCATTTCGTTTTTTCAATAATGAGCTTTATGGGGTTGATGATCCGTATAGCCTACGTCCCGGTCGTCTTTTAAGCTACAGTGTTAATGCTGGAATAGGTGAATTTTACGACAACTATCTATACTCTGAAGTAGCAGACCAAACAAAATGGTTTAGCGGTCAAGGGGAAAACTACATGAGTCTTGAAGATTATCGCACTTACACAAATGACACAACATCACTTGCCCAGACGCGTAATTATGTTGATGCTAACCGCACTATAGAAACCTACCTTGATTCACTCGGCTACGATACAGATATGGAAAGTTTTGTAACAGAGCTTAAAAAACAGTCTAAAGGCAATTGGCGTAATATATTTACAGCACCAACTATCAATAACTATATCAAAGCAGGGTTTGAAGTTCAATAGAACTGCTCCCTCAAATGCCTACATGTAAGGTTTATAAATCTGATATTTTTGGAAACTCTTCGGGTTTGCCAAAAAGATACCCTTGAGCATAATTAACACCTAGTTTTTTGATTGTTTGAAAAATACTTTCAGATTCTACGTATTCTGCAATGGTCATGATATCTAATCGTTTGGAAAGTTCTACGATTGCCGAAATGATCTTTTGTTTACTCTCGTCTTGATCACATCCTTTAATGAACAGGCCATCAATTTTTAAATAATCTGATTGCAGTGAAAGAATACGCCCAAAATTAGAGTTTTCGCTGCCAAAGTCATCAATGGCGATATGACAGCCGTAATTTTTAATTAATCCTATGGTTTTTGTCACCATATCGCCCTCTTGTGACAATGTTAAATTTTCCAGCACTTCAAACGTAACATTATTGGGATTGATGCGATAGCGTTTTACTTTTGCTTTAATAAAATCCATAAGATAGCCATCCATGATGTCGCGTTCGGTAATATTGATGGAAAACATAGTGTTGGTTCCACTAAAGCGTTCAAACGTTTTATTGATGATTGCTTTGGTCATGGAGGTGGTAAGTCCCAGCCGATCCACTGCATTTAAAAATTTATCGGGTTGAATCAATTCACCTTCATCAATAACACGTGCCAATGCTTCATATTTGTAAAGTTTTCGAGTTTTGACATCAACAATGGGTTGATAAAATGGCACAATCTGATCTTTGTAGATAAAGTTTCGTGTACGGTTGAGCCATTCGATGCTTTCACGTTCTTGTTCAAACTCTTCGCTTTTTTCGTTATAAATAACTTTGATGCGTTTACCGTGGCGTTTTGAGACGTCTAAAGCAAATTCTGCATCAATAATGGCATCACGATCTTTAATGATATTGGCAATCCCCATGCTAAAAGTGACCTGATTTTCGATAGTATCGATAATAAGCTCACTGTTGTCAAAAAAAGCAAAAATCAGATTAGCCAGATGATCAATATAATGACGCTCATCATGACTGGATAAGATAACGAACTGATCCGCACTCATTTTGTAAAGAATCTCTTTTTCACCCATCATAGAAGAGAGATGGCTGGTCATAAGAGCCAGTAGTTTATCGCCATAGGTGTAGCCGTGAAGTTTATTAAAAATATTAAAATTATTGACATCAAGCAAAAAGACGGTACCTTTGGTATAGCCTTGGATATCGCGGCGTAATGCCATGGCATTAGGAAGTTTCGTTGTATGATCAATATAAATTTGTTGCATCAGCTCGTAAGAGCGTGAGAGCGCCATCTTTTCATTGTAACGAATGGCATCTTGAACATCAGCGTTGTAGTTTGAACGATCTGAAAGATCAAATCGTATGGCAATATACTCACGTATGGATCCGTCACTGTTTAAAATAGGAATAATCGTAGATTCAACGGTATAAGCCGATTTGTCTTTACGTTGATTGGTTAGGACGCCTTTCCATATATGACCGTTTTGAATGGTATGCCATAGGCTT
The DNA here is from genome assembly GCA_050290965.1 of Sulfurimonadaceae bacterium. Lineage (GTDB taxonomy): Bacteria > Campylobacterota > Campylobacteria > Campylobacterales > Sulfurimonadaceae > JAFGUB01. The sequence goes on from JBNKJB010000010.1 coordinate 78,437, forward strand.
TGAAACGTACTTTTAGGCATGTCGGGATGACGAACAATATTGTGGGACTTTCCTAAAAGCTCCTCTTTGGTGTAACCAGATATTTGCGAGAAAGCGTCGTTGGCATAGGTGATAATGCCTTTAGGATTGGTTTTTGAAAAAATAACGCTGCTATCGAACGCTTTGAGATACTCTTCAACAAGATGTTCGGCTTCGTGCGCCGTTTTGAGTTTTAGCATACGTTCAGCTTCGTGCTGCAAAGTTTTGATGAGCAGATTTGTATCTACGGGTTTGGACATATAGCAGCTAATACCGATGTTGATGGCTTCACGTAAAAGGTCGCATTCCATAAAGTTACTAATAAAAAGAATGCAAATATTGGGTTGTTTCTCTTTAAAATAGCGGCTTAGTTTAATATGGTGACTATTAAGACTATCCATGTCAAAAATAATGATATTTGGTTTTCCCTGTTCAAGTATAGTGATACTCTCATCAGATAGATGCGTATGAATAACCTTATTGCTTAAGCCTTCAAAAATTCCTAATAACTCATGCGATGTTACGGGATTGTCACTGACATAAAGTAGTGTCATTAAAGCAAGTGGGTCGTCGTGCTTGGTGTGATTCATTATGGTTCCGGAGCATTAAAGTGATCGATGAGTATAAGGAAGAATAGCTGAGAAGAAGTTTGTATTATGGGTGTTTTACCAAAAATAACATATTTTTTATAGTGATAATAGTTTGGAATTAAATGAAAAATAGTTTAGAAAAGTTTTGCAGCCAAATAGTGGCTGCAAATAAATGAGGAATGAAATGTAAATTTAGCGTACGAGGTCAAAAAAGTAGTCAGTTGACGCGATATTTTTAGTCTCTTCGTCAAGCTGATCAAGTACTTTGTTCGTGATCCAGGTCAGCAAATTAAGTGCACCATCATATCCACTGATAGAGTATCGGTGGAGGTGGTGACGGTCAAAAATTGGGAATCCAATATAAATTAGTGGAATACCCGTGTCACGCATCAACTCTTTGCCATAACTGTTACCGATCATGAAATCTACCGGCTCAGTGAAAAGAAGTGAACGCATGTGCCACAAATCTTGGCCTGCCCAAACATGACAATCAGCACCAGCAGGTGACGTGTCAAGCATAGCTCTGATCTCTTCGTCCCAACCACGGCCAGGATTGTTACATAGTACGTGAGTAGGCTCAGCACCCATCTCAAGCAAGAAAGAAACCATACCTACTAAAAAGTCTGGATCTCCCCAGATTGCAAACTTTTTACCGTGCATGTATGGATAAGAGTCTTGCATAGCATCAACAAGACGACCACGCTCAATTTTAAGTTTTTCAGGAACCTCTTTACCAGTAAGTTCTGCAAGTTTCATAACGAACTCGTCAGTACCTTTAAGACCGATAGGATTGCTGAATCCACCTGCATGTTTCCAACGTTTTTGTACCATTTTCATGGTTTTTACAGTAGCATATTTTTGAAGTGAAATTGTAGCTTTTGAGCTTTTACAATTTTTAGCATCTTCAATTTTAGTACCGCCGCTGAACATGCTGTAGTTACCCGCAGGCATATCCCATTGGTCAGAGTGATCACCCAACATAATGTAATCAGCACCAAACGCTTCAACAATTGCTTTTACCGAACGAATTGAACCGATATAGGTTTCAAAACCAGGAATAATGTTGATTTTTTCGTTTTTAGAAACTTCAACATCTTCAGTCAATTGCGACATGATACCGTGCATCATATTGTCATAACCCGTAATGTGGCTACCTGTAAATGACGGTGTATGCGCATATGGAATCGGATAATCTGCTGGCAAGAATTCGCCACCATCTTCCTCTTTTGCTGCTGTAGCAAATGCATAAAGGTCATCACCGATAACTTCAGCCATACATGTAGTAGAGACTGCAATCATTTTAGGTTTATAAATCGCTGCACAGTTTTTAAGACCATCTTTCATATTGGTCAAACCACCAAAAACCGCTGCATCTTCTGTCATAGAGTCAGAAACACAAGGGGTAGGCTCTTTAAAGTGTTTTGTAAAGTATGAACGAAAATACGCAACACATCCATGAGAACCATGAACATAAGGCATAGTCTCTTCAAAACCAAGCGCTACCATTACGGCACCAAGAGGTTGGCACGCTTTGGCTGGGTTAACAGTGATTGCTTCACGAGCAAGATTTTTTTCGCGGTAATCCCACGTTTTAGTCCACTCGGCAATCTCTTCAACTTTGGCAGGGTTGATAGCACCCATACCACCTTCAAACTCTTTTTTATCAGCAAGTACTTTTTGATACTCAGGCTTTTGGAACAGTTTCTGTCCGTTTACAATGTTGTCTATCTCTTGCATTACGCTTCTCCTTCTTGATCCCAAGGTGCTTTGCTGTGTGCCCATACTGGAGAGTTGATTGCCAAATCCATATCTTTAGCAAAAATAGCAAACCCGTCATATCCATGGTAAGGACCGCTGTAATCCCAAGAGTGCATCTGACGATACGGAAGTCCCATTTTTTGGAATACGTATTTTTCTTTAATACCTGATGCTACAAGATCGGGTTGAAGTTTTTTAACAAACGCTTCAAGCTCATATTCATTAACATCATCATAAATTACCGTTGAGCGGAAAATCTCATCTTTGGTACGTTTGTAATCATCATCGTGAGCAAATTCGTAACCTGTACCGATAACTTCCATACCAAGATCTTCATACGCACCGATAACGTGACGTGGGCGAAGACCACCAACGAATAGCATAACTTGTTTACCCTCTAAACGTGGGCGATATTTTTCTGTAATGGCATCAACAATTGGTTGATACTTAGCAATAACTTCTTCACATTTAGCCTGAATAGACTCATCAAAGAATGCAGCAATTTTGCGCAGTGATTTGATGGTTTGAGTTGGACCAAAAAAGTTATATTCAATCCATGGAATACCAAACTCTTTTTCCATGTGGCGAGAGATATAGTTCATTGAGCGGTAGCAGTGAAGCAGGTTCAATTTTACTTTTGTTGTTTGTGCCATCTCTTTAAGCGTTGCATCACCTGACCATTGAGCAACAACACGAAGACCCATCTCTTCTAAAAGAATACGGCTTGACCATGCATCACCACCAATGTTGTAATCCCCGATAATGGCAACATCATAATCAGTCACTGCAACTGGCTCACCAAGCATTGCTGGATTACCATCAAAAACATAATCACGAACCGTGTCATTTGCAATGTGGTGACCCAATGACTGAGATACCCCACGGAAACCTTCACAGTTTACAGGAACAATGGTGTTACCTGTTTGTTTTGCATACATTTTAGAAGTAGCATTAATGTCGTCACCGATCAAACCGATAGGACACTCTGATTGTACAGTGATACCATTGTTTAATGGAAAGAGTGCATCAATCTCTTCTAAACATTTAGTTAGTTTTTTATCGCCACCGAAAACGATATCTTTCTCTTGAAAATCCGAAGAAAAGTTCATCGTTACGAAGGTATCAACACCTGTAGTACCAATGTAGTAGTTACGACGACCGGCACGTGAATATTGACCACAGCCGATAGGACCATGAGAGATATGAACCATATCTTTAACCGGACCCCAAACAACCCCTTTTGAACCGGCATAAGCACAACCACGTTGGCTCATAACACCTGGAACAGTTTTTTTGTTTGAACGTACATTACCGCATGTTTTTTGACTTTCGTCTTCCGGACCGCCAACACCAAGGTGTTTCGCACGGTTTTTAGCAGCTTTAGCCGGGTAAGCAGCGAGTACTTCCTCAACCGCAGCTTTCTGTTTTGCTTCCAATGATTCTGGACCCATTATTTCCTCCTCTATGATATTAAATTATAATTTACGCAACTTTGATTTTGAACTGCGCCATAGAGTCGAGTTTTTTACAAAGGGCCATTGTTTCATCGTCACTGTCCAGACGCTTGGAAAGTTCAGAAATTTGGTAACGGTTTGTATAGATCATATAGTCTGTCTCGGCTGTTTTTGCATAGTGTACAAGCGCTTTGAACATAAAAGTGCTTTTATTAGTATAAGAAAGCTCTTCTTTTTGACCTTCGCGGCTTTCGCTAATCAGTTTGATTTCGTTAATGCCGTTAGTATCTACGCCTGAATTGTCAAGTTTTTCAACAACTTTTTCATCTGGAATGTTGTTACCCATATCAGCTGGGAAGTGGAAACCTAAAATAAACATATAATTCTCCTTCATTGTCTATTATTTTCTTTTCATTATGAGAATATCTGTTCCCCAAAAAGGGGAAGGACGCGTGTTACATGTAAGTTTTGGAAAAAGCTAATTAAGCTTCTGCTGCCTTACCAACTTCATCTTCAAGAACCTCTTCTTCAAGACCGAATTCCATAAGAAGGTCTTCAAGGTCATCCATTTCAAGTGGTGTTGGGATGATTTTCATATCGTTTGCAATAATTTTGCGAGCCAGTTCTTTATATTCAAGAGCCTGGTCAGATTTTGGGCTGTACTCAACAACTGTCATACGACGAAGTTCAGCGTGCTGAACAATATTGTTACGTGGTACAAAGTGAATCATTTGAGTTCCAAGTTCACGAGCAAGTGCCCATGCAAGGTCATACTCACGGTCAGTCATACGAGCATTACAGATTAGACCTGCAAGACGTACACCACCAGTGTTAGCGTATTTCAAAATCCCTTTAGAGATATTGTTAGCTGCATACATTGCCATCATCTCACCAGACATTACAATGTAAATTTCTTGTGCTTTACCTTCACGAATTGGCATAGCGAATCCACCACAAACAACGTCACCAAGTACGTCGTAAGATACGAAATCTAAACCTTCTTCTTCGTAAGCGCCTTCTTCTTCAAGAAAGTTAATCGCTGTAATAACACCGCGACCTGCACAACCAACTCCTGGCTCTGGTCCACCAGACTCAGTACAATTGATCCAGCCACCTGGTGCATCTGGAGCAAAAATACCCGCACCTGGTTTACATGCATCTTCAAGTTCAAGATCTTCAACAGTACCCATTTCAGCAGCAAGCTGAAGAATAGTGTTTTGTGCTTTTTCATGAAGAATCAAACGCGTTGAGTCTGCTTTTGGGTCACATCCAACAATTAAAATATTTTTATCAAAGTAATGGGCCATTGATGCCAACGTGTTTTGAGATGTGGTTGATTTACCAATCCCGCCTTTACCATAGAATGCTATTTGACGAAGTTCAGCCATTTTATTCCCCTTGTGTTGAGTTGTACTTCTTCACTGCTATTGCACAATGCGTTCTTGGGTTTTGCGTCTCATTGATCTGACAAGATGTTACAAAAATGACGGTTTTGTAGGAATGATATATGTATAGTGGCGCACTTTGCGACAATTTGTTGGGTATGGTAGTCTTTGTAAACGGTGAATCAGAAAATTTGGTTTATAGTGAGAAATGATAAGCATTAAGACGGGTTTTTAAAAAACCGTATCGTCGGTAAAAAGCGAGGGCACGTTCATTATGCATGTCGGCACTAAGTTGTACACGTCCGTATTGGAGCTGTTTTGCTTTCTCTATCATGGATTCAAGCAGTTTATAGCCAATGCCAAAGTTTCGAAATGCGTTATCTACCACTAAATCTTCAATCGCTCCAATAGCACCGCCTTGTGCGGTGGAAATTAGCTCTTGCATTGTAATCATGCCGACAACGCGATCATGTAAACGGGCTACATGTAAGATGGCTCCAGGATGTTTAATGAGCTGATGTAGCCCCTGTTTTTGAATTTCAAAGTCAATAGTGAAATCTTGCTCAATAGCAAAAAGCTGCGCCAAAAGCCGTGCCATAGCATCAATATCTTCGCTACGTGCGACATCAATCAAAATGCTGCTTTTAATGTCAATATCGCAGTGCAAAATACCCAGTGATGCAATGCGGGCATACTCTTCATCATGAAGTGGATTGGCATCAATAAAAAGCGTATCAAGATGTTTAAGATGTCGTAATTCCTCATAAAGATATTCAATAGCGTTCTCTTCTAAATCAAGTTCACAAAGCTGATGATAATCGTGTACATGTACAGACGTAAGATTATTAGAAGCCATGGCGAGCGTATGTAATGCTTTAGAAGGCGGTGTGCACCAACGGCTAAATTCACACCCTAGGGCAGAGTAATGCAATAAGGCAGGAGCAAAATTGGGTGCGAATGTTACATTAATGCCAGGATTGTCGTCGATATTCAGGCGCTCAAGCATCTCGCATCCTGAGAGAGAAAGCTCTAGCATACTATTAGAGGAGAGATCCAGTTTATCAAGCAACTCAAAGCCGTGCTTGATGTGCAGTGTGGCAATGGTGTTATTAGATAAGTTCAGACTAATAAGCTCTTCAAGCGTATTGATGGAGGGATCAAGTGCGGTTAAAAAGTTATTAGAAAGATCAAGATGTGAAAGTGATGCCAGTGGTGCAATACTAAACGAAGTGAGCGCATTGAATGAAAGATTGAGGCTGTGTAATAAATGCATCTGATCAAAAGAGTGATTCAGCTCACTTAATGTATTGGCACTTAAATCCAATACCCGCAACGTTGTCATGGATTGTAGTACTCCAATTGATTGTAGGCGATTGCCGCTAAGGTTAAGGGATGCAAGCGGAAGTGTATGAAACCACTCTGGAAGATGTTTGATCCGGTTGCGGCGCAAATCCAAATGCAGTAATTTGTGAAGTTGTGCCAAAGCAGGGTGCAGCGTGTCAATATCTTTTGCTGCAAGATTCAAACGTGTCAGTTGTGTTAGTGTTTCGGGTGTGGTATCGGGTGCAATAGCTTCAAAATTTAGCAACCAGCGGTAGAGATCATCTAGCGTATCAGTTGTCACTTTTGAGTCCTTCTTTTAAACGTGCAAGTCGATCGTTACGCAACTGAATCTGATAAGCAATTTCGTCATAGTCAAACCTGCCAAAAGTGACCATGTCACTTAGTTTTTCTAAAGCGGCACGACAACAGTTTTTATTACACTCAGTCACCAGTTTTTTAGACTTTCTAAAAGGCAATGAGGTGTTTTGAAATATTTCGATGGCCTGTGCAACGGTTTTTTCACCGCATTCACAGATCTCCATTGCCAAAACGTCCTCTTTGCTTTTCATTACTGCTCTTTACATGTCATTATAGTTATCATGCATTTTTTGTTCGTATTGCGCTAAATAAAAAGATTTGAGCGTTATTAATGTCCTTGAATGTGCGCCGATGTAACAAAAACAAGTTCGCACGCACCATTTCCGGTGTCATTACGGCTTAGTGAACTGCTCCAATGCCAACCATCACTGGCATTCACACGCACTAAAGCCCCTTCTAGTGTAATGATATCACCTGATGAGGCATCTAGTAAAATGCTTTTGATCGCGTCGTTTTGAGGAATCATATGCATATTGGCACTGTGGGTTTCAATTTCGCGCCTTGGAATGGGAAAGCTGTCGCAATGCCAGCGATACCAGCGGCCAGATTGTGAGATAGCAATAGATTTAAGAACGTTATCATCTGCCATACGCCCCCATCCTAAAGCAAAATCAACCGGAGAAAGATCGGTTTCTCTACCCATGTAGTAACGTTCGCGTGAAAGAATTTTTGCTGTAATTTTAAAATCGGCCAAAGGGGTGATGGTATAGTTGTTGTATGAAAAGGGTTTTTGATCGGTAGAACTTTGTATGGGATCAGACAGAACCGATAGTGGCTCAACATTGGATTGAGGTATATCATGAGTGTAAATTCGAATAAAAATAATTGCAAATGAAATGCCAAAAACCAGCTTAAAGAGGGTTGATACACTCATGGGTCACCTTATACTTTTGTTAATCATAACATAAACTACAGTGCATTGGTTTTTTAATGAGTGCCATGGCACAATACTTTATTCTTATATTATGTATCATCAACAAAGGGAAACGTATGAAGTTCATCAAAAGCGTCCTCATTGTCATTGCTGTGCTCATTGTATTGATAGCATTGGTTATTGTAAGTATAGGTTATGGCCTTTTTGAGCTTGGCGGCGCGATAGTAGAGCAGGCCAATCAACCGGTGATTCAAAAAATACAAAAGAGCAATCAGGATGTGAATATCACGGTGGCACTAGAAAAAAAGCCAGGCTTGAAATATGAGGCTATTAGGTTGTGTGAGCCACCAGGTCATGAAGATGATATGCATTTTGAAAAAATTCTTGTACCCGAAGGTTTTTCACCGGGTTATTTATGCGGTAATGGGCTTTGTACAATTTGGATAAAAGCGCATCAACATACTATGCCGGAGTATATCAGCATGTATGTTTCAGAGCAGGGCGTCTGTAAACAAAAACGTTTTGAAACGCAAGGGCATGAGAGCATCTTAAAGTATGAAGCAACCATCGAATTTACCGATGAACTATTGCAGGCACTTAACATTACTACGTCAAAGTATAAGATAGGCGCCATGCACAGTAACGAAGTAAGCTCTTGGCAAATGATGGGAAACAAAAAGGCTTCATTTGCTTATGACGCTCCATGTGATGGTGATGATTTGAGTATTGACGGCGTTGTTAAAGCGCATATGATCTATAAGTAAGGTAGGTGTTTTGAGTTTTATTAGAATTATACTCTACAATACAGTATCAAAACAGCATGAAGGCGGCAGATGAAAATAGATGGACGGTTCTGGCTTACCAAAGATGGCGAAAACTTTTTAGGGAGTGGGCGTATTGAACTGCTAGAGCAGATTGAGCGTACTGGTTCTATGCACGCAGCAGCCAAAGCTATGAAGATGAGCTATAAAGCGGCGTGGGAACGCATTAACCAGATGAATCGTGTTGCCGAGAAACCCATTATTACCAAAAGCACTGGAGGTAAGGGTGGGGGAGGATCGCAGCTAACGCCACATGCTTATGAGCTCATTGCCACTTTTCGCCGTTTTGAAGAGCTGCACCGCCAGTTTATTGAACGTTTTGCCGAAGCTGGAGATGATCCCGAACGTCTGGCACGAATATTGTCGCGTACTTTCTTAACCACCAGTGCGCGTAATCAACTTGAAGCGAAAGTTTTGGCGATTGATTTTCATGGGCTTCGCGGTGTTATCACGCTTGATCTTGGCAAAGGGGATGTTATTAAAGCCGACATCACTCAAAAGTCCATACGTTCCATGGGGCTTGATGTTGGCTGCGATGCTTATGCCATCATCAAATCCAGTGACGTTGTATTGTCGTTGGAAATCCCTTATTGTGCCGAGCATCAAAATCTGCTAAAAGGTTTTATAACAACGGTTGAGCGTTCTGATGAGAGTGCTGAAGTAACCATCATGCTTGAAAGCGGTAAAAAAATTGTTGGAATTGTAAAAAATCATGAGGGCTTTATAGTGGCGCAGACCGTGTATGTGCTTATAGATTGTGGACATGTCATTTTGGGGCTTTAACATTCTTCATAAAACCATTTTTTTGCTTTACATGTAACAAATATGTCATATTCCGTCATTAATTAAGCCTTTTTTCGACAATTTCGTTATATCATTGCAAAAATAACGATAAATATCTTTTATTTTGAAGAACAAATGATGCAGAAGTAGTCGTGATTTCGTTATATCATTTAATACACAAAGGATTTGGGATGCTAACATCAGTAAAAAATAGACTTTATGATTTGGAAGTAAAATAATGCAGCGTTACCATGTAAGGTTATCACTATGTGTTGCTGCTACCATTTTGGTAAGTAGTGCAGCTATCGCCGATACTACTTCTAAACAGGCACTTAAAAGCAATTATCAATTGGTATATAACCAAAAACCGCACGTTGCCGAGAGTTTTGGCGATATGTTTTCAAATGGTGTTTTTTATGGGCGATTGCGTTCTAATACCTTTTATTATCAGTGGGAAGATGAAAACGACAAACAAAACGATCATCTTATTAGTGCGCTTGGTGGTTCTGTAATCTATCAAAGCGGTGCATATCAAGGGGTGGATTTTGTTGGAGGGCTCTATTTTTCGCAGGCTTTTTTTAATCATAGTGACGATCCTGTTGGAAGCCTCAAACCAGGCAAAGATGTGCTTAGTCGTTATGATTATGCAAATACCAGCAATAAATCGATGGCAACGGCAGGACAGGCATATATACGTTATAGCGGTATTGCTAAAACACAAATTGCTTTGGGACGTCAGCTCGTAGAGACATTCTATACCAAATCCAACGATACGAAGATGATCCCTAATACCTTTGATGCACTGGTTGTCTCTACCAAGGCCATTCCAGATACGGCAATAACGCTGGGCTATTTGGCCGAACAAAAACTACGTGATCATACGCAGTCACACGGAGTATTGGTGTTTGGCGATGCTAATTCAAGTTCGCACGCTCAGAGTCAATGGAGTGAAAACGATGATAGTGCCATGCACAAAGGCCTTACCTACAGCCGTCTTAGTGCGGCGGGGGTCGATCCCGACACGCCGCTCATTACCGGAGATATTACAAACAGCTCCATTAGTGATTTAAAGTTGGATGCATCATTTTATACGGTACCCGACTTACTTAGCGAAGTGATGTTTGAGGCTAATTATAAAATAGCCTTTGGCAGTTTTAGTGTGACGCCCGGTGTGCGTTATATTAAGCAATTTGATGACGGTGCAGGCGAGATTGGAGGAGCCTCTTACAGTGGCAAACTGGCAGGCAAAAGCGGTGAGAGCGGCGGTTACAAAGAGGCCGATTCACTTGAATCACAAATGATTGCGGCTCGTATTGTGGGAGGCTATGGGCTTTATAAACTCAATTTAGGTTATTCGCAAGTGATGGACGAAGCGGATCTTATTACACCGTGGCGCGGATTTCCAACGGCGGGTTATACACGCTCGATGGCACGTTATAACTGGATGGCCGATACCAAAAGCTACCGTATTGAACTAACACGCAATGGCAATAAAAAAGGTATTTACGAAGATCTTTTTGTACAGCTTTCCGTATTACATACGGATGCCGATGAGAATAAAGGCTATTTTGACGAAAACTATTATTATGCAGGATTTGTACAGAATATTCCGGATTTTACACAGATGCAGTGGCGCTTGCGTTTGGGGTATAACGATACAAAAAAAGAAAATGCAGACGCGCTGGATGCGCGTTTTGAAATCAATTATCTGTTTTAAAAAGAGTAGCTTATGATGATTAGTGCGCGCAACCAGATAGATGGCATCGTAACCTCTGTAACGTATGGCCCGCTAGATGTAGTGGTTGTGTTGCAAACACTGAATAAAACGGCTTTAACTGCGTCAATTAGTACTCAATGTGCCGAAGCGATGGCGTTACAAAATGATGATCGCGTCATCGCTTTTTTTCAATCAGGACATGTGCTTGTGGCAACAGGATGGGCTTTGGGCATTAGTGCTCGGAATAAACTCTTTGGCGTTGCCGAGGCAGTTATTATGGGGGCAGTTAATACGGAGGTTATTGTACGACTTCGAGAGAGCAACGACCGTATCAGTGCCGTTATCACTACGGATGCGGTTCGTGAGCTTGCTCTTAAAGTTGGAGACGAGGTTGTCGCCATTATTAAGGCATCTGAAGTAATGCTGGCTAAGTGATGTTTGTAAATGTATCAAGAAAAAAAAGGAATTAAATAATGTATTTTTTTCTATCTAACGTTGTATCACAAAAGATAGAGCGAAAAAATTCACTTTTTTTTCATCGCGCTTTCGCTTCAGCACGGCATGGGGAACGTGCTGAATTGAGAGCACAAAGCTCTTGTCCCGTACCGTCATCTCTGTGGTGCAGATTACGTACATATTTCTCCTTTCAAAAACTAAAGAAGTGTAGCAACTTTACAAAATGCCGCCAGACACGGCAACGACTCATTTTGCACAACGGATACGGGATTCGTGGCAACCGCAGCGACAGAGACATAAACGCGGTGCCAAAAAAACAGACTTTTTAAGGAGTTAAAATGAAACGATGGCTATGTATCATCACAGTGGTATTCTCAATGACGCTTTATGCTAACGAGAGCAGCACTGTGAGTGATGAGAAGGTGTTAATCAAACGTGTATTTGGCTCATCACCACCAGTGAATTATCTGCTATATGCGCTCAATCCCAAAAAAATGATTGGGCTGAATTTTAAGGCTAAAAATCCCAATAACAATGCAACCCAGAAGTATTTGGATCCTTACTTTTTGTCACTTCCGGTGATTGGCTCATTTCACGGGGGCGGCAATAATATTAACCTTGAAACGCTCATAGCACATCAACCCGAGCTGATTTTGTTGTGGGAAGATGACATGATGGCTAAAACGGTGAGTGAGCAGATCAAAAAAACGCATATCCCTACCATTACCGTACCGTTTCGTGAGATTGAAACGATGCCTCAAAGTATTCAAACGGTGGCAAATGCCATTGGCGAAACCAAGCGCGGTAACGTTTTGGCTGATTATGCAAGTAAGATCATTGCCGAGGTGAATGCTTCGGTCTCCAAAGAGAAACCCACGCGCTATTACTACGCTGAGGGGCTTGATGGTCTTTCAACCGAGTGCGACAGCTCGTTTCATGTGGTAGCGCTTAATTTTGCCGGGGGCGAAAATGTGCACAAGTGCCGCCAGAGTAATCTGCTTGGACTGGAAAAGATCAGCTTCGAGACGCTACTTGCTTATGATCCTGATGTAATCATCGTGCAGCATTCGCTTGTTTTTAATGATCTGATCGAAGATAAACTCTGGAAGAGCCTGCGTGCGGTCAAGGCGGGGCGCATCTATCTGGTGCCCACAACGCCGTTTAACTGGATTGACCGTCCCCCTTCATTTATGCGCATCTTGGGAATTCAGTGGCTTGCCTTGCGCTTTCATCCTAATGTGTATACCATCAATCTTGAATCACGTGTGCGCGAATTTTATGAGCTTTTCTTACATGTAAAGCCTAGTGAGAATGATATTAAAACCCTTTTAGGAGATTCATAATGATAACCAGACCGATTGTTATGGCACTTGCCGCCGTATCTGCGCTTTGGGGCGATACGCTTAGTATTGAGCATATTGTGGTAACACAAAGTGCCATAGAAAACGATCTTTATATGAGCGATGCTAATGGCTCAACACAAAACTTTGCTGCCAAAAGCATAGCAACGCTCTCATCTCAGGCAAATATGAACCCTTTTAACGTGGTGCAGTTTTCACCTTCTGTGAATTTTACACCGGTTGATTCTGCTGGATCTAATGAGCCATCTTATCATGATCCCATTCGTATTCGCGGCAAGTCGCAGTCGGGGCCTGGGGGCGTTTATATGATTGATGGTATGCCTATCTCAAGCAACCCTGGTGGTGGGAAGCAGATGCTTGATATGGAAAATGTTAGTAGCATTGATCTTTTAAAGGGGTATCTTTCGCCGGGTTATAACCTTGGTTTTTCGAGCCTGATCGGAAAAGTTAATATGAACGTCAATGCGCCGCAGCATCGTATGGGAGCGACGCTTTCACAAGCATTTGGTTCGGATGCATTTACACGCTCTTTTGTGCGTTTGGATTCGGGAGATCTTGGGGATGTGAGGCTGTTTGGATCGTTTTCGTATCTGCAAAATGATAAAAGTGAAGGCGAGGGTGATTTAACACGTTACAACGGCACATTGGGCTTTGCCTATAGGCCAAATGACGCATTTGATGCAACGCTTTATGTGATGGCAAACCATGATGAGCATCATAACTATTATGCGCTCTCTTATGCCGAGTCACAAGATTTAGCTCATTATTTTGACAAAGATTATGCCAGTGCGCATCCAACGGCTAATAATGACGTGGATTACTATGATTGGAACCGTCAAAAGTTTGATACTACGGCGGTAATTTCAACCATTAACTGGCATATCACTTCTGATGATACGGTAACGATCAAGCCCTATTACAAACAAGATAGCGGCGATTACTGGTTCTCTAATGTTGATGCCAATGCATCTAAAAACCGGGTGATTAACTGGAAGATGGATCATGATCTTTTTGGTGCTGTAGCGCAGTATGAACACCGTTTTGCTGAGGCATTGAGTGCGAGTGGGGGGTACTGGTATCACAAACAACTCCCTCCAGGACCGCCAACGGATCGTAAAAAATACAAAGTAGTCAATAGTGCGTTGGAGTTTAACGGTTATGCAACGCTAGCGGATGCAGATTATCATGTATTGCAGGCACCTTTTGCCCAGATTAAGGGTGAAATGGGTGCATTGGATTACAGTGCGGGCTTGCAGTATCAGAGTTTTCAAATTGGTGCGCTTAAGAGTTATACCAATGGCACCACTGCTAATATCAGCAGCGATTATGACACGGCTCTTGCAAGTGCCACGCTTGATCCGTGGGCGAGTGTTGATGCAAAGACTTTTCATCACTGGATTCCTTCGCTCTATTTGGGATATGCTCTGGATGAAACACAAAGCCTCTATCTTTCGTATGCCAGAACGTATGGCTTTGATGTCAATCTTTTTCCAACCTATATCAAACAGCGTGCCGCATTTGTGGCCAAAAACGTAACGTTGCAACAGCTTTGGGATACTCTTGATCTGGAGCTTTCTGACAATATTGATTTGGGGTACAAAACTTATATAGGTGCCGTGATGCTCAATCCCGTGGTGTTTGTATCGTTTGTGCAAAACAAACAGGCTAATGTCTTTGATCCCGAATATGGTGTGAACTATCCCGCCAATATCGGTGATGCAATGGGCTATGGTGCCGAGTTTTCGGCTTCGGGGCCCATTAGTGAGTCTTTAGAATTTCTTGCAGCACTTTCATATAACAAGTTTGCTTTCACCCAAGATTTTAAAAGTTCGCCAACCTCTACGGTTGGGACGGATGGCAAACAAGTACCCGATGCTCCCGAATATATGGCAAAAGCGGCACTAAGCTATAGCATTGAAAAATGGCTATTTACTCCTAGCGTGCGTTATAGCTCCAAGCGTTATGGTGATTTGCAAAATACACAAAATATTGATGCCTATGCACTCTTTGATCTGGATGTATCGTATCGTTTTGGGCCAATTTTTGGAGCGCGCAATGGCGTGTTTCGTTTGAGTGCTACCAATCTTACAAACGAAAAATACATTGCCACCATTATCTCTGCCGATAACGTATTGGCAGCTACGGGAACCTCCTCTAGCTATCAAAGCGGCGCGCCGTTACAGCTATTTGCTTCATTGGGTGTGTCGTTTTGATGGCCAAACAATCGCGTAACTGGTTCTTTTTAGGAGGCGGCGTTGTGCTGCTTTTACTTTGTGCTTTGCTAGCACTGTCATGGGGGCAATATCCTATTGCACCCGAGACACTAATGGCCTTTGTTAACTATAAATTTTTTGGCGGCGAAGCACAAGAGGGGTTTGCACTTTTGGAGAATATTTTGTTTCAAATTCGTCTGCCGAGAATTTTGCTTGCCATGCTTATTGGTGCGGCACTTGCCACATCGGGCGCAGCGTTTCAGGCCATGTTTGTCAATCCTTTGGTCTCTCCTGGGATTTTGGGTGTTTTGGCGGGGGCATCGTTTGGTGCGGCACTGGGGATGCTGATTTCTGAGCAGTGGTGGATGGTGCAGATTCTAGCATTTGGTTTTGGGTTTGTCGCAGTGGGGTTTGCCATAATGGTGGGTTCTATGGTAACCAATTCGCGCTCTACGGTGATGCTGATTCTTGGCGGTGTTATCAGCGGATCTCTTTTCACGGCGCTGCTTTCTGTTATTAAGTATGTAGCAGATCCTTACAGCACCCTTCCAGCGATTGTGTATTGGTTGATGGGTTCGTTAACGATGGCAGATCTTGATGGTGTTGTGCTAGTAGCCATTCCAATGGGGGCTAGTATTATTGCGCTTATTTTTATGGGCAAATATTTTGATCTGCTGAGCCTTGGAGATGAAGAGGCGAAAGCACTGGGTATTAACGTGACTCGTTTGCGCATTATTGCCATTATTTTGGCAACACTGGCCTCGTCACTTTGTGTGGTGATGGCCGGTATTATCGGATGGGTTGGACTTATTATTCCCCATATTGTGCGCATGGCTGCGGGGCCGTCGCATACGCTTTTAATGCCGCTTAGTGCTTTAGTAGGCGCTGCGTTTATGCTACTGGCTGATTCGGTGTCGCGTTTAACATTTTCAGTTGAGATTCCCATTGGAATTCTTACCTCATTAATAGGGATTCCTGTCTTTATTATCGTACTTAAAAATGCGAGGGCCGCATGGAATTAGCACCCGTATTTAGCGTTAAGAATCTGTCGTTTTCGTATCCCAAACACAGTGTGCTGCATGGGGTGAATCTTGCATTGTATCCCGGCGAAGTTGTAAGTCTTTTGGGGCCTAATGGTTGCGGAAAAAGCACGCTTATTCGCTTGATGTTACGTCTACTAGAAGGCAAGGGTGATATTCGTCTGCATGGTCAACCCTTATATGGCTACAGCCATCAGCGTATAGCGTCGCATGTGGCTTATATTCCACAATATCATAACGTTCCCTTTGGCTATAGCGTCGAAGAGATGGTGGTGATGGGGCGTATTTCAAAACTGGGCTTTTTTGCCCATCCGGGCAAACGCGACCGCGACATTGCACGCAAGGCACTCAAACGTGTGGGTATTGCAGCGCTGGCTGCACGCCCTTTTGGAGAGCTTAGCGGCGGGCAAAAGCAGATGGTGCTGCTAGCGCGTGCGATTGCTCAGGAGGTCAAAACGTTTATCATGGATGAGCCGGTTAACGGTTTGGATTATGGTAATCAGATGCGCCTTCTTGGCATGATTGTAGAACTTGCCCAAGAGGGGTACACCTTTTTAAAAACCACGCACTATCCCGACCATGCACTGTTGGTTTCATCGCGCGTGGTGGTAATGTGCGAGGGCAATATTATTGCATCGGGTGATCCGCATGAAGTGATTACACCGCAGATGCTGCAGAGTGTTTACGGGGTAGAGGCGGATATTATCCATCATCAACAGCGTCATTGGTGCATTCCCAATTTTAATGCATCACACGCTTCTATTTTAAATTAAGGACAGATATGAAAAAGAGTGTAACACTATGTGCTACGGCTATCTTGGCACAGTTTCCATTAATGGCGGAAGAGACTTACCTTGCTCCCGTTACCGCCAATGAATCGGCTTATGCCGTACGTGAAGATACGGCAATAACCAGCCCAACCAACCTCTATCGCGTCGAGCAGTCGGCGGCGTTTGGAACGGAAGTATTGGACAAAGAGGAGATTGAGGCGTACGCACCTAAAGATATTTTTGATCTGCTTAACAAAGCGACGGGACTGGATTTGACGTATCAGGGGCGCAAGTCTCCCTATTTTGTGAACATGCGCGGCGGCGGTAGCATTACCTATATTATTGACGGTGCCATTCTTCCCTCATCCAGTAACCGCATTTTGCAAAAAATTCCGATGATCGCCATTGACTCCATCGAGATCGTGCGCACGTCCACGGCGCTTTCCCTTGCACCGAGCATCGATATCGGCGCTTCTAATAGCGGCTCAGGGGTGAATATCGGTTTTATTATTATTCGTACCAAACATCCCAAAGCGACCGAAGGAATGATAAGTGCCTACTATGAGCAGGCCGGTTCACACCCCGCTGCCAACTCTCAAAGCCTCTATGCCGGAACCCGCTTTGGGGATGCGTCGGAGTATGGCGGTTATATTGGCGGAATGCTCTCGCGTTATGATCGTCCTAGCAAGGATTCATGGTTTGATGGCAGCGACGCCGATTCGGGCATGGTAAACGGCGGAGTGAATTACGGAAAATTCAGCATGAATCTTATGGCCTACAGCGACAGCGGACGTTTTGAGATGCAGCGCGGGGTGAAAGTGGACGGCACGATTGATACAGCCAAATGGTACTACGACCCCATCAAGACCAAAATTCTTTCGCTGGATGGAAACGTTTTGTGGAGCGAGAATCAGGTAACACTTTTTTCAGTCTCGAAGATTAGCTATGAACAAGATGAGTTCAACGAGTATTTTGATAAAAACACGAGTGCTAAAAAGCATTATGAAGAGAATACCCAAACGTATAGCCTGCGCCATAACGCCCGTTTTGGCGATACGGCACTTTTTCTTGGCGGTCAGTACACAACAAGTGATGGATTCGGTCCCAACACCAACAAGGGATACCGCGATTTTGAAACCTCGGTCATGGGCTTTTCCGCAACCATTGAGCAGACGCTGCTTGAGGGCGATCTGGTGCTAGACGCGGGATACCGTCGTGATGTTAAGCATATCGACCACTCCACGGCTGCCAAAAGCGAGGCTCAGGCAACGCCCGATGCCAACAATAATGTCGATCTGGCTCCGGCGAATGTTTTGGCATTGGGAGCGTTGTATCATTTAGGATATAACTATACACTCAATGCGCGTTATCTCTTTGGCGACGAGGGGACTTCGGGCGATTTTGATCTGGAAACCGAAGACAACTCCACCCTTGATGCCGAAAGACAGCAACGCTTTGAAGTGGGCTTCAAAGCAAAATTCGCCGAGTATTTTGTACCGATGCTCACCTATTTTGACGTGGCAATCGACAATGAAAAGAGTGCGACCGATAGCATATACACCGATAGTGAGGGCAACGAATATTACTACTACACGCAGCAAGACACTCACCGCAAAGGTGTAGAGCTGAGTATTGACGGCCAGATTGCTAAAACCACCCGCTATAAGCTTTCGTGGACAAATATGATGGTTAACGAAAGCGGAAGCAACGACAGCGTTGGCGTCTCCTCACCACGCAATATTTACACCGCGTTGATCAGCCACACTTGGGAGGCGTACCGTTTTAATGCATCACTCAAGCGAGCAGACCCTTATAGTAGTTCAAAGAGTGCGATGGGCGTTTCGACTGATGTCAATCTGGGCGATTACACCCGCATTGATCTCAATGCGGCGCGTGATTTCAGATTCGGCGGTATTGTTGCTACCACTAAACTCTACGTGCGCAACCTGAGCGACGATCAGTATGCAACCCGTTACACGACAGGGTATTACTACGACCGCGGTCGCACTTTAGGTGCGGAAGTATCGTTGGCATTTTAAAAGGAGCTTTTATGCAAAACATACGTTTGTGGCTTGCCATAGTGATGATGCTTTGCACGCTTGAAGCCCGTGACATTACCGACATGCTCGGGCGCAGCGTTACAATTCCTGACGCACCCAAAAAGGTGTATGCGCCTTCGCCTTATGGCAGCTATGCGCTTTATGCGATGGACCCTTCGCTGCTGGCGGGGTGGATCTTTAACATCGATGCGCGCTACTACCCCTATCTGGATGAACGCATGAAGAGCCTGCCGCTGATAGGACGGGTCTTTGGGGCGGGGCAGAGCGCCAATTTGGAAGTCTTGCTGGCACAAAAGCCCGATCTAATTTTGATGTGGGCGCACCAGAACGAGTTTACGCAAAAAGAGGCCGAAAAACTGAAACTGCTGGGTACTCCGGCCATCTACGCGATGGATGAAACGATCATCGATTATGTTGATATTTTCCGTTTTCTCGGCGATGCACTGGCACGTAAAGAGCGCGGCAACGCACTGGCTGATTACACTCAAAGAGTCTTTGACGAGGTTAATGCAACCGTAGCAAAGATTCCTGCCGATGCACGCCCAAAGGTCTATTACGCTGAGGGGATTGACGGTCTGGCTACTGAGTGCGACGACTCCATTCACGTACAGCTCCTCAAGCTAGCCGGTGATGTTGATGTTCATCGTTGTCACACCAGCAGTCATAAGGGATTTGAAAAACTCTCCATGGAGAGACTACTGCAATACAACCCGGATGTGATTTTGGTGCAGGAGCCGCAGTTTTATGAACGCATCTACACACTGCCAACATGGAGCCATATCAAGGCGGTACAGAACAAACGGGTCTATTTTATTCCCAAAGCACCCTTTAACTGGTTTGACCGTCCGCCTTCATTCATGCGGATTATGGGATTGCAGTGGCTGATGATCCGGCTCTATCCCGAATATTACAAAAAAGAGTTGATAGCAACGACGAAGCACTTTTATAAGCTGTTTTTGAATGTCACGCTCAGTGATAAACAGGTGGCATTACTTCTTGAAGGAGGTAAGCAATAATGAAACGACTTATTCTTTTGGTACTACTCTTACATGTAAGCCTTTTTGGGCGTATTGTTGTGGATGATTTTAACCGCAGTGTGGAAGTGCCTGACGTGGTGCGTTCCATCTACACCACCCATCCGCCGCTTACCATGAGCGTATTGGCTTTTGATCCCGCGCTGGTGGCAGCGCTTAATTTTCCTTTTAGCGACGCGCAAAAACCCTACGCCGGTGCTGCTGTGAACAAGCCGATGGTAGGGGGTTTTTTTGGTCAGGGCAATACGCCCAATATGGAGCTTTTGTTACAAGTAAACCCCGATGTTATTCTGATTTGGGGCGATATGAACGGAGCCGATAAAATTCTTAAAAAGCTTGAGCAACTGGGGCGTCCCGTACTCATGGTACGCAACAGCACGCTAAAAGATTTAATTGGGCAGTTTCGTCTTTTTGGCATCCTCTCAGGCAATCATGAGCGTGCTAAAGAGCTTATAGATTACACGCAAGAGAGCTTGGGATTGCTTGAGCAGTATCGCCAAGAGCTTTCAAAATATAAAAAAGTACGTTACTACTTTGCCGAAGGTCTTGATGGACTCTCTAGCGAATGTGCGGGATCCTTTCATCTCAAACCTTTTGATTTTGCCGGAGCACACAATGCGCTTGATTGTCAGATGACGTCGGGCTTTGGCATGGAAAAGATGAATATGGAAAATGTTTTAAAGGCTGATCCTGATGTCATCGTGGCTATGGAGCCGCAGTTTGTCTTACATGTAAAGCATGATCCACTGTGGCAAAGCCTGCGTGCGGTTAAAAACAAGCAGGTGCTGCTGGTGCCTTCTAAGCCGTATAACTACATTACCCGTCCGCCGTCATTTATGCGATTACTGGGAATCCGCTGGCTTATGAAGCAGTTTTATTCAGGGCTGCTCAAAGAGGATGAAGAGGCGCGTTTTATGCAGATCTTTTTCCCTCATTTTAAAGGAGTATCCGATGTTAAGTGAAAAATTACTAGGTATTGCCATTATTGGTGTGGATCCTATTTTGTGGATTTTGCTCTCCATGAGCGTGGTGTCACTTTTTATTGTGGTAGAGCGTCTGTTGGCGTTTCGATCTTTAGAGCAACGCATGGCTGAACTTTCCGAGGCTGACGTGCGTTTGGGGCTGGAGAAAAACTTGGGCATTTTGGCCACCTTTGGCAACAACGCCCCCTTTATTGGACTCTTTGGTACGGTGCTTGGTGTTATTGATGCCTTTCATACCTTGGGGTTGGATGCAAGCTTTGGAGTCAATGCCGTGATGGGCGGAATTTCTGAGGCGTTGGTGGCCACGGCAACGGGGCTATTTGTGGCAATTCCTAGCGTTATGGCGTATAACTATTTTGTCCGCCGCATCAAAACACTTTTACTGGTGCAAGAGGCAACACGCTCATGAGTGTTTCTACGTTTGAAGTAGATCAAGAGATCAGCGAAATTAATATGACACCGTTTGTTGATATTGTTTTGGTGATTTTGGTGATTTTTATGGCCACAGCAACCTTTGTGGCGCAGGGAAAAATTCCCATCACATTGCCCAAAAGTTCGGCGCAAAACGAGGGTAAAAAAGATCAAAAACCTAGTGTTATCACTATTGAGCAAAACGGACAGTATCACTTTGACGAAGATGCAGTAAGCGAGGCACAGCTGCAAACGCGACTCTCAGAGCTTAACGCATCCATGCGTGAACTGGGCGTGATTGTTCGTAGTGATGCGCAAACCCCATTTGAATATGTGGTGAAAGCAATTGACAATTGCAAACGTGCCCAAGTGAGCAAATTTGCTATTGAGACTCAGCAGGAGCAACACTAATGAAAACAACGCATCGCTTTATGGCCGCGTTTATGGCAACCACTACTATTCATGCCGCACTTGTAGGGGCGTTGATGCAAAGCCAAAGCCTCAAGCCTTCAAGTTCCAAAGCACAAGAAGTTGCCATGATCGATATTGTTGAGCCCGAACCAGAGGAACCAAAACCTGCTCCCGCGCCGCCTGTAAAAAAAATGGTGCCACCGCAAAAGAAGCCGGAGCCTGAGCCCAAGCCTAAACCAAAACCCATTCCTAAACCAAAACCGGTGGTAAAACCGCAACCCAAACCTGAACCGCTTCTAAAAAGTGAACCCTCTGCTGATGAGGTGATTAAACCTATAAGCGAGCCGATTCCACCAAAAATAGAAGAAAAAGTAGCGCAAGAATCTAGTGAGGCACCTTC
The DNA here is from genome assembly GCA_050290965.1 of Sulfurimonadaceae bacterium. Lineage (GTDB taxonomy): Bacteria > Campylobacterota > Campylobacteria > Campylobacterales > Sulfurimonadaceae > JAFGUB01. The sequence goes on from JBNKJB010000010.1 coordinate 100,677, forward strand.
TGAAGCTTCGGCCTCAACACACCGTTATGAAGTCTCCGAGAGTTATTTAGGAAGATTGCGCCAAAAGATTCAGGCGTGTTTGCGCTATCCCATGATGGCACGACGTTTGGGTTTGGAGGGTGAAACGCAATTGCGCTTTGTCATTCGTGGTGATGGCACGATTACACAGCTAACGCTCAAGCTCTCTAGTGGACATCATTCACTTGATAAGCAGGCGATGGCAACGGTGCAAGATGCAGCACCGTTTGAGGCACCGCCTGAGGGCAAGGCGCTTGACATTATTCTTCCGGTTACCTTTACGCTTGAGCAAAACGGATGAGCTCTTTACATGTAATGCGTTATATAAACTTTGATACAAGGATAAACATGCTAATACCAAAAGAGTACAAAGGAGCGCGTGATCCTTCAGGGTTTGATGCCATCGTGCGTGAAGTATTTGCCCCGATCTATCCTGTGATTGCGTCAAAAATTTTGCAAGAGACACAAATTTTTGACGGGGTGTGTCTGGATGCCGGGTGCGGCACGGGAGCGCTTGGGCGTGCTTTGGCGCGGCTTTGCGGTTTACATGTAACGTTTTTTGATCAAAGCGAGAGCATGCTGGAGTTTGCCAAAAGCTATGCTTGCGAAGAGGGACTTAGCGGGCGCAGCAGCTTTGTTCAGGGCGACATTCATGCCATTCCCTTGCAAAGCGGAAGCGTTGATCTGGTGATCAGCCGCGGCTCTTCACCGTTTTGGGATGACCATAAGAAAGCCTACGGCGAAATTCTGCGGGTACTGCGCAAGGGCGGACGGGCGTATATTGGCGGGGGATTTGGCAATGCTGAGCTTCGAGAGCAGATTGTCAATACGATGCTTAAGCGCAACCCCGATTGGGACAAACGTTTTAAAAACCGTGCCATGGTGGAGCGTGACGCCTTGCCAGATATGTTAAAACGGCTGCGTCCGGCATGGTTTGAAATTATTAACGACGAAAGCGGCTTTTGGGCCCATATTTGTAAATAAGGAGAGAAGTATGAAAGAAGAACAACAAGAGCAACGTTGCAACACGGGTGCATTTAAAATGTTTACACAGATGAGTACGCAACAACCCACTCCTATGAGTAATCGTTTTGGCGGCGAAGAGGTACGGGTGGTTGATGCCATGATTGATTTTATCTATCCTCCAGTGCCGTTTCCTTCAAATAAGATTTTTAACACCATTGGTGCCGAGCGCATTAGAGCAATGATTGTGCATCATCACGATTTGCTGCGTAAAACCAAAGTGGGTGATCTTTTTCCAAAACATCCCGAAGCATTTAATGCAGCCGTGCACAAAAGTGCCGACTTTTTTGTTGAGGCGCTAGGCGGTGGGCCAACTTTTACAGCAGTGCATGGCGAGCCGCATCTACGCATGCGTCATTTCAAAGTGCCTATAGATGAAAATCACAGAGAAATCTGGTTGGCAATGTTCAAAAAATCACTCAAAGAGCTTGATTTTCCACAAGAGCATCTTCAGGAGTTTTGGGAGTGGATTGAAGCGCTCTCTATTCGCATGATTAACCGTCGTACCACGATGGAGCCGATTAAACGCCATTATTGGAGTGAGGTAAAAAAAGAGCTTTTAAAAGGAGAATCGCTTGAAGCACAATAGCGTTTTAGCCGCATGTCTGCTGTTTTCACATATGGCATTAGCAGAAGAGACCCTAACTCTTGATGGGGTGGGCATTGAAGAGAGATCATTACAAGGTATCCAAGAGGAGAATTTTGATGCGGTAAATGCCGAGGTGATTTTGCATCAGGCCAGTGCCGAGATGCTCAATCCTTATAAAGCAATTGCATCGCTTCCAGGGGTGGATATCCGCACGAATGATCCTTTTGGTATGGATGTTACACATAAAATTCGCGGCAAAGCAGATCGCAACATTGGCGAAACGCTTGAGGGCCTTCCGCTTAAAGGTATTGGCCCCGGTGTCGGGCTTGCTACCATGGTTGATAGTGAAAATATTGAGCGTATTGATGTGGAAAAAGGAGCCATCCGCGCTGATGGCGGTTTTGGTTATGGTAGCGACAACGGTATGGTTGATATGAAAGTCAAGAAGCCTTCAGATACCTTACATGTAAGCGCCAAGCAGACCCTTGGCAGCGAGAATTTTAAAAAGAGTTTTGCCCGTGTTGACAGCGGCGATATCGGCGGCGTGGCAAAAGTGTTTGTTTCAGGTTCATGGAGTGAAGCGGACAAATTCAAAGGTGAGGGCGAGTCTCCGGTACGTAAAAACCTTGCGTTTGGTATTGCCAGCAGTGCGGATCAGAGCGTTGAATGGGAACTTTATGGCATTTATAATGATGAGAAAAAGCACAGCTATAAAGGGCTAAGTTATGAGCAGAGCAAGGATCTCTCTACCTATGCCGATCTGGATTATAATACGGAGCTTACCGGCGATGCCGCGACCGATGCGCAGTATTATGATTACAACCGTCAAGATTTCGAGACCTACACGTTTTTTGGAAAAATCAAAATACCGCTTTTTGAGGGTGCTTCTGTAGCACTGCGTCCTTATTTTCTTAATGACAAGGGAACGAGCTATTCTGGTAGCGGCGACAAGGTGATTGAATGGCTGGTCGATCATGATACCTTTGGCGCTGTAGCCGAGTATGAACAAAAACTCGAAGATGCCACCTTTAAGATAGGGTATTGGTATCAAGAAGATGAACCTCCAGGGCCGCCTACAAGCCGTAAACTGCGCGTACCGGGTTCACTGGATTTCATCAAGTGGGAACGCATTGTCGATGCAGAAACAAATCACATTTTCAGCGCGCCATTTGCTACGTATGAGCAGCGTTTGGGTTCGGTGCTGGTGAATGCCGGATTAAAATACCTCTGGCTCTCTTCGCCGCGTCTTGTCAGTTACAACACAGCAGGTATTGGAGATGTTAGCTTTGATCAGGCACTGAGTGATGCAAGCAAGGTTGATTTTACGCTGCCATCAAATACCTACGAGGTTTTTTTGCCCAATCTGGGTGTGAGCTGGTTTATGGATGAAAACAGTCTCATTAAAGCCAATTACGGCCGCAACTACAACACGCCAAGCTACGGTTTTGGCGGCAGTGTTGTTAGCTATTTTAACTCTGCTGCGGTGGGCAAGGATGAATCCATTTTGCAAAAGATGTGGGCCAATATTAAACCCGAAGAGTCGGATAACTTTGATCTCTTATACCGTTTTGAAAACCGTGACCTCTCTTTGGAATCCACGCTCTTTTATTCACTGGTACAAAATGTGGGCGGCACGTTTTACGATCCGGTACTTGATTATAACTATCAGCAAAATACCGCCGAGGCGCTTTCGTATGGGTTGGAATTAGGTGCTGGGTACCGTGCAACGGATGCATTGGCATTGCATGCCGCGGCAACGTATAACCACTACGCTTTTACGTCAGATATTCAGAGTGCAACGGATGTGACGATTGCCTCAAAGAACAATCAGCTTCCTGATGTGCCGGAGTTTTATGCCAATATTTCTGCCGATTATGATCTCAACGGTTACGTGTTTAGCCCGGTACTGCGTTATCTGGGCAAACGTTATGTGGATGTTGAAAACAGATACACGGTAGATGCGCATTATCTGCTTGATCTGGCCATGCGTAAAACCTTTAAGTTAGACGCTAACAGTGCGTTGGATCTGGCATTTTCCATCACCAATGTCACTGATGAAACCTATATTTCTACGGTGTCTACTTCCGAGACCAATGTGGCACAAAACAGACCCACTTACATTGTGGGTGCACCTCGCGCGGCATTTGTGTCGTTGCAATATCGGTATTAATTGATGCGTTTGTTTGTTGCACTTATGGCTACAGCGTTATGGCTTCAAGCCACATGCGTAAAAGACATGACAGGCAAAGAGGTTTGCCTCTTAAAAAAACCAGAACGCATTATTATTACCTGCTATGGCGGCGCGGCGCAAGAGGTGGTGCTCTTTAGCGGAGCAGACCCCATTGTAGCGCAGCCAGAAGCATCGCGTTTTATAGAATTTTTACTCTTTTTTCCTTCACTAGTAGCCGTACCAAGTGTGGGAAGTTTTAACGATGTCAATCTTGAAAGCCTTCTCAAGCTTCAACCTGATCTTGTCTTTGCCGGAGTAACCTCTGATGTTATGAACCAACGTATAAAAGCACTGGGAATTCCGGTATATACACTGGGAATAGGACGACATAACATCAAAAGCTTATTAGAAGAGTTTGTGAATGTTGGAACACTTTTAGGTGATGCCAAAAAAGCTCAGATGCTTAAGGGTTATTGGGAAGAGAAACTCTCATGGATTCGTACGCGTCTTGTGGATGTCAAGGTGCGTCAACGGGTGCTTTATACCAATGCCGCTTTTAGTAGCGAAAACAAGGCGTGGTGGGGCGATACCTTTATTAGCGCCGCAGGAGGTATTAACGTGGCTGCCGAGATGCCAGTTAAAGGCGAAGTTTCGGCAGAAAAACTCACCCTTTGGGATCCTGATGCTATTGTGGTTTCCACCAACTCAAAAACCGCTGTAGCGCTTAAAAATACGCTCTCATCAGCGCGTTATGCGTCGCTTCGCGCTGTGCGTGAAGGGCAGGTGTATCCGGCTCCGGTAGGAACATTTTGGTGGGATCGTCCCTCCCCTGAATCGATTTTGGGCATTTTATGGCTGGCTAAAAAGCTTTATCCGCAGCAGTTTGCGGATTTTGATCTTGAAGCGGAGAGCCGTATTTTTTATCAGACGTTTTATGGCCATACGCCAGATCACGCACAATTTTTGCGTTTTATTAAGGAGTAATGATGCGTTTTGGTCTTTTTTGTCTTAGCGAACATTTTGGCAATACACTTTCGCAAAGTCTAATAGAGCAGCTTGAACTTGTAGAGCTGGTCGATGAACTCGGCTTTGAGAGTGCATGGTTTGGAGAACACCATTTCAACAGTTTCAGCGTCATTCCCGATCCGGTGAGCATGATAGCTTACGCCGCGGCGCGTACCCAAAACATCCGTCTGGGGGCGGCGGGGTTTCTTTCACCGTTTTATCATCCGGTGCGGCTGGCAGAGAGCATTGCAGTGCTTGATAATCTTAGCGGTGGGCGTATTGATGCAGGCTTTGCCAAAGGTGGTTTTGCACCCGACACACGCCATTTTGTAAAAAATAAAGAGGATCTGCGTGATGTGATGTTTGAGAGCGTCGAGGCGATTGAACGGCTCTTACATGTAGCAAAAGCGTCGTATGAGGGCAGGTTTGTTCAGGTAAACGAATGCCAACTTACGCCTAGAGCTTTGCAAGAAAAAGTACCGTTTTATGTTGCCACATTTGCTTCTGATGTTACGGTGCGCTTTGCGGCCAAACATGGCTATGGCTTATTGATGTCGCAAGGAGCAACGATTGAAGAGTGTGTCGGGGTACGTAAGCTTTACCGTGAGATTGCAGGGGTTGATCCCAAAATGGTGGTGATGCGCGTTTTTTACGTGGCAGAGACTACAAAGCAGGCACATCGTGAGGCGATTCCCGCTATTGATCATTTTGTTAAATGTATGCGCTCGGCTCAAGCAGAACAGACGCAACCTACTTTTGACGCGGCCGCCTATGAAACACTTTTAAAAGAGCGCAACGCTTTTTTTGATGGACAAAAGTTTTTTGATAATGCCGTCATGGGTTCGGTATCAGACTGTATTGAGCAGTTTAAAATGCTTGAATCGGTGTTGCCAAACACGGTATTTGCCCTAAAACCTGCTGCAACACGTCATCAAGACAATAGGGCAATGTTAGAGCTTTTTGCCAAAGAAATATGGCCCAAAATAACCCTTACATGTAAGAATGAATATTTAAATTAGGAGCAATCTATGAACAAAACACTACTGTTACTTTCACTCTCGGCAGCAACACTGCTTGCGAGTACGTTTGAGTTGGGAACCATTAACGTTAAAGGCCAAAGTAGCTCGGTTAATACTATTGAGCAGAGTATGAATGCGGACGCAATCGCCCAGCAAAATTCCGAGACCGTTGCCGATGCACTCGATAACATGAGCGGTTTAAGCATGGGCATGATGGGGGCACGTAATGAAGTTACCATGAGTATTCGTGGTTTTGATGCGCATCGTGTGGGGGTATTTATTGACGGTATTCCGGTGTATGTTCCTTATGATGGCAACTTTGATTACGCCCGTTTTCTCACCGCAGATATTGCCAAGATTGATCTTTCCAAGGGTTACTCTTCGGTAATCTACGGTGCCAATACTATGGGTGGTGTTATTAACATTGTTTCAAAAAAACCAAGTAAAGAACTTGAGGGCAATATTAAAGGCGGCATCGTGCTTGATAGTAAGGGGGAGATGTCGCGTTATGTGACGGCTCTTAATCTGGGAACGCGCCAAGAGAATTTTTATGTGCAACTTGGCGGCGCGTATAGTGATCGTGATCACTACCGACTTCCTGATGAATACAGCGGCAGTGATTCCCAGAGTGAGGGCGAGCGTTTGCGCTCTGAGAGCAATGATTACAAAGTCAGCCTCAAAGCGAGTTATGTGGCCGATGATGGCAGTGAAATCGCAGCGGGTATGGCATCGCAGCGCGGTGTAAAACAAGAACCGGTTAGCACCAATCCGGTGTATGCCAGCGTGCGTTACTGGGATTGGCCGCTGTGGGATAAAGACACCTTTTTTGTTACCGGAGTAAAGAACTTTGAATCAAGTTATCTTAAAGCCATTGCCTATTACGACACCTCTACCAATTCGCTCTTTTCGTATGATGATGCAACCTACACAACAATGGATAAAAAGTTTGCCTTTAAAAGCCGTTATGAAGATTACAGCTATGGCGCACGTTTGGAGTATGGCATGGAGTTAGGCGCACATATGCTAAGCGCGGCAGCCAATTACAAAAAAGATGTGCACAACGGCTACGATCTTGACAAAATAACCGAAGCCAAAAGCAAAGCTGAACATTATGAAGACCATACCATTTCATTGGGTATTGAAGACACCTTTACTATCAGCTCGCAGTGGCAAATGCTTGCAGGCATTGGCTATGATATACAATCTGCTGATGACATTTTTGATACCAATACGGCGTATCAGGAGATGCTAAAAAAAGAGACGCGCAGCGCCATTAGCCCTGAAGTGGCACTTATCTATACCCTTTTGGATGCAGGAAAAATCCGTGCAAGCATTGCGCGCAAAACCTACATGCCCAGCATGAAAGACCGCTACTCGCGCCGCTTTAACAGCTATGTTCCCAACTCTGATCTTGATAATGAGATTGCAACCCACTATGAACTGGGATATTTTGCACAAAACGGCGCATTTTCTTATAGTGTCAATACCTACTACAGCGTGGTGGATGATGCCATCCAAAGCGTGATTTACGATGCAGCTGAGGGTCTAAGCCAAAACCAAAATGTTGGTACGTTTGAGCATACGGGAGCAGAATTTGATCTGAATTACCGCAGTGATGCTTTTGACGTTGGTGGAAACTATAGCTATATTGCAGTTAAAAATGTCGATAATTCTGATGTGAAACGCACAGATACACCCCGCCATCAACTTTTTGCTTATGCTGATGTAGCCGTTGGTGCAGGCGTATCGATTTATGGCGATATGAGATGGCGTGAGGGAACGTATGATCAGATTGCTGATATGTCTTATGAAGTACTCCCCACATTTGTTACCTTTGATCTTAAGGCACACTATGCGTTTGATACGCTGTTTTCTGCCGAAATTGGCGTTAAAAACCTTAGTGATCGACTGGTACAATACGACTACGGTTTCCCAGTTGCTGGACGGGAATTTTTTGCTAATGTTAATTACACATTTTAAGGAGTCATGATGTTTTTAGAACCCATTGATTTTGCCGCCATGTACAAAGAGCACAAGGGTGCCACGGACTTTAAAGGCAAAAGTGCCAACGACTGGAGCGCCAAGGCGGCCGAAATGGCGCCGCGCATGATCCGCAGCCCCTATGTGGACACCTTTCTTTCCAAAATGGAGTTCGGAAGTGAGGATACGGTGCTAGACATTGGCTGCGGGCCGGGAACGCTCGCGCTTGCACTGGCTACGAAGGTCAAAAAGGTAATCGCCATTGACTACGCCGAGGGAATGCTAGAGCAGCTGCACCTGCATGCTGCAGAGCAGGGCATCACCAACATCGAGACCCATCATATGGGCTGGGATGATGACTGGAGTAGCCTACCCAAAGTGGACATCGTCATCGCCTCGCGCTCCATGGAGGTGCGCGACCTTGAAGCCGCCCTTGCAAAGATGAGCGCGCACGCCGCCAAAGCGTGCTACCTCACCTACAAAGTGGGCGGCAGCTACGTGGATATGGAGATTTTAGACTTTATCGGCAAGCGCATCATTCCCAAACCCGACTACTGGTACATTCCGCTCATTCTCTACCAAAAAGGCTACCTGCCGAAGGTTGACTACATTGAAACCGAACGCGGCAGCATCGCGGTGCAGAGCGAAGATGAGTTTGTCACCTCGCTGCGCTGGAGCCTCGGCGCGCTTGATGATGAACAAGAACGCAAGGCCCGCCACTACTACGACAAGGTGATTGCCAAAGAGCAGCGCCGCCCCAAACCCTTTAACTGGGCATTTATTTCGTGGAAGACGGAGGGGTAGCCCTCCGTACTTTACATGTAAGCCTTCTTTTTATGCCTTAAACCTGCCTTTATAGCTACGGTAGATTCCCAAATTAAAACAAGATTCGACCGAAGATACTTTCAAGAAAAAAAGCATGAAAATCTTGACAATTTGATCCCTAGATTTTGTTATGATTTTTTCGAACTCTTTGATGGTTTTAAGCTTGTCTTATTACCTGGAGTACTTTTGTTGTCTCTACGTCTTTGGTCTAGTTTGCCAGTTGATTTTGCAATAGGCTTTGGTCCTGGTTTTAATCCCATATTGTTTACCTCCTTTCACTAAAGTTTGATCATAGAGTGTTTTAAATAAATTATTCAAACTCAATCTCTTCTTCTGCAATGTTGTATATATCAATTCTATTGTTCACATCTATTTTATTGACAAGCCAGCCTTTCAGCTGAGCACTTTTGACAAATTCGTCTATTCTATTGATTCCATTGATCTCTTTTAGCGTTATCACGATACCAAAATTCAGATCTACGCCAAATGGTTCTTCGAGTCTCTCTTTTGTCTTGAGGCTTATTCCCCATAAAGCATTTTCATAAGCTATTTTGGGTTGGTTTCTTCCGGTTAATACCTCTCGTATATGTTTTACATTATCCCATTTTCTAAAAAATTTACGTGCATCTTCTTCATAAATATGCTCAAAACCATCAGTTTGATAGTTGTTGTTAATAGACTCGTGTTTTTTGCCATTAAGTCTACCAAATTTGATGTCGAGTTCTGTATTGGTGTAGTCTACGCCTTGGTTTCGGGAACACATAGGAAAATAACACAGTGTAGCCTTGGCAATAAAAGGGTGTTTGTCTTTGGCTACGGGTACTGGTATATTGTAATTGTATGTGTCGTATTTTTCTGAGACGCCTTGTATGACAAACTGTATTTCATCATCTGCACAATGGACAATATCTTTTATGTGTATAGGGACGACACCATGACCTGTGAGTGTGGGGTCGATCTGCTGCTTGTCCCATGTAGTTGCTGAATGGACAAGCAGTGCTTTGGCGATATCTCTGCTTAAGCCTAAAATATCTATCAAATAAGAGAGTTTTCGTGCGATCCATGGGGCGGCAAAAGAGGTGCCTTTGACAAAAGCTTCACCATTGGGGGTGCATACCCTCATTGGGATTTTGGTATCGCCGCCATAATAGCTAACATCAGGTTTAATAAAAAATGACAGTACAGGGCCTTTTCGGCTATAAGAAGAGGGGCAATTGTCTCTATCCACAGAGTTTACCACTATGGAGTTAATCGAGTCCGCAGGTGCTCCTATTGGTCTTGTTATAGTTTCTCCACTTGAGAGATTGGTACCTGCGATTACAAAAATCACATCATTTTCAAACTGTATCTTGTCCAAGATAGCTGCTTCTGGAGATATAAAATTAGGGTTAATATTTAGCTTTGAGCCTAAAGATAGATTCCAAACTTTGATATCTTTATTGGTCGCTATTATTTCACTTATGTTTCTTAGGATTGTAAATGAGTTAAAACTATTTCCGCTAGCTACGCCAAAGTGTCGGACTTTGAACCTACCACAACCATCATCTAGATGAGAATTGATTTTTGGACCATCTACGATTATTGATGATACTGCTGTGCCATGCTCTTTATCACTGCTAGAAACAGGTATGTCCATTGAAAGCATATTGGTATATTCAACCCACTCTGAAAAATATACAGTTTCATCAAAAAGCGTATCTATTACGCCTATAGTTGGCTCATTTTTGGGAGAGTCAATTGTGATTTTCCCATCATCAATAAAATCAAAATCATCTTTTGTTATTTCAGAGAGATCACTCACTGCCATCGATATTAAAAACGGAGCTTTTGTTTTTAATATCTCTAATTCATCGGGTCTTAAGAGGATAGTCGTTTCATCCATGATACGGCTTGAGAGAATGTTTATTCCTATTTTTTCCAAAAGCTGGATAGTTTTTACATCTGTTTTGTATAGCGTGATAATCGCATCATGTTCTAACGTAACATCTTCACTATCGACATCAAATTTTTCTACATAGTACGCATCTACAATGAGTTGAACAAACGTTGTCTTAGGTATCGTTGCATGGGGATAAGAAATCTCTTTTTTATTTATCTTTTTGATTAGATCATGATCTATCTCACCGTTGAATTGGTGATTTAAAATATGGATGGCATGAGTTAACTTTTGTATCGATTCATTCAAAATTTTTTGTGATACATAGTGCGTGATAAGATGCTTAGGAGAGGTATCAAACGAAAACTTGGCACCAACTATAGAGCTATTTGGTTTATTTGAACTATTGCCTAAAAGAGCTTTTAATCTGTTGCTTTTAGCTGCCACTTTGATATAGTGTACGGTAATAAGTGCCCCAGAGAGTAGATTTTGGGTTCTCCAATATGTTTGGAGTTCGTTCAAGTTCTTGAGTAAGTCTTTTAGTTTTGATACATTGACAGATTGACTTGTAGGTAAGTTGGGCGCTCCTGGTCTATTGGGACTAACTGACTGCTCAAATCTCCCTTTTAATTGTAATAAATCATTCAAAACAGACTACTCCTTAAGCTCTCGTGAGACTTGGCTTTTTGAAACCCCAGTAAGCATCTCTATTTCTCTTACGGTAAATCCATGATTTTGCATCTGTTTTAAGTCCAGACACTCATTGCTTTTAGAGACATTGACATAGAGTTTTTTTAGATAATCATACTCATTACTTGGATCGCTAAATGCTATTGAAGTTTTAATAAGGTTCTTTAGTTCGCCTGGATACGGTATAACCTCCATACTCTGTAATATTTTTTTGAATAGTCTCATATTTCTTCCGGCAAATTTAAATTTCTGCAACATATCATTTAAAATTGCTTCTCCTACTTCAATAAGGTCTTGTTTAGTATAAATGCTAAAATCTATAATGGCATCAAATCTTCTAGAAAGTGCCTTATCAAATGCTTTGTATAAATTTGTAGTTGCAATTAAAATGACATTGTTATTTAAGTGATCCAGCCCTTTTAAAACAGCGGAGGTTGCTCTGCCCATCTCTCTTAAATCATTTGAGTTAATCCTATCAATCGCAATAGAATCTATTTCATCAAATAAAACAATCACTTTATCAGGGTTTGGCACTGTAGAAATTTCATGAAAAAGGGACGAAATATTTTTGGATGTTTGTCCAAGTTTGCTATCGATAACTGTATCAAAATCTACTATAAATAACTCTCGCTCTAAGATTCTTGCAATCTGCTTGACCGATTCAGTTTTACCCGTACCGGGAGGTCCTTCAAATAAAAATTTATTAATACCTGCGTTATGCCCAATAGCTTTTATAACACCTAAGATTCTATCTTTAATTGAGTTTGGTAATGGCAATGGATTACTTAATATCTCGACACGTTTAAGAAAGATGTTGTCATCTGAGTCAAGCTGTGGAGAAAAAGTATTCGCATCCGATAATAAAGCCATAATATATTCAGAAAGTTGATAATCATTGCTTTTGTCAAAATACTTTGCTATTTCATATGCTTCATTTCGAAAAGCAGTTTCATTTTTTTCGGCATGATATTTTATTAAGTTTAATACATTCTTTTTTTTCATTTTAACCCTCTTTGCGCATTATATTCAATTTGGGACAAAAAATCAATAGTTGGGACAAAAAATAAAATACAATTCTAGTTATACTCTGCTATAAACTTCGGGAATAGGGGGGCAGGTGATACCTATACTATAATGCCTACACAACAAAAGGGGACGGAAAAAAAGGGGGGGGGGGATGGGCGGCTCTATACGCCACCCCTTTACATGTAATGGTTTTCCTCGTTCCCAAGCTCCAGCTTGGGAATGCATATGGATGCCAAAACCTACATGTAAGGAGCACATAAAATGGGAAGAAGCCGCTACAAAGTCTATGAACCGACACACCCGCATTTCATTACATGTACGGTACTGCACTGGATACCGCTCTTTACACGTCCCGAGAGTGTCAATATCATTTTTGAGAGTTTTAGACATTTACAACAACAGGATAATTTCAAACTCTTTGCCTATGTTATACTCGAAAACCATCTGCACCTTATCGCAGCAAGCGATGACATTTCCCAAAGCATCAAAAAGTTCAAAAGCTATACCGCAAAAGCTCTGCTGGAACTCTTACATGTAAGCAGAGCGAAAACCATTCTCGATCAACTTGCTTTTTATAAAAAGGCTCATAAGAGCGAAACAAGCTATCAGGTATGGCAGGAGGGTTCAGCTTTTAAACTGATTCAAAGTGAAGCAATGATGATAGAGCGGATTAACTACATTCACAACAACCCTGTCAAACGGGGCTATGTGGATGAAGCCTCACACTGGCGCTACAGCAGCGCACGGAATTATGAAGACAAGGAGGGTTTGATTGATGTTGAACGGATGTGGTAAGAAAGAAGAGGATTTAAATATAAGTATGCATTCCCAAGCTGGAGCTTGGGAACGAGCAAAGAGTTCTTTCAAGTACATAAAGCTGAAGGCACCGTGGCGGGCGGCGTGCATCTTGAGATGACTGGTCAGAACGTTACTGAATGCGTGGGCGGAACCTTTCAGGTCACCGAAGAGGATCTCTCAAGCCGTTATCATACCCACTGCGATCCCCACTTAAATGCCGACCAGTTACTTGAACTGGCATTTATGGTTGCCGATACACTTAAAGAAGCTCGTAAGTAATCTTCCCCTCTACATCGTTTCTAATATATACTGCATTCTTCATGGATGCAGCCAATGCAATAAACGCACCTTTTCTCTTCAATATAAATTAATTTATAAACAATTTTTTAATAGAATACGTAAAAATATTTATAATTTATAAATAATAAAAAATGTTAAAAACATAATTAATTGGAGTTTAATATTGTGTTTATAGAAAAAAATGTGCTAAAAAGCATGCTTGCCGCATTGCTACTTGTATTGATGATGTATGGATGTGACTGTGTCAAAGAGACGGATGACGCCACTTTGTCAAATGAAATGTTACTGCATGCGGATGACGCGCTGATGAGCGCGGGCGGGAACGTTGAGGGAATCTCGGTATGTCATGAGGGCGTGTGCGAGCGTTCAGGCAGCGGAGGATACATTGGGTTTGATGCGGCGGGCAGCTATACGTTTTATATAAACGGTATCTATTTAAGCGAGCGCAATATTACCGAAACGGCGCGAATTGTTTCGCCTTATACGCTTTTTGATAGCAACGCTACCGCGCGTGCTTATGAGCTGTTTGTACATGCCTGCGACCGCGATGAGGAAGATACTTCGGTTTCACTGAGCTTTTCACCCTATCTCCCCGATGCCGATAGCTTTGAAGCATTTTTAAATGACTCGATGCAAGAGGGCAATATCACTTTTTCAATAAACGATCACAATATTACGATCGATACGCTCTCAGGCTTTATCAAACGCGACGATATCAACTGGACTTATACCGTGATAGATCGCAAAGTCTATACGGCCTTGGAGTTGGTCGAAGCGTTTTTTGATCGTGCCAAAGATAAAAAAATAGCACTTTTCGATTCGAATGAAACGTTTGAGTTTGAGCGTCTTGGGCCGGTGAGTTTTATGCTTGGCGAGGCTTATAGTATTGAGCTGGAGCTTCAAAGCGATGCGTTGATATTGCATTTTACCGACCTTGAAAGCGGTGTTGAGAGCGATGCGCGTTTTGTAGAGATTAGGGATGAGAACCTTTTACAAAGTGAGCTTGTAAATTTGGAAATCGTAGAATAATGCTTCGTAAGGTTGTTTTACTTTGTGCCGTTGTGCTTTATGGCGGTGGCGCCACTTTTGAGAGTTTGGTGCAAAAAGCGCTGGATTATGACAATAATCTTAAAATGATCGCGCTTGATGAAGGGATTTACGAAGAGGAGATTCAAAGTGTCAACGCAGCGTATTATCCATCGCTTTCACTGGGACTTAATGCCCAGTTTACCGAAAATCTCGATGCGCATGGCAGCGGTGTGGCATCGGTTGACAATACGGTGTTTAGCGACGTGACCCAGTATGAAACATCGGGTTCGCTCATACTTAATTATACGCTTTACGACTTTGGTGTTCGCGCGTCGCAAAAAGCGATGTTTGAACAAGATCGCGACATGGTGCGCTACCGTCTCACCCAGGCGCAGCGTAAAATGCTTTTAGAGCTTTTTGAAATGTATAAAGAGCTTTTATTGCGCTATGGCGAGCGTGAGTATTATCAATCACAGCGCACAATCAAGTATCGATTGTACCGACTGATGAAACGCCTTTACGATGCGGGTGAAATCGACAAACTTGAGCTGTCCGAATACGCTATCGCTCTTTTGCAGCTTGATGAGAGTATTGAGCGGCTCAAAGGCGAATATGCGCTGCTGCTCTCACGATTGTCGTTTTACACGGGAGAGACGTATGGCGGTGATTTTGTGCCTGAGAGCTTTGAAGTGCGCGAGGTTGCAGCGCTCTCGTATGAACAGAGCGAGCTCTATTTTCAAAACATGTTAACGCTGCAAAAAAAAGAGTATGAACTCTCACAGCTCAATGCGTCGCAGTGGCCGCAGTTGCGGGTGTATGGCAAATACAACTATTACGGCTCGAACGCGTGCAGCCTTTGGTGCGCTTTTGACGATATGAGCGAAAAAAACTACGTGGTCGGTATGGGGGTGAGCTGGACTCTTTTTGAAGGCTTTAAATACAATAGCCAAAAGCAAAAGTTGCGTTTGGAGCTTGAAAAGCTGCAACTTCAAAACGAACAACAGCGCAGAGAGTTTGCACAAAACCAAAATCTGCTTCATGAACGCATGGCGCAAAATGACAGCGATCTTAATGCCACAAAAACGGCGCTTAATGCACTTGAGCGGCGTAATGTGTTATCGCAAAATCTGCACGATGTCAAAGAACGTGACACGATCAGCATGCTTAACGATCGGCTTGAAGCGTTGCAAAAACGTTATGAGTACGACAAGCTGCTTTTAGACCGACACGCTGATGCCAAAGAGCTTGAGCTGAGAAGTTTGCAGCAGTTTAGCTACTATGAAAAGGAGATGATCCATCCATGAAAAGCGCACTTCTGGCCCTTGAGATCGTGTCACAGATCTCGCGCATTGCCATTGACAGCCGCAATATTGTCAAAGTTTATGCGCTAAGTGAACATGAACCCAGTATTGAAGAGCTTACGCGTATTGCCAAAAACGAAGGCTTCAAGGCCTCTCTTAAAAAACTGCCGCTTGTAAAAATACTTGATAATTACCCTGTGCCTTTTATTGTGCAAAAGCACGACGGTACCTATTTTACGGTCTTGAAAGCCGACAGAGAAAAAAACGAGTTGCTTGTTTTTGATGCCGATAGCAAAAGCACGCTGGTTATGGGGTATGATGCGTACGCAGCCGCGACTTCAGGTTCGGTGATCGTGCTCAAACATCGACTCATGAATGATGAAACACGCTTCGGATTCAAATGGTTCTATATTCAAATACTCAAGTACAAAAAAATCATCTATGAAGTCCTCATAGCATCGCTCATTATCCAACTTTTCGGTCTGGTTACGCCGCTCTTTACACAGGTGATTCTGGACAAAGTTCTGGTGCACCACTCCATGACCACGCTCGATGTTCTGGCCATAGCGTTTGTAGTGGTAGCCATCTTTGAACTGATGCTCTCACTGATTCGCGGTTACATCATGGTGCACACCACCTCCAAAATTGACGCCAAACTGGGCTCGAAACTCTTTTTTCACCTGCTCTCCCTGCCCATTGTCTACTTTGAAAACCGCAAAGTGGGCAATATCATCGCCCGTGTGCGCGAGCTGGATCAGATTCGCCAGTTTATTGCCGACCGCTCCATCATGCTGCTGCTTGACGTGCTTTTTTCGTTTGTTTTTGTGGGCGTCATGGCACTTTACAGTGTGAAACTGACATTGGTGGTGTTGGGGTTTGTCGGCGTTATTGCGGCGATTAACCTGATTGTCACCCCCGAACTTCGCCGTCGGCTTGAAGAGAAGTTTCAGATGGGCGCACACTCCAACGCCTATCTGGTCGAAGCGGTTACGGGCATTCAAACGGTAAAATCGATGGCGATTGAGGGATCGATGCAAAAGCGCTGGGAGGATCATCTGGCTAAATATGTCAGTGCGGGATTTAATTTGACGCACCTCTCTACGATTTTAGGCGGCGTTTCGGGTACGCTGCAAAAACTGATGACGATCTCTATGCTTTATTTAGGGGTGATGATGGTGCTTGACAACAAGCTTAGCGTGGGTCAGCTCATTGCCTTTCAAATGTTTGCCAATCAGTTTAGCGGCCCGATTTTGCGGCTGGTAAATATGTGGAACGAGTTTCAACAAACATTGCTCTCGGTAGATCGCATTGGCGATATTCTTAACGCGCCGAGCGAACAAAACAACCCTAAAGCCATTACGCTACCCCGCATTAGCGGCGAGGTGCGTTTTGAGAATGTTTCGTTTTCTTATGCGCCTAATACGCCGGTTGTCGTGGAGAATTTTTGCTTACATGTAAAGCCGGGAATGAGCGTGGGCATTGTGGGGCGCAGCGGCAGCGGAAAAAGTACGATTACCAAACTGATTCAACGCCTGTATGTGACACAAGAGGGTGCCATCTTTATTGACGGGGTGGATATCCGCCATATGAACCCCAAATGGCTGCGTAACAACATCGGCGTGGTGTTACAGGAGAATTACCTCTTTAGCGGCTCCATTCGTGAAAATATCGCCCTTGCACGTCCCAACGCGGCAATGGAGCAGATTATCGAGGTTGCCAAAACCGCC
Source organism: Sulfurimonadaceae bacterium (assembly GCA_050290965.1). Classification (GTDB taxonomy): domain Bacteria; phylum Campylobacterota; class Campylobacteria; order Campylobacterales; family Sulfurimonadaceae; genus JAFGUB01. The sequence continues at coordinate 118,053 of JBNKJB010000010.1, forward strand.
GGGGCACATGAGTTCATTGCTGCGCTGCCGCAGGGGTATGACACGGAAGTCGGTGAACGCGGTTCGTCACTCTCGGGCGGACAGAAACAGCGCATCGCCATTGCCCGCGCGCTGCTTACCAACCCCGGCATTATGATTTTTGATGAAGCGACCTCGGCGCTGGATTATGAGTCGGAGCGCATCATACAGGACAACCTCTCTAAAATAAAAGCGGGGCGCACCATGTTTATGGTGGCGCATCGCCTCTCCACCGTCAAAGAGTGCGACGTCATTGTGGTGATGGAGAAAGGCTCCATTATTGAACAGGGGACGCACGGCACGTTGATGGCGCGCGGCGGCTACTACCATAAACTCTACACACAGCAGGATTGATCATGGGACTTTTTAGTACACAGGACCGGCACGAGTTCAAACCGCTTCTCGTAGAGCTTGAGGAGCGTCCGGCCAATCCGCTCGCCCACTGGCTGCTGGCGGTGATTGTCGCTTTTTTGGTTTTGGGCGGATTATGGCTTTACTTTGCCAGAATCGACATTGTGGTGTCGGCACAGGGAAAGGTGATTCCCGATGGGGAGATCAAGATTGTCCAGCCCATTGAGACGGGTGTTATCTCGAAAATTCTGGTGCGTGAAGGGGATCTGGTTGAAAATGGGCAGGTGCTTATGGAGATCGACCCTTCCGTGACCGAAACCAATCTGGAATCCAAAGCGGAGCATTTAGAGCTGCTTGAACTTGAATGCGCCCGACTTGAAGCGCTTGCGGCAGAAACAGCGATGCGTGTGCCAAAAAACGTTGCCAACGAAACCTTGATCGCCACGCAGCGTTCACTTTATGAGAGTGCCAGAGGTGAGCATGAAGAGCAGTTACATGTATTGCAAAATCAGCTTGAACAGGCACAGTCGCAGCAAAGTGCCCTTGAAGGCGAAAGAGCGCGTCTTGAAAAGATGCTTGAAGGGGCCAGCGCAAAAGAGCAGCGTTTAAAAAGCGTGCTGGACATCATTGCCAGAACAACGTATGAAGAGGCACGGGATGCACGGCTCAATTATGAAGAGCAAATAGGCATTAAAACCCATGAAATCAACCAAAACAGCGCAAGAATCACCGAAGTGGAAAAACAAAAAGCGCTCTATCTGCAACAGCATCAAAAAGAGCTGCTTGAGACGTTGAGCCAAAAACGCAATGAAGCACAAACGCTCAAAGCAGAAATTGAAGCCATACTCTTCCAAAAGTCCAAACAGTACATCACCGCTCCGGTTGCAGGCTATATTGGACAGCTCTTTGTTCATACGGAAGGCGGCGTGGTGAGTCCGGCTGAAAAACTGGTCTCAATCATTCCGGCAGATACGCCCCTGCTGCTCAAAGTAAACGTACGCAACCAGGACATCGGTTTTATTAAAAAGCAGATGCACACGGCCATCAAGATCGATACCTTCACCTACCAAAAATACGGCCTGCTGCAAGGTGAAGTCGCGCATGTTTCCGATGATGCCATCGAAGATGAAAAACTGGGTCTGGTGTATGAGGTGTTCGTCAAGCCCGAACAGACCTATCTGGAACATAACAACGAACACTACGACCTGCACATCGGCATGAGCGTTCAGGCAGAGATGAAAGTGGGAACGCGCCGGGTAATAGAGTTTTTTATCTATCCGGCGATCCGGTATCTGGATGAGGGGCTTAGTGTGAGATGAATAAGATTATGAATTTTGATATCCCTATACGTTCTGATGAAGTAGCCTTTCATAATTTAGTGTTAGATGCAGAAACGAATATTGTTTTAAGTATCCGAAAAGCACTCTATGAAAAAAAGGTATTAATCGATAAGCCTAGTAAACCTTACAATTTTCATTATGATCCTGAGATATCTCAAGTGTATGTTTCTCTGTTTCAAACAGGTTTACAATCTATCCGTTGGGGGAGCAAGCGAGATACATTTGAATCTACACTTGAACGTTGTGCTACAAAATTAAAAGAGCATGAGACTTTCTATTTGTTTGATGTAAAAGACGCTAATACATGTAGAATTATGGTAGAAGTGATTATAAATGAACAGTCTTGTGACATAAAAAAACTAACGCAAAACACTTTGGATAATAACCGCTTCGAAGTAGGCATTGATGGTTTAAAGTTAAGCTTTCAAAATAGTGACTACTACTATCTTCCTACCGACGCAACCGTAAAAAGTCATTTAAGTTTGAAAGAGGTGTTTAACTTTTTTGCTAAAAAGATTGGCTTACAAAAATACACCGATAGCATTTCCAAACGCATTGAAATTCTCAAACTGCTAGATTTAAAGTGGAGCAAAATACACTCAATAGCTTTTATTTCATATGAAGAACATGTTTTTCCGCTTCATCGTGGTCTTGTTATTCCAGAAAATGTGACTTTTGAGACACTACTTCATGCTTCAAAGCAATCAATAAAATGGGCACTAGATAACCAAAAAGAGAATGGGCAGTTTCTTTACTATTATGATTGCGTAAAAGATAGCGAAGTTGATCACGAACATCCCAAAATGCTTAATCCTACTTACTACAACATGTTACGTCACAGTGGAGGAATTATTGCCTTACTGCATATGTACAGTGTTGAGCAAAATGCAAAATATTTACTAGCAGTAGAAGAAGCAATAGAGTATCTGTTAACTCAAACAATGGAAGAAGAGATAAATGGAGAGGCACATGCCTATGTCATGTGTAATGAAAAGGCAAAGCTTGGTGGTAGCGGTATTGCTCTAGTAGCACTTATGATGCATTTGACTCAAAGTGGAAATAAAAAGTACTTACATGTAATAGAGGCATTGTGTAGACATACCCTCTCACGGGTAGATACCAGTGGTGAAATGATTGGGTATTATATTCATCCTGACTATTATGATGGTTCTTCAATTATTGACCCTACAGAAAATGAAAAACGTGAGCTATTTTCATTTTATTACCCTGGCGAAGCACTTTTGGGGTTGGCGCTCTATTTTAATGAAACAAGTATAGATAACCCTAAACTAAAAAATGAAATTGCCCAAAAAGCAAAACTTGCTTTAGACTTTTTACTGTATGAACGACCAAAAAAATATCCTGATATGTTTGCCTCACTTCCATCTGACAGCTGGCTCATGCAGGCAATTGAAGCATGGGCTAAAAACGAAGAGTTTCAAAAAAAAGCCTATCTTGATTTTGTCTATAACGATGCAAAGTCAATGATACGGCAGATGTATACCCCTAAAAATGCACCTTATTTTGACTACATCGGTGCTTATTTTTACTATTACGGCGAACACGCATACCCTGATGCTGCCAGAAGTGAAGGGTTGGTAGCGGCTTATAATCTTGCCATTGCCATGAACAACACAGAAATTGCAGCGTATTTGTTACCTAATTTAAAACTTGCCGCAAAAAATATGATGTATGTATTTAACAATAAAGCATCATCTTATATGCATTTATACCCCAAAAAAACATTAGGTTCGTTCCGACTTAAATTCACAAGACAATGGACAAGGATTGATATGACGCAGCATGCGGTGAGTTTTTTTGTCAGATTTGTAAAAGTAATACATAATGAGTAGACAAATTATGATGAAAAACGAATCAAGTAAGGTTTTGGCATCTTTAAATAAACAACTTGAATCCATTACAAATGACTCAAAAGCTCGCTCAGATATTTTTTATAAAAAGGGAATTCAATTTTGTGAAAGTAATGCAATTTTAGATGCTATTGAAGCATTTGGATATTCAATTGTTAATTATCCTGAAATTAGTAAACCATATATCGCATTAATGGAATGCTATGAAAAAATGTCAAATACTCAAATGGCACTATCGTTTTGTGATATGGCTTTAAGTCTTGAAAAGAACAAAATAGTCATTAATGAATTATCTGTAAGAAAAAAATATCTTTTGATAAAAGATATATCAATTCCAAACGAGTTTACGAAAGACGCTCAAGAGAATTATAAAAAATTAATTGTAGCCGGTGATATGTGTTTGGCGCGACAGTTACCTGACTACGTTATTAATAATGGCCCCCAGAGTGTGTTCGCTTCAATACAACCCATTTTCAATGAAGCAAACGCAGTAATGGCTAATCTTGAGTGTGTTGTATCAAACACAGGAAAGTTACATAATAAAGGTGAGAGGCGCCCCTATTATTATAGAGCGAATCCTATTGTGTTGGATGTATTGACAAAGAGTGGGATAAACATTGTGACTACGGCTAATAATCATTCAATGGATTATGGTGTAGATGCTTTACGGGAACAAAATGAAATGCTAAGCGCATGTCATGTTGCTCATCCTGGTTCAGGTAGAAACATTGAAGAGGCAGCTAAACCTTCCTTTGTTTCATTGGATGGGTTGATTCTTGGAGTAATCAGCGTAGATACTCAAAGTCATAAATTTGAAGCAAAAGATACTACTTTTGGAATTCACACAAAAAATAGTTATCAAAAAGTATTACTTTCAATAGCAGGGGCAATAGCCATTGCTAGTACTCATGCGGACATTATAGTTGTTTCTCCTCATTGGGGAGCGAATTGGGAAGAACGGCCATCGGAGGAAATTCGTTTATTGGCACATAAAATTATCGATTGTGGAGCAGATATTATTGCAGGCCATTCAGCTCATATTCTGCAAGGGATAGAGATATATAAAGATAAGCCTATTGTTTATGATATGGGTTCAATTTTATTTGATAGAGTTGCAGAAAATCGAATGAAATATTCTGCCCTTTTTGAATTTCAACTCAATAAGTATGGAGTGCATAAAATTATTATCCACCCAGTATATTTAAAAAGAGCAAAAGCTATTTTGGCCCAAGGGAAAGATGCAAAAAAAACTCAGGAATTATTAATTGCGCTAAGCGAAGAATTGAATAATAGAAATATTTTTACTTGGCATAATGGCCAATTAATTGTTGACCTGCCTGCAACTAATACTAAAAACTATTTGAAACGCAGTCCTAGCAATTTTGAAAATTACAATAAGCGAAAATTAAAACGATTACCAATACATTTTTTGGATCGAAAAAATGCTGCATTGAACGTTAACATGTACAAATTTGTAGGCTTAGCTCGACCTGTGATGCTAGGTAGCAGTCTAACTCTTAAATCCATTTTACTACCTAAAGAAGTTAGGCCAGGTCGTGGGATAACTGTAAGAATTGAGTGGTTAGTGAATCAACCCATGCCTGGGCATATTGATGGATATATTTTAGGTAGAAATGACATAGATGACATTGTATTTGAGTATATGCATCCTTTGACTGAAGGTGTATACCCCCATTCTATGTGGTTGGTCAATGATTTGATTTGTCATGAAACAGTTGTCCGTCCCCCTAAGGATTTAAAATGTGGTCAATATAAGCTTTACTTTTTATTGAAAAACAGGCGCACTAAAAAATATTTGTTTATGTCTGATGGAAATGGCATGGTTGCCCGAGAGCTTTTGCTCGGAAATATTTCGGTAACCAAAAAAGCAATCCCTGGAGTTTCCGGGTTGAGATATAAAGTTCAAGAGGGGGGTATAGTATGGCATTAATTTTTCCTACAAATCGATGTAATTTAAGATGCACGCATTGTATGCGAGAAGAATATGGAGGCAAATCTTTAGATACAGAATTATTAGAACGTTTTTTAGGTGATTTGAAAAAATTGGGTGGAAATAATCGGCATTCAATTACTGGTGGCGAGCCAACTATGCACCCAGATCTTCATGCTTTATTTGGAACTTTTAGAAAATATGGAATGACAGCAGGAATGGTGACAAATGCACAAAGTGAAGAAGGGATTGATAAAACTATCATGAACAGAGATGTTGTGACTGCAGTTAATATTAGCCTAGAAGGTCCTGATGCGAATATTAATGATTCCGTCCGAGGAGATGGAAGTTTTCAAAAAGTGCATAGAGCAATTCAAAGATATGTAAAAAGTGGTATAGAGGTCAGGTTGCATACGGTTTTGCATGATGAAAATGTAGATAGCGTAAAAGATATGTTCAAGTTTGCAAATGAACTAAAAGTGAAAAAATTGAACTTTTCGACGTTACATCCCATTCAAAAAGCCTCAAATAATGAGCTTTCAGTTTCGCAGTGGAAATTGGAGAATGCTCGTATTGTCCGTAGAAGTGAAGCAAAAAAATATCCTCACATAGATTCTGGGATCACCATACGTCATATGGTGCCATATATTGAGCCAACATGGAAAGAACAGTGGTGTCAGCCACTTCGAGGAAAGCTTGAAAATGGTATCGCATTGATGCCAGATGGAAAAGTATCATTGTGTTGTGACTTAGTAAACATTGATTTTCAACATAATAGATATCAAGGTGAAAATAGTCGCCTGAATCATATTTTGGGAGATTATACCGTTGATTCACTCGAAACAATTTTGGATAATAAAAGAAAATTGATCTATGAGCTAAAACGTCGTCGGGAGTTTGACGCAAAACATGGCAAGCTTATTGGGCCTCGACAATTCATCTGTGAAAACTGCAAATTTTATTTTAACCATTGAAGATTTGATTATGAGCATAAAATCGTTATTCTGGATGCCGCTTTTCGTAGTTTTGTTCGGCTTTTGTGTATTAGATGCAAAAACGTTATCTCCTAATCATGAATATTTTCCATCTTCGACATGGGAGAAAAAAGATCCGGAAACATTAGGATATTCACTTCAAAAATTACAAAAAGCATATAACCACTTTGTTAAAAGCGGTGCAACGGCTCTAATGGTCATTGATCATGGCTATATCGCTGTTGAATGGGGAAAGACGCTAGAGCGTTCAAATTGCTACTCAGTACGCAAGAGCTTTCTAAGTGCTCTGTATGGAATCTATTCAAATGAAGGAAAAATCGATCTTTCAAAAAGTATCGCGCAATTAGGTATAGATGACAAGCAAAAACTCACGACAGTCGAAAGAACAGCCAGGGTTTATGATCTGCTCAAGGCACGATCCGGTATTTATCATCCTGCTGCTTATGAAACCAAGGCTATGGCGCGGAAACGTCCGCAAAGAGGTAGCCATAAACCGGGGACTTTCTATTATTACAATAATTGGGATTTCAATGCTTTAGGCACGATTTTTGAGAAAGAAACAAAAGAGTCCATCTTCAAGGCTTTCGAACAACGTATCGCCAAACCGATTGGTATGAAATTTAGGGCTAACGATGGTAGGTATATCAGCGAGACAAACTCGATACATCCTGCGTATCCATTTTGGATGAATGCCCGTGACCGCGCACGCTTTGGGTTACTCTATTTACGAAACGGGAGATGGAAAAATCGTCAAATTGTTTCAAGGCAATGGATAGAAGAAAGCACTACCGCGTACTCCAGTGCGGGTAGAGAAATAGGTTACGGTTACATGTGGTGGGTGTCTCCCGGGCAGTGGCATCTTGGTAATAAAATAGAAGGGAAAGCCTACTCCGCAAGAGGTTATTGGGGACAATATATCGTTGTGCTCCCACAGTATGATCTTGTCGTAGTACAGGTTTCTGATAAAGAAAAAGGTGCTGCAGATGCCAGTGGAAAAACATTCAATAAGTTATTAGGTTATATCTTGGATGCAAAATATCGTCAAGATGAAAACAACATCACATCAATACAAACCAAAAAGGGAGAGTAATGCAGAATAATCATAGCTATCAGGTATTGCAGGAGGGTTCAGCTTTTAAACTGATTCAAAGTGAAGCAATGATGATAGAGCGGATTAACTACATTCACAACAACCTGTCAAACGGGGCTATGTGGATAAAGCCTCACACTGGCGCTATAGTAGTGCCCGAGACTATGAAGAGAAGGAGGGTTTGATTGATGTTGAACGGATGTGGTAAGAAAGAAGAGGATTTAAATATAAGTATGCATTCCCAAGCTGGAGCTTGGGAACGAGCAAAGCCTCACACTGGCGCTATAGTAGTGCCCGAGACTATGAAGAGAAGGAGGGTTTGATTGATGTTGAACGGATGTGGTGAACATAAAGAGGGTTTGAACAGAGGTATGCATTCCCAAGCTGGAGCTTGGGAACGAGCAATGTTTAAAAAAGTCACATTCATTATGCAACAAATTAAAATATTTTCATTGATATTCGTTAACAGTTTGCTACAATATGCCGTTTTTTATACAGTAAAAAATAAAAAATAATAACAATATTGCATGAAAATATTCTAAAAC
>JBNKJB010000011.1:0-40224 GCA_050290965.1 Sulfurimonadaceae bacterium
GGATGACCGAAATGAAAAGCTGATGAACAAACTGACGAAACGTATTTCTGGAAAGCTCATCGGTGATAAAGGATATCTTTCCAAAAAGCTCTTCGAGTTTCTTTGGGACAAAGATATCCAACTCATCACGAAGATCAAGAAAAATATGAAAAATGTTCTCATGCCGATACTCGACAAGCTGCTGCTTCGCAAGCGTGCGCTGATCGAATCGATCAATGATCAGCTCAAGAACATCGCACAGCTCGAACACACCAGACACCGAAGCCCAACAAACGCCATGGTGAACTGGGTATCGGCTTTAGTCGCTTACTCTTATCAGGAAAAAAAGCCTTCCATCAATTTCTCAACAAACGAAAGAAATTTATTGATGGCTTAAACGAGACTCACGTTAAATAAGTGGCATTCAAGTAAGTACCCTCTTACATGTAAGCCAAAAGGATGCGTTTTTTTTAACGCATCAACCCGCCCATGCCACCACCCATTTGACCCATCATGTTTTGCAGATCTCGCATCCCTTTTTTGCCCGAGAATTTCTTAGCCATTTTCGAAGCATTTTTAAACTGTTTAAGCATGCGGTTGACTTCTACCTGAGAGAGTCCACACCCTTGTGCAATACGTTGTTTACGAGAGTTATTTAATAAATCAGGCTCTTCGCGTTCTTTAGGTGTCATAGAAGTGACCATTGCTTTAATCACTTTGATCTCTCTGGAGTTTTCCAAGTCCACGTCTTTGAGTGCATTGGCCATATTGCCCATACCGGGAATCATGCCCATAATAGACTTCATATTGCCAAGTTTGCTCATAGATTCCATTTGTGAAAGAAAATCGTTAAAATTGAAGTTGCCTTTTTTAATTTTTTGGGTCATTTTTTTGGCGGTTTTTTCATCCATGATAGCTGCCGTTTTTTCAGCCAAACCTTCAATATCCCCAAGCCCCATAAGACGGTTGACGATGCGATCGGGTAAAAATACTTCCAGATCTTCCATCTTTTCACCGCTACCAATAAAACGCAGAGGAACTTGAACCTGATTGGCAATACCAAGGGCAACGCCCCCTTTGGAATCGCCATCATATTTACTTAAGATAACCCCATCAATACCGATGCGCTCATGAAAACTCTGCGCCGTACGTACCGAATCTTGCCCCGTCAGTGAATCCGCTACATAAAAAACTTCATCAGGGTTGGCTACTTTGCGCACCTGCTCAAGTTCTTGCATCAGTTCATCATCAATAGCCAAACGTCCGGCAGTATCTATTAATACTACGTCATAAAGTGATTTCGATGCTTTTTCCATTGCCGCAGTTACAACATCTACCGGATTTTTAGTAGCATCATCTTTATAGAGTTCAACGTCGATCTTTTCACAAATCTGGCGCAGTTGCTCTACCGCTGCCATGCGCTGTAAGTCAGCAGCAACCACCAGCACTTTTTTGTGACGGTTTTTAAGATAAAGTGCCAATTTACCCGTGGTGGTGGTTTTACCAGAACCTTGAAGCCCTGTCATTAAAATAACGGTTGGAGGGTTTGAAGCAAATATAAACCCCTGATTGCCTTTGGTTTTTAGGATGTCATACAAACTGGCCCGCATGGCATCTAAGAACTGATCTTTTCCAATACCTGCTGCTTTGGTTTTAAGCTCAACCTCTTCAATCAATGTTTTAACAACTTTGTGATTAACATCAGCCTTAAGTAACGACTTTTTTAACTCTGTCAATGCTTTGGAAAGGGCTTTTTCATCATCATGAAAACGGATTTTTTTAATTGCATTGGTAAATGATTCGGTCAGGGTGTCAAACACAAGAGTCTCCTTAAAAAAAATGAATTATAGCAAAAGGGTTTTTATAGCAACCCGAAAATTGCCTTGAGCCTGGCTTATAACGTGTATCCTATCCGTTATGAAGCAAAATGTGCGAACACTTTAGGTTCGGGGGCTTCAAAACGGTATCCCAGTAATTCTACCTTTCTAGCATGCAACATAACGCGATCATAACGTCTACCGCCATACTGCTCATCACCAACAATGGGATGATCAATAGAGCGCAGATGGGTACGGATTTGATGGGTTCGGCCATGATGAATAATCAATTTGAGTTTTGTTTTTTTACCGCTGACAAGTTCAGGGTAAACTTCGGTAATGGCGGGTTTGCCCTGTTTTGAAATTTTTGAATACGCTTTACCGCCGCGCTTTTCTGTAATGATTGGCTTATCGATTACCATCTCATCAATCATGATCCCCTCAACCCAGGCAACGTACTCTTTATAGACCTTATCTCTTTTAAACGCCGTAATTGCCTCTTTTTGAAACGCTTCGTTTTTAACCAGCATTAACACCCCACTGGTCTCACGATCTAAGCGATGCAGCAGATGCGCCCCCTCAAACTGGCGTTCAATCTCATCTGAATTTACAAATGCGGGCTTATCAACGACAATCAGATTATCATCTTCAAAAATGGGGGTAATCTTTTCAACCTTATTCACGCGAAAATTGGTTTTAAGATCCAGTTCGCCCCGTGCAATCATCACTTTTTTCATTCCCACATAGACCAAACCGCGATCAATCAGATCTTTGGCTTGATTATTAGAAATATTTTCTTGAAGCGCCAGGAGTTTATAGGCTTTATCGGTTTTCATTCTACCTCTTTGATGTCATTTACAATTTTTTCGAGTTTGATGGTCTCGTCCACAACCGACGGAGGCAAACTTTGAGCTTCGCAAAACGCCTCAAAAATCTCCTCGGGTGCTACATACTGTACGTGATGTACATATTTAAAAAGCTCTTTTTGATTAAAAAAGTGCGTGCCCGTAATAATTTTACAGCCAAAATGAGCCGGTTCAAGCGGATTGTGTCCGCCAACATCGCTTTTAAAAGCACCCCCAAGAACTGCAATGTCACTGATGGCATAGATGTTATTGAGTTCGCCCATCGCATCCATTAAAACAACATCGCTCACAAGCTCTTGCGCACTACTCCAGCGTGAAACGCTTAACGCTTCAGACTTACATGTAAGCCTAATATCATCCCAAACCTTCTCAAACCGCTCGGGATGACGCGGCACCACAATCAGCATGGCATCATGTGTTTTGCGGTAGCGTTTGAACGCTTCAAGTATAGCCGCTTCTTCGCCTTCATGCGTACTTGCCGCCACAATCACTTCACGCTCTGGCTTGGCATATTGTCTGCTTGCTTCAATCTTTTGCGCCAATTTAATGTTGCCTAGTATCTCTACATGTAAGGCACCTAACGCCACAAAACGGTTTTTGTCTGCTTCGCTTTGTACATAAATTTTATCGCAATACACAAAAATCTTGCGATAAAACCATGCCATACGAAGATATTTTTCAAAACTGCGTTCTGAAATGCGTGCATTAAGGAGCACAATCTTAGCACCACGTGCTGATGCTACCACAAAAAGCAGATACCAAAACTCCGCTTCAAGCACCACGAGCATTTTAGGCTTTTTAATCCAAAACGGTAAAAAGATTTCATACGGTAAATAGCGTACTTCCAAGCCATAACGCGCCGCTTCTTTATAACCGGTATGCGTAATGGTGCTAATACCGATATCGTTTCGCTTTAATGCATCAATCACCGGAGCGAGTGCTTTGGTTTCGCCTAATGAGCAAGCATGAAACCAAATATTAGTATGAGTAAATCTGGGATTGTTCCAAAGAAAAAAACGTGCCGGAATGGATTGGCGGTATTTGGCTTTAAATGCAAGCACCACCAGTAACGGTAACGCAAGCAGATAAAGCGCTAGCGCTGCCAGCGCATAAAGGAGCGTAAAAAACTTCACGCGTCACAACAGCAGCAATTAGGCGCTAACTTCCGCTGTGTCTTCGGGTTCGATATAAAGCAGACGGCCACAATGTGGACAGGTCGTAATCTCTTCGCCGCGAATAACCTCAGAGTAAGTTTTATCGTTAATGGCCATATAACAGCCCATACATGCTTGATGTCTAACAGGAACGGCTGTAGTGTTTTTAGCCCAGCGGCGAATTTTTTGATAAAACGCCAATCCTTTTTGATTCATTTGTGAAACCAGTGCCTCTTTTTTAGCAAACACTTGTTGACGTTCGCCATCAATTGCGGCAAGTTTTTCATCAACTTCAACTTTAATGGCGCTAAGGTTTTCATCAATCGCTACCATTTCCGCTTCAAGTTCGGAAACTTTTGCCTCTTTATTGGCAATAATACGTTCAAGACGCTCAATCTCTTCATTAGCAAATGCCACTTGTTCTTTGGCAATTTCTTCTTCTAACTGAAGCGATTTCATCTCGCGTTCCGTTTTGATTTCGGCACTTTTTCTGCTGTTCTCTTCAAGCTTGCTAGAAAGCTCTGCAAGATGCAGCTCATTTTTTTGTTTTTTAATCTGCTCATCTTTGGCTTCATTTTGCAGCAGTTGTACCTGTGCTTTTAAGCTCTCTTGAGTGGCTAGAATTGTTTCATATTTGTGCTTTGCTTCTTCGATCTGCGGCTCAAATGCGTCGATCTCTTTGTCAATGGCTGAAAGATCAATAAGCTGTTGAAGATGTTTATTCATCAGGTTCCTTTTGGAATTATAGGGATGCTTGTCTATGGACGGAGGGTTACACTCTAACGTCTTACAAATAGCTAAACGGGTTTTTCGATTTCGAAATTATAACCTCTAAACCTGAATATTTCAACTCTTTCGCCAGAATTTCTCCAAAATAACATTCGCTCTCATAGTGTCCGATATCCAACATACTTAGCCCTATGCTGCGTGCCTCCATAGCATCGTGATATTTAATATCGCCTGTCAAAAAACAATCGGCTTGAATTTGACGCATCAGTGATGCTCCCGAACCGGTTGTTAATGCCGCACGCGCAATAGAGTCATGACTTTGTACCATACGCAGTTGTTTAAGTCCAAACGATGTCGCTACATGTAATGCCAAATCATGAAAAGACATATTCACATCCAGATACGCTACAAAACCCTCTTTGGCAACAATGCTAAAACCCAAAACCGTTTGTGCCACATAAGCATTAAGATGGGTCTGATCAAAATTGGTATGCAGCGCAATATTGGCAATGTTTTTCTGGATCATACGACGCAGCAAAATCGCGGGATATTGATTAAACTGCAACTGCTTTAACCCACCAAAAATAAGGGGATGATGCGTCACAATCAACGTACCTTCATCCAGACTCTCAATGAGTTCTTCATCCAGATCAATACTTAAAACGACTGTTTTAATCTCTTGCGTAAAGTCCCCGACGATGAGTCCCGAATTATCCCATGATTCTTGCAGTTCAAAAGGAGATAGCGTATCAAGCAGCGTATAGACTTCCGAGAGCTTCATCCCATCTTCTCCAATTCAAACTTGGCCTGTGTAAAGTTGGGATCAAGTTCAATCGCCTTAGCATACATGCTACGGGCTTTATCATTCTCATCCATATCCACCAACAAATTGGCGTAATTAAAATAGGTAATGGCGTATTCAGCATCAATTTCAAGCGCACGTTCATAATGTTCTTGGGCTTCATCATAACGCTTTTGCGCACGATACACCGACGCCATTGCATTATGCAGCGTATCATCGTTGGCATCTTGTTGTAGTGATTGTTCATACGCTTCAAGCGCTTCATCATAACGCTGCTCTTTTGCAAGAACAAATCCTAGCTTGTTGAGGACTTCGGTGTTGTTGGAATTTTTGGCGCGGGCTTCATGTAACAAGGCCACGGCTTTGGGGTATTCGCCTTTTTCATACGCCCTATCGGCATCTTCTATCAAAGAGTCTTCATCAACTTCTTCAACATTATGATGCCCTGTAGTAGGAGATACCGGATCTTCAAGACGGCTTACATGTAAATAAATTTGATAGGCAAAAAAGAGCGCCGCTCCAAGCAAAACAACCGAAAAAAAACTCATATAAACTCCTGATATAAATAACAATTAAATTAAACACACTTTGAGCAAAGCCCAAAGTCCTACGCTAGCCGCTGTGGCACTAAAGCTTGCCCTTTGGGGCAGATAAAGTGCATTTCAACGCACTTTTTTTAAATTGTGTTTCACAAGTATAGCCCAGAGATGGTAAAATTTTTAGCTATAATCCGATCCAATCATTTTAATGGATATGCTATCATGACAGACCTTCACGAAGCACACTATTACAACAACCGTGAGCTCTCATGGCTACAATTTAATACACGCGTATTAAAACAGGCACAAAACAGTGCATTGCCCCCACTTGAGCGTTTAAAATTTCTTGCCATTTACGGTACCAATCTTGATGAGTTTTACATGATTCGCGTTGCAGGATTGAAAAAGCTTTTTAATGCCGGTATCAATGTCTCCGGTGCAGATTGTCTGACCCCGTTGCAGCAATTAAAAGAGGTGCGTTCCTATTTGCATCAAGAGCTGCAAGTGGTTGAGCACACCAAACGTGAAATTTTTGAAGCACTAGAGCATGAGGGGCTTACGCTCAAACGTTTTAACGATGTCTCTTCAAGCGATCAAAAAAAACTTCATGAGTATTTTTATGATGAGATTTACCATGTTATTGTTCCTATCGCCGTGGATGCCACGCATCCGTTCCCGCATCTTAACAACCTCAGTTTTGGTCTTTTGCTCAAACTAGCTGATGCCGAAAATCCCGATATTCATCGCTACGGTATTGTGCGTATTCCACGCGCACTGCCACGTTTTGTAGAGATTCGAAGCGGCGTATTTATTTTGATTGAGAGTATTGTCTCTGAACATATTCAAGACCTTTTCCCAGGCTACGAACTCATTTCCGACTCTTCGTTTCGCGTCACACGAAATGCCGATTTGGAGATCGAGGAAGAGGAAGCTGACGATTTTATGGAGATGCTTGAAGAGGGCTTAAAACTGCGTAAAAAAGGCGAGCTTGTACGTTTGGAGCTTGGACGTGGTGCCAATGATGACTTGATCGCTTTTTTCAACCGCCATGCCAATATTTTTCCTGATGACATCTACCGTTTTCACACCTTTTTAAATCTAGGAAGTCTCTGGCAAATTGTGGGAACCAAAGATTTTGCACATCTACTGCTGCCCACGTTTAAACCGCGTATTTTGCCTCCACTAAATGAGACGGATAGCATCTATGCAGTACTGGATAAACAAGATATTATGCTTTTTCATCCCTATTACAGTTTTGAACCGGTAATCAAAATGATTCAAACTGCGGCCAAAGATCCTGCAGTCGTTGCCATTAAAATGACGCTTTATCGTGTTGGATCGGATTCGCCACTGGTACGATCACTGGTTCAAGCCGCAGAACTTGGCAAGCAAGTCACTGTTATGGTAGAGCTTAAAGCACGTTTTGATGAAGAAAACAATGTGCAGTGGGCCAAGGCACTTGAAAATGCAGGCGCTCATGTTATTTATGGGATTCGCGGCTTTAAAGTCCATGCAAAAGCCCTTCTAATAACCCGTCGTGTTAACGGAAAACTCAAGCAATATGCACATATTGGCACCGGAAACTACAATGCAGCAACGGCCAAAATCTATACCGATATTAGTTATATGACCAGCAATATTGAAGTCACAAACGATATGACGCGCTTTTTTCATTTTTTAACAGGCTTTAGCAAAAAAGGGATGCTCAACAAACTCTACATGGCACCCACGCAGATTAAACCCAAAATTCTTTCGCTTATTGAGCAAGAGATCTCTCATGGTGATAAAGGGCATATTGTTGTCAAAATTAATGCCTTGGTTGATGAAGATGTCATACGTGCACTGTATCGTGCTTCGCAAGCAGGTGTGCGTATTGAACTGATTGTACGTGGCATTTGTGCTCTCAAACCAGGTATCGAAGGCGTTAGTGAAAATATCCGTGTCGTGTCGATTGTTGGCAAGTATCTTGAACACGCACGTATCCTTTATTTTAGCCATGCCACACCGCAATTTTATATCTCAAGTGCTGACTGGATGACACGCAATCTCTCACGTCGTATTGAGCTGCTTAGCGGCATTGAGAGCGAAGATCTCGCCGAACGTTTACGCCAGATTTTAAAATTACAACTTAGTGACAACGTTTTAGCGCATGAGTTACAAAGTGATGGTAGCTACATCAAAGTCCCTACTGATATGGACAACGTTATTGACAGCCAAAATCTGATTGAGAAACATGTCAGTAAAATTAATGCGGCGGCAAACAAAGAACACGCTTCGCAAATAGACCAATTAAGCAACCGCTTATTTCAGGAGAGTTAAATGACCTACCCTTTCAAACAATGGAACCCTATTATTGGAGAGAATACATGGATTGCTCCTTCGGCTGATGTTGTTGGAAATGTAACACTTGGAAGCGATGTATCCATCTGGTTTGGCTGTGTTGTGCGCGGCGATGTGCATTATATTAGCATTGGTGATCGTACCAGCATTCAAGACCTCTCAATGGTACATGTAACGCATTACAAAAAAGAGGATATGAGTGATGGCAATCCGACAATCATCGGCAATGACGTTACGATAGGACACCAAGTAATGCTGCATGGCTGCACCATTGAAGATGCCTGTCTTATCGGTATGAGTGCCACCATTCTTGATGGTGCCGTGATTGGCAAAGAATCGATTGTGGGTGCTGGCGCCCTTGTTACGAAAAACAAAGTTTTTCCACCACGTTCGCTTATTATGGGAAGCCCCGCCAAAGTCGTGCGTACGCTTGATGATGACGAAGTTAAAGAGCTTTACGCCTCGGCCACACGGTACGTGGGTTTTAAAAACGACTACATGTAAGATGGATGATCTTTTTATTGTCGCTGATATTATTGGCATTATCGCCTTTAGTGTCAGTGGCTTTTTAGTGGCGCTTCGACACAATTTAGATCTGCTTGGAATCGCCATTTCATCAACGCTGACCGCTCTTGGTGGCGGCATTGTCCGCGATACTATTTTAGGTCGTACCCCCTTTGCTTTTGAATCCATGTACCCTGCAATGACCCTGCTTATTACCCTTGGTATCCTTGCGCTATTTAAACTGTTTTGGAAAGAGGGTATTGAAAAACACAGTCTGTTTGTTATTAGCGATACTATTGGACTCGTCGCTTTTAGCATTACCGGAGCACTTTTGGGAATTGGTGCCGATTACAATTTTTTTGGTGTTATTGCTCTGAGTTTTATTACGGCAATTGGTGGCGGAGTCATACGGGATGTTTTAATCAATCAGGTACCATCCGTACTCATTAGCGACTTTTATGGCTCGATTGCACTAATTGTTGCCATGATGCTTTATGGCTTACATGTAAGCTTTGAAATTACCGATTTTTCACTCTTGCTTGTGGCGCTTTTTGCCATAACCTTGCGGCTTGTGGCGTATTATCGTAAATGGCAGCTGCCTAAATTGGCGCGCTAAACGTCGTATCAATCCAGCCGCCGCCTATCATCGTGTTGCCCTCATAAAAAACCGCGGCCTGCCCAGAGGCCACACCAAAAACCGGCTCTTTTAATCTGACAATGGCATGATCGCCCTCAATCTCCACACGACAAGCCACACCGGGGTTGCGATAACGTAGTTTGACAATGCATTCAAACACGTGATGCGTGCCAAACATATTAATATGGCTAACACGCACACCATGACACTCTAGCGCTTCGCGTGTTCCTACAACAATCTGATTGGTTTGAGGACGAATTTCAGTTACAAAATGTGGATCATGCGCCCCATTAACACTAAAACCGCGACGCTTTCCAATGGTATAGTGCATGTAACCTCTGTGAGTACCCACCACACGTCCCTCCTGATCCAGCACTTCACCCTCTTGATCCACATCCACAAACTCTTTGAGTACGTCGGTATAGCTTGTTTCCACAAAACAGATTTCGCTTGATTCGGCTTGCGATGCAAAACTCTCTAAACCCGCAATGGATGCCGCTTTTGCTTTGATATCGCTTTTATGTTTTTCACCCAATGGAAACAGCAGTCTTGGTACAACACGCTTATCAATGTCAAAAAGAAAATAGCTTTGATCTTTACTGTCATCTTCGGCCTGCATCAAATAGGTACCATCCGTTTTAATGTAATGACCTGTTGCAATATGATAGGCACCAATACTATTGGCAAAATCCACCATAGCCCCAAATTTCATTGTACGGTTACATACGGCACAAGGATTAGGCGTACGTCCCTCTTTGTAGGTGTCTACAAAGGGCAAAAAAACAGTGCGCTCAAAAGCATCTTGAAGATCAAGTACATGTAATCTCACCCCCACAAAATCAGCCGCTTTTTGAGCACGCGCAAGATGAATCTCGTGGTATCCCGGTTTGGTATGCAGCTTCATATAAACGCCTTCAACGTCATAGCCCTGCTCTTTAAGAAGCAGTGCCGACATGGTGGAGTCCACGCCGCCACTCATACCAATAAGAACTCTATTATTAGGCGTCACCGAGAGTCTTTACCATCACGAATATGGCGCTCTTCAAAGTAGTTTTGTAACAGCTGATAATATTTACTCTCTTCTAAGCCTTCTTCTTGCAAAGCAAGCATCTGGCTGCGTAGCGAATAACCGACCTGCTGCACAATATAATCCACATCATCGGTTAAACATAAGAGATCAAGATCCTCTTGCGAGATGGTGCCTTGCGCCAGCAGGGAATTTTGCAAAAATTCCATAAGCGGTGCATAAAACTCACTGCCAAAAATAAATACCCGCTGTCCAAGGATTTTACCCGTTTGAATCAGTGTAAGCGCTTCAAAAAGCTCATCAAGCGTTCCATATCCTCCGGGAAAAATCACATACGCCATAGAGTATTTAACCAGCATCACTTTGCGTGAGAAAAAGTAATCAAAACGCTGTGATTTTGTGGTAAACGGATTAGCAACCTGCTCTTCGGGAAGCTCAATATTTAAACCAATAGATTCAATGTTGCCTTTATTGCGAATGGCCCCGCGATTGGCTGCTTCCATAATGCCCGGACCGCCACCGGTAATGACATTAAAGCCATTACGTCCCAGTTTATCGCCAAGCTCCATTGCCTTTTGATAATAAAAGTCATCTTCTACCGTTCTGGCACTGCCAAAAATCGTTACGGATGGGCCCAGCTCACCAAGCTCATCATAACCCTGAACAAAATCAGCAATAATTTTAAATACACTCCACACATCACCCGATTTGAGATCTTGCATATACCGTTTGTTCATGGCATGCTTTATCTGTTTTTTTTGTTCCATATTATTTCATCTTTATCTTTAATCTATAAGGAGCGTGCTATCAACTTCTAAGCTGATTCAAACGTTCACGCTTGGTTCCGATAGAAGTAATTTGCACTCCAAAGTTACCATCAACAATCACCACTTCACCTTGAGCAATCACATGATCATCTACTAAAATATCCAAAGGATCATTAGCAAGCTGATTCAGTTCGATTACCGAACCGATATCCATGCTTAACACATCTTTAAGCAGCATCTTTTTTCTGCCGATACGCACACGCACCGGTAGTGTGACATCCATAATCAAACCGATATTGCGCATTTCCGTATCGTCAAGATTGGTCTCTGGCACAAAACTCTCACCAGCCGATGAAGATGACGTTCGCGTTGCCATTGCCGGTGCTTCTTTGGGAGCTTCAACCGCACCCGTACCATTTAACGCATCCACGAGTGTTTTATCCAGTACCAACATGATTAAAGAGTTGATTGTACCTAATGAGAAGTTATAAACTTCCATTTTAGTAAAGCCGCTAATATCAACCTCTTGCTCTTCGGGGATAAATTCGATCTCATCGATTTTAAACGTCAGTTTGGGTACTTCATCTTGTGCACCCAGTGTGGTGCCAAGCGCGCCAAGAATATTGGAAACGATCTCTTTGGTGGCATCAAGATCCTCATCATCCATACTCTCTTTAGCTTCACCTTCACCGCCAAGCATCAGATCCCCCAATGCTGTTGCCAAGGCCGGAGGCATTACCACAATGGCTTTGCCTGTTGCCGTACCACTAACACTGGCATGTACTAGCGATGTTGGCGCAATAATATTGGAGACAATAGAAACATCCTCTTCTTCTTTAAACTCCAGCGAGGGGGCTTGTCCTGTCAGACCTTCAATCGTAGCAATAGTCTCGTTTTCAAAAAGTTTTAAGAACTCTTTCATCATGCTTCTTCCTCCTCGTCATCATCGAAAAAATCATCAACATCTTCAACTTCGATAATCTCTTTGGCACTGCTAATTTTTTCTTTACGCTTGAACTCAAACTCTTTAAGCGCCCGTTTGACAGCATCTTTTTCTGTATCAATCACTTCTGTAATCTGTACCGATTTACGAAAACGGCGTAGTCCGATTTCACCGCGAAAACGATCTTTTCCATCAATATTGAGGATAACAACATCATCCGCCGGCGCTTTAAGCCGAACAATATCGCCCAAACGCAGCTCCAGGATTTCACTCAGTGAAAGCTCGGCTTCGCCTAAATTGGCTTCAACCACTACCTGTGCGCCTCCAAGCAAAACCTGAAGCTCTTGATTACGACTTTTTTTAGAGCTGGTTTCATTAAGCATCAGATCACGACTGGCCAGCTTGGGCAACACCGGTTCAAGTGAAATAACCGGATAGCAGATATTCATCATCCCAGAACTGTGTCCGATAATGATCTCCATAACCACCATAACAACAATCTCATTTTGCGCCACAATCTGCACAACGTTAGGACTGGACTCTTTGTTTTCCACATTAGGATAGACATCGGTTACCGGTCCCCATGCTTCTTTAAGCGTTCCCATCATAACACGCAAAATGGTTTCAAAAAGACTGAGTTCAATATCGGAGAACTCTCGGTTGGTATCAAACGGATCGCCTTTGCCGCCAAGTAAGCGATCTAGCATTGGAAAAGCAATAGACGGGTTAATTTCCAAAACGCCACTGCCTTCTAAAGGTTTCATCGAAAAGACGTTAAAACTGGTTGGATTGGGCAGCGACATCAAAAATTCGCCATACGTCATCTGATCTACCGAGTGCAACTGAATCTCGACAATAGAGCGCATAATCGAAGAGATTTGCGAACTTAGCGACCTTGCCATTTTGTCATGGATCCCGCGAAAAGCGCGTAACTGCTCTTTGGAGACCCGATTGGGACGCTTAAAATCATAAAGCGTAATCTGACGTTGTGAAAAGAATGAATCGTTACTCTCACCCCCAGAATCAAGGACATCATCACCCTCATCATCTACAACGTCGAGCAGGGCATCGATCTCTTCTTGAGAGAGAATATCAGCCATTGCTTTCTCCTAATGCATTTTGAATTTTTCGAATTACCGATTTATGTATCTGCGAAATACGTGATTCTGTAATCTCTAGAATATCACTAATCTCTTTAAGCGTCAGTTCTTCAAAATAATAAAGCTGTATGATCATCTGTTCTCGCTCATTGTAATGTGACAAAATAGTTTTAATCACATCTACCAGCTCTTCGCGCTCAACCCTGGCAAGGGTTTCGCCTTCATCGCCTTTACCCAGTTGATCATCCAAAGGCATCACGGCGTAGATATCTGCGGCAATACGCGCTTCGCGAATTTTTTCAATATCTTCATCAAGTATCTGCGCTAATTCCTGATCGGAAGGCTCCTCATCATGATCGCCCATATAAAGATCAACGGCTTTATTAATCTGTTTAATCAACTTGCGACTTGAACGACTCAAAACATCGAGTGAACGAAGATAATCAAGCATGGCTCCATACACGCGCGTTTTAGCATAACCCCAAAAGGAATCGTTTTGCTTTTCATCATAGCGTCGTGCCAATTTAACAAGCTCTTCGGTGCCAATCGCCGACAGATCCATATAATCCACAGAACTTGGCAACCGTTCTTTGAGACGAAACGACATTGCTTTAACGGCAGGAAGATACTGCAACGCCAACTGATCGCGCTGATGTTTCAGTTCACTTTCGTACCCTTCAATGCTCATCACTCCTACTCCCTATTCTCATACTGCGAATCAATAACAGCTTCACGCTTGTTGATCTCTCTAATAAAAAAATCCAGATCTTTTTCATGTCCCATTTTAGGAAAAAATGAAGGCCTAACGGTAATTGTATTAACATACAATGCCACAAAAACATGTGAAAACAGATAAAAAAAGAGTGTAATTAAAAATGCATAACTTAAAAGTCCTACTGCACTATGGGCTTTTAGTGTTGCAAACACGATCCCAATAAAAAAACCACACGCTGTAAAGAATGAGACAAAGTTGGCGCCGCGCATCGCTTTTTGACTCCTTCCATCTTAAAAATGTTCCATCAAACGCTTAAAAAGGCCGCTAAGGCCGCTGTCTGAAGAGGTTACAAGCACATTATGTTCCAGTTTTTTTGCCAGATTTTCAGCCACCTTTTCGATGTCGCGTGTTGCCTGAATACTTGGCATCTCTTTGGCAAAAAGCGTGCGTTTTTTAATACAGAGCGCCACCTTGGTATCATGATTAATTTTACCCATATATTCAAGCTTTAAATGCGACCCAATATTGGCTTGTGCCACTTTTTTGATTTTATCAAATACCGCAATGGCCTCTTTTTCGCCATGCACCTGATTCATGATAACATGTACATGATCGCGAATGCGCGATGTCACTTTAATGGTGGCATAGGCATCGGTAATTGCAGCAGGATCGGGAACCGTCACAACCACCACATCATCCGCCGCTTTTAAAAAGAGCTGCGTATGTTCACCAATGCCGGCACCCGTATCAATAATCATCACATCAATATCATCAAGCACGTGAGCATCTTGCATAAAATGATCAAACATTGTTGATGAGGCATACTTTAAAATTTCTTCGCCGCTTTCACCGGGAATGAGCGTCAGATTATTTTCAAGAGGAATCAAAATATCCGATACGCTGGCTTCGCCTTTTAGGACATGTAAAATTGTTTTTTTAATCTTAACGTTAAACATCACGTCCAAATTGGCCAGCCCAATATCGGCATCAAAAATAGCTACGCGTAAACCGCTACGTGCCAGTAGATAAGCAATATTGGCACTCAGCGTACTTTTGCCAACTCCGCCTTTACCACTTGTAACGGCTACAAAACGGGTCTTTTTAGCACTACTACCATGACGCTCGCGTACCAAAGCCTCAAGTTTTGCTGCTTGATGCTTCATGAGATTTGCCCTTTATGAAAGCCGTTTAACAAGCACTCAATCAGATAGTCACTGCTTGCTGTTACCAAATCTTCGGGTACCTCTTGACCAATCGAAAAGTAGCTAATAGGAATGCGGGTTTCATACGCTAATGAAAAAATATTGCCAAAACCGCGCGTTTCATCCAGTTTGGTAAACATCATCGTATCGATTCCCAAGGTTTCAAAATTTTCATAGGTCGCTTTAAGATCCTCGTATTTAATCGAACTTGGCATCACCAATACCACATCAATATCAAAGCTGCTACCACTGCCTTGAAGACATTCATAAATAGTCTCAATCTTGGCTTTGTCATAGGGTGAGCTGCCCATGGTGTCAATCAGAATATAATCGCAATAATGCAACGCCTGAAGTGCTCCTGCAAATTCGGGGGGATCCACCACCGTTTCAATACCGAGTTTCATCATTCGGGCATACTGCATCAGTTGCTCAACCGCACCGATACGATAGGTATCTAGCACCACCAGTCCCACTTTGTAGCGCTTTTGCATCAAATACGAATAGCGTGCGGCCAGTTTGGCAATAGAGGTAGTTTTACCTACTCCCGTAGGGCCCACCAGCATAATCACCTTTTTTTGACCGGTTTTTAGCTGATGTTCTACCCGCACCGGAATCATTTTACGCAGCAGTGTTTGGAAATAGCGTTTGACGGTTTCAGTATTGTCGCGCATTTTAATGGGCATATGCTCAAGGGTCAATGCCATAATGGCATCGAGATGATCTTGGTTCATGCCGCTTTGTTTAGCAAGGCGGTAAATTTCGGAAAATTCAGGCGGTATAATCGAAGAGATATCAGGGCGGCGCTCATCCCAAAACATATTTTGAATCGTTTTGACTTTATCACCCAGTTTGGCAATGGCCTGTTTGATCTCTTTAAGCTCTTCGGACTCTTTAGCAGCCGCTACGCTTTCACTCTCTGTCACATCAGCAATTTTAGAGATCTGCTTTGCTGCCTCGGAGATATTAAAGAGGACATCAGAGCTCTCTTGAGCCAACGGTTTTTGCTCTTTGAGCGGTCTGGATGCGCTCTTGGGTTTAAAACTCTTTTCATCCACACCAACAACAATCTCGTATAACGCTTTTTTGCCCAACGATTTTTTTTGCAACTGCCGCGTCTCTATCAACATGGCATCGCTGCCTACCGCCTCTTGCGCTTTTTTTAGCGCTTCGGCTGGAGAGGCACCGCTAAACGTTAAAACTTTCACTACCCACCTCTACATGTAAAGCGTCGAAAGCGGTATGATCACACTTTCGCGTTTAAACCAATGCGGATGCGGTACCTGCAAACGCGGTGTATCGATCATCCTGCCGTCAAAAAAAATAATATCCAGATCGAGTGTCCTCGGCGCATTCGCAAAACTGCGTTTGCGCCCAAAACGCTTCTCTGTATGAAGCAAAAAATCTAAAAAACGATACGGTGTCATAGAGGTTTGTAACTCCAAAACCGCGTTATAAAAATCATCTTGCTCACGATACCCAAAGGGTGGATTCTTTAAAATGGCACTGCTGCGGCGTAGTGCCACCTTGCGAGCGCGTGCAAGCACATGTAAAAGATGCTCAAACCGACGTCTCACATCGCCGATATTGCCTCCGATGCCAATCACCGCAGTATATCGTAAACGAGATTCTCTTTTAAAAGAGGCTGGAAAACGGCGATTTTTATAAAGTATTAAAGAATCATTAAGTCGCCGTTTTAAAGCCATAAAGTCTATTACGCCTGTTGCGCCGCTGCGGCTTGCTGCTGTTTGATTGCTTTAATTTCATTAAGAATTTGCAGCATACCAATCATTGCCAAATGATAGCCAAACGGCCCAAAACCAACAATGGATGATGCACATACAGGAGCAATCATATTTTTTTGGCGAAACTCTTCACGACGATGAATATTGCTAATATGCACTTCGATCGTAGGCAATGCTACTGCTGAAATAGCATCACGAATGGCAATTGACGTATGAGTATAAGCGGCTGGATTGATGATAATACCATCTGCCTCGCCAAAACACTCTTGAATTTTATCAACCACTTCACCTTCGAGATTGCTTTGAAAAAATTCGATTTCCGCCCCATTTTCGTCTGCCACAGCTTTCATCTGTGCGTGAATCTGCTCCAGTTTCATTGGCCCGTAAATATTCTGTTCACGAATACCGAGCATATTGAGATTTGGACCTTGAATAACTACTATTTTCATTGGATTCCTTGCTATATGTTTTAAGGGCTCTATTATAGATAAAATCGCATTGTAAAGTGCTTATGGGTAAGATTACAGGCCAATTTGATTACTAAGGTATTCGTGTGACAATTATACGCGCTGATTATATTCTTACTCCCGACACGCTACTGCACAATCAAGCAATCGCTTTTGATGAAACCATTACCGCTATTGATGATTTTAAAACGTTACAGTTACGTTATGTGGATGCGGATATCATTACATGTAAACCGCATAGTCTTATCATGCCAGGACTTATCAATGCCCATGTGCATCTGGAATTTAGCGCCAATAAAACGACGCTTGAATATGGCAGCTTTCTCCCCTGGCTTTATTCGGTTATTCAAAACCGCGAAACGCTGATGAATGGATGTGATGATGATTGCATGCAGCGTGCAACCCAACAGATGCTACAAAATGGCATTACCACGTTTGGGGCAATCAGCTCACACGGTTTTGATCTTAACGCAGCCAAAGAAGCAGCGCAAAACGTGGTGTTTTTTAATGAGCTTATCGGCTCACAAGCTACTATGGCCGATGCGCTTTATAGCGATTTTTTGCAGCGTCTTGATGCGTCTAAGGCCGTGAAGCGTAAAGGATTTTATCCGGCAATTGCGATTCATTCACCCTATTCCGTGCATCCCATTTTGATTAAACGTGCCCTTGATATTGCCAAGAGCGAGCACCTAGCACTTAGTGCACACTATATGGAATCACCGGCCGAACGCGAATGGCTGGATCAAAACAGCGGTGATTTCGCACCTTTTTTCAAAGATTTTTTAAACATGGAACATGCCGTCAATAGCTCGGAAACATTTTTAGAACTCTTTAAGCATCATCCCACATTGATGACCCATGTTGTTCACGCCTCTGAAAAAGAGCTTGAAAGTTTGCAACAACAAGGCCATACCATCATTCACTGCCCTATTTCCAACCGTCTTTTAGGCAATGGCGCTATTGATCTGGATGCTCTTGACGCAGCCGGTTTGTCATGGTTATGTGCCAGCGATGGATTGAGTTCTAATTATACGCTGGATCTGTTTGAAGAGATGAAAATTGCACTCTTCATGCACCACGGGGCCGATATTTTATCGCTGGCTCAAAAACTTTTGCAAAGCGTTACATGTAAAGCAGCCGATGCACTAGGGCTTAATACCGGGCGCATCCAAGCAGGAAAACAGGCTGACATTTTAGTCTTGAATCTGGATGAAATTCCTAACGAACAATTAGCGATTCATCTTTTGTTGCATCGTTATACGATAGAATCTATTTTTATTCGCGGCAACAAGGAGTTATAAATGGGTCTTAAAGAAGGTATACAAAAACTGTTTTGGCCAGTTACAGCGCCCATTACGTTTATTCAAAACAATTTTAAAGCAGTGGTTTTGGTGGTCATCATTGCAGCATTAATTGTGCCTGCATCTAACGAACAGCTTGTAACGCCCAATTTACAAAGCATTGCACTTGAGGGGCCTATTTTTGAAGTTAGCACCCTGCTTGAGCAAATTGAAGAGGCACAAAACAACTCTAATATTAAAGGCGTCTTGCTTGAGGTAAACTCGCCCGGAGGCGCTATTGCACCTTCGGTTGAAGTGGCCTATGCCATCAAACGCCTGCGCGAACAAAAACCTGTTATCGTTTACTCCAGCGGCATTTTGGCTAGTGGGAGCTACTACGCTTCTATCTGGGCCAATCAGATTATTGCCAATCCCGGTACTTTGGTAGGTTCTATTGGTGTGATTATGGAAGGTGCCAACTTTGAAGATTTAATGAAAAAAGTAGGCATTAAATCGCAAGTGGCCAAAGCAGGAAAATTCAAGCAAATTGGCACCGCCGAGCGTGAATGGACCAACTTTGAACGCGCCGAACTTGAAAAAGTCATTAATGCCAATTATGATATGTTTGTCTCTGATGTCGCCGAAGCACGCGAGCTTAATGTCAGCAATCACACTATTTTTGCTGATGCACACATTTTTACCGCAGAACAAGCGGTGTTTACCAAACTTATTGATCGTGTTGGCGTGAAATATGATGCTAAAAAAGCGCTAGAAGAACTAAGCGGTGTCAGTGAAGCGCACTGGAAACAAGAAGACAAATTTGAAAAATTTATGAAACAGTTTGCAGCGGAGGGGATTAGTTTGGTGCATACCTATTTTCCGCAGGTTACATTGCGCTAATACGTTATAATAACAGTATTCAGGAGGCTCTATGCCACTAGCTTACGAAGAGAAATATACCGTTCATGATCACCGCCTCTGGGAAGGTGACTGGGAACTAATACGCGGCAATGCATACGCCATGGCACCCAGCCCCGCTTTTGAGCATCAAAATACTAGCCTGAAAATTGCCAGACAACTTGATGAAGCGCTCGATGAGTGTATGGAGTGCCACGCAGTTTTTGAGACCGATGTCACTTTTGCCGACGATACCGTAGCGCGCCCCGATGTCATGGTAATCTGCTACGAACCCGAACAAAAGCTCAACCGCGCACCCGATATTATCTTTGAAGTCGTCTCCCCCTCAAGCGCTAAACGCGACGAAATTTTAAAATTTGATCTTTACCGCGAAGAGGGTGTGAAATACTACATTCTCGTCTATCCCGATGGCAAAAAGGCCAAATGCTACACGCTTCAAAACGGTGCCTACGTCAAAGTAGCCGACTTTTTCGATGAGCATTTTGTTTTTGAACTTGAGAAGTGTAGTATTGATTTTGATTTTGGGTTTATTTGGAAGCGGAAAAAGGGTCGGTAACTATTTTCTTATTTCTATCTGATATTACCTACTTTCATATAAAAGTGCGTAGTATCAGTTCCTATTTCAAGCTCTTAATATCTTTTGAACTCACTTTTAAAATATCCCCCGTTTGAGGATAAAGTTCGCTCTGGTGCCACTTTTCTATACTTTTAACATCACTTCCTAAGCCAAAATAGAAATCGTCGTTTAGCATTTCAAAGGAACGTGCAAACGTTACCGATGAAAACTGAAACAGAGCATTCCAGTGTGAAAGGTCTGAAGCTAAAGCGTGTAGCACTATAACGTTTTCACCGTCATAACAAAGCAGATAAACGTGTTCACCTTTTACCAAGGTATCCCAAGGCACGTAGTGCTTTGGCATCGGCACTTTTTGAATATTTGGTTTGTCAGCTTTTAATGATGAAGCAACATATGCACCAAACGGCAATGCATGATGGTCGTTAAATATATACGCTCCAATATAAATCGCAGAAGTACCGATTTTGTTCGTTCGTATAATTTTTTTGCTCTTTTCCGAATTTAACGAAGTATCTGGAAACATAACCTCAGAGGTTAAGTCATAACGCTCAATAAATTGATTATTTCCATGGTATTGCCCGACACTAAAGTAGTCTTTACTTTTAGAAACCTCCCATGTTTTTCGTATTGAAAGCGGAGTAAATGATTTCATGGCATACAGGGTATTATCCACTTCTATAAAGCTATAAACCCGGCTATAAGAATTACCTAAAGTATTTACCTTCCATGTTTTTCCCATATCCAAAGAGATAGCGACACCACTAATATTGTTTAACCCCAAGCCCGTAAAAAGCCGTTTGTCAAAATAGGCCAAATCAAAGAGATGCAAAGCGTTAGGAACCGTTCGGTACTTTTTCCACGTACCCTCATGCAATCGTTTATAAAGATTTCCAAAACTCCAGTTTTGTGTCGCGTCATGTCCGGGTATAAATAATTCACCATTGATGGTTCGATAACTATCGATCTGCTCTTCAGCAACAATCCCCTCATCCGAAAAAAGCGCTTCTTTTGGATCGTAACTTATAACATGCACCGGCCCGGAATTAGGTGAGGGTCCCTTATTTGCACTGTTTCCTGCTCCAAAGAAAATCTTTCCTTTGTATGTGTGCATATCCCAGATATTACGGGAAAAAATATGCTCTGCGTTTTTATAGTGATTTTTGTATGGGTTACCTAAATTTTTGATAGCGCTTATGGGAAGGTGTTTCACCATTGAAGCATAGTTTATTGCATTATTTGACAAACCAGGAGCGTGTATTGCTTGGGATGTTTTAGTATCTAAAAAAGCTTTGGAACGCATTTTCCGCGCTTCGATCCGAGCGCGTTCTTGCTTGTATGCGTCACTTTGTTTGTAAGCTTGCCACTCTTCGGGGGTCATGGCTTGTATCGATATTATGGAAAAAAGCGCGGCAAAAAAAAGAGATCTCAGATATCTTGGAGTAATCATTATTCATGATACCGTTTCACGTCTAGCACTTTCGCCTCAACCGCCACAGCATCATCCATTAGCACAATCTTGTCGTCTACTTGTAACGACTCCAGCGCCACGACTTTACCCGCTTTGCTTATCTGTGCGAAGCCGCGTTTAGCGCGGTGTTTGGGGTTGGCGCTCTCTAACGCGCTTTGCAGCTGTTTGAGTCGGCTTTGCGCAAGAGAGAGGTTCTGCATCATAGCCTGATTAAGGCTTACATGTAAAGGGCTGAGTTCGCGGCTAAATTGTTGAAGTTTTAACGTGATTTGGCGCTCAAACTGCCCCTCTAACTGCACAATGCCCTGTTTATGCTGCTGCAATTTTTGCTTGATAGAGTGGCGCTCAAAGCTTTGGCGTAGGTATAAAAGCGCTTCGCGTTTTTTAAGAACAATACCCTGTATCTGCTGGCCAAGTCGGTTCATCATAATATCAATCCCCTGGAGCAGTTCGTTTTGATCGGGCAGTATCATCTGCATTGCCGCGCTAGGCGTAGGGGCGCGAAGATCAGCCACATAATCGCTTATCACGGTATCAATCTCGTGTCCAACGGCTGAAACAATGGGCGTTTGTGCCGCAAACACGGCATCGGCTACCACACGTTCGTTAAACGCCCACAAATCCTCTATACTCCCGCCGCCGCGCCCAATGACCAAAACGTCATACCCTTTTACATCAGCACGTGCTATGGCAGCAGCTATCGAAGCGGCCGCGCTCTCGCCTTGTACCAGCACATCATAAAGGCTTACATGTAAGAGCGGCCAGCGCTGCGATGCCACGCGCAGCATATCTTGAAGCGCGGCACCTGTAGATGAGGTAATGAGCGCAATATGGCGTGGATATTTAGGAAGTAGTTTTTTTCGGCTTGCATCAAAATAACCCGCATGTTCCAGCTCTTTTTTAAGCTGTTCAAATGCCAATGCCAATGCGCCATGACCTGCTGGTTCAATACTGAGTGCACGTATTTGATATTTCCCCGAAGGTTTATAGAGTGTAATCATTCCATTCACCTGCACTTTAAGCCCCTCTTCAAGTCGGAACTTCAGTGAGGTTGCATTGCCGCGAAACATAATGCCGGCAATTGAAGCGTCGGCATCTTTGAGGGTAAAATAGATATGACCGCTGTTGTGATAGGTAATACGTGAAAGTTCCCCCTCAACGTTTACATGTAAGAAGGTCGATTCAAGCAGATGCTGGATCTGCTCGGTTAAGGCACCGACACTAAGAGGAGCATTCATTGTTTTTGGGCAATAATCAGTGTGGAGATATCCATGGAGAAACTTTGCGAAAAACGGATGGCAAACCCTGCATTTTCAAGTTCTTCTTGCATCTTTTCAACCGTCAAAAATGATTCAATTGAGTTGGGAAGATATTCATAAGCTTCAAGATTTTTAGAGATAAATCCCCCCACTTTTGGTAACACCCGATTCATATAAAAATCGCGCACTCGCCCCAGCAATGATGGGTTTTCATTTTTCATAAATTCTAAAATCACCACCATGCCATTAGGTTTGAGCACCCGAAAAAACTCTCTTAGTGCGGCTTCACGCTCAACCACATTACGAATCCCATAAGTGATTGAAAGAAAATCCGCACTGTTATCTTCAAGCGGAATCTCGGTAGCTTTGGCAATATGATAGGTAAATTCTGGAAATTTTTCTCTTCCCACACCCACCATGCCCTCAGAAGGATCCACGCCAATGATTTCGCCGATTTCAATGCCGTTTGTTTTAGCTTGACGTCGCCAGTAATCCATCATGTCGCCTGTGCCGCACGCCACATCAACAATCCGCTCCACCTGTTTTTGATCGTAATAGGCAAAAGCGTTATCGCACCCTTTTTTACGCCAGCTACGATCCACGCCCATACTCATCACTCGATTAGCCCGATCGTATGTCGGTGCAATCGTGTCAAACATTGAAACGATCTTTTCTTGTTTCTCCATCTACTTCCTTTTCATCCATAGCATAAGATCATCTTGCATCTGGCTTACATGTAAGGGCTCAAACACTTCTGGCTCACTCAAAAATGACATTGTACCACCACCGCTCTTAGGCGATATAAAAGCCAGGCAACAATCAAGACGTGATTTAAGTGCCTCATACATCCCGCTGCCGCCCTCAACCAAAACATTTTGATACAATTCAATGCGTTGCAGGGAGGATTCAACATACACCTTGCGTTCTGGAACATTAAAGAGTGCAATGCTGCGATCAAAATCATCATGATGAGAGTAGATTAAAACATCCGGGGCTTTACCATCAACCATACGTGCATCAAGTGTGGGTCGATCAAGCCGCACCGTATTGCCGCCAATCACCAGTAAATCACACACATTTCGCAATGCATGAACATGCCGACGTGACGCTTGGGAGCTTATGATACCACCATCAATCGTTCCATCAAGCCGTTGTGCCCATTTAAACAAAACAAACGCTTTATGCTGCCAAGAGCTAAAAGGCAGCAGCAGTGCCGCTGCTTTCTCGTGTAAAACATTACATGTAACGTCAATCGCTGCATTTTTTAATGCTGTTGTACCGCCAGCAGCTACAAGATTAGGATCATCATGCGCAATCACAACCGCTGCAATCCCCAGCGCCACAATCAACGAAGTGCATGATGGAGTTTTGCCAACATGGGCGCACGGCTCCAGCGTTACATATAATGTCGTATCTTTAAAACAGCCCTTATGATGGGTTTTGAGATAATCATGAAGCAGATAGGCATTATGTTCTTTGGCAATGGTTTCATCGCCCGATAATGCCGTGTAAGCGTCCCGCAAGGCCAATACCTCGGCGTGCGCCTCTCCGGCTTTTTGATGCGCATTAAGTGCGAGAATCTCTCCATGCACGCCCACAACACAAGCGCCCACAGCAGGATTAGGAAATGTTAAACCTTGATAACGCCACGCAGCATCCAGGGCAAGCTGCATGTAAAATTCAGGCGTCATTACCATTCAAAATAGGTCTTTGCCTTACTGATGGCATCAAAATCAATCTCGACGTTACCCGTGTTCTCATCATCAATACCGATCATCGATCCGTTTACATGTAGCAAGGTTCCGCTTAGCTTCTCTTTCTCACGTGTTGTAATTGCCACTTTTTCGCCAATAGAGTGTTCAAAATGCGCCAGCGTAGAGAGTTTTCGCTCAATGCCGGGTGAGCTTACTTCCAAACGGTATTCGCCCGATACCGGTGGGGTTAC
Organism: Sulfurimonadaceae bacterium; assembly: GCA_050290965.1. Classification (GTDB taxonomy): domain Bacteria; phylum Campylobacterota; class Campylobacteria; order Campylobacterales; family Sulfurimonadaceae; genus JAFGUB01. Next base: position 24,778 of record JBNKJB010000011.1, read on the forward strand.
ATCAAGCATCGGTGAAATGAGTCGTGTTGCTTCCACCACATCTTCCATGCTGACACCACCTGCTTTCATAACGCTAACACGGTAAATGGTTTCACCATTTTCACTTACGATCGCCGTATCATAAAGGGCCAATCCTAGGGATTCAACCATAGTTTTGAGATCAGATTCAAGACGCATCATCTTCCTTTTTGTGTTTTTGTTTTTCAATCATGGCAAAAAGGTCTTCGATTTTTTTGCTTTTTTCAAACTGTTCATCAAATTCAAAAGCCAGTTTTGGGCAACGATACCACCCTTGATCTTGTAAACAGTACTCTTCAATCACCGGTCGTGCTTTAGATAATTGGTTTAGAAAGAAGCGGCGCTCTTCATCGCTGTATTGCTGTGGATCCAAATACACTTTAGCATCACTGCGCCCTTTGGAACATTGAACATCAACAACATCGATCTCATGTAATCGCGCGTCGCTTAATTCGTTTAATGCTTCGGGGATCAGCTCTTTTAGAATGGATTCGGTACGTTTGAGTTTGATTTGTGCAGGAGTCATATTGGTATCTCCATAATAGAGGTGCAAGGGCAAGGTTTAGCCCTGAGTTAACGGCAGCAAAAGAGCTCTGCTCTTTTGGCGTACAAAGTTACAGTTTTACTGCTTGCTCAATTTTTACAAATGTTTCAATGACATCGCCTGAACGGACATCTTCATATCCATTGATGACAACACCACATTCATAGCCGTTGCCCACTTCAGCCACATCATCTTTAAAGCGTTTGAGTGAATCGAGTTTGCCCTCGTGAATAACCACACCCTCACGGATAATACGTACCAGACCGCCACGTTGGAGTTTGCCATCCACAACCACACATCCAGCAACCACTCCTTTAGGAATTTTAAAGGTCTCACGTACATCGGCTTGACCTGAATGTTGTTCTGTATATTTTGGTGCCATCATGCCTGTTAGCATATTGGTGATGTCATCAATGATCTGATAAATAATGGTATAGGTACGAATTTCAACGCCCGTCTGTTTAGCCAATGCTTTAACCGCACCCGTAGGACGTACATTAAAACCAAGTAATACACAATTTTCAGAGTTATTGACCAGTTGCACATCATTTTCGGTAATACCGCCAACACCAGAGGAGATGATATCAACTTTAACCTCTTCATTACGAAGTGCTGTCAATGACGAACGAATCGCTTCAAGTGAACCGTGAACATCTGTTTTGAGTACAATCTTAAGGGTTTTAAGATTCCCTTCCGCAATCAGTGATGTTAACTCATCCAGTGTCGTTTTGGTAGAGTGAGAAAGCTCTTTATGACGCTCATACTCATACCGTTTTTGTGCATACTCACGAGCTTCTTTATCACTTTTCATCGCAATCATAACTTCGCCTGAGCCGGGAACTTCGTTAAGTCCCACAACAACAGCGGCTTCTGATGGTCCAATTTCGTTAATCTGACGTTTGTGGTTGTCAATAAGGGCACGAACACGTCCATATGCCGAACCACACACAACATTATCACCCAAACGAAGCGTACCGTTTTGTACAATCACAGTAGCTACCGGCCCGCGTCCTTTTTCCAAAGAACTCTCTACCACGACCGCTTTCGCCATAGCTGATGGATCAGCTTTCAATTCCAAAAGCTCCGCTTGTATCAAAATGTTCTCAAGCAAATTATCTAAACCCATACCTGTTTTAGCTGAAATAGGCACGAATTCGATATCCCCACCCCAATCAATAGCAGTTAAGCCGTTTTCGGCCATTTGCCCTTTAACCATATCGGGATTAGCACCCTCTTTATCCATTTTATTCAGTGCCACAATAATAGCTGCACCTGAATCTTTTGCAAGTTTGATCGATTCAAGCGTTTGCGGTTTGACACCATCATCAGCAGCAACAACAATAATAACAATATCGGTTACCTGGGCACCACGTTCACGCATATGTGTAAATGCCGCATGACCCGGAGTATCGATAAATGTAATTTTTCTTCCATTTTGATCAATAGTATACGCCCCAATATGCTGTGTAATACCACCGGCTTCGCCATCGGCCACTTTCGCATTGCGAATGGCATCAAGCAGTGAGGTTTTACCATGGTCAACGTGTCCCATAATCGTAATAATAGGAGGACGTTCTTCTTCGTTTGCATTCTCTTCAAGCGCATTCTCTTCATACGACTCTTCGTAGTTAAAAGCGTCTTTAGGATCAATGATAGTGACTTCAACTTCAAACTCTTCCGCCAGAATTTCGATCTCATCTTTACCGAGAAAATCATTTTTGGTCACCATCATACCAAGCGTAAAAAGTACTTTAATAACATCAACTATAGGACGGTTAAGACTTTCGGCAAATTCATAAACCCGAATATCCTCAGGAATTTCTATGTGAGTAATCACTTCATCGTTAGGTTTGTTTTTGGCATATTTTTGGCGTTTTCCACGAGCAACCTGGCGAGGTCTTCTGGCGCTGCCTTGTTTTTTGCCGGCATTACGACCTATAGGTTTTTTCTCACGCGGTTTTTGAGGCTCTTCTTCTGGTATTTTACGATCAACATCCGTCAAATCCATAAGGACGACTTGATCATCTTCATAATCCATCGATACTTCACTCAAACTTCCACCAAAAATATCAAGTGCCGTACCTTGTGACTTTTTCTGAACAGGAGCATTGGCTTTTTTTCTATTACTGCGCGCTTCAATCTCACGACGCGCCTCTTCGCTGAGTTTGCCATAACTTGATACTCTAGCAGCATCGATAGCATCTTCAATCTGCTGCTCTTGTTTTTCCTCTTCTCGAGGACGTTTTTTCTTTACAATTTTAAGTCCAGATCGTTTTGGCGGCATTTCACGCCCGATTGATGCTGCATTTTCATCTGTTGTTACTTCAGATTCCGAGGTGTTATCGTGTACTTGCGTTACCTCTTTGGGCACTTTTCTTGGTGCTTCTACTACTTTGGAGTCGTTTACAACGGGAGTCTCTTCCGTTTTGACAACAGCAGCTTTTTTAACCGTCTCTTTCTTGGGTTCTGGCTCGGGCGAGGCACCGCTCATAATAAAATTCATAATTTTTTCTGCCTCTTCCATAGATACGGAACTCGATGCGGTCTTTACAGAGACTCCGATTGTAGCTGCCTTTTCAACGACCTCTTTGGAATGGATTCCAAGCTCTTTGGCAATCTCGTGGACTCTGACTTTATCTGACATCAATAGCGATCTCCTTTAACTGCTTCATAAGTACGTCTAATTCACCTGTTTTACACTGTCTGGCAAGGGCCTTAGCACATTGTTTGTGCTCAATGCACTCTCTACATACATAGAAGCTTCGCCCATTATTTTTATAGTGTGTGAGGTTTTTGTCTTGGCATTGCAAACGTAGCAATTCGTCTTGATTGCTACGCGTACGACAGACAATACACATCCGTTGTGGCTTATGAAATTTTCGTGCCATTATAGCCAAAAGTTCCTTGATTTAGTCACTAACGTTCAATCACGAGCCCATTGTTATCGAAATCAAGGACTTTAACCGTAAAATCTGGGAAATTTTCGGTAAAAAGCGCAGCCAGACTCTGCGCATCATCATCATATGCCATATTAAAAAAAGTAGATCCGCTTCCCGAAAGTGTACTCATTAATGCTCCGTTTTCATAAGCCAGTTTCTGAACCCCAAAAAGCTCGGGCAGCATTTTCATGCGCGTTTTTTGATGAAACCGATCTTGTGTTGCAATCTTTAGCAACTCCCAGTTTTCAGAATAAAATGCCGCTACGGTCAACGATGAATGCGACAAATTGAAAATGGCATTCTCTTTTGAATATGATTTTGGCAATGCGGTACGCGACCTTGCTGTGGATATTGGTTTATTGGGAATAACGACAATAGCTTTGATATAATCAGGCAAATGTTTGTGCTCGGAAAAGACTTTGTTTTTTTCTACCGTAGCTACGTTAAAACCTCCCATAACTGCCGGAGTAATATTATCGGGGTGACTCTCATATACCAGGGCATAATTAAGAATGCGGCGCTTTGACACCCGCACACCTGCTGCTTCATGGGCTGTGGCAATCGCGCTCACAATCACAGCCGATGAACTGCCAAGACCTCGTGACATCGGAATCTCATTTCTAAAGACAAACTTGAAATTTTGGCTCTTTTTTGTCAATCGCTTATAATGATCGTTAAAAATGCTAACAAATAGGTTGTTCCCTTTAAGGCGCGGATTATTTGCCCCTTCACCTTTAATCGAAACACTAAAAAAACGTGACGGCTTGCATTCAACTTGGTTGCGAAGTCCTACAGCCAATCCAAGCGAATCAAATCCAGGCCCGAGATTGGCACTTGTCGCTGGTACACTAATTATCAAATATGGTCCTTATCCGACAGCACTAATACCATAAAAAGGAAGTGTGTCGCTATCAAAGTCATCCATGCTAATGTTTGCAGGCAGTAAAAAGCTGCTTGGCGGAACATCATCAAACTGACGTGTTTCAATTGATTCTAGAGTTTTAACAAAACAGAGCTTTCCAATCGCTTTTATGGGGCGATTTTGATTAAAGAAAAAGGCATCGGCAGCATAAAAACCGTATCCTTTAACAATACTAAGGGTTTTTAAAAAAAGGTAAGCTACCTTAATCCCCATAAAACTTCCCGGCCCCTTGGCATATATCAAATTGCGTATTGTATAACGCGGCAGCAACGCAGCAAAAATAGCCGGAAGGGCATCTGAACTTTGTTGTGGCGTTTCAAAACGCTCAACCAATGCGCCTTCATGGTATACGCCTACAAGCAAGGGAGAACCCAGCGCAATGACCACAACATCATGCATACGCTTTAATCATCTCCTTAACCTCAGCATGCGAGAGTTCAATAACTTCGTAATTTTCAGGAGAGCGTAATAGTTCAAGCGTCAATTTGTGGTTTAAATCATGACTACCGGCAAAAGCTTCATAACTGCCAATAAAGTTAAGACCTAACAACGACATATCCCCAATGGCATCAAGTATTTTATGACGTACAAACTCATTGGAAAAACGCAATCCTTCGGGATTAAGCACTTTTTTATCATCTAAAACAATGGCATTTTCAAGACTTCCGCCAAGTGCAAGCCCTTTCGAACGTAGATACTGCGCTTCATGTAAAAAGCCAAATGTCCGTGCTCTTGAGATTTCATTTTTATAGTTATCTTTAGAAAATTCAAACACAAATTGCTGCTTATCAATCACGGGATGATTAAATTTAATCGTAAAATCATATTGCAGATCGTCAGAAGGCATGAGCTTGACATACTTGTCACCCTCTTTGATAATCACTTCTTTCTTAATGCGCATCACTTTTTTAGGTTTTGACTGCGACACAATTCCCGCCTCATCAAGCAACATGCAAAAACTGCTACTTGAACCATCCATGACAGGAATTTCATCGGCATCAACAATAACACGAAGATTATCAACCCCATAAGCGTACACAGCAGAGAGTAAATGTTCTATGGTAGAGATAAAATGTCCCTCTTTGCCAATTACCGTAGCCATTTTTGTATCAATAACATTTTCAGGAGTTAAGGCAATGGTTACATTGACATCGCTTCTAAAAAAAATAATGCCACTGTCCACATCCAAAGGTTCAAGTCGCAAACGTACCGGATTACCTTTATGGAGTCCAATACCAACAAGTTCAACACTTTTGGCAATCGTACTTTGCATCATTGGAACACTCCTTCGCATCTATAACATAGCGACATTTGAGCAAAAATCATTCCTATATCCTTCTCAAGCGGCAAAATTGTACCCTACTTCAAGCCATTCTTTTATTAGAGTTCTTGGAAAGACTCTATTTAAACGCACTCTGAGCAAAGCCCAGAGTGCTACGCTTGCCCCTTTGGGGCAGATGACTTCTTGCTCTTTTGCAAGAAGTTTATTATTGTCTATCAATAATCTTTTTAGCATCTCTAATCGTGTCATAAATATTGACCTGCAACCATTTAGAATCCATCCACTCTTCTGGACGAACTTCAACCCCTTGCACCAAAACCCCAAAATGCAGATGATCCCCCATGGCGTAGCCACTCATCCCCGTATTGGCGATCAAATCGCCGGGTTTAACGCTATAGCCTGTTGAAACCGCGATATTAGAGCAGTGCCCATAAATTGTGTAAAGTCCCAAACCATGATGGATAGCAGGCATATTGCCATACAGCCCATTGAAATCTGCATAGACAACTTCCCCGCTATTTTGGGTATGAATATCGCCCATCTTGACACTGGCAAGATCCAGTCCAAGATGATACGATTCACTCACTTTAATACCATTACGATAGTAGAGGCGATGATCCCCGAAACTGGCAACTTTTTTGCCATTTTTTAGAGGATAAAAAGGTTTAAAACTGACACTTTGCAACATTTCTTTACCTACAGGAGCAGTAATGTCGTGAATCAATTTTTCATTTTTTGCACGAATCTCTTCATTAATAAGTTTAAACTGTTCCATGCGGTCAGTAGTTTGTTTGGCAATCTCAAACGTCTCTGCCAATTCGGCAATTTTACCTTCGAGGAAGGTGTCATTTAGCTTAATTTTTGAAATCTGATATTTACGATCGCGTAAGCGAAAAGGTACGGCCGTGTTACGAATATTGCCCGCATGATCTTTAACAACAATTTTTGCCGAAAAACTGGGTTCGGTCACTTTCCAAGCCACAAGCGATATATAAAACCCCTCTTTATAGAAAGGCTGCGGCTTAAAACGCTTGCCAAAATTGGTTTCAATATAGAGCTCTTCAAGGTTTTCATCATTACCTTGAAAGACCACAATTCCGGATCCGCCTTTATAAAGATACATGGAATTTGCAATGACATTTACCTGTGGCATTTTTGTATCAACTTTCAGATTGACACTTTGTACCGCTTCATTTCCTGCAAGCAAATTCCAGTGGCTTGCATCATTGGCAATAATTTCAACTTGTACCGATTCAGGGTTAAATGCTGCAACATTTTTCGGTGCGTCGATATCAATACTCACCTTGGGCTGTGCTTGATCAAATTTCTGATTGCTCAAAAGCACTCTTTCATTGTTATAAATCAAATTCACGTGATATGAACGGATACCGCTAGCATCTTCCATCTCTACATGTAAAGGTGTTTTGAGATTCCAGTACCCATTTTCAACTATTGAAATTTGTGGAGCTTGCCGCTCAAACATTGGCGAAAACGAAACAAAAACAGCGAGAGCAATACCTCCAATAAGCGACAACATAAAGAGAATAGATCCCAACTTGTTTTTTTTTCGTCTCATACTAACTCCTTAAAATCTAAAATAATACGCTGCATAGCAGCATCGATCGTATCACTTTTGTAGTGAAACCCGGCAGCATGGTGATGACCACCTCCGCCGTATTTAGCAGCAAGTTCACTCGCATCAAAACGCCCTTTTGAGCGAAATGAACCTTTAAAGCTACCATCTCTCAAATCACACAGCGACACCGATACTTCCACCGTCGGCAAATAGAGTGTCTCTTCTAAGGCATCCTCACACATACTGCATAAGGCTCCAGAGGCTTCTAACATCTGTTCATCAACCGCAATCACAGCGAGTTGTCCATTGCACTCTAACCGAAGGTTCGAAAAAATCATTCCCTTAACCCGAAGTTCACTTAAAGATATGGTTTCAAAGAGATGACGCACCACACTTTTAGCATCGGCTCTTTTTTGAATCAAATCATAAGCCGTTGCAAAGGTTCGAGGATTGGTTTTTTCACTTAGAAACCCTCTTGAATCATCCAGTAAGCCCGCATACATTGCTGTTGCCATTTTAGGATTGATTTTGACTTGCATGTACTTAAGATAATCATAAACCGCTTGTGTTGTCGAGATTGCCGTTTCATCAACGCGATTTACATCACCATAATCGGTATTGCTTTTATGATGATCAAAATTGATCACTTCCACTTCAAAATTTGGATCAAGCCCCATACGTTCAAAACTTCCGCAATCAAAACTAATGCACAAATCAGAACTTTTTGGAAAGATATGGCATATTTTATCCACCCAGGGTATAAACAGATATTTTGATTCGATCGACGTTGCACAAAAAAAAGAGACTTTTTTTTGCAATTGCAATAAATATGAATAAAATGCTGAAGCACTCCCTAGTGAATCCGCATCAGGACGCACATGGGCAATAACGGTGATGTGTCTGGCTTGCGCTATTTTTGCTTCAAAAGGGTGCATGATCTCACTAAACTTGGCATCTTCAATACTTTAAAATTAAGATAAATTAAAGGTGCTCATAAATTTCGAAATTATAACGAGCCTTGCATTAACACAATGTTTGATGCTATCGGCTTATCTTTTTTTGATTCATTTTATACACATACGCCAACGTTTCTGCTACCGCTGCATAGAGTTTATCGGGAATGGGATGATCCAACTCCACTTCAGCATAGAGCGAACGTGCCAACGGCGGGTTTTGCACAATATGAATACCATGTTCACGCGCAATTTTTTTAATTTGAACGGCAATATTATCTTTACCCTTAGCAACAACAACCGGAGCGGCAAAACGTTTTTCATCATACGCAATCGCCACCGCATAATGCGTTGGATTCGTCACAACAACATCTGCTGTAGGTATATTTGACATCATACGCTGTTGAGCCGCACGCATCTGAATCTGGCGTATCTTTCCTTTAACGTGCGGATCCCCTTCCATATTTTTCATCTCATCTTTGATCTCTTGTTTGCTCATCATCAATTTTTTGGTGTACTGACGCCGTACGATCACCAGATCAATCATGGCATATATAAAAAGTACAAAAAGCATCACCAGCGCCAAAATCAGCTCTTTGTCATGAATCCATTGCAGCTGATCGTTGATATTAAAAAGGGCTACCGTAGGTAATTCTTGAATATAGATCCAAAAAAACCAAAACCCCACGCCCATAGCCGTTAACGATTTAAGTGTTATTTTAAAACCCTCAATTATCTTCTGAAGTGAAAAAAGATTCTTTGTCCCTTTTATGGGATCAAGTTTACTGATATCGGGTATTAAAGGTTTGGTCGTGAATACAAATCCAAATTGGGCAAGTGCCCCAATAATCCCTGAAAGCGCCACCATAAAGGCCAGGGGCAATACAATAAATAAAAACTCACGTATTACTATAACCGAAACACTCATGACAGTAACGGTGTCAAGCTCTTTGCCCTGAAAAGAAAAAAGATGATGAAAAAGTAAAAAGATACGCTCTTTCATAAAAGGAAACAGTAATAACAATCCCAAAATAGCAACAAAAAGTGTAAAAACACCCGATACTTCACGACTATTGGGAACATTTCCCTCTTTTCGCGCATCCTCTATTTTCTTGGAGGTGGGTTCTTCGGTCTTTTCTAAGTCATCAGCCATAATAATTCCTCGAAGAACTCATAAAACATGTTCAATGTTTTACTTTAGTGCCATAGCGGCCAGCGCAGAAAAAGGGAGTTGTTCCTTTTTCGTTCTCATCACATAACACTAAGCTCAATCCAGTTTCATAGAAAGATCAAGCCAGTTTGCCTGATGAATCAATGCTCCTGAACTAATTGCATCCACTCCCGTTTTAGCATACATTTCAATAGTTTCAAGTGAAATATTGCCACTTGCTTCAAGTAATATTGCAGGAAAATGCGCATTACGGTAAGCAATTACCACTTCAAGCTCTTCAGGTGTCATATTATCGCACATTACAATATCCGCGCCTACTTGCATAAATTTTTTAGCCTGATCAATACTTTCAGCTTCAATCTCTATCTTACATGTAAAAGGAATTTTTTGACGCGCCTGTTTCATAAATGCGTCAAGATCATCAATGGTTTTAAGATGCGTATCTTTAAGCATCAGCGCATCATCAAGCCCCATACGATGATTAATAGCACCTCCAATACGTGTGGCATATTTTTCGAATTGACGTAGCATCGGCCGTGTTTTTCGAGTATCAAGAAGTTTGGTACCATACGGCGCCACTATTTTGGCATAGCGATACGTCAACGTGGCAATAGAACTTGCATGTAGCAGCATATTTAAAAAAGTGCGCTCAATTTTCAATAATGTATGGGAATCCGCTTTAAGTGTTACAAGTACATCACCTTTTTCAAACATATCACCGTCATTTTTGATCCATACTACTTCTACGGGTTCAATTTGTGCTAACGTGTTACAATATACTTGACCGGCTACAATACCATTACTTTTGGCTATTACCTTGGCACTTGTAGGTGTAGCCAAAAGCACTTTGGCATACAAATCGCCACGTCCAACATCTTCGGCTAATACCTTTTTTACAAATTCATCTATCACAGAAAAAAGCCACCTTTACCCTTAGAAATTTACCTCATTAAAAAAGAATTGTATCATATAGCTTTTAAGTCATCCGTTTTTATATTTTACGCCGTTCAACCATTTATCCTAATAATTTTATATATTTATTTTGTTTATACTTTAAGTAATGTTCATAAGTATTTTGTTATAATTTAAAATATATTAATTTAAAACAATTCGATTAGTAATCAACTTTGGAGTTTTTTAAAATGATGACGAGTATGCTTCTTTTTAAAGAAAAAAAACTGCTTTTTGTTGAAGATGATGATGTTACTCGCACTCAAATTGCTGAAATTCTCCAAATGCTATTTGACCATATCTATATTGCGACAGATGGCGAAGAAGCACTTCGGCTTTATGAGGACTTATCTCCCGACATCATTCTTACAGATATCAAGATGCCTAAACGTGACGGAATCTCACTGATCCGTCGCATCCGAAAAGAAAACTACAAACTGCCTATTGTCCTGATGACCAGCTTTACCGAGCAGAGCCTTCTGATTAATGCTGCCAACCTTTCAATTGACGGCTATCTTGTTAAACCCGTAGATTTGCACACACTTACGACCACGTTAAGTCGTGCATTGCAGCGTTCAGTACATCAAGCTATCTTAATATCTTTAACTAATGGGCTCTATTATAATACGTCTACAAAAATGCTCTATCGCGATACCGTCCCTGTTCTTCTTGGTAGTAAAGAGCAGGAATTATTAAACTTGCTACTTGATTATCCAGAACGCACCGTTACTAAAGAGGAGATATCCCAAACACTTTGGCCACTTGATCCCATTTGTGATTCCGCTATTAAAAACATTGTTCTAAGACTGCGAAAAAAGCTTGAAGATAATATTATCATTTCTGTACGCGGCATTGGCTACTACATCAAAGTACTCCCCAGCTCTACATGAATAACATACCTCTTTACAATACATTAGGTAATTCATACGTTACACTGAGTGCCATTGGTATTTTAAGTATGACACTGATTTATACTTGGCATTTACATCGTAAAAATCGCAAACTTTTACACGAACAAAACAAAATGCGCAAACAGTGTGAAACGGATGCCCAAATTCGTTTTTTAAAATCACGCAACACTTCCATGGGAGAACTGATCGCCGACATTGCCCACCAATGGAAACAACCCCTTAATGCAATAGCTGCCATCCAATCAAATCTTGAAGCTTCTATTCGATTCCAAGGTGAAATATCACAAGAAAAACTTCTTGATGCCATTGCATCAAGCTTTAAACTGATCCGTCATCTTGGAGAAACTATTGACACTTTTTACGGTTTTTTAGCCCAACGTCGCAGTACACATAAAGAGTTCAGTATTTCTGAAGTACTTGAAACCATTCGAAAGTTAACTGAATACGCTTTTACCAATAACCGTATTCAATTGCGCTTTTCTTCACCATCAGATCCCATTATACAAGGTGATTTAAACGAATTTGTTCATGCATTGCTTAATATCATACTTAATGCAAAAGAAGCACTTGAAAACAGTAATAGCAAAGCACCAATTATTGATATTTTTGTTGATACCACTGATGAAAAATCATGTATCATTTCCATTTGTGATAATGCGGGTGGTATCAAAATTGATCCGATTTCATCAATTTTTGATCGTTATACTACCTCAAAAACAGAAGGATCGGGTCTTGGACTTTTTATGACCCATGAAATCATTGTTAGCCGTTTTAAGGGAACTATTAATGTAGAAAATGGCCCTTCTGGCGCCTGTTTTACTCTTACACTCCCTTATGCAAGCTATGCCGAAGATGCCGCATCATTGGATGAGCTAGAGGCCCAAGAGCATATCCACCGACTCACTAATAAAATTCTTGAACTAGAAGCAACCAAAAATGACCTAGCTAAATGGGCAGATATTTTTAAACATGCGCATTGGTGTATCGCAATTCATATGGGAGATAGTGATACATTTGAACTGACCAATCCCGCCTTTAACAACCTCTATGGTTATTCGCCGAACGAACTTTATCATCTCAAGGCAAGCGATCTATTCGATGAAGCATCCTTACCCGTTTACGCAGAAATTCAGAAAAAAACTTTTAGTGATGATTATGGCGTATTCGAGGCAGTTCACAAACGAAAAAACGGCACAACATTTCCCGTATCAATTGAGATCATTGTAATAAGAAATAGTCAAGAAAAAGTACTCTATCACATCTCTAATATATGGGATCAAACTGAAAAATATAAAGCTGATGAGCTCCTTCGTCTTAAACGTTTCGCCCTCAATCACATTAAAGAAGATATCTATCTTATCGATCAGGCCGGACGCTTCCGTTATGTTAACGCCGAAGCCTGTAAACAACTGAATTATACGCATGAAGAACTTCTTAAAATGTGTGTATCAGACATTACCTTTGATTGGCCAGAGAATCGATGGCCCGAACACTGGGAGCATCTCAAAAGAGAAAAGAGTTTACTCCTAGAACTGCGCCACTGCCGTCGAGATGGAAGCTGTTTTCCAGTTGAAATCAGTGCCAACTACTTTGAATACAACGGCGAAGGCTATAATCTTGCTATTGTCCGAGATATCACCGAACGCCTCATAGCTGAGCAACAAAAAAGTGACGAACGTATGCGTCTTTTTTTTGAACGCCAACTTGTTGGAATGGCTATCGTGTCACCTGAAAAAAAATGGCTCAAAGTTAATAAAAAATTTGAAGAGATGTTAGGATATTCCTTCGAAGAACTTCAAACAATACCATTATCAAAAATAACCCATACTGACGACTTAGCAGGTGATGATATTCTATTTAAGCAGCTACTTTCTGGAAACATTGAACACTATTTTTACGAAAAACGCTATATCCACAAAGATGGAACTATTGTTTTTACCAATCTATCTGTTGGATGCGTGCGCAACAAAAACAGTGACATTGACTACCTTATTGTTTTAATAGAGGACATTACTGAGCGCAAACGAATGGAAAAAGCACTCAAAAGTGCCTATCGATTTCTTGATGAGCTTATTGATGCTGTCCATGATCCCATCTTTGTAAAAGATCGACAACACCGATGGACACTACTTAATCAAGCCTTCTGTTCCATGATAGGAAAACCCCGAAATGTCTTATTAGGAAAATCAGATTATGATTTTTTTCCTAAAGAAGAAGCTGATATTTTCTGGGCCAAAGATGAAGAAGTATTTGCATCAGGCGATGTTAATATCAATGAAGAGACGTTCACTTCATCTGATGGTACCACCTACATTATCCAAACTGTTAAATCACTTTTTACTGCTGATGATGGAGATGTATATCTTGTAGGTACCATTAGAGATATCACCACACAGAAAAAAGCAGAAATATCTCTACGACAAAGTGAAAAAAAATTTCGTACACTCGTTGAAAATGTTCCTATCAATTTTGCTCGCTATGATGCCCAAGGGCGCATTCTTTATCTTAATCCTCAATTGGAGACTTTACTAAAAGTCTCATTAAACGATAGCTTTGGAAAAACAAGAGAAGAACTGTTTCCAGAAAAAAACTCTACCGAATACACACACCACCTACAAACCGTACTTCATACTGGGAAAAATGCTTTTTTTGATTATTTCCTTCTTGATAAAAATGGGAATGAAATAGTTCATGCTATTAAGATAATTGCTGAACGCAACACTAACGGAGAGATCATTGGGGCACTCGCAATTGGCAGTGACATTACGGAACGTAAACAAGAAGAAAAATTTTCAAACATCTTCCGTCTTAGTCCGGCAGGAATCTCTATCATCTCATTGGAGCGAAATATCTATTTGGAAGTGAACGATAGCTTTCTCATTCACACTCAATATAAAAAAGAAGAGGTTATTGGTCATAGCAATACTGATCTGCAACTTTTTGTTCATCCTGAAGACTATACTACTTTTTTTAAAAAGCTGATAGAAGAAGGATCTATCAAAAATTTTGAGTACCCTTTTCGTGCTAAAGATGGCTCTATAGGTTATGCCGCAACTTTTGCCTCGATGATCACTCTAAACGGAGAAAAGTGTCTTCTTTCACATAGCTATGACATTACTCCTAGAAAAAAAATGGAAGCACTACAAGTAGAGCGTTTAAAACTCGAAGAACGACTCTCTAAAATCGCTGCTCATGCCCCTGGCGTTAATTATATTTTTGAGCATATGCCTGATGGCACAATGACGTTTACCTATGTCGCTCCAGGGATCGAGGAACTGATGGGTATTCCTGCAAAAAGATTTTTAAAAAATATTAAAATGGCCATAGCACATCTTCATCCCGATGACTATGAGAGGATTATCGAGAGCCTCAATATTGCCACATCACATTACTCCTCATGGCATCAAGAATTTCGAGTGATACACCCTATCAAAGGAGAACGCTGGATTGAAGGGCAAGCTACTCCAGAAGAACAATCCAATACTACAATCGTATGGTACGGGTTTTTCCACGACATTACAGAACGTAAAAACGTAGAACAAACACTCCATGAAAGCGAAGAAAAATTTAGAGCCATTGTTGAAAATTCTCCTGATGTCATTGCCCGCTACGACCTAGAAGGATATAGAACCTATGTTAATCCAAGAATGCAAGAGCTTCTTGGCAAACCTATAGAAGCTATCATCGGTACCAAACCGAGCGACTTTTCACCGCTTCCTGAAAATGTACAATTTGAAAAACATTTTCAACGTGTCATTACCGAAGGAAAAGAGATCAGACTCGAAAGTGTTTATCGACGTCCTGATGGACAAGAAGGTTGGGGAGAACAAAGAATCATTCCTGAATTTGATTCAGAAGGTAATGTTGTCAGTATTATGGTCATAGGTCGAGATATGACCCAACAACCATTAGGGGTTAAAGTGTCAGCAATAAGCTAAATAACGAGACGATTTTTCGTCTCGTTATTACTATTCATCAAGAAAAACATAAAAAATATTTTCACGTCAATCCTTGAGAAACTACTGCGTAACTGCGTCAAAAGCGATCAAAGAAAGCTTTAATCTCTTCACCTGCGTAACCCTGTGTCCAATGGCCTCCGTCCTCATATCCACACCATACAACCGGATACTCAGAATCACATCCTAAATACTCCACACAACCATGACTACCAACACTGATA
>JBNKJB010000012.1:0-68463 GCA_050290965.1 Sulfurimonadaceae bacterium
GGTAGTGTGAATACGCCGGGCGATGCCAAAAGCGTCACTCTCTCCAACGATGGCAGCATCGCATATGTGTCAGATGGCTCTTCTGGTTTACAGATTATCGATGTTAGCAATTCGGAATCTCCTGTGATTATCGGCAGTGTGAATACGCTGGGCTATGCCAAGGGTGTCACCCTCTCAAGTGATGGCACCATCGCGTATGTGGCAGATTACTTGTCTGGTTTAGCGATTATCGACCTCACCGGCCTTTAACAAACACCGCCGCACCTTCTTGCGGCAACGGCCTTAACATGCTACAATCACGTTCTTAAGCCTTACATGTAAACGGATCGTATGAAAAAAATCCTCATCATTGCCGATGGCATCATTGGCACGCACTTTGTTGAACGGGTAATTGAAACCTACACCAGCGAAAACATCTATTATGTAATTGAGCCGACTGAGCGTGAACATCCTGGTGCTAGTCCTACCCGATTTAAATTTTTTAGTTTTGATCCCACCAGTTTGTACAAACTGAGCAACATTATGAAAATGGATTTTGTGCAGGTGATTATTACCATGCAGTCCAAAGCCGATGTTGAAAACACCATTAAAAATATTCGTACATGTAAGAGTATGCTGCGTGTTATTGTTTTGGATCATTTTGATACCGAAAATGAAGATCCCTACACCCACTACATCAACGCCAACGAGCTACTGGCATCACGTTTGATTGATTACTTGCCTAATGTGCCTGTGATTGCTCAAAATGTTGGCAAAGGGGAGGGTGAGATTATGGAAGTACTGGTGCCTTTTGCCTCGTCGTTTGTCTACCGTCATATTGGTGTGATCGAGCAAAAGCATTGGCGCATTGTGGCAATTTATCGCAATAACGAGCTAAAGCTTCCCACACCACGCACCATGATTCATCCCAATGATCTGTTGCTGTTGGTGGGAGCGCCTGCGGTACTAAAATCGGTCTATCGCACCATCAAGCGCGAACTTGGGCAGTTTCCCGCACCTTTTGGCAGCAATATATACTGCTATATCGATATGGATCGTGACCGCCGCGAAAATATTATTGGGATGCTCAGGCATGCCCGTTACCTTAATGACACATTTGCATCACACAAGTTGATTATTAAGGTGATCAATCCGGCAGATCTTACCATTTTGCGTGCTATTAAATCATTTCGTAGTGAAACGATAGAAGTTGAAATCTGCTACAAGCAAATACCGTATGATGAAATAATATTGAATGATATAAAGAAGTATCATGTGGGTTTGGTGATTGTTTCACGCAAGCTTTTTAAGATGCAGCGCATGCGTGCTGTTTTGTATGAGTGCAATGTGCCCGTGCTTAAACTTGCGGAGCGCTCGCTTGAAGCGCTTAAAGATACGGTATTGCTTTTAGGCGACAACCGCGATCTTGAAAAGGTTTCAACGGCCATTTTTGACGTTTCAGAGCAGTTGGGGCTGAATCTGGAGCTTATGAATTACGCTAACGAAGATCAAAAAGAGCGCGAGCAGGTTATTGAACATTATCGTTCGCTAGCAACGATTTTTTCTAAAAACATTAAGGTTACTTCAACGCAGCAAAATCCAATACGCGAGCTGAATCAGCGTGAGAATTTTTTGCAGTGTTTGCCCTTTACCGAAAAACTGATTCCTGCTGATTTTTTTGCAATTGCATCAACAGATATTGAAAAACTTTATGGACGTCTTGATAGTTATCATCAAATTTTTATTCCGGTTCAGATATAGCCACTTTCTTCACACGCTTTTAAGTCAAAATCAAGTAATATAAATACCTTGTAGACATTTTCAAAAGAGCCACTGCCCTATGACCGTAAATATTGCCTTAAAACACGAAGTTGATCACTCCTATCCTATTATTATCGAACCACTTCCAAAAGTGCATTTTGATACAAAAGTTGCCATTGTTACCAACCCAAAAGTGGCTGGACTGCATTTACCTTATTTATTACAACATTTTAGTGCCCATGAGCTTTATATTATTAGCGTTGCTGATGGAGAACAGTATAAAAATTTTGAAACGCTCAATGCTATTTTAGAGCGCCTCTTTGATCATCGCTTTAATCGTAAATCGCTTTTAATCGCCTTTGGCGGCGGTGTTATTGGCGACATGACAGGATTTGCGGCAAGCATTTATCAGCGCGGTATTGATTTTATTCAGGTGCCTACAACACTGCTTGCGCAAGTAGATGCCAGTGTGGGCGGTAAAACAGGCATTAATAACCGCTATGGCAAAAATCTTATTGGGGCGTTTCATCAGCCGCGTAGCGTCTATATTGACCCCCATTTTCTTTCAACACTTCCTAATCGTGAATTTGGGGCAGGGGTTGCTGAAATTGTAAAAATTGCAGTAACGTTTGATGCGGAGTTTTTTGCATGGCTTGAAGCGGCCAACTTACACGATGCCAATACCTTGCAACAGGCTATTGCCAAAGCAGTAGAGACCAAAGCGTGGGTGGTCGCGCAAGATGAAAAAGAAAAAGGTTTGCGCGCGGCACTGAATTACGGGCACACTTTTGGACATGTGATTGAAAATGAAACAAACTATTCGCGCTTTTTGCATGGCGAGAGCGTGGCTATTGGTATGGTGATGGCCAATGCACTTGCATGTGCATTGGGTATGATGAACACCGATGATGCTGATCGTATTAAAGCATTATTACAACGTTACGATCTTCCTGTAGATTATCATATTAGTAATGTTGAGGCTTTCTATGATGCTTTCTTTTTAGATAAAAAAAGCAGTGATGCAGCGATTATGTTTGTTATTCCAGAGGGTATTGGCGGGGTTGTGATGCGCAGTGATATTGACGCAGCAACGGTTAAAAGTACCTTAGCAACATACAGCGAGGGGTGATGTGAAACCGTTACTGCTACTGCTACTTATTACAGCAGCTACGCTTTTTGCCAATACACAAGCGGCTAGCAGCTCGTCTGAAGCCAATACTGCAGTATTGACACCACAAGAAATAAAACGCCTTGAGGCCGAACGTCATCAAGCCGAAGTTGAAGCTAAAAATGAGCAGATTCGCCGTCTTAAGATTGATTTGAAGCGTAGTAATCGTGAGCTGGGTCGTGAGAGTATTTGGCTCAACAGTTACAGCTCGTATTTGAAGTATGTTGATGTTAAAAAAGAGCATAATGCCATTCAAAAAGAGATTGAAGAGCTTTCAAAATATGGTAAAAGCAGCAAAGATAAAGACAAACTTGATTATCTGATCCATAAAGAATCTATTCTAAATGATCAGCTTACGTTGCTAAAAGATCATAGCGAATCGCCATTTTCCATGTTGCTAAAACCTGATGAAATTGGCAGTGTTCCCGAGATTACCAATCCTATTGATATTTTTGCTGGTATCTCATTTACCAAGCGACTCAACAACTCTTATGCCGATTATATTGCACGTGGCAATGAGTTGCGTCTTTTGGTTATTGCGCTGCGTGAAAAGAAAAAAACACTAACCGAGCTGGCCAAATTAGATGAAAATGCCACACAGTATAAAGATAAAATTGCTTTTGTCAGCCGAAAATTAACACAATTTGAAAACGGTTCGGATACACTAAATACGACAGCAGAGGTGTATTTAAAACGCATTCAAGAGGTACAGCTTCAGGTAGAAAAAGGGATTAAAGAGCAGGTGGTTAAGCTCTTTAATCTGAGCATGACCATTATGGTGTTGTTTGTTATCTTTTTGGTTCTCAAATTTATTATTAAAAAATACATTACTGACAACGAACGCTTTTATATGGCGAACAAGATCATTACTTTTATTAACATTACGCTGATAATTTTTATTATATTTTTCACCTACATCGACAAAGTTGCTTATCTGGTTACGGTACTTGGATTTGCATCGGCGGGTATCGCCATTGCCATGAAAGACTGGTTTATGAGCATTTTGGGTTGGCTGGTCATTGTATTTGGCGGCGCCATTCATGTGGGGGATCGCGTTCGTGTAGATAAGGACGGTATGAAATATGTGGGCGACGTATTGGATATTTCGCTGTTGCGTATTACGATTTTAGAGGATATCACGCTGACTTCTTACATGCATAATCGTCGCGCTGGACGTATTGTGTTTATTCCCAACAACTATATTTTCACCACCATGATTGCCAACTACACCCATGTATCACTAAAAACGGTGTGGGATGGTATTGATATTACCATAACCTTTGATTCCAATCATAAAAAAGCGGCACATCTTGCCAAGGAGATCACACGTAAGTATGCGAAAGGTTACACCGATATTACGCGCAAACAGTTAAATAAACTGCGCAGCCGTTACAATCTGAAAAACTCTAATGTTGAACCGCGTATCTTTACCTTTGCCGAAGAGAACGGCATGCGTGTTAGCAGTTGGTATCTTACAAATGCTTATGCCACATTAACGCTACGCTCAACCATCTCAGCTGAAATTATAGATGCCTTTAATGCCGAAGATGATATTCACATTGCCTACCCAACACAACGGTTGCATATTGGCAATCCAAAATCCAAAGCGCAACCACCGTCTGGCGTTGAAGAGGATAATATAGCAACATGAAAAAAGTCTATTTCAAAACTTTTGGATGCCGTACCAACATGTTTGATTCGCAAGTCATGATGAGTGCACTTAAAGCGTTTGAAATTACACAAAATGAGCAGGAAGCAGACATTGTAATTCTTAATTCTTGTACCGTTACCAATGGTGCCGACACCACAGTTCGCAGCTATATTTCGCATCTTGAAAAACATTCCAATGCCCGGATCTATCTTACTGGTTGCGGTGCGCATACCAAGGGTGCGTCACTTTTTGAGAGCGAGCGGGTTTTTGGAGTGTTTGGTCAAAGTGAAAAACAGCGTATTGATACACTGCTCAAAAACGAGACCCGTTTTTATGAACCTGGTGATCTGAAATTTGTAGATAACACCATTGTTTCGGAATTTGTCGGTAAAAGCAGGGCGTTTATTAAAATTCAAGAGGGGTGTAATTTTCGCTGTAGCTACTGCATTATTCCCTATGTCCGTGGAGATTCGCGTTCATTGGATGAAGAAAATATTTTAGAACAGGTACGCATTTTAGCATCTAACGGTTTTGGCGAGTTTATTTTAACCGGCACCAATGTGGGCAGTTATGGCCAGGGTGAAAAACGTTCGCTTGCCGGATTAATGAAACGTATGAGTATGATCCGTGGGGTACGGCGTATTCGTATTGGATCACTTGAACCAATCCAAATCAATGACGAATTCAAAGAGATTTTAGACGAGCCGTGGCTTGAGCGGCATTTACATGTAGCGATTCAGCATGCATCACAAGAGATGCTGCGTATTATGAACCGACGTAATCGCATTGAACATGATCTGCTTCTTTTTAATGAACTTTCTCAAAAGGGATTTGCTTTGGGAACAGATTTTATTGTTGGTCATCCTGGAGAAACTGATGCCTTGTGGGATGAGGCAATGCGCAACCTGCGCCAGATGCCGCTGACGCATCTGCATGCGTTTACTTACTCTAAACGCGATGGCACGCCCGCATCGAATATGAAAAATCAGGCGGATGGTGCTGCATCAAAACAGCGTATGCTACAGCTTCAAGAGCTGGTAGATGCCAATAATTTAGCATTTCGAAACCATGTTACAATACCCCTGGAAGTACTTGTTGAGAGCAAGAAAGATGATGCGTATTATGGATATGATCAGTTTTTTAATAAAATTCTTATTCAGAGTAAAGATGATATCCGTGGTGAATGGATGCAGTTTGATACGTACGACATTATGAAGGAGCATAATCGTGTTGAGCTCTAAAAAAAATCGACTGATTCTTTTGGTCTCTGCCGCAATTATTGCAGTATTGGTGCTGTTTGCATTGGTGCGTGATAATGCGCAACTCATAAGCTTGCAAGAGAGCCGGAGTCTTATTGCTTCAAAATCGGTTACAAAAGCGATTCATTCGGGCGAATACCTTTACATGTATTCCAAGCAGGGCGATTATAAAATTCCTTACAATCAAATTACTCCAGAAATGATCAAAACGCTCAAAGTTGATGTGTCGCAAGGCGGTGTCATTACTGCAATACTTGTTATTTTAATCCTCTTACTTGGCGTGGCTTCGTTTTTGTTTATATGGTGGCAGAAGCAAGGGGTTCAAGCACCAAAAACCAAAATTGTCACACCTGCAAAAGAAACAAGCAGTGAAGCTATAGTTCCTGTACGTTCCAATGTCAGTTTTTCTGATATTGGCGGTATTAGCGATGTCAAAGAGGAACTTGAAGAGATTATTGATTTTCTCAAAAAACCAAAACGCTATCTTAGTTTTGGTGCGCGTATGCCACGCGGGGTGCTTTTGGTAGGGCCTCCTGGTGTGGGTAAAACCATGATTGCCAAAGCTGTTGCCGCCGAAGCGGACGTACCGTTTTTTTATCAAAGTGGGGCATCCTTTGTACAGATTTATGTAGGGATGGGTGCCAAACGGGTACATGAGCTTTTTAGTGCTGCTAAACGCAATGCACCTTCAATTATTTTTATTGATGAAATTGATGCCGTGGGTAAAAAACGCGACGGCAATCGCAATGATGAGCGCGAAGGCACACTAAATCAGCTTCTTACCGAGATGGATGGATTTGAAGAAAACAGCGGGGTTGTTGTTGTGGCTGCAACCAATAACATTGAAGTCATGGATGCTGCTTTGTTGCGCGCGGGCCGTTTTGATCGTCGTATTTTTGTAGATTTGCCAACACCTCGTGAGCGTGAAGCCATTTTGGGAAAATATCTGCGTCATATACCCAATGATGTCAAGCTTGCGGATGTAGCGCATATTACGGTAGGTTTTAGCGGTGCGGCACTTGCTGCGCTGGTTAATGAAGCAGCGTTGCTCTCATTGCGTCAGCATGAATTGCAAGTGACGATGGAGCATTTTCATGCGGTTAAAGAGAAAGTGATGTTTGGCAAGAAAAAAGTACAAATTGTCACATCCGAGCAAAAACGCTACCGTGCGCGTTATCAGGCAGCCAAAGCGTTGGTGGCAACGTGGTTTGACCTACCGTATGAAAAGATAGCATTAACTTCTGATAACTTTAATCCACCCGTAGGTCAGCCGCTTTTGCGTCATGAGATAACGGCGCGGATTCAGATGCATTTAGCGGGTATGGCAGCGAGTGATATGGAGTTTGGAGAACATGCTACCAATGTGCAAAACGATATCTCAGAGGCAAGAGAACTGGCCGCACAGATGATAGATGATTATGCTATGGGTACGTCACTGATGCCGTGTGATGAAGAGAAAGCAATACTGCTTGATGCCTTATATGACGAAACCAAAAAACTCTTAAGCGGTAAAGATCTGATTTTAGAAAAAATAGAGGCTATTTTGATGGAGTATGAGAGCATTTCAAAAGCCTTGGTGAAAAAGACAATCGGTGAAGTTTTATAGCGGATTTTCGCTACGTGATGAAGCGCATTTTTTTGAACCCTATTTGAAAAAAAGCGATTACACGGTAGCAGGTTTTAGTTATGGTGCTATTAAAGCACTCTTACATGTAAGCCGTACTCATATGCGCATTGATACGTTGCAACTCTTTTCGCCTGCTTTTTTTCATGACAAAGATGATGCTTTTAAACGTCTTCAGATAATGAGCTATAAGAACAATTCACAGCGTTATCTAAAGCATTTTATCCAAGGATGCTTTGCACCATATCCAACGCGAGATATTGAGCATGGTATGCATGATGCAACGCAACTTACAGAGCTGTTAGAGTTTCAATGGGACGCTAAAATGCTTAAAGCATTATGTGAACGAAATATTGAGATAGAGGTCTTTTTAGGGGGCAAAGACACCATTATCAATGCAGTAGAGGCCAAAGCTTTTTTTCTGCCTTATGCCACCACTTATTATTATAAACATGCCAATCATTTTTTATTAGAGGAGTAATTGTGAGTCATATAAAAATAGGGGTTATTACCGCTTCAGATCGTGCGAGTGCCGGAATTTATGAAGATATTTCTGGAATGGCCATTCAAGAGACAATGAAAGCGTATCTTAAAAGCGAATTTGAAATTGAGTATCGTTGCATTCCCGATAATCAAGATGAGATTGAAGCTACAATGATTGAGCTATGCGATGTGTCTGGATGCTGCCTTGTCGTCACAACGGGAGGTACTGGCCCCGCACTGCGCGATGTCACGCCTGAGGCCACAGAAAATGTGTGTCAAAAAATGATGCCGGGTTTTGGCGAATTGATGCGTCAGGTGAGTTTGCAGTATGTGCCTACAGCAATTCTTTCACGCCAGACAGCTGGAATTCGCGGTAAGTCGCTAATTATTAATCTTCCGGGAAAACCTAAGTCGATTCGTGAATGTCTTGATGCTGTGTTTCCTGCGGTGCCGTATTGTATTGATTTAATTGGGGGCGCTTATATCGAGACAGATGAAGCAGTGATCAAAGCCTTTAGGCCTAAATCAAACTAAAGCGTATTCCTGCGCTTGCAACCGTGTTGTTAATCTTCTTTAACATTACTTACATGTAATCTTTTAATGACGTAAAATTATTGACTTTTTATATTATTTCCTATATGGTTGTATCAACAAATGTTGTATATACAACTAAAGGAATTGAATGGCTGGAAAATTATTGCAAAATATTGGATCTCAAATAAAAATCACCGCAAATATTATGTCATCAGAGCATAATAAATATCTAAATGAGTATGACATAAGTAGTGAGCAAGGGATGCTGTTGAAGTTTGTTTATGACTTTCCAGGCTCTACCCAAACCCAACTTGCAGAGCTGTTGTATAAAGATAAAACCACCATTACGCGTATGATAGATATCTTGGAAAAAAAAGGAAGGTTATATAGAGAGGTTTCGCAAAAAGATAGAAGGGTTTACAACATCTATTTGACCGAAACAACAAAACAAGAGGTCGAAGCGATTGCTCCGGTTTTTGAAAAAATAGATCGTGAATTACGAGAAATGATCTCGGAGAAAGAGTATGAAAACACAATAGAAATTTTAAAAAAGATCCAGGGATATTACAGGAGGTTGAACAAATGAAAATAATAATAACAGTGTGTATGATAACACCAGTTATGATGTATGCAGATACGTTGCAAGAGCTTATTGAATCGGCAACACACAACAATGATATGATCATCTCAAAAAAAATGGTACAAGAATCCAAGCTAAAAGAGGTGGAATCAGCACAAAACTCCTACTATCCCACGCTTGATATTGGTGGAGCGTATCAGAGCTTAGAGGAAAAAACGCCCAATGTGGCTGGAGATATCTATACCGGTTATGTAAAAGTGGGATTGGATCTTTATGATGGTGGTATAAAATCAAGTACCATCGATGTTAACAAAGCACTTTTAGATGCGTCACAATTTGATACATCGGCATACAAAAAGAGTTTAGAGCTTGCTATTACGCAAGACTTTTTTAACATCAAAAGTGAAGAGGGAACATTACAGTCTCTAGAAGAGAAAAACAATCAGCTAGAGGCAGAGTTAGAGCGTATTAAGGAGTTTTATAAAGTTGGAAGTGCGACAACCGACCAGATAGACAGACTTCAAGCGGCGCTAAGTAACAACCTCTATCAAATTGATACTGCAAAATATCAGATTCTTTCATTAAAAAAACTTTTGAGTATCAAAGTTGGAAAAAGTGTTGAAACTCTGGATGATTCCATCATAATAGCGCCTCAGTCGGTAGCTAAAGAGTCAAGTGATGCTATCAAATCTTTAAAAGCAAATGCCTCGTCATATGAGTATGCTGCGCGAGGTGTCAGTGCTGTGTATTACCCACAACTTCGCATAGAAGATACCTATAGCTTTTATGATTATGGCAGAACGGATATAGCACATCCTGAAGGCTTGGATAAACAAAATAAACTCATGCTTACGCTCAATATGAGATTGTTTGATGGCTTTAGTGCCAATAAACAAAAAGAGGCAAAACTTCTTTATAAAAGTGCTTTAGAGGCACAGATAAAACAAGCAAGCCAGACGCAAGAGGCCAACATAGAATTGGCACGCTCTAAAATAGAGACAACCAAAGCTCAGATTCAAAGTGCCAAAAGTTCACTTGAATCCGCAACAAGTGCTTATGAAACGATTGCTCAAAAATATAAAGTAGGGGTTGTTGATAATGTCACCTATTTGGATGCGCTTACAACAAAGACCAATGCAAAAGTGCAGTATGGGATTGCTTTGAATAATCTGCAAATCGCCTATGCTGCCTACTATTACTATACCAATAACACTATCAAGGAATACATCAAATGAAAACAATCAAGCAAATCATCATGCTCAGTGCGGCAACGTTGTTAGTACTCCCTACACTTATGCATGCAGAAGATGCACCAAAAGCGGCGATGCCCGCACCAAAAGCAGACGTTTATATTGTTCCCGCACCGCAAGCTTTGCCTATTAGTTTAAAATATCCTGCACAGGTACTGTCTTTAAAAAATGTGCAGGTTGTTGCAAGGGTGTCGGGGGTATTGGAGAAGAAATTTTTTGAAGAGGGGCAAAAAGTAAAAGAAGGCGCGCTCTTATATAAGATTGAAGATAGCATTTACAAAGCAAAGGTAGATGCCGCTAATGCTTCGGTACAACTGGCTCAAGCAGCGTTTGATAATGCAACAAGAAATTGGAATAGGGTGAAAGAGCTTTTTGCTAAAAAAGTCGTGAGTTTAGAGCAAAGAGATAACGCACTCTCTGAATATGAGCAAAACCAAGCCTCTTTGGCTTTGGCAAAAGCGCAGTTGAATCAGGCACAAATTGATTTGGATTACACCAATGTTGTTGCGCCGATCAGTGGAATTGTAGGTTTGAAAAAAGTTGATATTGGAGATTATGTATCGCCAAACATGAGCACCAGTCTCATTGAAATTACACAAAACGACAGCGTGTTTGTAGAGTTTTCAATGCCATTGAGTGATTACATGAATATTAAAAACAATATTTGGTCAATGCCCAAAGAGACGAAACCAAAAATTTCATTGCAAATAGATGGCAAAACAACACAAAGTACGGGTGTTATTGATTTTATAGATGTGAATGTCAATAAAGAGACATCAACCGTGAAAATGCGAGCTGTGGTTGATAATAGTGATGGTTATCTTATGGCTGGCAGCTTTGTGCGCGTTCTTTTAAATGATGTCACACAAAAAGATATTATCACAATACCTCAAAAAGCACTATTGCAAAATCCTCTTGGAAGCATCGTTTTTGTTGAAGAAAAGGGCATTGTGGCTGTGCGACCGGTTCAGATTAGCAATGAAGCCGGTGATAAATTTGTTGTAACTCCCGGAGCACTGAAAAGCGGTGATAAAGTGATTGTTAACAATTTCTTTAGACTAAAACCTGGCGCTGCGGTTGCGGTTGATAAAGTTATTAATGAGGGAAAATAGATGTTTTCAAGATTTTTTATAAACAGGCCAATCTTTGCTACCGTTATTGCACTTATCATAGTGATAGCAGGGATTGTATCCATACAGATATTGCCGGTCAAAGAGTATCCCGCGGTAGCTCCGCCACAAATTAACATTACGGCTATCTATCCGGGGGCTGATGCACAAACGCTTTCAAAAACGGTTTCAAGTACTCTTGAAGATGCGATCAACGGAGTGGAGCATATGACCTATATGACTTCAACCGCCTCACCTAGCGGCGTGCTTTCCATGAGTGTCTTTTTTGAAGTGGGAACGGATGTTGATCAGGCAAAGGTAGATATTAATAACCGGGTGCAACTTGCGCTTGTTAAATTACCTCAAGAGGTACAAAGACAAGGTATCAGTGTTAAAGAGCGTTCTCCCGATATGCTCAAAGTTGCCGCGTTTACATCAAGTAATCCTGAGCATGACAGGTTGTTCATATCAAACTATATTAATGTCAATATTCTGGATGAACTCAAACGGATTAAAGGGGTGGGTGATGCTATTGTTTTTGGACAAAAAGATTATGCTATAAGAATTTGGATAGACCCTGCCAAATTAAAACATTTTAATCTATCACCAGCAGATATTAGTAATCAAGTTGCCAGTCAAAATGGTCAGTATGCGGCAGGAAGCGTTGGTGCAGAGCCTTTAGGTGAAAAAGTTCCCCTTACGTATGTTGTCTCTAGCGAGGGCAGATTAAAAACGGTTAAAGAGTTTCAAAATATTATTATTAGGTCCAACAGTGATGGCTCCACCTTGCGTCTAAAAGATATTGCACGTGTTGAACTGGGCTCTGATGCTTACTATACCGATTCAAAATATTCTACGAAACCTATGATGCCAGTAGGGATCTTCTTATCTTCGGGTGCGAACGCTTTGGAGGTATCGGATGCTGTAGATAAAAAACTCGAAGAGTTAAAAGCTTCTTTTCCAAAAGGTTTGGATTATGCTTTGCCGTATGATACCAGCATCTTTGTCAACGCTTCGATTCAGGAAGTGCTAAAAACACTTTTGGAAGCTATCGTATTTGTTACCATACTGATTTATCTCTTTTTAGGTAATTTCAGAGCAACGATTATTCCTGTTCTGGCGATTCCAGTATCTATTGTTGGGACATTTGCAGGCCTTTATGCCGCGGGCTTTTCTATCAACCTTTTAACACTCTTTGGGCTTATTCTGGCCATTGGTTTGGTTGTGGATGATGCCATTATTGTTATTGAAAATATCGAGAGGGTGCTACGAACTAAAAAAATAACAGTCAAAGAAGCCACCGTAGAAGCTATGAAAGAGTTGAGCACTCCTATTGTTGCGATTGTTTTAGTGATGTCGGCTGTATTTATTCCCGCAGCACTAAGCGGGGGTTTTAGTGGAGTCATGTATAAGCAATTTGCGATGACGATTATTATGGCGGTTGTCATCTCTGGTATTGTGGCTTTAACGTTAACTCCTGCACTGTGTGCCATATTTTTAAAAGAGCACGAAGAGGAACCCATCTGGCCTATTAGAAAATTTAATCAATTTTTTGATTGGTCGACAACGATCTTTTTAGGTTTTACACGACAAACCATTAAACTGTGGGCTTTTTCTCTTTTGCTTTTTGGTGGATTGCTTTTTACCACCTATGCAACAATGCAAAAAATACCATCAGGACTGGTTCCATCAGAAGATAAAGGTGTGTTGCTTGTTATTATGAATATGATGCCGGCAACCTCTTTGTCTGAATCGGTCAAAATTGCAGATGGCATTGAAAACGTTTTTTTAAACCATAAAGATATCAATGCAACGGCAGCCATTATGGGTCTTGATTTAACTACATTTGCCTATAAAACCGATGCTGGGATTATGTTTGTAAATCTTAAGCCTTGGGAAGAAAGAACGCTTCCAAATCAAAGCGCACAAGCACTTGCCGGACAATTCTTTGGACAAATGATGCAAAACAAAGATGCGTTTGTCATTCCGGTTAATCCTCCTCCGATTCGGGGAATGAGTATGACCGGTGGATTTGATATGTGGGTACAAGACAGAACCGGTGGTGATTTGCAAACACTTAATGAGTACGCACAACAGATTGTGGCCGAAGCCAATAACGACCCGCGTATTACGGGTTCAAGAACCTCTTTAAATACGAACGTGCCGCAGTACACTTTAAAAGTTGATAGAGAAAAAGCGAAATCAATGGGAGTGAGCTTAAAAGATATTTATGCAACGCTTCAAAGCACCTTTGGTCAAGGGTATATTAATGATTTCAATCTCTATGGAAGAACCTTCCATGTCAATATACAAGCCGATTCGGAGTTTAGATCACGCAAAGATAATTATAAAGATGTGTTTGTGCGATCAAGCAATAATGAGCTAATACCACTAAGTGCGCTTGTGGATGTTAAAAGAGTTGTTAATGCAAGTGTCATTCAGCGTTTCAACATGTTTAACGCTGCTAATATCACAGGAAATCCAGGAGCTGGTTATACGTCAGATGATGCCAATAAAGCCATTGAAGAGATTGCAAAAAGAATTTTACCCGAGGGCTATTCACTGGCGTGGGCTGGCACAACGTATCAGGAAAAACAACTCGAAGCCAAAGGAAATTACGCTTCCATTTATGCTGCTATTTTTATCTTTTTGATTCTGGCAGCACTGTATGAAAGCTGGAGTATTCCTATGGCGGTTATCTTGTCGATTCCTTTTGCCATACTTGGCGCAGCCATTGCGGTATGGCTTAGAGGATTAGAGGCTGATGTCTATTTTCAAGTGGGATTGGTTACGCTGGTGGGACTTTCGGCAAAAAATGCCATCTTGATTGTGGAGTTTGCAATGGATAAACGTCGTAGTGGCATGAGTCTTCTTGAAGCAACCATTGAAGCAGCGCGGTTGAGATTTAGACCGATTGTAATGACCTCGTTAGCTTTTATTGTTGGAACACTACCATTGGCAGTGAGTTCAGGAGCCGGTTCGGCAAGCCGTCATATTATTGGAACAACGGTTGTTGGCGGGATGATTGCAGCAACGCTTATTGGGGTTTTATTTATTCCGCTTTTCTTTTATATTGTTGTTTGGGTTAAACAAAAATTTAGTCAAAAGAGCACGCATAACGCATTACATGTAAAGTAGTTTACATGTAACGCTCGCGTTAGAAACGATAACGCAAATAAAGGCGCAGATCTTGTGCGCTGTCTACAATATTGCTGGCTAAAGCTGTGCTATCGGGAAGGGAGCTGATTTTAACCGGCGTACCGCTTTGTGAGCCAAAAAATCCATTGCTGCCGCTGTATTTATAATCAATGTAGGTATAGCGCAGCTGTGCCGAAAGTCCTTTTAAGATTGGCTCAGTCCAGTAAAACTCATAAGCATCACCGCGAGCAGCTATTTTAGAGCCAATCAGCGTGTCTTCAGCATAGGTAAACGAGCGCCAGTATTTGCTACCATAATTGTATTCCACTCCAATACGCC
Source organism: Sulfurimonadaceae bacterium (assembly GCA_050290965.1). Taxonomy (GTDB): domain Bacteria; phylum Campylobacterota; class Campylobacteria; order Campylobacterales; family Sulfurimonadaceae; genus JAFGUB01. The sequence goes on from JBNKJB010000012.1 coordinate 14,876, forward strand.
CCTTGTTGGTGACAAATGAGGGAAACTGTGTGCCAAACCAGAGACTGTACCCGGTTTTAGAATGGGTGGAGCCTAGCATACTTTTAGAGCCATCAGGATCAGTTTGTGACATCGCTGCACTGGCAAAGAAAAGTGTATCGCGCAGAGATTTACTGGTATAAGATACATAGCTTGATAGCAGCTTCAGATCACCAACAACGTGAAGGGCAGGGTTGTAGTTGGCGGGATTGAAATTGCCCATCATATCAAATCCTGCATTGGTAATGTCAATCAGGTTTTCTGCTTGAGTATATTGAATTTCAGTGGCGATGGCATTGTTGCTATAGGGAACGAGATTGATGGCAAACATGGTGATGTTTTTAGTAGAGTTATCCAAACCGTCGCTGTAGGGGGCAGTATTAAAATGTGACTCTACATTGCTCATTCCTTGTCCGGCTGCAAATTTGATGGAAGAACCAGAAAGGCCCGTTATACCATCAAGATAAAATTTGAGATTACCGCCGTCAAATTCGGCATTGCTAATATGTGCTAGTGGTGAAGTTGCCTCATCGTCTTCTCTGAGATTAATAAGTTGTCCATTGTTAGATGGACGGCGGCCAATACCTGCTTTCCAAGGTAAATCAAGACCAAAAAATGTATCGTTTTTAAAATTCAGATAGACCGAACGTACCCTAAGAACATCATCTTGTACTGTCTCAGATGCCAACCAGTCAAAACCGTCCATATTAAGCGGTGTGCTAGAGATACGTTGGCCCCAAAATTTATTATAAGAGAGTTGTCCGCCAAATTCAACACCAGGGGTAACGCTATAGTGCATATTAAGCCACAAACGATTGCGCCACAGTGCATTGTTATCTTGATGCGAGCCATCAGCCATAGTATAAGCCAAAGAATCCATGCTCAATCGATAATCGGCGCCAAGAGCAAGCTTGTCATCCATTGATGGAGCACTTGTTTTAGCGCTTAGTGATCCTGCAAGTAAGAGTGGAATCATAAAAGAGGATAGTTTCATATATTTTCCTTGTTAAAAAGCTATTAGACTTTTGCATTAGCTTGGGCAGGTAGTGTGAGTTGCCATGCTAAAGATAATGACAAGGTGATTGTAAGAAGGGATAGGCAATAGAGTATTGCCGGAGATTCATCGTAAGTTAACGCTATAGAAATAGAGATTAATTGAGTCTAAACAGATAGAAAAACAGGGGTTATTTAAAGGTTTTCTCTGTGAATTGAAATTCCTTTTAGATGCGTCAGGGGATAGGCAAAAGCAATACCGGCACCGCTACCGATAATATCAAGATCGTTCATGACTTTTTGAATAACAGCATCAACTTTGTTGGAAGGAATAATAAACATTAAATTGGCATCCGTATTCTCAGATTCGAGACGATTGTAAAAATTATCCATCTCTGCAAGCCCCATACCATGGGCATCCATAATCGTCACACCGGTTGCTCCGGCTTCTTTAGCACTTAAAAGCGCTTTCTCTTTGGTGTGATGTGGAACAATAATATGAACCGCAGAAAAATGTCTATTGTAAGAGTGTCGCAAACCGCTGGCATCGACATTGACAGTGGTAAGTCCCATATTATTGGCATCTTCAATGGCCTGACGCAGTTCCAAAATATGCGCTTTCTCTTTTTCATGCGTACCCAAGACACCGATTTTTTCGGTAATAACACCATAAAGCATTACCGTTATCATTGGAAAAAGCGATGCAAATGCAATAAGACCAAAACCATCAATCAGAGGATCGCGTCCTTCAATATTGGTAGCAAGTCCCAGCCCAAGCGCTGCAACCAGTGGTACGGTGACGGTTGAAGTAGTAACACCGCCGCTATCATAAGCAATGGAGACAATATACTTTGGTGCAATGGTGGTAAGTGCAATCACAAAGATATAACCTACAATGATGTAATAGACGATATGACCACCATCAATAATACGAAAAGATCCGAGCGCAATACCAATAGCCACTCCAAAAGCTACAAAAACACGAAGAACAAAGTCGTTAATTTTGCCGTCACTAATCTCTTTAGCTTTACGGGCAATGGCTGAGAGTGCGGGTTCGGCCATGGTGGTTGAAAATCCAATGGCAAAAGCAAAGAGATAAATAACGCTTTGGCTACCATTTTTGGTAAGTTGTAGTGCCATTGTCTCACCCAAACCAAAAAGTCCCATTTCAAGTCCGATAATAAACGCATCAAGACCAATAACAACAAGTCCAAATCCAATAAAAGTCTCTTTAAGATTTTCAATCGGTTTTTTAAGAACAACATACTGAAAAAAGAGAATGACTCCCAAAATAGGAATAACGTCTTTGATGACATTGAAAAAGCTTTTGAAAATACTAAAAAAAGAGAATGTAGGAATGGTGCTAGCGGCATTAATTAAATCATGTTGTAAAGGAATAGGGGTTTGGGTTGCTTCAATAAAATGGTAGACGTAAATACCGTAAAACTGCACAAAAATCATGGGGGTTAATGATGCAAATGCAATCAATCCAAAGCCATCAAGTACAGGATGACGCCCTTTGATACTTGAGGCCAAACCAATACCAAGTGCCGCAACCAGCGGAACCGTTACGGTTGATGTGGTAACGCCACCAAGATCATACGCAAGTCCTACAATCTCATGCGGGGCAAACGCCGTGGTACCAACCACCAATAGATAGCCCATGATAATATAGTAGTGAATGGGATGACCTTTGATAATGCGCCATACACCCAAAATAAGGGCAAAACCCACGGAAAAAGCCACTACAAGTCTTAAAATATCGGCATCAATGCGCCCACTACTGATGCTTGCAGCTTTAATGGCAATGACATAGAGTGCCGGTTCGGCAATGGTGGTACCAAAACCAATTAAAAATGAAAAAATGACAATCCAAAACGTTGAGCCCTGATGCGCAAAGTTTGATGCCAGCTTTTCGCCTACAGGAAACACTCCCACTTCCAAACCCAGCAAGAAAATAGCCAGTCCAATACCTACAATAAGGAGTCCTACAAGCGTTGGCAGCCAATTGTCCGGTACGCTTTGAATAATAGCGAGTTGAAAAAAGATAATCACCAAGATAATAGGCAATAGATCGCGAAAAGATTCGCGTAGCAGTTGTAAAAATGACTTGATGCTTAACATAAAGTAGCCTTTTTATTTACCAATTTCAACCATTTTGCGGCGTAAGTACGCAATGCGACTTTGGAGTGGCAAATCTTTAGGACAGACATCTTCGCAACCTAGCAGTGTCATACAGCCAAAAACTCCGTTTTCATCACCTACAAGTTCAAAGTAATCCAGGTTACTGCGTGCATCACGTGGGTCAAGTTGATAGCGGGCAATTTTGTTAAGCCCCACAGCCCCTACAAAATCTTCGCGCATCTGGATGGTACCGCATCCGGCAACACAGCATCCACACTCAATACAGCGATCAAGTTCGTAAATCTCTTCAGCAAGTTCGGGTTCCATCTTCGCTTCAAGTCGATCAAAATCAAGCTCTTTTTCCTGATGAATCCATGCTTCAAGCCGTTGGTTAAGTCCACGCATCCAGTTACCTGTGTAAACGGATAAATCGCCAATAAGTTCAAAAACAGGCAGTGGTGCTAGCGTGATTTCATTATCAAGCTTGGCAGTAAGAGTGCGACAAGCAAGCCCAGGACGTCCATTGATAATCATGGCACAACTGCCACAAATTCCTGCGCGACAGACAAAATCAAATTTGAGTGAATTGTCGATATGCTTACGAATATCGTTAAGAGCAATATAAAGGGTCATACCCGGAGCTTCACGGATTTCGTACGTTTCCATACGAGCACGGTCATTTTTTAGATGCGGATCAAAACGTAAAACAGAAATTTTAAGCGTGCGTCCTTCACTCATGTTACAACCTCTCGTTAAGTCGCTCATTGCGACCTTGATATTTTATGGGAAGTTTATCGCGAAAAGGCATGAGTGCATCTTGAATGGCAAAACGATCTGCTCCTTGAGCGTGCAGGGTATTTTTAAGTGCATCTACCTCATTTTGGCGTTTTTCGCTCTGTGCATCAACAATATTCAGATTTTTTCCATAACCGCGCCATCCCGGAGGCAACTCCATGCTTTGAATATCAATGGCTTCATAATCTATTTGTGGAAGCGAGTGCGTTTCATCCGGCCATGAAGTGAGGGTACGTTTGAGCCATTCATGGTCGTTACGTTCGGGATAATCTTCGCGTGCATGTGCGCCGCGGCTTTCGGTTCGCAGCAGCGCTCCATAAGCGACACAAAGCGCAACTTTAAGCATTTTTTGCGTGCGGTATGCATTTACAAGTGCCGGATTAGCTGCTAATGATTTGGAGCGGTGTACATGAATATTTTTGCTGCGAATGAGCAGTTTTTCAAGTTCGTTTACGGCCTCTTGTAAGTCATGGCCATTGCGAAAAATACCGACTTTGTCCATCATAATTTTTTCCATCGCTTCGCGCAGTTCAAAGGAGTCTTCGCTATTGGCTTTTTCTTCCAATAAAAACTCAAGTTTTTCTTGTTCGCGTTTAATAAAGTATTCGACGGTATTAGTATTAATATCCAATTGGCTTTGCGGAGTATCGCAAAAGTCGGCTATGTATTCTGCAACCAACATGCCTGACACCACGGTTTCAGCCACCGAGTTACCGCCAAGACGGTTAAAACCATGCAGATCCCAACAGGCGGCTTCACCACAAGAAAAGAGTCCTTTGAGCGTTTGCGATTCACCACGATAATCCGTGCGAATGCCACCCATAGAGTAGTGCTGGGTAGGGCGCACGGGGATCCACTCCTCGGCGGGGTCAATTCCTAAAAAACTTTCACAAATCTCTTTGACTTCACGCAGATTTTTTTCAATATGTTCACGTCCTAAAATAGTGATATCCAGCCATAAATGATCACCATAGCGTGATTTAACCCCTTTGCCTTTGCGGATGTGTTCTGTCATACGACGACTCACCACATCACGTGAAGCAAGCTCTTTTTTTTCAGGTTCATAATCGGGCATAAAACGGTATCCGTCCACATCGCGCAATACTCCGCCATCACCCCGGCAGCCTTCGGTAGTTAAAATACCTACGGGAACAATGGCTGTGGGGTGAAACTGTATGGCTTCCATATTCCCTAATGTGGCTACTCCAGTTTCTAGTGCAATGGCATGGCCGATACCTTGACAGATGGTGGCGTTGGTGGTAACGCTATAGAGTCTGCCATAGCCACCCGTGGCAATGCAGGTAGCTTTTGCTAAATAGGCGGTGAGCTCTCCGGTCATAAGATTGCGTGAGACGGCACCATAGCAGCGGCCATTTTCATGAATGAGTGCAATCGCTTCGCGGCGTTCTCTAATGACGATTTTTTTCTCTTGTGCGCGGTTATCCATGGCATAGAGCATGGAGTGGCCCGTGCCATCAGAGGTGTAGCAGGTACGCCATTTTTTAGTACCACCAAAATCACGTGCCGTGATAAGGCCATGGGCAGCATCTTTTTCACTAATCGTAACTTTTTGGGCATTGATAATGGATTGATGATCCCCACGTTTGACACGGTTCCACGGCACACCCCATGCGGCTAATTCGCGGATTGCTTTAGGCGCGGTGTTAACAAACATACGCGCTACCAGCTGATCGGCACCCCAGTCTGAGCCTTTAATAGTATCTTCAAAATGGATGTCTTCATTATCGCCTTCGCCCATAGCACTGTTGCCAAGACTGGCCTGCATGCCACCTTGCGCTGCAGCCGAGTGGGAACGTTTAGGTGGGACGAGGGTGAGTAAAATCACATCATTGCCGCGCTCCTTAACCCCCGTGGCAACCCGCAATCCGGCAAGGCCACCGCCAATAACAAGCACATCCGTATAGGTGATCTTCATTCATGGACTCCTTGAGGATGATAGCGCTCACCGCTTTTGAAATCACCTGAAGTTCCAATGTACATGTAACGCGCTAGCGAAGCGGTTCCAAGTACCAGATAAAAGGTAATGACAAAATACATAATGGCACGAATTTTTGCACGGCGTGCTTTGAAATGCTTATGCTCTTTGGGCTCAAAAAACCCCCATTTCAAAATCAACCGATACACGCCCACACCCGCATGCACAATAACTGAAAAAAGCAGCAGCAAATAAAGCGGCCACATCACATCTTGTGCAACACGTTCGCTTGAAGCAAAGGGGCCGATATTTCCTGGTTGGGTAATCATGGTATAAAGATGAATGGAAGCTAGAAAAAACATAGCAAACCCGCTCATGACCTGTATGGCCCATAATGAGGTGTCGTGGTGCTGCATACGGTGCATATGGGTGTTAAATGCTTTGTACTGGCGGTAACTGGCGGGAAATTTTCGTAGTGCCACAAAAGCATGAATGATAATAATGCTCAAAATAAAGAGTGCCAGCAGTGAAATGATTGAAGGGTGCTTTTGATCAAAAAAATAGTAGCCCTCAAAAAACTGTGTCATAACATACATAGCATCGTTAGAGATGAGAATGGATGATTCAAAAAGAATGTGAGCAGCTATAAAAAGAGCTAAAATCACCCCTGTAGCACTTTGAATAAAATCAAGTCGTGCCGGAGTTTTGTCACTATGGTGTTTCACCGCTATTCCTTCGGTTGAAAGTAGGCACATCAGAGTTTTTGGAAAACTCTATGTAAACGCACTTTGAGCAAAGCCCAAAGTGCTACGCTAGCCGCTGAGGCACTAAAGCTTGCCCCTTTGGGGCAGATTAGGGTTCTTGCGATTTTGCAAGAACTCAATTATAGCAAAGCTTGTAAAGAATTATAAGGAGAGGCGAATACCTACGGGACAGTGATCGGAACCCTCAATCTCTTCAAGAATAAAGGCATCTTCGAGGCACTCTGCCAAATCATCGGAGACAAAAAAGTAATCAATTCTCCATCCAATATTTTTAGCGCGTGCTTGTGCGCGGTAACTCCACCAACTGTAGTGATCAAGCGCATCCCCATGCACATAACGAAAAGTGTCAATGTAACCGTGTTCAATCACCTTGTCAATCCAGGCACGCTCAATCGGTAAAAAGCCGGAAGTCCCTTCGTTGGCTTTAGGGCGGGCCAGATCAATCTCGCGGTGCGCCGTATTGACATCGCCACAAAAAATAATAAATTTGCCTTCGTTGCGAAGCGCATCACAATAGGCTAAAAAATCCTCATAAAATTTGAGCTTGTACGCCAGACGCTCCTCATCTTTTTGGCCATTAGGAAAATAGATGCCAAAAATACACAAATCACCATAACGTTGCTCTATGATACGCCCCTCATTAAGGGTATCAATATGCTTACATGTACGCACATCATCAGGTGCAAACTTAGATAGCGCCATCGTGCCAGAATAGCCTTTTTTTTCGGCAGAGTTGATGCTGTGATTGGGATAAAGTTCAAAAAGATGAACAGGCACTTGATCTTCGGTGGCTTTAATTTCTTGAAAAAAGAGAATATCCGTCTCGCGTTCATCAAGCCAGTTAAACCCGTTTTTATTGGCAACCGCGCGAATGCCGTTAAGATTCCATGAAAGAATCTCGATACTTCCAGTCATAAGAGCTACTTTTATTTTTGGCGTATTGTAACATGTTGAGTAGATCCATTTACACGTTACATGTAATAAATACACATATATTACATATTGTTTTTGTAAATTTTATATCACAATTGTTATTAATATATTTATTATTTTTAATTAGTATATATTCAAGTTTAACTGCTAAACTACCCCTATATTTTTACATGTAAAGGCGATGAATGTTAAAAATTGTGTTTTTATTTTTTTCTATTATTCCTATTTTTGCAGAAGATATATTGACAAAACGGTGTTATGACGCAGAGGGAACTGAAGTTGCCTGTACGAAGAGTTCGAGTAAGTCTGCGTTTAAGGATAATGGCAATGGCATTGTTTTGGATACATCGGGTTTGATGTGGCAAAATGATTATAAAGACAACAAAGCATTTGAAGAAAGCGGCAAAGTACCGCATTTAAGCCATAGCGAAGCGCTTAAATACTGCAGTGCCATCAATTTAGGCGGTTATAACGATTGGCGTTTACCCATACGCCGCGAATTGCGAAGTTTGGCAGATTACTCTAAAAGTATGGGCTGTATCAAACCTGCACCGGCTATTGTAGATGTGTTTATATCAACAGTCCAAACAGATGATTGGTATTGGAGTGCTACGGATTATGAGGAAAACACCACAGCAGCGTGGGCGATATTTTTTTATAATGGTTATTTAGGATGGAACAGTAAAGATCGCACGGGATACGTACGCTGTGTACGCAATCTATAAGTTTGAAGCACCCTCTATTTTGAATATTTTAAATACTCTTGTCGTACACTGAAGTCGCCAACATCGGAATGGAGTGTGATACCACCTTCCATTATGGTGCACTGCAGGCGCATTGAACGCTTGAAAAGCGTTTCAGGATTTTGATCTACATGTAATAATATGACGCTAACATTTTCAAAGCGCATGAACTTATTTTCATTTTGGCTCCACCATGCACGTGCTGCTCCCTCATTATAAAGATATACAATCACATGTTTTGATCTGCCACTTGCTTTACGCAGCCGTTTTTCATCGCATTGGCCAAACTCGATCCATAACATAATGTCATCACTATAATTTTTAATTTGGAGTTCGGGTTCATCATCAGCAGCGCTCAATCCTTTGGTAAAGGCAAGGTGCTCATCCGCATTTAAGGCAAAAGCAATAAGACGAACCATCAATCTATAGTCGGTTTCGCTAGGATGCTTCGCCAGTGTGAGTTCATGAATATGGTAATAGTGGCGGTCGATATCACTAATATCAAGACGCGCTTTGTAAATGGTAGAGCCAGTGGCCATGTAAGTATCTTTATCGCTTAGGGGTAGGAGGGTTCTCTCCCAAAAGGGGAGAACAAAAGTTATATGAAATTAACGGTAGAAACGTGATGTGAGAGACCAAGCTCTTCTTTAGAGCAGCCTAAAGCCAGCCCAACCATTTGTTGCATATGCAGTATAGGCATTTTTACATCACGGCCTACTGCATCGCTGGCATGTTTATATTGTGTATCAAGTTTCAGATGGCATAGCGGGCAGGGTGTCACCATCCAATCAGCATCTTGATCCATGGCACCCATAAGTGCTTTTCCTGTGAGTACGGCAGCTGTATGGGGTGCTTGAAGTTCCACATGAAAACCACAGCATTTGTTTTTTTCTTCATAATCAACACTCTTGCCGCCAAGTGCAATAACAAGATCATCCAGTGATGAGGGATTATAAGGATTTTCATCTCCGTTGCTCTCATTTTGCAGCTCAGATGGGCGAATATTGTGACAACCGTAAAACGGTGCAATATTAAATTGCTCAAGCGGTGTGGTTACTTTTTCTTTGAGTGCTTCAAGACCAAAATCGTCAAGAATAGCATAGAGAAAATGTTTGATGTGAGAAGTACCTTTATACTCAAGTCCCACTTCAGCGAGTTTACTATTGACCTTGCGTTTGAGTTCGCTATCGGCATCCAAACGTTGTTTCGTCATAGCGGTATTAAGCTGACAGGTATTGCAGATTGTAATCATTGTCAAGCCATGTTTTTCGGCATAAGCAATGTTGCGTGCATTCAACACCAGTGAAAGAAAATCATCATAATCTTGCAGGTGTGATGCCCCGCAGCAGCTAGCTTCGGTGAGTTCAACAATTTCAATTCCCAATTTATCGGCTACCGCGTAGGTAGACATCAATTGCTCAGGAGTACTCTCTTTGGCCGTACAACCTGTAAAAAGTGCATATTTCAATTTTTCCACGGCGTGCTCCTTAAAATTTTACGGTTGATGAGGATTTAACAAGTTTTTGGATCTCATCAAGGTTATCAGATTTTGGCATATTCCAAGGAAGCACAATTTTGCCTTTTTTAAACATTTTAAGTGCTACTGGTATATGTTTTGGCATACCGCAAGGACCTTCTGAATAGAGTACCAATCCACCCTCATCAAGTAGGCCGTGTTTTTTAATGGAGTGTTTAAAACCAACGGCGTGGCGTGTTGCCACGTTGTTAAGAGCAACACCGTGCTCAAAAACTTGATTGTGCAGTTTGGTGATTTTTTCAATTGGATTAACATCTTTAGGACAGACTTCGGCACATTCAAAACATTTAACACAATCCCATACGCCAGCAGCAGGAGCATTAATAATACTCAGGCGTTCATCAATCCCCTCATCGCGAACATCCGCATTAAAACGGAACGCTTTAGCAAAAGCCGCAGGTCCCAGATAATCTTCATTGATTTCAATGACTGGGCATGAATAGTGGCACAGGCCGCATTGGATGCAGTAATCTGATTCTAGCAATGCTTCTGCTTGTTCTGGACTAACGGCACACTCCATTTCAGGGTGTTCTTCAATATGACTAATCAAGTAGGGTTCAACCGCTTCGTGTTTAGTCCAAAAATCGGCTTTGTCGATGATCAGATCTTTGATAGCACGTTTTTGACTTAATGGATCAAGTGTCAGTTCCGTACCAAAGAGTTCAATCAGATCGTTCATGCGTTCTTTACAAGCTAATACACCTTTGCCGTTGACTTTAATGGCACAGGCTCCGCAAATTCCATGACGGCAACTGCGACGGTAGCTAAAACTGCCATCATGTTCCCATTTGATGCGGTTGAGAATATCAAGGACTACTTCTTCAGAGGTGACATCCATCTCTATTGTGGTGTAATAAGGTAGATAATCGGTTTCAGAGTTGAAACGGAATACCTTAAACGTGACTTTTCGTGTCGTAATTTCGCTTACCATTCAGGTACTCCTTAATAGGTTCTTTCTTTAAGTTCATGTTTGCCAAGAATGACATCCATATATTCAATTGTAATATCACCTTCATCACTCATGTATGCCATCGTGTGCTTGAGGAAATTTTCATCGTCACGGCTAGCATAATCTTCTCTAAAGTGGGCGCCACGGCTCTCTTTACGTGCTAGGGCACTCTCAACAATAAAGAGTGAGTAATCCAGCATATGACCCAATTCAATGGCTTCTTGCAGATCGGTATTGAAGATTTTTGATTTGTCGTCAATACGGCAATTCGCGTGAAAACGCTTGCGTAGATCTTTTAAGATATCAACTTGCTTTTTAAGTGTTGCTTCGGTGCGAAACACTCCGGCATTGTCTGTCATTGACTGTTGCAACAGGTCGCGAATTTTTGGAACCGTATCACTACCGTTACGTGTCATGATGGTTTGAATTTCATCAATCATACGTTGTGCATCGGCTTCACTAACATCACCAAGTGCGATAGAATCAATATCTTTAAGCATACTCTGTCCCACATGACGTCCAAAAAAGAGCGCTTCAAGTACGGAGTTGGCACCCAAACGATTGGCACCGTGTACACTTGAACATGATGCTTCGCCCGCAGCATAAAAACCTTCTACAAACTCTGTGGCGTTCTTGCGTACATGGCCATCAATATCTACGGGGATACCACCCATAGAGTAGTGCGCTGTGGCACTAATGAGGATGGGCTCTTTAATCATATCAAGCCCAAGGAATGTGATGGCAAGATCACGAAGCTCTGGTAAACGCTCCATGATTTTTTCACGGCCAAGGTGTGTTAGGTCGATATAAACGGCATCTTTGCGTGGGCCTACGCCGCGTCCTTCACGAATTTCGTTGATAATAGCGCGACTTACCACGTCACGAGAAGCAAGTTCAAGTTTTTCAGGAGCATAACGACTCATAAAACGTTCGCCTTCAGAGTTAAGCAGTTTGCCACCTTCGCCACGCGCGGCTTCTGAAATTAAAACACCGTTACCCGAGAGTCCCGAAGGGTGAAACTGTACAAACTCCATATCTTCAAGCGGCAGACCGTGACGTGCCACAATAGAGAGACCATCACCAGTGTTAGCATGAGCATTGGAGTTAATTTTATAGGCACGTGCATAACCGCCAGTCGCAAACATCACTGCTTTGGCTTGAAAGATCATCTTCTCTTGATTGCGAATATTAAAAGCAACAACCCCACTAACTTTGCCATCGCGATAAATAATATCTGCAGCGTACCACTCATCCCAAAACACAACCCCTTCGCGTAGTGCTTGCTCGTACACGGTTTGCAGTAGTGTCAATCCGGTGCGATCTTTAGCAAAACAGGCACGTGGTGAGCTCTGACCTCCAAAAGGACGTTGTGCAATGGTTCCATTTTCATTACGGCTAAATGCCGCCCCCATGCGTTCAGCCCAGCGAATTGTTTTTGGGGCTTCGCGACACATCAACGCAACGACATCCTGATCTGCGAGATAATCTGATCCTTTAACGGTGTCGAATTCATGAAGCTCAACACTATCCTCTTTACTGAGTGCTGCATTGATGCCACCCTGTGCGGCACCGGAGTGGCTTCGCAATGGGTGGAGTTTGGTGATGACGGCAACTGTTTTACCGGCTTTTTCAAGCTCACGTGCTGCAGTGGAACCAGCAAGACCGGCACCCACAATCACGGCATCATAAGTATGGATTGGGATACTCATACACATTCCTTGATTTGAATAATAAGTGGCTGATTATAGCGAGATAACTCTTGAGTAGGAATAAAAATCAATTATACAAACAAGTTTGTTAAAAATGTTACGTATTGTATCTTTTAAAGGGGGTATGGCGGGAAAAGAGGGTGTTTTAGTGTGTTAAAAAGTTACATGTATTAAACGTAATCACGTAACTGAGCAATACGGTTGCGTCCTTTTTCTTGTGCTTTTTTTAAGAGGTCTATAGCGTGTGCAATTGAGGTATCAAAAGATTTGGTTTGATGTTTGACTAAAAAACCGCCAGAAAGTGTAATCGTAACTTTCTCGTGCTCTGGAGTTTTAAAATTAGTTTCGGCAATGGTGACACGAATGGTATCGCATAGCTCTAACGCTTCCTCTTTTGATTCGCGTGGCATGATCAAAATAAAGCATGAATCATCAAGACGGGCAGAAATATCGTTATGTTGTTCATATAAAGCAATAACGGAAGCTATTTTTTTGATGACACTATCCATAAATTTTTCAGAATGACGAGCAAGCAGCAGTGAATATTCATCAATTTGAAAGGCGCAAAAACATACGGCATTGTTGGTTCGCATCGCTTTGCTGCTACCAAAAGCGTGAGCAAGTCCTTTGGCATTTTTGAGACCGCTTAGCGCATCAATATGGGCTGGATTTTCTTTGAAAATGCACTCTTTTTTGAGCTTGTTGGTAATTGCTTCGACTTCAGTAGTCTTAATGGCATACTCTTTCATATCAATGCCATAGAGTGACTGAAGATCATAAATAATGAGTTTAAAACGATTTTGCATCCAGAAAAAGAGCAAAATGCCTGCAATAATTACACCGTAAATAATTGATTCACGCAAAAGGAATTGGCGATGTTCGTAAGCAATACTCTCCTCAAGCATTTCTGACATTTGATGGATATACTCTTGATGAGCTTGAAGCATTTGTTGTTTTAGCGTGTCTAAAGAGGTGTCACTAGGTGTCAAATAGGTTTTAACTGCTAATGCAAAAGTAGTATTGAGTTTATTGAGTTTTTTAAGCGCTTCATCATCTTTGAGAGAAGGGAAAACAGGTTCAAGCGGATTAAATGATGCCTGATTCTCTTCAAGCGCTTCAAGTGTCATTGAAAGTTCGCCTCGAATACCTTGAAACGTGATCATGTCGAAGGTGTCATTTTTAGGAGTGAGTTTGGTAGCATTGTCGGCGATGTTGTGCAGTTGCTGGAGAAGATTGATCTGTTTTTGTGAAATACGCTCGTTTACTAAGATCAGACCAACTACGGCAAGAAAAAACATTAACAACAGAAGAAGGTGGGTTGCACTTTTAAGTGCTTTTTCTATAGAAAATTTCATACCAAATCATCCTAAAATATTGCTATAAAAGAAATTTTACCATGAATTCACCTATATTGTTCCCCTGTAATTCATCTAGTAATGTTCACCTGCTATAATTGCGCCAAAAAAAGTAGTGTGGGTTTGAATAAAGAAGATTTTTTTATCGACCGTATTAGCGCCCATACCAAGGCAATTGGAGACGATGGCGCACTTAAAGATGGGCTCATTTACTCCAAAGATGCTTTTTTTGAAAATGTTCATTTTAAGCGCAAGTGGTTAAGTTGTTACCAAATTGCCCAAAAAGCGATGATGGTTAATATTTCTGATGCGGTTGCGATGAACGCCGTGCCAAAATATGCACTTTTGGCGCTTGGCATTCCTAAAACGCTCTCACGCAGTGATATGCGACAGCTCTCAAGAGGCTTTATTGAGACTGCCGCGCGCTATGGTATTGAAATTATTGGTGGCGATACGATTGCCAACAGTAAAATTGATATTACGGTCACTATCATCTCTCACACAACCCATCCTTTGTGGCGTAGTGGAATCAAACGGGGAGATTGGATCGCTTATACGGGCCAACTTGGATATGCAAAACGTGATTTACGGTACTTGATGGCGGGAGGCAGCTTACATGCTAAGAGCCATTTTCATCGTGTACATGTAAGAGATGCTTTTGTGTCTAAAAGCCGTAGGTATCTGCGTGTAGGTATGGATATTTCCGATGGCTTGTTTGCTGATTTGAAGAAACTTTCTCAACGTAATCGATGTGGGTTTAGGCTGAATAAACCCCTTTTAAACTCTTTAGGCTGCAGCGGCGAGGAGTATGAAATGCTTGTCGCATGTTCGCCACACCATAAACGCGCCTTAATGCGTTATGCGCAAAAGACACGCACTCCTTTGCATTTTATAGGCAGAGCAGTACGCGGCACTTTTGTAAACAGTTGTAAAAACCACCATTTTTAAAGAGAGATAATGAACCGATTATATGCACTTGATCACGCCCCGATCCCCTTTTATTTTCGACAAAGTGTTCGTGATTTTGTTGTAGAAGAAATTCCCTTGTATTCATGGAGCGGTATGGGGGAGCATTTGATTTTACATGTAAGAAAAAAAGAGCTCACAACTTGGGAGATGCTGGAGATTGTGGCATCATATTTGGGAATTAAAACCAAAGAGATAGGTTACGCGGGCTTAAAAGATAAAAATGCCATGACAAAACAGTTTATTTCGGTCCATAAAATACATGCCGATAAAATGGCGCTGTTTTCACACGAGAAGATCAAAATTATTGAGACCCATTATCATGACAATAAGATTCGCATGGGACATCTTAAAGGCAATCGTTTTTTTATTCGTCTTAAAAAAGTAACACCGTTAGCGGCAAAAATGATTGAACAGGCGTTAGGGCAGATTAAAAAGAGTGGTATGCCAAACTTTTTTGGATATCAGCGTTTTGGAATTGAAGGCGATAATTATCAAAAAGGCGAAGCGATTGTGTCGGGGCAGCTTAAAGAGCGCAATGTTAAATTGCGTCGTATGTATGTGAGTGCCTATCAAAGTCATATGTTTAATTTGTGGTTGAGCCGTCGCATTGAAATTAGCAAAATGGTTGCGAGTTTTGAAGCTTCTGAGATAGAGTCACTTTTAAACATGCCAAAAGAGAGCATAGCCATGATGAAAGCTCAGGCACATCCGTTTAAATTGATGGTGGGTGATACCATGATGCATTATCCTTATGGCAGACTCTTTGCATTTGATGGCAGCAGTGATGAAGCGGAGCGCTTTATAAGTCGTGATGCCGTGCCTACAGGTCTTTTAAATGGGAAGCGCGTCAAACATAGTGAGGCGGATGCTTATAGTGTTGAAAAAGAGTTTGTTCGTACGATGGATGAAGACGGTGCGCGTCGTTATGCATGGATATTTCCTGAAGAGATTGAATCTTTATATCGTGAAAACGAGGCATGGATGGAGTTGCACTTTAGCTTGCCAAAAGGTTCATATGCAACGGTTTTACTAGAAGAGATCGCTAAAAGAAACATTAAAGGAGAGGCATAATAATGGCACACTACAGTAACTGGATTTCGCAACAATTTGGACGTTTTGCATCTAAAACATTTACTCCATGGTTCCAAAAAATTATCAATCGTACTTATGTGAGACTTATGGATCTTGAAATGTGCGAATTTGAACAACCAGAGTCGTATCAGAGTCTTAATGCACTCTTTACGCGTCATCTGAAAGTACCGCGAACTTTTAGCAGTGACGCGCGCGACATGATTGCGCCTTGTGACGCATTTGTTTCCGAACGTGCCCAGATTGATGGGGCTTTGGCGATGCAGATTAAAGGGATGCATTATAATGTAGATGCACTGCTTGGCACAGAAATTGACGAGGCGTCACGCAAACGGGTGCGTGGTGGCGATTATATTAATTTTTATCTTTCGCCGCGTGATTATCATCGCTATCATATCCCATGCGATACGCAGATATTAAAAGCGGTTTACATTCCCGGAAAACTCTATCCGGTCAATATGCCGGCACTGCGTAACATTGCCTCGCTTTTTGTAGAAAACGAACGTGTTGTCTTAGAGTGTGAAAGTGCTGGAAAACGCTTTTTTATGGTGATGGTAGGGGCACTTAATGTGGGCAAAATGCAGATTGCTTTTGAACTGCAGATTCAAACCAATGCCACGGTTGATACTGTTCAATGCTATACCTACGAAAACCTGTTGCAGTCAAAAGGAGATGACTTTGGTTGCTTTGAAATGGGATCAACTATAGTCATCCTTTCTGAGAAGGGATTATTTGAATATCAGGTAAGTAGTGGCGAAAAAGTTCGTTATGGCGAGACGATAGCTACTATCGGTGTAGCAGATCAAGCTTAACGAAAAGATCACCTTTTTCTTCATAAATTTCAATATTGGTATCGATAGGTGTACGACCTTTGTGCAATACGCCTTCGACCGAATGAAATATATG
This sequence comes from Sulfurimonadaceae bacterium, assembly GCA_050290965.1. Classification (GTDB taxonomy): domain Bacteria; phylum Campylobacterota; class Campylobacteria; order Campylobacterales; family Sulfurimonadaceae; genus JAFGUB01. Next base: position 31,696 of record JBNKJB010000012.1, read on the forward strand.
CACAAAACGCTCATACATTGGAGCAACAACATAATCAATATGGCCGCGTTTCATAATATTGGCAAGAACGTCGATGGCACAATAGTAAGCATTTTTATTGATATAACGTTGGGTCATATAGGTACGCATAATTTCGATGTTTTTCATGAGCGTTTCACGTTCAACGTCTGAAAGTGTTGTATTGTTTTTAGCATGATAGAGCATATTGTCAACATAGGCTGTTGATTGAGAGTGGGCATTAGTAATAATATCTTTTAAATTGTTGCAATGCTGCTCAAGGACTTGAAACATTTCCTTATCCGTCAAACGATGCATATCCGTCTGATAGGTATATTTTTTCTCGGGAATATATTCGTGATCGAGTGCTTTGATAAGTTGCAAGGTAATATTGATGTAGTTGTATTTGTCTTCTTTGTTGGTATCAAATACAATACCCGTGTGAGAAATGATTGGTTTGGGGCCTACAAATTTAATCCTCATACTGCCATCCTTTTTTGTTGTGATTAGTGTAACATAAATAAGAAGGTTTTAACGCAGCAATTGAAGCCGTCTCTTCGCTCTAAAGTGTATCGTTTATTTTCAGATGGCTTCTAACAACATAAAAGGAATAGCGGCGTTATACATTAAAGCGAAAGTGCATGACATCGCCATCGTGCACAATATACTCTTTGCCTTCTAAACGCATCTTTCCGGCTTCTTTGGCTCCGGCTTCGCCTTTACATGTAATAAAGTCCTCATAAGCAATGACTTCGGCGCGGATGAAGCCTTTTTCAAAATCGTTATGAATAACGGCGGCGGCTTTGGGGGCGGTTGTGTTTTTGCGGATGGTCCAGGCACGTACCTCTTTAACACCGGCAGTGAAATAACTCATCAGACCAAGTTTATCAAAACCTTTGTGGATAATCTGATTAAGACCGGACTCTTCAACGCCAAGTTCGCGTAAAAAATCATCGCGCTCTTCATCATCAAGCCCGATAAGCTCCTCTTCTACTTTGGCACAGAGCTTAATGACTTCACAGTTTTGAGCACTGGCATGAGCAATAAGAGCGGCGATGTGTTCATTATCTTCAAGCAAACCATCTTCATCAACATTGGCACCGTACATAATCTCTTTTGAGGTTAAAAGACGCAGATCGCGGTTAAGCTCCGTAAACATATCATCATCAATTTGAGGAAAAGAGCGCGCCAGATTGCCATCGGCCAAATGTTCAGCCAAGGCATTGGCAAACTCAACCATAGCGGCCGCTTTTTTGTCTGCTTTAGCCTGTTTTTTAAGGCGATCAATACGGTTTTGCAACGCTTCCACATCGGCTAAAATGAGTTCGGTTTCAATGATTTCAATGTCACGCATCGGATCAATGGAACCCTCCGTATGAACAATGTTGCTATCTTCAAAACAGCGCACAATCTGTAAAATTACTTCGGTTTCACGGATATTGGATAAGAATTTATTTCCAAGGCCTTCGCCTTTGCTGGCACCTTTGACCAGTCCTGCAATATCTACAAAATCGAGTGTTGAGAATTGAATGCGTTCGGGATTGACAATTTTGGCCAATTCACTCAAACGACGATCAGGAACGGGAACCACTGCCTTGTTAGGTTCAATAGTACAAAACGGATAGTTTGCCGCTTCGGCATTTTGCGCTTTGGTAAGTGCGTTAAAAGTGGTTGATTTTCCTACGTTTGGCAGTCCGACAAGTCCGATGCTAAGTCCCATTAATTTCCTTCGTGTGATAAATGTTGTAAAAATTTGAGCGTCATGCGTACTCCTGCGCCGGTTGCGCCATAGCCGTTACAATCCCACGGCGTTTCCGTGTAGGCTGAACCCGCAATATCAAAGTGCAGCCATTTCTCTTTGTTTTCATCTTCAATGAAATGATCTAAAAAAAGCGCTGCGGTGATGGCACCGCCATAGGGTTTTGAAGCGGTGTTACTGATATCGGCGATTTCACTTTTAAGCAGTTTGCGCAGATGGGAGTTAAAAGGGAGGGTACCGGTGTTTTCACCTGAAGTGTCGGCAACATCCATAAAGGCGCGTTTGAGTAGATTGGAGTTACCCATCACTCCGGTGGTATATTGTCCTAGTGCCATCAGGCAGGCTCCCGTAAGCGTTGCGTAATCAAAAAGATAATCGGGTTTAACATGTTGCTGTGCATACGTAAGCACGTCGCATAGCACCAGTCGCCCTTCGGCATCGGTATTGCGTACTTCAATTGTTTTACCGCTTTTAGAACGCAAAACATCATCGGGCTTATAGGCGTTTGAGTCAATCATGTTCTCGGCAGCACCGATAAATCCGTGTACTTCAAGCGGCAGTCCCAGTTCACTGATGGCTTTAAGCATTCCCAATACGCCGCAGGCTCCCGATTTGTCCATTTTCATGGTTACCATGGCAGTGGCCGGCTTAAGGCTCATGCCACCGGCATCATAGGTTAAACCTTTGCCGACAAGCACCACGGTTTTAAGTGGATTTTCGGGTTGGTAGCTTAAATGAATCAGACGCGGTTTATGGCGTGATGCTCGGCCTACGGCAAGCATAGCGTTCATGCCTTCGGCTTCAAGGGCGTGTTCATCCAAGATGTTACATGTAAGGTCATTACGATCTGCAAGGTCTTGAGCAATAATGGCCAGTTGCGCGGGATAGATATCTTCAGGTGTGGCATTAACAAGGTCGCGTGTAAAATTGGTGGCATTAGCAATAATTTTGGCCGCTTCAAAACGTGCTTTCATAGGCTCATAAGCCTCTAGCGTACCTTGCAAGTTTACTGCGGCAATAAGTACCTCTTTTAACGCAAGCTCTTTAGGCTCGGATTTATAGTCGTTAAACTGGTAGCCTCCCAGCATAATGCCTTCGACAACAGCCTGAAGATTCTCATTTCCAAGCGCGGCAACTTTGATACGCGCTACGCTATATTTCATCAGCGTTCGAATGGCACCGGTAAGGCTAGATCGGATTGCATCGGGCGTGTAGGCATCTACGCCGCAGTAGAGGGTGCTGCTTTCAATAAGATTGCACAGCTCATCTTGCGCGGCTTTAAATCCGGTACGTTGCAATAGGGCACTTTTAGGGCTATTTTGCAGCTCTTTTTCATCGAGTATTACAATGGCATACTCAGCATGAATGTTGTCAAATACGTTATTCTCAAGAATCAGTTTCATACATCTCTTTCTTAATCAAAATGGAGGATCTCTTTGGCTTGGATCATATCTTTATCACCGCGTCCAGAGAGGTTGACTATAATAAGTTTATTTTTAATATCAGGCAGTTTTTTAAGATAGGCAACGGCATGTGAGCTTTCAAATGCCGGAATGATACCCTCGCGTTGTGAAAGCCATACAAAGGCTTCGAGTGCTTCTTCATCCGTGATGTTGTCATAAGTAACGTTGCCTTGTTCTTTATGAAACGCATGTTCAGGCCCAATACCGGGATAATCAAGACCTGCTGAAATGGAGTGCGCTTCAAGAATTTGGCCATCGTGATCTTGAAGCAGATAGCTCATTTGACCGTGTAGTACTCCCGGGCGGCCTTTTAGCAGCGACGCGCCGTGTTTGTCGGTTTCTACCCCAAGGCCTCCAGCTTCAATGCCGATACACGCAACGCCTTCATCTTCTAAAAAGTGTTGAAACATACCCATAGCATTGGAACCGCCACCAATACAGGCAATAACATGATCGGGGAGTCGATGCTCTTTTTGTAAAATTTGTGCACGTGCTTCATAACCGATAATTGCTTGAAAGTCGCGTACCATCATGGGGTAGGGGTGCGGGCCGGCTACGGTTCCTATAATATAAAAGGTGTCTCGCGCATGTGTGACCCAGTGACGAATGGCATCATTCATGGCATCTTTAAGTGTTTTGGATCCGCTTTGAACCGCATGAACTTTAGCACCAAGCAGTTTCATCCGAAACACATTTAGCTCTTGTCTGGCCACATCTTTGGCACCCATAAAAACTTCGCATTCCAGTCCTAAAAGGGCGCAAATGGTTGCGGTGGCAACGCCATGTTGTCCTGCTCCTGTTTCGGCAATAACTTTCTTTTTGCCCAAGCGTTTGGCCATCAATCCTTGCGCAATGACATTATTGACCTTATGTGCTCCGGTATGGTTCAGGTCTTCGCGTTTAAGATAGACTTTGGCACCAAGCTCTTGGGAGATGTTGGCCGCATAATAGAGGGGGGTTTCACGACCCACATACTCTTTGAGATACGCATTGACTTCGCTCCAAAAACTCTTATCAAAACGGATTTTCTTATAGGCTTCATCAAGCTCTAGCAAAATAGGCATTAGTGTTTCAGGAACGTAGCGTCCTCCAAAAATACCAAAATGACCATTACTGTCGGGGTCAAATTTAGAAGGTGAGGGTATATACATTAATCAATCCCTATAACCGTATAAACAGAGGTGTTTTTCTCAAGCTTTTGAACACCATCAAGAAAATTAAGTCCTAAAACAAAACAGGCTTCTACGCACGTTGCTCCTGTTTTTTCAATCAGGCTGGCTGCTGCATATGCGGTGCCGCCGGTAGCAATCAAATCGTCTATTAAAAGCACTTTAGCACCTTTTTTTTCGCGGAATGCGTCAATATGAATCTCCACTTCATCAAATCCGTATTCAAGTGAATATTTTTCAGAAACGGTCGTATAAGGCAGTTTGCCTTTTTTTCGGATAGGTACAAAACCAATGCCTAGCATTTGCGCTAAAGCTGCACCAAAAATAAAGCCACGTGCATCAATGCCTGCAATAAAATCAAGTCCATAACTTTCGTAGCGATTTTTGAGATGGCGCATTAAGATGTCAAACGCTTTTGCATCATTAAGCAGCGTGGAGATATCTTTAAAAATGATGCCTGGTTTTGGAAAATCTGGAATGTCGCGGATAGCGCCTGAAATAATCTGTTTGTCCGTGTCATTTAATAGCATGAAAGAGCCTTGTTAAAGTTATAAAAGAGCATCGATTCGTCCTTCGAGTTCTTTAATTTTGTTTTGAAGCCGATCGGTTTCGATGCGATGCTTTGAATTTCGTTGTTTAAGCGTTTTAATCTCGTTGCGCAGCTTATTAAGCTCTTCGGTTAGAATGTCAACATTGCCCAAAGCCCGTTGAAGTTGTACTTGATATTTTCGAATCAAAATTTCAGCTTCTTGCAACGTGAGTTTCATCATATCGTTGCTACGCTGCTCTTTTTGAGTGATGCTTTTAAAATAAAACATCTTTACAAAAAGAAAAATGGCAAGAATGGAAACAATAGTGAGCAGCGACCACTCCCAAAACATCCGTTAGCCTTTGATAGCTTCGATTTTATCAACACGGCCACAGTGGCGACCGCCTTCAAAACCGTGAGCGAGCCATGCATCTATGATGGATTCGGCAACACCTTGTCCTACAATGCGCTCGCCAAAACATAAAATATTGGCATCATTGTGCTGACGTGCCACCTGAGCCGTATAAGCATCATGACACAGTGCCGCACGTATTCCATGATGACGGTTGGCCGCCATACTCATGCCAATGCCAGAACCGCATATGAGTACCCCTTGCGTTCCAGGATTTTCCAAAACATTTTGCGCAACTTTAATGGCGTAGTCAGGATAATCAACACGATCACGGCTAAAAGGTCCAAGATCAATAACCTCATGACCTTTCTCTTTTAAAAGCTTACATGTAAACTCTTTTAGATCAATTCCAGCATGATCGGTTGCAACAAAAAATTTCATTTTATGCTCCTTTTAGGATAATAACAGTCTTAACACCATTTGAATGGGTGCATAGAGGATATACTCTTTTAGCGGGGTAACCAAAATAATGACAACAATAATCATACCGTAAGGTTCAGCTTTATAAAAAAATTCGGCAATTGCATTGAGACGATATTTAAGGCTTAGATACATTAAAAAATGCGCACCATCAAATTGCGGAATGGGCAAGAGGTTGAAAACGCCCAAGATAACATTGATTAAAAGCAGTTTCAGCACAAACAGATAGGCAAAAATATAAACGATGCTGTCAGATTCACTAGGTTGTGATAAAGAGAGCATCAAGATTGAAGCAAAGGCTGCAAGTGTAAAGTTATAGACAATACCGGCGAGACTCACCTGCATTGCAGCGTTGTAACCACCGTTATCAATAACAGTACGGGTATTCACCGGAACCGGCTTGGCCCATCCAAATAAAAAACCGCTTCCCATGCCTAATACCATGGGAATAAAATACATCATCGCTGGTACGACAATTGAGCCAACCGGATCAATATGCGATATGGGGTTAATTGTAAGCCGCCCGGCATTTTTAGCGGTGGAATCACCATATTTATAAGCAATATATCCATGCATGATTTCATGTCCGATAATGGCGACCATCAGCGCTAAAATAGCAGCAACAATTTCTAAAATACTCATAGTATCCAAGTGACATCCTGAGAAAGCGTGTTAATAAATAGCATGATCGTCTTTGTCATATTTGATTCGTTCGGCAATGGCGCGATCGAGATGATCTTTTTGTTCCAGATCCGTGGGAGTTTTGCCCATACGATCCCAACGAATCTCCCAATTTTGATCCATACTAAAATAGATAAACCATGGTGTACCTTCGATTAAGCCATAGGGTACAGTGCCCCAAAATCGGCTGTCATTGGAGTGATCGCGGTTATCACCCATCATAAAATATTCTCCCTTGGGTACTTCGATAGGAGGGTAGTTAAATAGGGGCATGTACATGCTACCATTATTAACAACGTTGTCATCATGATGAATACCGGGATGCTCTTTTTGATAGGGATTTTTAACCCAGCTTTTACCGCCAAATTCCATAATTTCATACCCTTTGTAGTGCTCTTTTATGTAGGCATCACCTTCATGTGGATGAAGGTAAAGATCTTTATTTAGCACAAAGAGCTGATCGCCAGGGAGGGCAACGCAGCGTTTGACATAATGGAGCGATGTATCTTTGGGGTAGCGAAAAATGACAATATCACCACGTCTAGGGGCATCCCCATTGACAATGTGCCCATCGGTACCGGGAATGAGTGGAATTTCTAAAAAAGGCAAATGCGGTGTTGGAATACCATAAGCAAATTTTTTAGCAAAAAGATGATCGCCAATCAGCAGTGAATCTTTCATGGAAGCACTAGGAATACGAAATGCCTGCGCGACAAAGAAAATAACAAAAAGCACAATAATAATGGTACCCGTCCAAGAGTTTGAAAAACGGTAAAATTTCAGAGAATAATCAACAACTTTTTGTTTCATTTGGCCTCATTAGCGTGAAGAGTTGCGGCTTTAAGCGTGTTTTTAAGTAGCATAGCAATGGTCATTGGACCCACACCGCCAGGTACGGGAGTGATATAAGAGGCTTTTTTGCTAACCGCTTCAAAATCAACGTCACCAACAAGTTTGCCATCAGGCGCACGATTGATACCGATGTCGATTACAATAGCATCCTCTTTCACCATATCCTCAGTAATCAGATTAATAACACCGGCCCCCACCAAAATGATATCGGCTGCTAAGGTGTGGCGTTTGAGGTCATCAGTGTAGATGTGTGTAATCTCAACTGTAGCATTTGCATTAAGTAGCAGTGCCGCCATCGGTTTGCCAACAATGTTTGAGGCGCCCACAACACAGCAGTTTTTACCTTGTAGCTTAATATTATATTCTGCAAGCAGTGCCATAACACCTAAAGGAGTACAAGGAACAAAGCCGTCTAGTCCAGTGCTTAAGCGACCAACATTATAAGGGTGAAAACCATCAACATCTTTAGAGGGCGCAACCAGTGAAAGCAGTTTGGCAGTATCAATTTGTGGCGGTAGCGGTAGTTGAATTAAAATGCCATCAATATTAGGATTGAGGTTCATCATCTCAATGGTTTTTTCAATAGCCTCTTGTGAAATATCGCGGGGCATCTCATGTGTAACCGAATAAAACCCGGCGCGATCACATGCTTTTTTCTTCATAAGCACATACGCATGGCTTGCCGGATCATTGCCAACTAAAATTACGGCTAGCCCGGGAACGCGTCCTGTGTCGGCTTTTAGCTTGGCCGATTCAAGGCTAATATTAAATTCAATCTTTTTGGCAAGAGCTTTACCGTCTAATATCTGCATCTGCTGTCCCAATGCAGACCGTGCAGCATCATACAATAGAGGTGGATGCATCTTCGCAAACACCGAATGCGCAGGTCTTATAAAATTTTTGTTATGATACCGATAAAATCATAACAGCAGGCTAAAATAAAGGAGTGTAATGCGTTCTCTTATCTTGTTGTTTCTTGCATTAATGCTTGGGGCAGATGAAGACTTTATTACCAAAGATGAATATGCATCACAACTCTATAATAATCCACGTGGTATCAGTTGTGCCAAATGTCATGGTGATGAAGGAGAAGGGCGCAAGATTGCCACATATGAGCATAAGGGGCAAAAAATGGTTCTTGAAGGGCCTAAAATCCAAGATGTCCCTTTTTATCGGCTCAAAGAAGTGCTTACCAAACGGGCCAAGGGGATGCCGCGCTATTTTCTTACCGAAGATGAGATTAAGGCACTCTATTATTATCTGAAGGAAAAAGGAACAGTAAAATGATATTGGATGATATTAAAAGCATTGCTGCTTTGTGCGATCAAGGCAATTTTGACGCCGCCGATGCCCTTTTAAAACCTGCAAATCGCATTATAAATCACTCTAATCTTTTTCGCTCAGCCCTTATGGTATCGACACATAATCTTAAACATGTTATGAAAGTACCGCAGCTTGAAGCCGAAGCGATTATGCTGAATCTTGAAGATGGCGTATCACATGAGCAAAAACCTACAGCACTGCGCTTGTGTGCCGCACTGCTTTGTGCTATGGTGCAAAGTGATAAAAAGCTGGTGGTGCGTGTGAATGCTCTTGATGAGGGGGGACGTGAAGAGATTGCTTATCTTAACCGTTTTGCTCCCGATGCGATTCGTGTTCCCAAAATTCGTACTCCCCAAGAGGTTGAAGAGGCGCTGCAACTGATTGATGCGCCAATTGAACTGCACCTTTCTATTGAAACAAAAGAGGCGTGGTTGGCGATGCATGAGTTGAAGCTTTCGGAACGGGTAAGTACCTATTATCTTGGGATTCTTGATCTTTTTGCAGATCTAAAACTTCCTCATAGTCTGATTGCTATTGACAACCCCACTATGCGCTACATGCTATCGCATTTTCTGCTTACATGTAAGGCCTTACATGTAAAGCCGGTAAGCTTTGTGTTTCAAGATTATAATGATCGAGATAGCTTTAAACGCTGGCTTGGACTTGAAGATGAGATGGGCTTTGATGCCAAAGGGTGTCTTTCGCCGCTACAGGTGCGCGACGTTCACGATTTTTTTGGCCTTAGCGAGTACGATATTCAAAAAGCAAAAACAATTATTGAACTTTTTGAAGCCAAACAGCGTGAAGGCATTAGCGGTTTTACCCATGAAACCTACGGTTTTATTGATGAACCTATTTATAAAGGCGCATTAAGTTTACTGGAGCGAACAGGAGGATAGAAAAATGCGAGAGATAATAGGCGTTTTAACGCTGCTGTTACTTTTAAGTGGATGTTCGCAAACGGTACGGATGAAGGCGATTGTACCGGCTGAGATTGATCGTGCGGCATCAACCAAAACCATTGCAGTGAGCCGTTTTGAAAACGATTCGGTGAATCTCTCGGGTAAAATCGAAGCACAAATTGCCAAGCAGTTGCTTGATGGCACGCCCTATTTTACTATTGTAAGCCGCAATGATTTTGATCGTTTGATCAAAGAGCAAAAGCTTCAAAACAGTGGTCTTCTTGAGCCTTCTCAAGCGGTTGATGTGGGCAAACTCATGGGGGCCGAGGCCATCATATCTGGCAGCGTATCCAAACCCTCTATTAGCGATAGCAACTATTACGAACAGCGCAGTAAATGTATGGACAAAAAGTGCAAAGATATTCGTTATTATGATGTGCGCTGCATCAAACGCGCAGCAAGCTTATGGGCGGAAATTCGCATGGTAGATGTAGAAAAAGGCGATATCATTTATGCCGATCGCATTAAAAAAAGCGACGCATGGCGCCATTGTATGGATGATGCTGCCATACTGCCCTCACGCACTATGGCGTCGCAGAGTCTTGCTGATGAAATTGTGACTGCCTTTAGCGAAAAACTGATGCCGCACTATCGCCACTTTGAAGTGGAACTGCTTGAAAAACCCGATCTTGAGTATACCGATGAGCAAGAAGCACTGCTGGAAAACGCTTTAAAATACATTGATAAAGAGCGGCTTGGAAAGGCACAAGAGCTGCTGACGCGTCTGATTGACAGCACGGCACAACGCAGTTATGTGCCTTTTTATAATCTGGGTGTTATCAAAGAGGCTCAAGGCGCTTATGAAGAGGCCAAAGAGTTGTATGAGCGTGCTGATGCATTGAGTATGAAGCCGGTTGATGCCATTGATACGGCGTATGTGCGTATTCGTAAAGTGATTGCCGATTATGAAAAAAGTCGCGCGCAAATAACGAGGTAGTGATGAAATCTATTGTTGGAGCTCTTTTTATTGCACTGCTTACAGGTTGTGCCGCGCCCAAAGAGAAAGTGGTGGCAGAACCTGTAGCACTCCCATCGTGGTATATGCAGCCGCCTGCATCCAACGCAACAACACTTTATGGCACCGGCGAGGGGGCCAATCGTCAAGCAGCTATTGATGATGCACTCACCAACATGATTGCTACTTTTGGTGTTTCGGTTTCATCACGTTTTGAAGTTCATACTATTGAATATCAAGGGCGAAATGATTCATTTGACAAACAGGTAGCGCAGCATACCAGCAGTGAGGTCAAAAAAATCCGTATTAGTGACTATGAGGTCACTGATATACGTGAATTGGGCTATAAACGCATTATTGTACAGGTGCAAGCCAATAAAAAACGCTTGCTTGCAGGTATGATTGCCACTGCCGATCAGCAGCTACGTCAATATGAATTTGCTATGAAACGTTCACGCACGAATGATGAACTCAAACAGCTTGCTATTGTGCTTGATGCACTCAAAGCACTGCAGGATTTACCCGATACGTTGCTGGTTATGAACGCATTAGATAGCACGGCTGATACCAAAGCATTATTGCAGCGGTATGAGCAGTTTTTAGACCAAAAAAAGAGCCTCTTGCAGCGTATAGGTTTTGCGTTGCATAGTGATTTGGCTACTTTAAAAGCACCTGTGAGCAAGGGACTAAGCGAACATGCTTTTCATATGACATCAAATGCTTCGGCCCAATTTGATATTTGGATTCATGCCACAATGAATCGCGCCGAGTCTCATGGCTTTACGCTGGCACGCACAACATTGGTGTTTGAAACCAAGGATCACCAAGGAACCATTGTGGCCTCTAATACCTTGCAACTTACAGGACAATCCTCGCAAGGGTATGATATTGCACTTCAAAACGTAGTAGAGCGTTTAAATGAGCGTATTGCTTCTGAGGGGATCGAGAATATTTTAGGATGGCCGTTTCGATTAAATGACTGATGTAGATGTTTTCCACTACGACTTTTTTTACATGTAATCATACAATTCAGATATTTTTCCCACATACTAACGCAAGCAACGATAAATGCGCAGCAATGTTAGTTTTTGTAATACAACACTGAGTTTAGCGTAGTATAATGGTGTAGATTCGATTAGGAGTAGGCCATGTCTAATCTTGCCATATTGCTGTTATTACCCCTTTTTTCAGGCCTTGTGTATCCTTATATGAAAAGCACTGCACAGCAATATGTGCTGCTTGGCATTACGGTGGTACCGTTGATTTTCATTACGATTGGCTTACTATCGATACCAAACTATCATTTACTGTGGGAAGGGCATAACACTCTTTCGTTTCTCTTTTTGATTGCGGATATGCTGTTGTTACTTTTTTTTGCTTATGTGGGGTATCGTCATCGCAATATGAAAGTGGCACTCTTAGCGATAGCGCAGCTTGTTTTATATGGTATTATCGAAATGACGCTAAGGCATATTGACGGCGTTTTGATTAGTATTGACAGGCTGTCAATTATTATGTTTGGTATTATTAATATTGTCGGTGGCCTTATTGTTGTATATGCGCAGGCCTATATGCACGATGAAAAGCTTGAAGCGAGCCAAAGAGCACGTTTTATGGCGCTGCTGCTCTTTTTTATTGTTATTATGAATAGCATCGTTGTTGTCAATTCACTACTGCTTTTTTTCTTTTTGTTTGAACTCACCACGCTGTTTTCGTATTTGCTGATTCGTTTTCGCAACGATGAGACGGCAATAGATAACGCACTACGGGCCTTGTGGATGAATCAAATTGGTGGCTTGGGTTTGTTAGCAGCCATATTTGCAGGCAGTGCACTCTACAATACCTTTTATATTGATGTGTTACTTCAGCAAGGGTTTGCTCCTGCGGTGGTGGTATTTTTGGCATTTTCGGCGTTTGTTAAAGCGGCGGCATTGCCTTTTGATCGTTGGCTGCTTGGGGCTATGGTGGCGCCAACGCCTGTGAGTGCCATGCTGCATTCGGCTACTATGGTTAAAATTGCGCCATTTATGATTTTGAAATTTTCACCGCTTTTGGGGAGCGTTGGCGTTGTTGTAGGTGTTATTGGTGCGCTGGTGTTTGCGGCGGCTTCGTATATTGCGCTTTCAAAAACGCTGCTCAAAGAGATTTTAGGTTATTCCACCATTGCACTGTTGGGGCTAATGATGGCGCTAGGTGCATCAGGAACGCAAGAGGGATACGATGCGGCATTGGTGCTAATGGTATTTCATGCTCTTGCTAAAGCGCTGCTATTTTTAGTGGCAGGGTGGCTGGAAAAACGCTATGGTTTTAAAGATGTTTATCAAATGCAAGCTCTTAGCGAACGCTCTATGGCTGCCACGTTGATGCTGCTTTTTGGATTTATGGCCTTAACACTTCCGCCTTTTGGACTTTTTATGGGTAAAGTTTTGGCAATTGAGAGCACCGCCTTATTGCTGCATACCAGCGCTTTATACCTCATTGTGCTTTTGGGCATTTTAATGGGCAGCGCGTTATTGGTGCTGCTTTATTTTAAAGTGGCTTCGTTTTTATTGTCCCATCGTGATGATACGCAGATACTGCCGCGTGATGCGATTGATTGGGGTTATGCACTGCCGCTGTATGTGTTGGCATTTATACAGCTGGGAATGAGTTTGTATCTGCTGGCAACATGGGCAAGCTTTTGGTCTGTTTTTATTGGGATAATGGCGCTGTTACTCTTGGGTGCTCTTTTATTATGGCGCTGGATTGGGCGTTTTGATCGTGCTAAACCTTATCATTGTGGCGAAAGCAGTGCTTTTGAGCAGGCCTTTTATCAGATGCAGTTACATTTTTATAAAAGCATGCAGTATGGATTTATACTGCTTTTTGGCATTTTACTAGGCGTGGGAGTACTGTTATGAGCTGGCTTTTAACACTGTTTGCCCCCATACTTGGTGCTTTGGTTTATGGTTTTGAGCGGCGTGTTCGTGCGCGTATGCAGCAGCGTATGGGGCCGCCGCTCTTGCAGCCATTTTATGATATGTTCAAACTGATGGATAAACGTACTTTGGTAGTGCACTCGTTACATGCAATGCTGGCAATCGTGCACTTTGTCATACTTTGGATGGCCGTAGCAGCGATTTTTCTGGGCTTTAATCTTATCTATGCCATTTTCTTGCATCTCTTTGCGCTGATTGCTTTGGTTGTGGCTGCGTATAGTGTAAAGTCGGTTTATTCACACATTGGCGCCAATCGTGAATTGATTGCTTTGGTGGCGTATGAGCCGGTGCTGCTGCTTATTGTGGTGGGGTTTTATTTGGCAACGGGCAGTTTTGAAGCCAGTGCTGTTTTGGCACATCCCGCCATGATTTTGCAGATGCCGCTTTTTTTTGCAGCACTTTTGCTGGTGATACCGCTAAAACTTAAAAAATCGCCTTTTGATGTGGTTGAAGCGCATCAAGAGATTGTTGGCGGTGTCGAGGTGGAGTTTAGCGGGCTCTTTTATGAGTTTATTTATATGGCGCGTTTTTTAGAATATCTGTTTGTATATGCGCTGGTTTTCCTGTTTGGCGGCGCTTCTTATTGGTTGGGAGCTTTGCTGATTGGCTTGGTTTTTTTACTTGTTAATTTGGTAGATAATGCCACCGCAAGGCTACGTCAAGACCAGATGCAGCCGTTTTTTATTGCTGCGGCTTTGATGCTTGCTAGTGTTAATATATTATGGATGCTCTTATGAAATTTTTTAGCTCTTTTCGAAAAAAATCGCCCTGGATCACCCACTATAATGCCGGAAGCTGTAACGGATGTGATATTGAGATATTGGCGGCACTAGGCCCACGTTTTGATTTGGAGCGTTTTGGCGTGATTAATACCGGTAATCCCAAACACTCTGATGTTTTTTTAGTAACGGGGCCGGTGACGTATCGCTCACGTGAGCGCTTGATAGAGCTGTATACCCTGATGCCCGAACCCAAGGTGGTAGTAGCGCTAGGCTCTTGTACCTGTACGGGAGGAGTGTTTCGGGGAATGGATAATGTTGAAGACGGCATCGATCGTTACATTCCTGTGGATGTGTACATTCCCGGATGCGCTGCGTCACCGCAACTGATTATTGATGGACTGGTGCAGGCTCTTGATATACTAGAGCGCAAAAGTAAAGAGCTTGAGGTTCCCTACAAACTTTTTGGGGTATACAAACCTTTTGATAAAACTCATATGGCACTAAAGGTAGATGATGCAAAAGATAAACACAACACTTGAGCGTGTCTATAATGACATTCAGGAATTTTATGATCCCCGTGCATGGCATTTTTTGACAATAAACGGGATTGATGCGGGTGATGAAGGTGTGATTTTGCAATGGATCTTTTCGCAGTATGGACATAAAGATATGATTGTAATATTTGAGCTTACATGTAACTATGAAAGCAGGGTGCCTTCGATGGTAACACTGATTCCTTCGGCATTTTTGAGTGAGCGCGAAGTGGTGGATATGTTTGGCTTACATGTAGAAGGTGCCACACCGGGACTCTACCTTGATAACGACTCTAGACCGTCACCGTTACGGAGAAATTCATGAAAAAAACCGTTGAAATTCCTTTGGGTTCGCAGCATATTGCGTTGCTTGAGCCGGTACGCTTTCGTTTTGAATGTGAGAATGAGACCATTATTGGTGTTGATGCCGATGTGGGTTTTGTGCATCGGGGTGTTGAAAGGGCCTGTACTAGTAATTTTGAGTATAAACAAGTGGGCTATGTTGTGGCAAGGGTGTGCGGATTGTGTGCCATTACCCACTCGCTCTCCTACACCCTGGCAGTCGAAAAACTGCTGGAGCTTGAGCTCAATATGCGCATTAAATATTTACGAATACTTATGGTAGAACTTGATCGCATTCATTCGCACATGCTTGCTTTGGCGCATACTGCCGAAAATGCAGGCTTTGAAGCACTTTTTATGCAGGTGATGAATGATCGGGAACTGGTTATGGATATTCAAGAGTCCATTAGCGGTAATCGCATTCAGTTTGATTATATTGCTATTGGAGGTGTCAACCGTGATTTGAGCGCAGAAAGTGAAGCACTCCTGCGTAAAAATTTGGGGCTTTTAAAACCCAAGATTGATGCGCTGATGGAGCAGTTTGAAAACAACTGGAGCCTCTCGCTTCGTTATAAAAACATTGGTGTTCTTAGCCAAGATGATGCTTACATGTATAATGCATTAGGGCCACTAGCAAGAGCAGCAGGTGTCCCCACCGATGTGCGCAATGAGAGCAGTGATTTTCCCTATGAAGCTCTGGGTTTTGAGATGATACTTGAATCTACAGGCGACATTTATGCCCGAAATCGGGTGCGGCTTCGTGAAATATATAACTCGTTACAGATCTGTTTTAATATTGTTGATGGCCTCCCTGAAGGAGAACTGATGCAAAAAATCAAAGGAAAACCTAACGGTGAGGCTGTGGTGCGTTTGGAAGCACCGCGCGGAGAACTCTTTTATCTGATACGTGGCGATGGCAAAAATGTGCTGGAACGTGTACGGATTAAAACGCCTACTTTTTCGGGTATTCCCGCCATGATCGAAGTCTTTAAAGGCAGCCGTTACGCTGATGCTCCTGCGATTTTGGCATCGTTTGATCCTTGTATGTCATGTACGGCCAAGTGAGTAGAGTATGATTAATTCGATGATTCAAGCGCTTAAAAATCTGTTTTCAAAGCCTGCAACACATGCCTATCCACAAATCCCGCTGCCACTGCCCGATCACTATCGCGGGCTTATTGAATTTAATGAAAATCACTGTATTTATTGTGACAAATGCGAAAAAGTCTGTCCGCCGCGCGCTATTGTGTTTTCTCAACACGAAGATGGTTCTAAAACCTATAACTACAATCCGTGGCTCTGTATTTATTGCAGCGAATGTGTGCGTGCGTGCCCCAAACCAGGCGAGGCACTATGGCAAAGTGAGAGCAAACCTTTGGTGGCTTTGAAAAACAAAGATGTCAATGGCGCATGGTTTGTCTGGCAAAAACATGCGGCTGCAAGCAGGGCAGAGTATAAAGAGCGCAAAAGCGCTAAGAAAGATAATTAGATGCGTTTTGGTTTTATGATTTTTGTTTTTGTTTTTGCTCTGGTAGCATGGAAGTTTGTTGAACAACAAGCGCGCATTGCACAGGGAGACGTGCAAATAAGAAAAACCCTTCCCATGAATATTGCACTTGAAAAAGTTGAAGCACGAACCTATCTTGATCGTATACGAGATGCCATGCATATGCAGCAATTGCTGCCAAATTCTATGCTAGAGTCTGCGGCACAAGCCCATGCTAATTATCTTTTGTTTAATAATATCTCTAGCCACAACGAAACACAAGGGCTTCATCATTTTACAGGTGTAACACCAGCAGATCGGGCGTTTCATGCCGGGTATTTATCGTCTCATGTCAGCGAGAACCTTTCAACTAAAAATCCTAGTGCAGAGCGTTCTATGGATGGACTTTTTTCTGCTATTTATCATAGATTTGGTTTTTTGAGCCCTGATATTGATGAAATTGGCATAGGAATTACACAAGATCAAAATAATAGTGACAAAAGTGTTTTTGTTTATCTGATGGGTCATGCACAGCTTAATAAGCTCTGTGATGCAAAAGATTTTAGCAGCAATGGCAATTATGTCTATAAGGTTTGTAAGGATGAAAAATTTCGTATTAAAAAAAGCCTTTTTAGCACGGCGCTTAATGATAGTAAGCGTGAGAACCCAAAAATAATTTTTTATCCGTATGACAATCAACAAAATATCGTGCCTGCATTTTATGCAGAAGATCCCGATCCGCTACCTGATTATGAAGTGAGTGGCTTTCCTATTAGTATTGAATTTAATGATTATTTTTTTGATGATGTGAAACTGCTCTCTTTTAGGCTTTATATGCAAGACACGGAGATCAGCGATGTGCGATTGATGGATGAACATAATGATCCCAATCAAAAGTTGAAACACAATCAGTATGCGCTTTTTCCATTAAAAAGACTCGAATATGACACGCAGTATCGTGCTGAAGTTATCTATAGATCCAGGCAAAAGACAGAGACGCTTGTGTGGCATTTTCAAACGCAAAAGTTTCAACAGCCTTTGCATATTATTACACAAAAAGAAGAGACTCTAAATTTAGAGGACACTCAAGAACAGGTAATCTATTTTCGTCCGCTTAATGCTTCTGAGTTGCTTTTAAATTTTAAATTTCCCAGAAGTGTTGATGTTGATTTTATTGATTACAATACCATCAAACTCCACTTTCAATCGGATGCAACAAAAACATTTGATATTGTCTCTGATCAGCGACGCTTACATGTAAGCGTAAAATAAGGAGCAGAAGAAATGATAGAGAGCCATACGGAATATTTTGAAGAGACGTTTCAAGCCTTGAAACTTGGCGGTATAAAGATTGCCAATACCGAGTTTGAGGGGTGTGTCTTTCGTTCTTGTGATTTTGACGCTACATTTTTTTCTACATGTAAGTTCATTGAGTGCCGTTTTGAAGCGTGCAATTTAAGTGTGGCCAAATTAACAGGATCAAAGCTGGGCGATGTGGAGTTTGTATCCTCAAAGCTCATTGGTATTGATTGGACGATGTGCGATTGGGATAGCCTGCTTGGTAGTGAAGGAGTGCGTTTTTATGCATCGCATTTAAATGACGGTAATTTTCATGCCCTAACACTGGACCGACTTATTATGAAAGAGTGCTTTGCAAAAGATGCCGATTTTCGCAACGCTTCATTGAAAAATGCCGATTTGAGGGGCACCGATTTTCTTGGCGCACTCTTTCAAGACACGCACCTAGATTATGCCGATTTTACCGAGGCAAAAAACATTGCGCTAAAACTCTGCACCAATCATTTACAAGGAACACGAATGAGCCATTATGAAGCGCTGAGTTTGCTTGAAGCAACTGGCATTGTGGTGACGTGAGTTTAACATTCTCAATCAGTGTTTGTTTCAAAAAAAGTTTGCGTCATGATACAGAGTAAAGAGACAATGATATTCATAGCTTTGCTATAATCACGGTAAAAACTGGAGATGCGTTGCGATATTTCGTACTGCTTTTGGCTTGCCAACTTATTGCTGCGCCGCTTCCGCTCTATTTTTCGGGTAATGAACAATTTAGTGATCGTGAGTTGTATGAGGGAATCGGGCTAAATCTTCCCTATTTTTATCAGTTTTGGCGTAGTGAACCGGCTTTGGAACCCTCACGCAGTGGGCTCTATGCAACAACCTTGCAGGAGTTTTACAAAAGCCGTGGTTTTTACCATGCTAAAGTGCATGAAATCGTGAACAAAGATGCCATACGTTTTGCAATAAGTGAAGGTCCTGAAGTTATTATTGACGATGTCACGGTTGTTTCAAGGCTGGATGTAAGCAACGATATCCAAAGTAAAGTCGAAGAGCGTTTTGATGCGGCAACGTTTGTAGAGGATAAAAAGCGTATTTTAAAACGTGCTTATGATCACGGGCACTGCAATGCAACACTCAATTCCAAGGCATGGATTGACAGAGAAAAAAACAGAGCCTATCTGCTTTTTGAGCTGACACGCGGCGAGCAGTGCCGTTTTGGCCCTATACATGTAACAACCGATGAGACGCTTGCGCCTTGGCTGGCCAAATCTTTTTTGCGCTACAAAGAAAACGATCCGTTTTCAAGTGAAAAAATCCGCCAGAGTTATGACATGCTTTATGCACAATCGGGTATTGCCAAAGCCAATATTGAACTTGAAGAGCATAACGGATCAGTTGTTCCGACAACCTTACATGTAAGTGTGCGTGAAGATCCCGTACGCTTTGAAGGTGGTGTAGGCTATAACAGTGATGAAGGTTTTGTAATTCAAGGTGGTATTAAACATCGCAATCTTTTTGGAGATCTTCGTACCCTTGGGCTAGAGGGGCGATACTCACCCATTCGTCAGGAGATTAAAAGCACCTTCACCATGCCACTGCCCGATCATAATCTTTTAGGCACCATCTTGGGTTATAAAAATGAGCGCTTTGACGGCTATAAAGAGCGTAGCCGCTATCTAAAGCCTTATCTGCAGCAATATGATCAGCCGCACTCTTATAACGAAGCCATTTTGATTGATGAGGCCAAAACGTACGACAGTAGTGACGAGGCACTTTTTCCTGAAAATACGCTCTTTGTAACATCGTTGCAATTGGGATGGAAATTTGATGTGCGAGATCACTTGCTAGAACCAACACGCGGATACTACCTTTTTGCCGAAGTACAAGGCTCTAAAAGCTCCGTAATCTCCGATGCCACTTATATGAAAGCCCGAGTTGGCGGCGCACGCATTTTTTCCTATCACGATCATGTTTTTGGCCTGAAAGCGCATTTAGGTTCCATTCGTCGCTACGAAGGCGATTTGCCATCATCATACCGTTTTTATGCCGGAGGGATCAACTCCAACCGTGCCTATACCTATCGTTCTCTTGGGCCAAGTAATGATAATGGTGATCCCATTGGATTTAATGCGCTTTTTGAGGGCACTGCCGAATATCGTTACGCCATCTATAACGAATTAAGAGGGGTTGTTTTTAGCGATGTTACGCTGATTGGGCAAGAGTATCTTCCCGATCAAAACAAAGCTTATACGGCTGTGGGGGTGGGACTACGCTATAGCACTCCCATTGGTCCGCTAGGCATTGATGTGGGAATGGATGTTGAAAATCCTTCGCAATATGCAGTGCATTTTCATATTGGAGAGCTTTTTTGATGCGGCTCTTGATTCATATACTTCATTACGTTGTTATTATCCTCAGCATCCTTGTTGTGGCCGCATTGCTTTTTGCATACCATCCACGCTCGCTTAAATTTGTGGCGCAGCAGCTACAAGAGAATGATATTATCGCGTTTACGCGTGTTGAAGGCTCTTTGGCATCGGGAGTCACGTTTTATGATCTTAGTTATGATCATGATGCTTTGAGCGCAGCGTATCTTGACGTAGACTACAACATTCTTTCGCTCTTATCGGGCACCTTGCAAATGAATCGCGTTGTTATTAAAAATGCACGCGTGATGCTTTTAGCGTTTCAAGATGATGCCAATGCCAGCAATGAAGCATTCTCATTGCCTTTTGGTATTCATGTTAAAAGCGCACACATTCAAGACCTGCAGCTTATCGATACCTTGCGTTATGGTATCAGTGTACTTGCAGATGATGTGAGGATAACTCCCAATATCACCATAAGTGCCAAAACATTGCGAGACGGGCGCTTTGATCTTAACACATCCACCCCCTTACATGTAGATATTGGCGGTAGCAATATTCGTTTTGATAACGCATTACATGTAAAGGCATTAAAAGCGGATGGAACAATAGATCATAATGCCTTACATGTAAGCGGTACAATTGCGAAAAATCGCTTTGAGGGCAGGGGAAATATACGCTATAACCCTAGCTACGTAGAGACACTAACACCGCATGTTTCATTGCCGCCATCACTAAATCTCAACAAGATATCGGCGGATATGTCACAGGTTTCTATTAGTACTATGGTGCCTGATCTGTTTTTACGTAATGATGCCAATCTCTCACTCCAGCACATTGCTGCTACGGCGGAGTATCGTTATGTGGATTCTAATGTAACACTGAAGCTGCATCATTTGTTGGAAACATCAGATATTGGCATTGATATATTGCATAATATTAACATAGGTTTTGATGCCGCAGTTGCAGACACACTCCATGCAACACTACAGCATCCTACAAGGCCGCTGCCTCTTAAAGATTTTGATGCCGATGTACTCTATAAAGAGGGCGCTTTTGGCGCTATGGTGCGTTCGCAAGGCCATCATCTGGATCTTAATAGCAGCGACTTAAACCGTATCCACTTTGATCTTGGAATTGATGATCTGAACCTTTCGGAGTTTGCAACACTTCCTGAAATTCTCTCCTCTTCAAGGCTAGATGCCACGGCCAAAGGATACTACGACATCAACAGCAGTTTGTTGATGGGAACGCTCTATGCCAATGCCAAACACTCCAGTTTTGATGGGAATGTGTCGTATATTCAAGAGCATCTGGTTACGATGGGACATATTAGTACAGATGGTAATTCGCGCTTTTGGCAATCTTTGCCCTTGCGAAACATTGGCGGCGTCGATCTGGTTGCCGATATTGCCCCAACACATAAGATGCTTTATATTAACTCCGAAGAGTTCCATACCACACTCTTTCAAAAAGAGCATAAAATTGAAGGATGGGGGGCTTTGGCAACCACGGCATTTGATCTTAGCGGTAGCGTTGATGATGGCAATACCACGCTGCAACTTCATAGCAGCATCGGATCACTCTACACCCTTGCTGAAAGTTTGGTTGATCTTAATCTTAGTGAGAATCAAGTTTTTGACATGGGTGTTGAACTTAATAGCACCATTGCTATTGATGAGGGTATTCGTATTGATGTTGATATGCTGCTGCCGTGGTATTTGGCTAAAGTTGATGCTGAGAGCTATCACTACGGTACCAATGCCCAACTTGGATTGCGTTATAGCAATGGCGCGTATACTTTGGAGCATTATGACGTTGATTATGAGGGGTATAAACTTTTTGCCCATCGCCCCTCCTTGATTACGTATGATAATGATGCCCTACGGCTTCACCCTTTGTGGCTCAATGATGAGATAGCAATCAAAGGGGCATACACCTTTAAAGAGAAAACACTTTTGCTTAATGCAGATAGTGATGCTTTTCATTATAAAGGTGATGAAGGCGAGATTGAAGCGGCGTTACATGTAAGGTTAAACTATGATGCCAATGTCACCCAAATTGATGGTGATATTGAGATAAAAAAAGCATTAATCACTTATGAAGCACCTTCGGATAAAGTGGTTAAGGATGATGATATTATCGTGATTCAAGATGTTAAAGCACCGCTAAGTTCTCCGCTTGAGATCAGCGTACGCGTCCATGCTACACAACCTTTGCACTATAAAATTAAAAGCGTTGATCTTACCTTTGTTCCCGATATCACTATTTGGAAAGAGCGCGAACATAATCTGGAGCTTTTAGGATGGATTTATGCCGATAAAGGGTGGATTTATAACGGCAGCAGCGAATTTGCACTCCAACATAGCGAAATCTATTTTAGCGGAGGCTCAACAATAGATCCGCTTTTAAATTTGCATCTGCTTTATACTATTGATAACAAATTTATTGACATCTACGCCACGCATACCCTGCATTCACCGGTATTTTTGTTTACCTCATCGCCTGCTATGAGCCAAAGCGATATTATGAGCTATATTCTCTTTGGCACACCGGCATCATCGAGTTTTGAGAGTAATGAAGGCGGTTCAACCAGTATTAATGCGGCCAATATTGTATTTGGTACCGGACTTAAAGAGATGATTGGCGATACCACAGGCTTGCGGGTGGATACTTTGAATCTGATTAGTAAAGCAGATGGCGGCGTGGGATTTGAAGTGGGAACACGCATCAACCGCGATTTGCGTGTGGTGCTGAAAAATGATGATATTTTTACGCTGGTGCTGCAGCTTTCGCTTAACAGCAATTTGCGTGTAGATGTTGATGTCAAAGAAACCGGACAAGGTGTGAATCTGATCTATGTTCAAGAGTTTAAAGATTGGTTACAATAACAGATATGAATAATATGCCTGAGAAAATATGTTACATGAGTGCTTGCAAAGAGTGCGGTGTTGTTGTTGAATATGACAAACGCGATGTGACACACAACTATTATTGTCCTCGATGCGGTTATCTTATATACGGCCCGGGTGAGAGCTTTGCTTATGTTATTATTATGGCACTCACAGCACTGGTAGTATTTTTACCTACACTCTATTTTCCGATTCTAACCTTGGATATGGCCGGACGCGTGCAATCTACCACCATCATAAGCGCCGTGAGCGAATTTTACAAAGAAGGCGGCCTTTTTATCAGTGTTGTGGTAGCGTTTACCGGCATTGGCATTCCGGTGATGATGTTACTCTCTCTTTTGTGGCTGCTGATACCGCTGCATTTGGATAAACGACCGCTTTTTTTACGTCCGGTTTATAGTATTTATAGCACTATGAAACATTGGGGGATGGCGGAGGTGTATATGCTTAGTATCTTAGTATCAAGCATCAAGTTACAAAATATGGGTGATCTAAGTATTGATGTCGGTTTTTTTATTTTTGTTTTTTTTCTGATCTGTTTTTATATTACGATTGTCTGGTTTAATCCTGATGACATATGGCACAACAATGTGTTACACCACTGATATTCAAGCAGGCAAACAGCTCTGCCTTAAATGCGAACTATTGCAAGACCTTGATGTTGTGCACTGTGCGCAATGCGGAAATGTACTGCATCAGCGTAAAGCCAACTCGTTGCTGTTAACACTCAATTATACTGTTGCTGCTATTTTATTTTTACTGCCTGCCAATCTGCTTCCGATGATGATTATTACCAACATGGGTGTGGATGAAGGAAACACTATTATGCAAGGTATTATCTGGTTTGTTTTGTATGGAGAGACTAGTATCGGTATTATTATTTTTTTAGCCAGTATCGTAGTGCCGATTTTCAAAATTATGGTCATTATTGTACTACTGGCCATTACTTATTTTAAATGGACGCGTTTGGCAAAGATGGGACTGAAGCTTTATCGAGTTATTACCTTTATAGGAAAATGGTCTTTTTTGGATGTTTTTGTGGTGGGAATTATGATTGCGATGGTGCAGTTTCAAAATCTGGCAACCGTTCATGCCGGAGGCGCTGCGTTTGCATTTGCAATGGCTGTTATTTTGACCATGCTTGCTACGGAGTCTTTTGATCCAAGATTGATGTTTGATACCAAGGAAAATGAATGAATACACCGCTCAAAAAACCGCGATCAACGGCACTTATTGTATGGACCATCCCTCTATTGGCACTGCTTATGGCCGGCTGGATGCTTTATAAATTTTATGCGGATCGCGGTGGTGAAATTGTCGTCTCGTTTAATGATGGCAGTGGATTATTAGAGCGTAAAACATTGCTCAAATACAAGGGAATCGTCGTTGGAAACGTCAAAAAGATAGAACTCCACCCCTCAGACATTTCACGGGTTAACGTTACCTTTAATGTTTCAAAAAATGCTATAGCCGCAATAGCGCGCAAAGGCAACACGTTTTGGAAGGTTAAACCGCGTATTACGCTCACTGAAATATCAGGTTTGGAAACCATTGTTGGCGGCGTGTATGTCGAAGCGTATCCTGCAGAAAAATCGATTGAAGCACTAATGAAGCTTCCTGCAAAATATAAATTTGAAGCCTCCGATCACAAACCAGAAGACCGTCTGCAACCCGGATTAAAGCTTTTTTTGGAAGATGAAAGCGGTTCTTTTGGCGTTGATACCCCCATTATGTACAAAAAATTTATTGTCGGTCACGTCATTGAGCGAGAGCTTGAGAGAGATAAAGTGCGCTACACGGTGCATATTGATAGCGCCTACAAAGATCTTGTTAAACAAGCAAGCCATTTTTGGGGTATTGAGAGTATTAATGTCAAAGCGGGGCTCTCTGGCATTAAAGTCAAAGTAGACTCACTAGCCACTTTGGTAGCAGGAGGTATCACTTTTGATTCTCCCGCTACGTCACCTTCGGTTGCTGCAAGTATTGATGAAAATAAAACCTTTCAGCTTTATAGTACAAAAGAAGATATTGACTATGATCCGCACCACTTAATCTTGCGTACCAAGAGCTCCTTTTCGCTTGAAGCGGGGCTGAGCGCTATTTATTATAAGGGTGTTGAAGCGGGCAAAATTGAGAGCGTCACGTATATTCCTGAAACCGATACAAGCGAATATCGCATTTTGCTTAAAAAAAGTTTTGCAAGCGTCATTAAAAACGGCGTTTACTTCTGGGCTGTTGAACCCCAGGTTTCACTGCAAGGAGTCTCAGGGTTAGATGCCATTACCAAAGGCTCTTATATCGCTTTTGAGGGGAGTGATGAAGGCCAACAGGAGTCTTATGATCTGCATACCATTCCTCCGCAGCGTGAGGGTAAAAAGATAACACTGCATGCGTCAAACATTTCAGGGCTTAAATCGGGTGCACCGGTTTTTTACAAAAGCTTTGAGGCGGGAATGATTAGCAAAGTAGCTCTTGATAGTGATAACAAAAACGTACGTATTGATACCGTAATTGATCCAAAATATGCATCACTAATTAATACAACAACGCTTTTTTATAAACACAGTGCCATCGAAGCGGAGATTACATTTTCAAAAGTATCGCTGCATGCCGGCACACTTCCTGAGATCATCCAAGGAGGTATCAGTTTTGAAACGCTTGATGACAAGGCTGCACAAGGACGCAATGTTTTTACACTTCTTGATGACAATAAAGCTTTAGAGAAAGAAAAATATTATCGCTCTGGAGGCAAACAGCTTACACTCTATGCAAAAAGTGCTCGTAATATTGGTGCAGGAACACCATTGCTTTATCATCAGTTTAAAGCGGGTGAGGTGATGAATGTGGCGTATGAAAGCATTAATGATCGTATTCGCATTGATCTGTATGTTGATAAACGCTTTGCCAAAAAAGTACGTGCGTCAAGCCGTTTTTACAAACTCAGCGGTGCGGAACTTAACGTTGCTTTTCCAAAGATTGAACTAAAACTAGAATCATTACAATCACTGTTTGAAACTGCTATTGCTTTTGATACGCCTGATGAAAGCACAAATGAGAATAAAAAATCCTATCTTCTTTATGAAGATCATGCCACAGCATTTGATAATGCATACCGTGCACAGCTTTACCTTGATGAGACGTTTGGTCTTGTGGAGGGGAGTGCGATTCACCATAAAGGCATCACTATTGGCACCATTGAAAAAATTGATCTTGAGAACAATCAGGTTGTAGCCTTAATGAAAATAGAGCAAGCCTATAAAAAGCTGATGACTGCCGATGCAAGCATCTCCCTTGAATCATTCAAAATGGGGCTTTCAGGCATTAAAAATCCTGAGGCACTTGTTAATGGTTCTTCTTTACATGTAAGCCCGGGAGTTGCGCTGCAATCAGGCAAAGCGTATCATCTTCAAAATATTTTGACGCATCAAAATCAATTGCGTCAAGGCTTGCGCGTTGTTGTTTCAGCAGACAGACGCAGTTCATTAGCTATGGGATCGCCACTTTTTTACCGACAGGTTCAAATTGGTGATATTGAAGAGGTGCGCCTAAGCGACAATGCTACCCAGGTAGAATTTTTGCTTTATATCCAGCCTTGCTATGCGCATCTAATTCGTAGCAATTCGCATTTTTATAATGCTACGGCTTTAGGAATGGAGTTAAGCTTAAGTGGTCTTAAAATTGAAACAGAGACACTTGAAACAATGATATCAGGCGGCATTGCTGTGGTAACACCTGATGATTATGGTAATGTGGCAAATGAGATGCAGGTATTCAAGCTTTTTGATAAACCTCAAAAAGCGTGGTTAACGTGGTTTCCAAAATTGAAAAGTACGAATCCCATGTGTCAGTAGCCGCGTAAAAAATAACCTACTTTATAGCGTATCAGCGTTTTTTGCTTTGGCCTTGGATAGCGGCTATACGCATATTCAATGGTCTCTTTTGTCGTATCGTCAAGAATATAAAAACCGCTGCGCTGAATAAATTTGATATCAGAAATATCACCATTGGGATAAAGGTAAAACTCAACGATGTTATACTCATTCACACGTAAGTTATTGGGCAGATTGACGCTTCCAACCCGGGTTAAAACTTCTTGCGTAATGCGACGCATCACTTCTTGATTATCAAGCAGATATTTCTGTTCGCCTTCACTCAGTTTGCCAAAAACATCTCCATAAGCCTCTTTGAGGTTTTGAGCAATACGGCTTTCACGTCGTGTGGATGTTTTTTCCTTATCGGTATTCTCATCCGTTTTGACCTCTTTAGAAAGAAAATTGTAAAGCCGGTTATGCTCTTTTGGCGTGCTTTGATTTAGCTCTTCATCATTTTTTGCTTGCAGCGGTATATAAGGTTTTAAAGAGGGTATCGGTTCTGTTTTTGGCTGAGGTTTCGGCTTGGGCTGAGGTTTTGGTGGATTAATGGGTTTAGGAGTTGTTGGCTCTTTTGAAGGCGTAACAAAAGATTGTTTTACCAGTTCATTAAGCTGCTTGCCTTTGGGCATTGGTGGCGCAATCTTGGGATTTTTAACGCTATTTTTCTCAAAAGACTCTTTGAGTGCTTTAGGATTCTCTTTGAGCGATACTTTGATGCGATGCGGTTCACTCTCTTTAGGTTTTTCCAAAGTGGCAATATGCGATCCAAAAAGCAAAAATAGCAAAATGAGCAACATATGAAAGAGCAGGGCAATGATAAAAGCAGCTTGTGAACGACTCATGATATCCTTTACATGTAATCGGATTATACCCAATGGCAATTAATACGCTTTTGTTATAATGGCATAAAAATTTCAGGACACGGACATATGAGTACTCAAACATCGTCTCAAGCTTTTGAAGAAGCACAACAACTTATTCCTGGAGGTGTCAACTCTCCGGTCAGGGCTTTTAAAAGTGTTGGTTCCACACCGCTTTTTATTCAAGAAGGCAGAGGCGGAAAGCTTATAGATATTGACGGGAATGAGTATGTTGATTATGTGCAAAGCTGGGGGCCGCTGCTTTTTGGTCATCGAGACGAAAGTATTGAAGCTGCCGTTATAGATGCCATCAAGCATGGGCTTAGTTTTGGCGCGCCAACGCTTTTAGAAACAGAATTGGCCAAAGAGGTGGTTTCTATTTTCAATTCAGTAGATAAAGTGCGTTTTGTAAGCAGCGGTACAGAAGCGGTGATGAGTGCGATTCGTTTGGCACGCGGCCATACGGGACGTGATGATATTGTCAAGTTCGAAGGCTGCTACCACGGTCACAGCGATTCACTACTAGTTCAAGCGGGTTCGGGTGCAGCCACTTTTGGCAATCCTAGCTCTCCCGGGGTTCCTGCCGATTTTACCAAACATACACTCTTGGCTAAATACAACAATATTGAAAGTGTCAAAAAATGTTTTGAACAAAGTGACAATATTGCTTGTGTTATTATTGAACCCATTGCTGGCAATATGGGGTTGGTTCCTGCAGATAAAGAGTTTTTAGCCGCACTTCGTGCCTTATGTGACCAGCATGGAAGCTTACTGATTTTTGATGAAGTAATGAGCGGTTTTCGCGCATCGCTTTATGGAGCTGAGAGCATTACAGGGACAACACCTGATCTTATTACACTAGGCAAAGTGATTGGCGGCGGTATGCCTGTTGGTGCCTTTGGAGGTAAACGCGAAATTATGAACAAACTCTCTCCCGAGGGACCTGTGTATCAAGCAGGAACCTTAAGCGGTAATCCTGTTGCAATGGCAGCAGGCCTTGCGGCACTGCGTAAACTCAAAGCCAATGCATCCGTTTTGAAAACACTAGAAGCACGCGCAAATCGTTTGGTTGAGGGAATGAAAGATGCCGCTCAAAAACATGGCATTACACTGCAAGTTGATGTGCGCGGTTCTATGTTTGGATTCTTTTTTAATGAGCATCCCGTTAAAAACTTTGATGATGCTGCCGCCAGCAATTTAGAACTTTTTGCAGCGTTTCATCGTGAAATGATTCATGAGGGCTTTTATTTTGCCTGCTCACAATTTGAAACCGGATTTATCTCAACCATGACCACTGATGATATGATCGAAGCAACCATTGAAGCAAGCGAACGAGTTTTTGGACGCATTCATGGCTGAGGAACATGATAAAGCGCCACGCTTTAAGCCTTTAATCGAAGGTGCCGAGAGCCTCTCTCTTGGAATCTCTATGGTTGTTGCCGTTTTGATTGGTGTAGGGTTAGGGTTGGGATTGCGTCACCTCACCGGTATAGGATGGTTATTATGGGTTGGCGTTTTTATTGGTATTGCTGCTGCGGTTTTAAATGTTTATAAAGCATACTCCAAACAGTACAAAGAGTTTGAAGAGCTTGCTAAAAATCCGCGCTATAACCATCAAAAATATCTTGATGACGAAGAAGATGATGAGGACACAAAGTATTAGAGTATTAATATTGATTCAAGCTTTTATTGCTTTATTGCTTTTGGTGTCTTACACAACATTTATGGCATTTGAAGTGGCATGGTTAAGCGCCTTATTGGTGGTGCTTGGTTCTATGTATAGCTATCGTAATCTTGTCAACAAGCGCCTTGAGAGCTATGAAACAGGAAATGATCCTGATGCAATTGATCGTCTTGAAGACCCTTATGATCTTTATAGCGAAACCATTGAAAACGAAGAAGATACACGCGAGCTTAAAACGGTCATCAAAGAAGAAAAAGCACGCCTTAAAGCCTCCAAGGTTAATGGTATTAAAGAGGGTGCTCCGGCTATGATATCGCTTTATCGTGTTGTGCCTTACCTCTTGCTGGTTCTAGGTTTCATTGGTTTAAAAAACAATGAAATGCTAGAGCTTGTTCCCTATTTGATTGGACTTGGGGTAGGTATTTTAAGTGCGTTGTGGATTGGAAAAAGCAGCCTAAAAAAGGCAGTATAGTTAGGATAGCTTAATCCGTTACAATGGGAATATTAATAGTAATTCGATCGGTTTTAAACTCGATAAAAAGATGATTTTCATCGGCGAGATGTTGAATTTCACCAGAATTCTTTTTATCCAGACGATTTGAACTAATTTCAAGTGAAAAAAGAGAATATTTCACTCCTTCATATTTTACATGCTCCCCCACACGAAAATAGATTTTAAATTGAACAATATCACCGGAACAGGCACTAATGGAACGATTGATCATTTTAATAAAAGGATCAGTCTGCAAACGGATTTCGGGTAGGGTGGGGTCAAAATCTTTTACAAATGTTTTGGCGCTTCCAATAGAGTTGGAGCTGATGCACAGATCAAGAATCGTATAGACATTGACCAAGTCACCATGATTTTTTGGTTTGGTAAATTTAAAAGAGGGCATTTGATAAAGGCGGATGCCAATACTCTCTTCATTATCATAGCCTACAGTGATGCCAAAAAATTTATAGCGTCCGTATTCAAGATCCAAAAAAGTGGTTTTAAAGCCAAAGGTGTTGCTAGCATAGGTCATCGCCAGTTCATAGATGGACTTGGCGTCAATGCTGCCTAAAAGAAATTGCGCTTCACTATTAAGCGAAATGACTTTGGCATTGGCATCAAATATAATAAAAGGATTAAAATCATTTTCAATCCAAAGCTGGTCGAAAGTCACGTTAGATTACTCTTCAATATAGTTTTTGAGTTTACGACCCACTTTGGGATGTTTAAGTTTTTTGATAGCACTGCTCTCAATTTGACGTACACGCTCACGGGTAACATTAAGCTCTTTACCAATCTCTTCAAGCGTGCGGTCACTTTCATCATCCATAATACCAAAGCGCATTTTGATAACGGCTTTTTCACGTTCATTAAGCTGCTCAAGTACCGATTCAATCTGAATTTTCAGATCCTCTTTCAAAATCGCATCTGAAGGCGAAAGCGACGTTTTGTCTTCAATAAAGTCACCAAAACGACCATCTTCTTCATTGCCGATAGGAGCCTCAAGTGAAATAGGCTCTTTGGTGATCTTGATGACATTTTTAACTTTTTCAGCTGAAAGGCCTACTTCTTCAGCAATAATGTCAACACTTGGTTCACGCCCATGCTCTTGCAGATATTTGCGCATAATTTTATTAATACGGTTAATGGTTTCAATCATATGGATTGGGATACGAATGGTGCGTGCTTGATCAGCAATAGCACGGCTAATAGCCTGACGAATCCACCACGTCGCATAGGTTGAAAATTTGTAGCCTTTTTGGTATTCAAACTTATCAACAGCTTTCATCAAACCAATATTGCCTTCTTGAATCAGATCCAAAAAGGGCAGTCCGCGATTGGTATAACGCTTGGCAATTGAAACGACCAGACGAAGGTTTGATTTTGCCATACGTGTTTTAGATTTTTCAGAAATACTTTTTCCGCGTTTGATCTGCTCCAGGATGTCATAAAGCTTTTCGGGCTCCATATCAAAACTGTCTTTGGACGCTTCTTTAGTCTGAATCAGCTTTTTAACTTCCATATAGGTGCTTACCATGGTTGCTTCAGGCACTTTGAGTGCAATTTGTTCTTTGGTAAGATTGGTAATATTTTTGATGATATCGGTATGATTTTTTTTAAGCGTATCGTTAAAGAGTGGAAGCTTGTACTCTAAGCGTTTGAGTTCTTTGTCAAAACCTTCATCACTTTTAAGTGCTGTTTCCATGGAACGTACAAGCTCGTTAATCAATTTTGAAGTAGGACCAAGATCCAGTAGTTTTTCACGTAATACCGATTTTTTAAAGCTGATTCCCAAGTAGTAAAAAACATCATCGACACTTGAAGCGGTGGTACTGTCTACTTCCAATCGGTCTTTGTCAATGCTTTTAAGCCAATCTTTTTTTGCTTTTTCGAGTGCTTTAAAACTTGTTATGACTTTTTCAACACGTTTTTTATCTTTGCTGCTCAGTGTTTTTTCACTATTACTTTCGTCATCGTCATCGTTGTCACTATCATCATCACTGTCATCATCATCGTTCTCTTTCTCATCTTCAAAACTTTTAAAAAGTTCTTTGACGCGACGTTCACGATTAATAAGTGGATCTTTATAGTCTAGGATAAAATCAATCAGATAGGGAACAGAGCAGATAGCATCAATAATAATGCCTTCACCCAATTCAATTCTTTTGGAGATTTCAATCTCTTCTTCTTTTGTTAAAAGTGGAATCTGTCCCATTTCGCGAAGATACATTCTAACAGGAGAATCAGAACGAGACCATTCCATAAGCTCGTGTTGACGTAAAATATCAAACTCTTCAACATCCGCTTCTTCAAGGAGTTTCTGTTGCGCGACACGTCGTTCTTCGGCTTCTTGCTGGTTAAGAAGTTTGGCATGTTCTGATGCCGTATAAAGGCATTTGTTGTATTTTTCAGCAAGCTTATGAATTGCTTTTGCCTGAGCTTGAGTAGGTTGTTTGTCAAACAGATCTACAATGTTTTCATATGTAATACAGTTGGAAGATTTATGTTCGGAAAAAATTAATTCCAGATTTTTGTTAAATTCTTTTGCAGTCATGGTTACTGGAGCGCTCCCCTCAGCATGTTATTGCGAGTGTAATAAAGGGTTGGATTATACCCAGTTACTTATAAAGAGTTTCTTTAATAAACCATAACATATCGGTTAATAGCATTTTTCTAAAGTGGAACACCTCTTGCTAGAAGTGCACTATATTAAAATTTCAGGATATGAAATGCAAAGCGGATATTATGCAGCTGCAGGTGGTATGCTTACTCAGTTTAACCGTCTTGACACCGTTGCTAATAATCTTGCCAATACCAACACGGCAGGATATAAGAAAGATAATCTGATTGTGGGGGATTTTTTGCGTCTTTATAAACAAGCACGTGATGTATTGCCTCTTGAAAATCAAACGGTAGAAGGCGCGCAGTTTTATAATCGCTCCATGAACAGAACCCCTCAAGTTACAGATCGCTTTACAGATTTTTCGCTTGGCAGCATTGAAAAAACAGATAATACACTGGATTTTGCACTCACTCAAAAAGATCAATTTTTTGTTGTCAAAACACCACAAGGAATACGTTTGACACGTGATGGCTCGTTTAGCCTTAATGAAGAGGGAACATTAGTAACCAAGCAAGGTTATGAAGTACTGCCTTCTAATTATTTTCAAACACAGCAAGGCACCATTACTTTTGATACGCAAGATGCTGTCATAGAAGCGGATAAAAATGGACAGTTTTACATCTCTGTTGCCGGTTCTGCGCAACTTGTACAAAGTAGCAAGTTAATGATTGCAACACCGCAAGATTCACAAATGCTTGTTAAGGAAGGAGATAATCTTTATAAGCCAGAATCTCTTGAAACGCTGAATGTGGATGAACAAAGCGGTGCACTTATGCAAGGTTTTGTAGAAAAAAGTAATGTCAATCCCATTCAAGAAATGGTAGCAATGATTGAAGCAAATCGTCTGGTTGGTATGTATCAAAAAGCTATGGATGCACAAATGAATGATATGAACCGTGACGCCATTGAAAAAATCGCACGTAAAGGATAAGTTATGATGCAATCACTCTATACAAGTTCTACCGGTATGTTGGGCATGCAAACCCAAATTGATACTACTGCCAATAATATTGCCAACGTTAACACTATTGGATTTAAAAAATCACGCGCTGAATTTGCCGACTTAATGTATCGGGTTATGGAATATGCGGGAACTTCCACAAGTGATACTACCAAATCCCCAACAGGTATCGAAGTGGGCCTTGGGGTGCGCTCTACAGCAATAAACAAACTCTTCTCCGAGGGCAGTTTAAAGCAGACTGATAATGATCTTGACATTGCCATCACCGGACGAGGCTTTTTTAAGATGGAACTACCTGATGGTACGGAAGTTTATTCTCGCAATGGCGCTTTTAAACGTGATGAAAATGGTACGATTGTTAACTCTGATGGGTATAAGCTCGTTCCTGAAATTGTCATTCCCGAAGATGCTACAAATATTAGTATCGGTACGGATGGCATTGTTACAGTGACGCAACCAGGGCAGGCTCAAGCTACTCAAATTGGTCAACTGCTAACCACCAATTTTATTAATCCTGCGGGACTGCATGCTATGGGTGACAACCTTTTTATAGAAACAGATAGTTCAGGCCAACCGATAGATGGTACGCCTGGTGTTGACGGACTGGGTGTATTACGACAAGGGTTTGTAGAGCTTAGCAATGTACAGCTTGTTGTGGAATTGACAGACCTTATTACCGGACAACGTGCTTATGATGCCAACTCTAAAGTCATTACAACCAGTGATGAAATGCTCCAAACAACTAATGGACTAAAACGTTAAAGTCCATAAACAAGGCTTATATTTTATGATATTAGCTTTGGCACATCTTTTTTCCCGATATTTTTTTCAGCCGCTCTTGGGTATAATCACAAAAATTAATTTCGGGGCAACTCGAAACATTTTAGGATTTTGTCTATGCATATTATTGAAGGAAATGTTTGGAATTTTGGTAAAGATATAGATACTGATCTTATTATTGCAGCCAGATACCTCAATACTTCTGATCCCAAAGAGCTTGCCAAGCATGTTATGGAAGATGCTGATCCAGAATTTGTAACCAAAATGCGTCCAGGGGATATTATTGTTGCTGATGAAAATTTTGGTTGCGGTTCTTCTAGAGAACATGCGCCAATTGCTCTTAAAGCAGCAGGTGTTGCAGCTGTAGTAGCACCTACATTTGCCCGTATTTTTTATCGTAATGCCTTTAACATGGGGCTTCCGATTTTTGAACTTCCACAAAGCATGGAGATCAAAGAGGGCGAAACCATTGCCATAAATATGGATGCTGGTACCATTACCAATAAGAGCACTGGAAAAGTATACTCATTTACAGCCATTCCGGAGTTTATGCAAGAACTGCTTAATGCGGGTGGTTTAATGAATTATGCTAAAGATGAAATTGCTGCACAAGGATAATATGAGCATGAAAAAATACCACATTGCACTGATCAAAGGTGATGGCATTGGCCCTGAAATTATTGATGAAGCCGTAAAAGTTCTTGATGCTGTATCGGCTGATGAAAAATTTGATTTTACCTACGAAGAGCTGCTTATGGGTGGCGCGGCCTATGATATTACCGGCGATCCTTTGCCACAAGAGACCATAGAAGGTGCTTCTCGTAGCGATGCCGTTTTATTTGGCGCCATTGGTGGCGAAAAATGGGATAATTTACCTCGTGAAAAACGCCCCGAAAGTGGGTTGCTGCGGTTTAGAAAAGCCTTAGGGGTTTATGCCAATTTACGACCAACCGTTGTCTATGACGAATTGGTTAATGCCAGCTCATTAAAGCCTGAAGTACTTAAAGGCGTAGATTTGATGGTGGTTCGCGAATTGATCGGTGGCATCTATTTTGGTGAACCTAAGGGGCGTGAGGGCGATAAAGCTTATAACACTATGGTTTATACGGTTTCTGAAGTGGAACGTATTGCGCATACGGCATTTAAAATTGCAATGGAGCGTGATAAACGTGTCTGTTCTGTTGACAAAGCCAATGTGCTTGATGTGAGTCAGATGTGGCGCGAAGTGGTTGAAGAGGTTGCCAAAGAGTATCCGGAAGTCAAACTTTCTCATATGTATGTTGACAATGCTGCAATGCAGTTAATTCGTGATCCAAAACAGTTTGATGTAATGCTTACAGGAAATATTTTTGGTGATATCCTTTCAGATGAAGCTTCAATGCTTTCTGGCTCTATCGGTCT
This sequence comes from Sulfurimonadaceae bacterium, assembly GCA_050290965.1. Lineage (GTDB taxonomy): Bacteria > Campylobacterota > Campylobacteria > Campylobacterales > Sulfurimonadaceae > JAFGUB01. The sequence continues at coordinate 67,530 of JBNKJB010000012.1, forward strand.
TTTACCTTCAGCTTCAGTAGGAGCTAAAATCGGTGTATATGAGCCAATCCACGGTTCAGCTCCGGACATTGCAGGACAAGGGATAGCAAATCCGATCGCTACTATTGCTTCAGCATCAATGATGTTAAGATATGCACTAAACGAACATGAAGCGGCAGATAAAGTAGATGCTGCAATCAAACGTGCACTTAGTGAAGGGTATAGAACCGGTGACCTTGCTCAGTTTGATGCAAAAGAGGTTTGTTCAACTTCTGAAATGGGTTCTATTATCGCAAACTATATTGCAAAGTAAACAAAGATGCAGACATTAACTTTAGCAAATATCTATGAATTACAGGGATTAAAAGAGGAAGCTTTAGAGATATATAAAGAGATCCTCAAAAACGATCCTGCAAATTCAGAGGCAAAAATTGCTATAAGAAGATTGTCTGGTGTGAGAAAAAAATTTTTAAAAGTAAATACTCAAATGAAAGAGTTTTTCATTAAGATGGATACAGAAGTTGAGTTTAAAGAGTTTGAAAGGTGGTTGTTAAAAGCATGGAACTAAAAGATGTAATATTATCGACTTTAGCAGAGATGGAAGAGGAACTTCCTCCTGTTGATATAAAGCAAGAAGAAAAAGCACATAGAACCTTTGATGAACCTACAAAACCTGTCAATGAACCAATAACATCAAACAATGAGATGTCTACTACACGTACAAACAGTGTGGACAATGAACTACTTTTTTTAAAGTCAATTAGAGAGAGATTATTGGTATTGTTTGAAGGGTTTCAAGCTCCAAACAACTCTAATATTGAAGCAAAAATAGATATGACGCTAAACTTTTTAGAGTATACTTTAGCAACAATTGATGAAAGAGTAAAAGTGTTAGAGAAGGACAAAATATAAGATGAAATACCGCGTATTGATCGATGCTAATGATGAAAAAGGT
>JBNKJB010000013.1:0-93500 GCA_050290965.1 Sulfurimonadaceae bacterium
CTGGAACTGAACCTGCGGATCAAGCCCAAGAAGCGCATCGTCAGAGAAAAGCCTAAACCCCTAGAGGTGCCGTTAGCTCCCAACGAAGTGTGGTCGATGGACTTCATGCACGATCAGCTCAGCGACGGACGCAGTTTCAGACTCTTCAACGTGCTTGATGATTACAACCGTGAAGGGCTGGGGATCGAAGTCGATTTCTCATTGCCTTCGGTACGGGTGATCCGTTCTCTCGAACAGATCATAGAGTGGCGGGGGAAACCCAAAGTGCTGCGTTGCGACAACGGTCCCGAATATATCAGCGAAGCACTGCTCGGCTGGGCAAAACGCGAAGGAATCCGCATCGAACATATCCAGCCTGGAAAGCCTCAGCAGAATGCTTATATCGAGCGTTACAACCGTACGGTTCGCTACGATTGGCTTGCGCACAACCTCTTCGAATCCATCGAAGAAGTACAAAATTATGCTACAAGGTGGCTATGGGTGTATAATAACGAACGCCCTAATATGGCACTTGGCGGTATCACGCCGAAACAGAAGTTGGCCATGACGGCTTGACTCTACTTTTGATAGCGCCTAAAAACGGGGGGATTACCAACCTTTTCAATATAGAGGGCATCAAAAAGCTATTATTGGTATTCAGCCTAAAATATAATTCTTTTTAATGTATTGCCAAGCATATTTGGTGCTTGGTTGCACTCTTCCTTGATACATTTAGCCCTTTTTTACGCAAAGCTGGCTATAATCCGCTACTTTATACATTATGAAAAGGAGCCCCTATGGAGCTGCTCATCGCGCGCTCAGAGCCTACAAGCAAACCTAAAAAAATTGAAGTTGCTAAAATTGACGAGATGCTGGAAAAAGAGGAGTCGCTGATTTTGTATTTTGATCGTGACAACTCCCATAAAGATCTTTTGGAATTACAAGACCGTTTTGAATCTGAAGGCAAAAGTTTTTATATGCGAGAGGTACGTTATGGCCTCTCAGAGAGTGAATACATGTACGAGGTGCATATCCTCTAATGGGTAAAAAACTCTTTATTGAAACGCTGGGGTGTGCTATGAATGTACGCGACAGCGAACATATGATCGCCGAACTGGGTGATAAAGAGTCGTACGAACTGACCGACGATGCTTCGCAAGCGGATTTAATCATTATCAATACCTGCTCAGTACGTGAAAAGCCCGTACAAAAGCTTTTTAGTGAACTGGGCGTATTTAATCTTCGTAAAAAAGAGGGTGCCAAGATCGGTGTTGCCGGATGTACGGCTTCGCATCTTGGAAAAGAGATTATAAAACGTGCTCCGTATGTTAATTTTGTACTTGGTGCGCGTAACGTTTCTAAGATTACCGATGTTATTCACCGTGATAAAGCCGTAGAGACTGAAATCAATTATGATGAATCCCAGTATGCGTTTAAAGATTTTCGCTCAAGTGCCTATAAATCCTTTATCAATATTTCGATTGGATGCGACAAACAGTGCACGTTTTGCATTGTGCCGCATACGCGTGGGGAGGAGCTATCGATTCCCGCAGAGCTCATTATTGAAGAAGCACGTAAAAGTGTGGCACGCGGCGCGCTTGAGGTTTTTTTGCTAGGACAAAATGTTAATAATTACGGACGTCGTTTTTCGGGTGAACATGAGAAAATCAATTTTACCCAACTGCTGCGTCGTATTTCGCAGGTTGAAGGATTGGAGCGTATTCGCTTTACCTCTCCTCATCCACTGCATATGGACGATGAATTTTTAGAGGAGTTTGCCTCCAATCCCAAAATTTGTAAATCCATGCACATGCCACTGCAATCGGGATCGACACCATTACTCAAAGCGATGAAACGTGGTTATAACAAAGAGTGGTTTTTAAATCGTGCCAAAAAACTGCGCGAAATGGCACCCTCTGCTACGATTAGTACGGATGTCATTGTTGCGTTTCCTGGTGAGAGCGAATCCGATTTTCTTGATACGCTTGAAGTGTTAGGCGAAGTGCAGTTTGAACAGATGTTCAGCTTTAAATATTCGCCACGCCCGCATACCGAAGCAGCCTCTTACACCAATAGTGTTGAAAGTGACTTGGCATCACGCCGTTTGGCGCATCTGCAAACATTTCATAATGCTATTTTGGATCGTTTTAGTTACCGACAGATGGGCAAAGAGCATATTGTCTATTTTGAAGAGCTCAAAGCTGATGGTTTTGTATCGGGCCGCAGTGATAACAACTTGCTTATCAAAGTCAAAGGAAGCGAGAATTTGTTAGGTACGCTACAGCGTGTTCGTATTACAAAAGTCTCACGCCTTTCGTATGAAGCGGAGCTGTTAGAGTAGCGATGAAAAAGCTTCAAAAACGGATTTTACGTCGGCTGGCACTCTGGATCATTCCACCGCTAGGGACGTTTTTAATCCGTTTGATCTACCTTACATGTAAGAAACGCTTTCATATCACACAGCCCATTGGTAGTGAGCCTGTTATTTTTGCATTCTGGCATGGCGATTTACTCTTTCAACCCTATTTGTATTATCAGTTACGTTCCACGCCCAAGGCCAAAGTGATTATTAGTGAGCATTTTGATGGACAGATCATTGCGCGCATCATGAAATTTTTTCGCTTGGACACACTGCATGGTTCTAGTAGCCGCGGTGGTGCAAAAGTTCTGATTCAGGGGATTCGTGCTATTAATGAGGGGTATGATATTGGTATCACACCCGATGGTCCCAAAGGGCCGCGTCATGAAGTAGCCGATGGTGTCGTGGTGATGGCACAAAAAGCAGGGGTGAAGGTAGTTGTGTATAGTTGTGTTCCTAGCCGCTATTGGCAATTGCGCAGTTGGGACCGTTTTAGCATTGCTAAACCTTTTAGCACCCTTGATTTTTATACCTCTCGAATCTTAGATCTTAATGAGATGTCGCTTGAAGATGCCAAAGCGGTAGTTAAAGAGGAGCTGATGCGCCATGCGTTTTAATTCTTGGGTTGTTGTTATGGTGCTCACTGTAATCTTTACGGCGGGTTATTTTTTATTGAACCCCTCCTATGAACGTTCGCTTGAAGCTAAGGTTTATTATGTGATGGGAGAGTATCATCAGGCGCATCGGTTGGCCAGTGAAGCGTTTGAACTTAACCCTTACAATCGTATGGCATCCACCATCATGACGCAGTCACAAACCGCAATGAAGTTTGTGGATTATATTGAAGAAGCCAAACTCTATATGGGTAAAATCACCGATATTGCAAAAGGAGATGGTGTCAGTGATGCGGAGCGTGCGCGCATACGATTGATGTGTGAGATTATGATTGAATCGTTTGAAAAAATTTCCGCAACCGTAGTAACCGATAAAGAACTGGTGCAAGAAGCAACAAACTATCGGGATAAATTTAAAAAGCTGCATGATGAGATCACTCAGTGAATTTCGCCGGCCATTTTTGGAATATTTGGGAACGATTCGAGGATATTCGGATTTAACACTTAAAAGTTATGATGAGACGCTCTCACTGTTTTTTGAATATGCCGAGATGATTCAAGAAAAGAGGCAGTGGGAAATTAATTTAATGCCGCTACGTATTCATATTGCGTCGCAAAAACCACGTACGATTGCCAAAAAACTAAGTGCGATTCGCAGTTTTGTACGCTATCTTACAACGCAACAGGGCTTACATGTAAGCCTTGAAGCAGACGAAAGTATTAAAGTTCCCAAAACCCTCCCCAAACCAGTTTCACATGAACATATTATGGCGGTTTTAGAAACGGCAGACCTTCAAGAGCGCTGCATTATTATGATGTTGTATACCTTGGGGTTACGAATTTCCGAGCTAGCATCATTGGAGCTTAAAAATATTACAGCAGAGTGGGTTAGGGTTTGGGGTAAGGGCAATAAGGAGCGTGAAGTTCCTTTATTGCCTGTTATGAAGGATTTAATAGCCGATTATACCAATCAATACCACCCGCAGCGCTATCTGTTTGAGCGTGACGGCACAAAATTAAGTGAAAATAGTTTAAGATATGTGATCATGAAACTGTTCAAAAAACAGGGCTTGAAGGTTACCCCCCATCAGCTTCGTCACGCGTACGCTACGGAGCTGCTCAATCACAATGCTCGTATTGCAGATGTGAGCGAATTGCTGGGACATGCTTCGATGGCAACAACACAGATATACACGAAGCTTGGAAGTGCCTTGAAGCTTGAAAACTACATACGGTCACATCCGTTGTGCAAGGATAGTATTGAAACTGACACGTCTGTTTGAACGTCTTTATCCTACATACTATATTGCCATTGCACAACATGGTGAGCACTTTGAATTGCTGGTTGAAAGCATTAGTGCAAGAAGCAGCGAGCAAGAGGCTCAGCATTTTGACTCGTTTGCATCCATGGCAGCGTACATTGAAGGTGTGATCAATGAATCTCCATACTATTATGTGGGTACGCTTAATCAAGTAAAAGAGCAAGGCGCGATTCCTACATGTAATAAAAGTGAAATGAAGCGCTTTAGCGACATTTCGCTTGCAAAAATACTCTGTTTTGATAATACATGGAGTGTCTATAGCTCTAAACACGAACTGCTTGAGCTTGAGCGTGCCCATCAGCCTTATGGACTGGATTTTGTTTTTTCACCCTTTACGATTTTGCAACGATATTTCTCTGACAAAATCAAAGAGGTTTTGGGGCTCTATGTTCTTGTGCTGCATGACGCGCTTGTTTTGGCAGTCTATTCAGCAAAAGGGTTGGAGTTTGGAGAGTACATCCATCTTGATCCCGATACCATTTCATTTGGTGAATCGCATGATGATAGGTTTGAAGATTTGCATCATGATGAACATGATCTGGATTTAGATGATCTGGACGTGCTTGATGATCTTGAGTCTTTGGACGATATTGAATCACTAGATGATATTGAATCGCTGGATGACATTGATGATGTCGAGAGTTTTGATGATTTTACCGAATCAAATGACGAATCCAGTCGGCTGCAAGAATCAAAAGAGCCAGAACGTGTTGCTGCAAGCTCCGGCATTGATTTTTATCGCTATCAGCGCATCCAGGCAGGGTTGCAGCGTTTTTATACCACACCAGAGTACAATAACACATTTATTGAAGCTGTTTTTATTGCAGACGCGGTAGGTGTTGAAGATGATCTGAAACATTATATTGAAGAGGAGCTCTTTGTTACGCCGATTGTGCGAAAAATTGATGTAACAGAGGTGCTCTTGCAGCTTATGAAAGAGGAGGTGGCCAATGCATTATAGTTTTATTAAACCACGTCCTAAAAGTATCATCACGCCAGATTTGCGTTTGGTATTAATCTTTTTTTCGATTACGCTTGCAATGCTGATAACAACCTATCTTTTTTTGAGCTATAAGAGCTACGATTTTGGACAAAAACAGTTGGAGTATGCAGATCGGATTTATGATTTAAATCGCACACTGGCTTCTTATGAAAATGAGATTGCGGCAATTACACAACAGCAGCGTCAAGCCGAACAGATTTATACCACCAATACGGTGCTTAAAGAGAGTATCCGAAATCTTTTTGATTTGGTTCCCGATCGTATTACACTGACGCGTGCAACGCTGAAAAAAAATGCTTTAATTCTTTATGGCATTACACCTAATAAAGATGTGTATGAGTTTATGCTTCAAGCGCCATTGCGTTCAATTTTTCATCGCACCTATAGTAGCTTTTATCCTTTGGAAAATGGTTGGTATCGTTTTGTTTCAACCAACTACCTTGATGAGGAAGAGCTGTGAAAATAGCACTTTCGCGTCAAACACTCTATATGTTGGTGCTTTCACTGCTGTTGTTAGTACTGGTGTTACTGTTTGCATTTGGATTGCTGATTCCAACAGGAAAAGCATATCGTGCGGGTCACATTGCTATGAAAAAAGAGCTGGCCGTATTGCAGCAGTATGAGCAGTGGCATGATGAGACCTATGCACAGCTTCAGCAGTTGCGTTCAAACAACAAACACATTATTATGGCGTTTGATAATACGTTTGATCCTGCGCATTTTGTAGCGGCTCATAAAGAACGCTTTGAATCTTTGCAACTGAGTCCTCTTCAAAGTGTAGATACCAATAAAAGTACTTATGCCGTTTTTGAAGTGAATGCTACGTCAAAAATTGATTCGCCTCAAACTTTTTATGACTTTTTGGATCAGGTGAACAAAAGCGACTGGATTGTTAGTGTGCAGTTTCCAATCCGCTTTGAACGAGAGGGCAATCTGATTCGTTCAAGTTTTTGTATGCAGGTTTATTCACTAGGAAGAAACGAACACAATGTATCAAAGGCTTCAGGAGCTTCATAAAGATAGCCTCGAATCTGTTTTGGAATCTTTAAAACCCGGCACTGCTCTTTAAATGCTTTGGACATATTTGCTTGACGATAGGGCGCAATAAAGCAGTATTGTTGGGTAATCACTACGGCAAAACGGCGTCCAATGACATGGCTGTCATGGGTTTTAAGCATTTGGCGATCTCCACCACGCATGAGGTATCCCATACTTTTGAGGGTACGATCAATATGGCGCAAGGTGTCAATGCGCCGCCGCTTGGTTGGTATGAGATGCAGTGCTCCAAAAATGCTTACATGTAAAGCGTCCTGAGAGCGTTCTTCATCAAGATATTCAAAACTTCGGGCAATTCCTGCTTCAAATGCTTCGAGTAAAGGATTGGCATAATGGTGGCGAAAATGGTTCCGACGGTAGCGCGAATCATGATTGGTGTCATCTTCAAACCATGAAATATTACGATGTTGCAGATACGCCACCAGATTTTTTTTGCTTACATGTAATAAAGGGCGAATCAAAATATAGCCTTCGCGCGCTTCTTGAGGTTGCATACCTAGCAATTCATGAAGCCCCGCGCCTTTACTCAACTGCATTAAAAACCACTCCAGCCGATCCCCTAAATGATGAGCTGTCAGCAGATGGGTATAGCCATGTTGTGCTATGCAAGATTCAAAAAAGCTATAACGTGCACTACGGGCATGATGCTCAAAGTTGGTACTATTAAGATGCACCTCATGAAGATAGCAGTTTATTTGATGTTTTGCAGCAAGGGTTTGGGCTGCTTTGGCCTCAGTATTACTTTGAGGGCGGGTGTGATAATTGACATGAGCAATGTCAAAATGAATACCTTGCTCAAGCAGCAGATAAAAAAGTGCACTCGAATCGCTACCGCCTGAAAAAGCCAACAGATTTTTTCCCTTTTTAAGGGTGGCGATCAGATCTAAATCAAGCAATCACGCATCCAAGCAGTTTAGTGCCCACCCGTTCGCTAATGCGAATATCATAGGTAACACCAAATGCTAGTTCATCATCACGTTCGTTATCATTAATGTAAATTTCCCCATCAATGTCAGGCGCCCAGTGAAGTGGCCTGGCACTTAAAAGGTATTCATGCTCGTCGCTCTCACCTTCAATGACAGCTTTAATGGTACGACCAACCATGTTCTCAAGGCTCTTCTCTTGGGACGCAGATGCTAAAGCACCCAATATTTCGGCGCGTTTGGCAATGGTAGCATTATCAATATGATCTTCCATCTCATAAGCCAAAGTACCTTCTTCATCAGAATATGCAAAAACATTGATACGATCAAAACCAAAATCATTGACAAAATCACACAGCTCATCAAACATGCTTTCACTCTCATGCGGATGGCCGACAATAAAGCTGGTGCGCACAAAAGCATTGGGTAAAGCGCGCATATAACGCAACTGCTCAAGCGTTTTTTCTCTGCCAAAACCGCGCTTCATCAGCTTTAGCATTTCATCATTAATATGCTGGATCGGCATATCAAAATAGTTGTGAAACACTAAAGAATTTCCAATGCACTCAAGCAGCTTCATGCTGGTAGTAGAGGGGTAGAGGTATAAAATGCGAGCACTCTTGACACCCTCAATGAGTTCAATACGTTTAATCAGATGAATAAGCCCATCTTTGACGTTTTGATCACGCAGATAGGAGCTGGAGTCTTGAGAGATAAAACTAAAATCATAATAGCCACGTGCTACCAGTTTTTCGACTTCATCGGCAATTGAATCAAGAGTACGTGAATGTAGTTTGCCTTTAAATGAAGGAATGGCACAAAAACTGCAGTTTTGATTGCAGCCTTCGGAGAGTTTGATATAAGCATGATAACGTGATCCGGTAACAACACGTTCGGCACCGTCAATTAGATACACTTCATCACTAAAGCGACTCTCTTTTGTGGCAAGCAATTCATCAATTTTTTCATAATCACCCACACCGGTAAAAATATCTACCTCTTTAAGCTCTTTAGAAAGCTCTTCTTTGTAGCGTTCACTTAAACATCCTGCCATGACCAGCAGCGAATCTTTTTTACGCGATGCATCAAGATTAAAAATCGTATTTAAAGACTCCTCTTTGGCCGCATCAATAAAACCGCAGGTATTGACAATGATCACATCGGCTTCGCTACTGACATCGGTTAGGTCAAAGTCACGTAAGCGTCCCATCATTACTTCGGTATCAACCAGATTTTTGGTGCATCCCAGTGAGACGACGTGTAATTTTTTGCCCATATGTAACCTCTTGCTATAATGGCACTATTATAGCAAAAGAGAGCGTGTGAAACGATTTGATGTAGCGATACTTGGCGGTGGTGCCAGCGGTTTGATGTGTGCGGCATGGCTTAGTGAATATAGTGATTTGGATGTCGTGCTGATTGAGGGTAATGAAACGGTTGGTAAAAAACTGCAGATTTCAGGTGGCGGAAAATGCAATATTACTAATGTTGATGTTCAAAGTAAACATTATTGGGGCGATGCAGCATTTATTGATGCCGTATTGGAAGATTTTGGACAAAAAGAGTTGTTGGAGTATCTGCAAAGACGTGCTTTAAAACCGGTATTGCGAAAAGAACGCTACTATTTTTGCCCCGAGAGTTCACAACAAATTATTACATTACTCTTAAAAACAGGATCGCGTGTTATTAAAAAAACAGGTGAGCCTATCTTACATGTAATAAAAGATGATGCTGGTTATGAGGTGACAACGACACGAATGCAATATAAATGTCGGCATCTTGTTGTTGCAACGGGCGGTGAGAGCTATAAAAGTATAGGTGCTTCGGCTATTGGATTGGATATTGCCCGAAATTTTGGACATGAGATTACGCCATTTACTCCAGCTTTGGCAGGCCTAACTCTTCAAAAAGCACAGTTTTGGATGAAAGAGTTAAGCGGTATCTCCATGCCGGTACGTATATATGCCGAGGATCGTGTGATTGAAGAAGAGTTGCTCTTTGCCCATAAAGGCATCAGTGGACCGGCAGTGCTTTCTGCCTCTCTTTATTGGCACAAGGGAACTATAACCATTGATTTTTTACCGGATATTTCCATCAAGGCATTGTGCCATAACAGCAACAAACTGATAAGTACGGCACTCCCTTTATCTAAGCGTTTTATTAAAGCATATTTGCAATCCGAAGGTATTAACGATAAACCGTGCGCACAATTACAACAAAATGAGATCGCTGTTTTAAAAAAATTGCATCACTATATTTTGGCTCCCTCAGGCAATTTTGGCTTTAGTAAGGCAGAAGTGTGTCGTGGCGGTGTAAAAACGTCGCAAATTAACCCTGTTAGCATGGAATCCTTGCTACATTCGGGACTCTTTTTCATAGGGGAAGTTGTTGATGTAACAGGTGAACTTGGAGGCTATAATTTTCAGTGGGCGTTTGCTTCGGGGGTAAAATGTGCGAAATCTTTAGTAAAACTTTACAATTATGGGTAAACCTTGTTGCTAAAAGTGTCGATTTTGTGCTAACATGAGCTATTCTAATGATGGTTAAAGAATCATTAACCTAAAATTTGCGTAGAACGTTTTGTTTTGTGTAAAAATATATAGTGCAGGACTTATCAAATGAACAAAAAAATGTTATTTTTGCATTTTGTAACTTATCTTTTGACCTTCTCGATAATTGTCGGTTGTGGGTCTAATTCGCAGTCGGTTGTTTCGGACTCACCGACTACGGGGGGAGCTGCTAGTAGTGCTGTTGCTCAAGGTGAAATAATACCAACAACATTGAGTGTTTTAAATTCAGGGAACTTGAAGCTAACAAAAAATGGCGAAGTAATCAAGTTTAGTATCCAAGTGTACGACAATAACGGTAATCCGTTTAATGGTGGGAATGTCAAAATTCAATATCTGAATAATGTAGCATCAGGTACTGATTTGGGGTCATTTTCACTTTTGAATATTCCATGTGTTAACGGTGTGGCAGAGGTAGACTATACTGCACCAACCAATCTTGAAGGAAGTAAAAATCAATCTCCTTTAAGTTTTAAATTCTATCATGAAGATAATATTAATGCCGCTAAAACGATTAGTATGGATATTGAACCTGATGAAGGAGAACTTGTATTGGTGAATTATGAGCTTGTTATGAATGGCTCAGATGTCAATTCTTCTGTAATGAGCTTAGAGACTTCAAAAACATTTACGGTGTTGGTTAAAGATGTAGATGGGAATGCATTGAGTGAAGATGCTACCTATATTATCGAAAATCAAAACCCTAATATTGCACTATTGAAAGATACTAAAGGTAATAATAGTAATCCGTTGCCAGTTACAGGGATTAACGCTACTTTTAGTATTACAACCAACAAGACATCAGGCACTGTGCCTTTAAACGTGACAGCGACATTTAAAGATGCTAATGGAGATTCAAAAACACTTGCACGTACCTTTAATATTGTGGTTCTTTCTGGCCAGGTAACAGCCATGAGTATTAGTTATGTTGGCGTGGATCAAGATGAGGCACATGCTAATTATATTGAAATTTTTAGTGTTAAATTAACTGATAAATACGACAATCCAGTAAATACCCACCCATATATTCATGTTGGGGCTATTGCAGGTTATACTAAAGATGCATCAATTTCTAAATATTTAGATTACAGTTCCAGTGGGTTATATAATGGCAATTTGTATGCAGGACGTGCTGATATGAAAATTGGATCATATGGTACCGATCAGGCAAAGGCCACTTTGAAAGGTGGATACGATCTTACTAATTTGCTTAATAATAGTGACGGCGATGGGCACCTTAATAACTATACGTTGGTTACTTTTGGAAATGCTTATACCTATCACAAATCAGGTAAATGGGATATTGATCAAGTACTCTCTAACACAGAAATTTTACTTGATGATGAATATATCGGAGCATCTTCATCATACGATCTTGGGTTTGCTATTGGTAATAATTTTAGGCAAGATAGTTGCCGTTTTGGACGAGAGTGGGTATTAACGACGGATTCGGACGATGGAACGTATCGAGTAGATACAGATGGTTATGCACGAATTAAAATGCCATATGATTATTATTTGACAGGTAAAGATATTGTGGTATACGTAAATCTTTTGGGTGAGTTAAAAGGTGATAAAGATAGTACATTGCGTGTTGGTGAAGCTGTAAAACACACACTTCGAGGTAAAGGTCTTATTGCATTGCCAAAAGATCCCTATGTTGTTCCTTCTGGTGCGGTTAATGTACCATATGATTTTTGGTATCAACTTGATAATACACCAGAGTATTATAGGAATGGACACGTGGGTGATATGACACCTAAAGTTTCGGGTGAAGGCGTCTCGTGCTCTCTTACAGATTATACTGATTATCGATATTGTGGTAGAGGAAGACGTACTGGTACAACTTTAACTAATGAAACCAGCGGTCAAGTTCATGTGATCATAAGCTGTAGTAACGTTGGTGATAGTGCAGGATCAGTTTCAATGCCTGATTCACCTGTTGCAACAGAATTTGCTTATTAAAAGGATAAACGTGAAAAAAATAGCATTCTTAATAATTTGTTTAGGACTTTCATTATTTGCAGGAGAGACCCGCTCACTAATAGGTATTGATGCTGGGTATGGACAGTTTACGTACAGTGCTAATGACGGTCGTGATGATTTGAGTGAAGATGTGGGCATGATAGGCCTTAAGCTTGGTGCTGAAAATGAGAGCTGGAGGGTGTTTGTTGAAGGGCGTTATTTTGCCATAACAGATGCTTTTGATTATGCCAATACACTCGGTGTGAGTCTGCAATACCTTATCCCGGTAGGTGATAGTTTCAACTTTTTTCTTGGTGCTAATGCGGGATTGGTGAGTTTAAAATTTGCAGATAATGGAATTAATAAAGCGTACGCATTTTCTGATCCTTATTTTGGAGGGGACATTGGTTTTAACGTCCATGTAACTGATAATGTCGATTGGGAACTTGCAGGACGTTATATGAATATTGATGCTAAAAATACACAATATACTAATGTGAATAACCCAAATTCTGGTCGCACTTATACAGTCGAAGACATGATTAATGCTTATACCAGTATCATTATTAAATTTTCAAATTGATTACTAAATTCTTCATCGCACGCTAATCTTGCGGCGTGCTATTTTTTTACATCGCTTTACTTTTTTTAATTCGTTCATAAGCTGCATTGATCTGTTGTACTTTTTGGGTGGCTTCTTCAATGTAAGCATCGGATTTACCTTGTGCTTTAATAAGGTCGGGGTGGTTTTCTCGCACTTTTTTCCGGTAGGCTTTTTTAATGTTTTCTAACGAAGTATCAGAAGAGATTTCTAACAGTTTATAGGCTTCATCAAGGGTACTTTGTGTGGTAACATTAGAAAACATGCCCTCAAAGCGGGCCATCATACTTTGAAGCTCTTGCGCAGATATATGAAACAAAGCTGCAATTTTCATGATGAGTTGTTCTTCATTAGAAGAGAGTGTTCCATCAACAAAAGCTAAGTTAATCAAAAACATCAGCATCATATGGCGTTTTTGTTTATCATGACGAATAAGAATATAGAGTGCAGATGCTATTTCATCAATGTTGTTAGAGTGTTCCTTTTGCTCATTAAATATCGCTTTAAGATGGCTGCGGGCAGTTTCACTTTGAGGGAAAACTTTTGAGATGTCACGCAGCATGTTTCCAATGAGTTCAGCTTCAAGTTCATGCACCCGTCCATCTGCCTTTGCCATTTTTGCCATAAGGGCTACGAAAAGGCCTAGTTCACTGCTATGAAGCGCTTCTTTGGTTACATTGAAATTTTGAAACTGCTGTTGTGAGTAGTAAATGCGTTCAAAGCGACGATAACTTTTGTAGATGCGATAGATTATGAAAAGAATGATCGCATAGATAATAAAAGAGCTCATGTAGGTCCTGATGTATAATATCGCACCATTTTACAGGGTAGCAACTAATGAATAATAAATTTTTGCAGATTGATCTTGGCGTGCGTTATATGCTGCTTTCATCTTTGCTTTTTGCCATTATGGGGGTGTTTGCAAAATTATCAAGCATGTCGATGAGTTCCATTGAAGTGGTTTTCTTTAGAAATGTTTTTGGAGTATTGATTATTGGGAGCGCCGTCTTAAATAAACCCATGAAACATGTTGGAGGAAAAGGGCTGCTACTTTTTTTTAGAGGGTTTATTGGTTTTGTAGCACTGCTGGCTTTTTTTTATAATATTGCGCATATTCCGCTTGGAGATGCCATGACATTTTCAAAAACAGCACCAATTTTTACAGCAATTTTTGCTTGGATGTTTTTAAATGAAAAGCTTTCTCCTAAGGGATGGCTGGCAGTTTTGGTTGGATTTATAGGCATTATCTTGATTGCCAAGCCAACAGGTATGGGACTTTCAAAAACCGACTGGTTGGGTATTTTCAGTGGTGTAGGAGCAGCGCTTGCTTACACTTCGGTACGAGAGTTAAAACAATATTATGACACCAGAGCCATTGTACTTTCATTTATGCTAACAGGAACGCTAGGGCCATTACTCTTAATGTTGATTGCACCTTATGTTCAAAATTTCAAACTTGATTTTTTGTTTGCGATTTTTGTGATGCCTCAAGGGATTGCTTGGCTTTATATTGTGGCTATGGGTGTTTTTGCAACATTGGCACAAGTTTATATGACCAAAGCTTATGGCGAATCAAAAGCTGGCATTATAGGAGCAGTGAGCTATAGCAATATTATTTTTTCAATTTTTTTGGGGCTACTTTTGGGGGATGCATTTCCTGATTTGATAAGCATTATGGGCATTGCGTTGATAATCTTAAGTGGCTTATTGGTTGCTGGCGTTAAAGGTGCATCATAACATGTTATAATCACTACAAAAAAGGAAGATACAATCATGCAAGGTAATATTTATTGGATTATTCAAATTGCATTTGTAATTGCTGCTCTTATGGCATTTCGTAGTGGGAAGTTGTGGCCCGCTTTATTGTTCGTCGCATTGGCAGGATGGACTTATTATTCACATAAGACAGGTGCAACGTTTGAAGGTATTAAATCTAAGCTAAGTGATGCAGTCGATGAGTCTGCGCAGAGTAAATATGAGCGTAGCCTTAAGAGTAACTATGAATTAAATGGTTCGTTTGAAGAATCGAAAAAATAATATGCTATTAATAGCCGGTCCCTGCGTTATTGAGAGCGAGGCAAATCTTTTTAGTATTGCTAAAGCACTTGAGACCTATCACAATGATGCACGTTTTACATTTTATTTCAAAGCCAGTTTTGACAAAGCCAATCGAACCTCACTTGAAAGCTATCGCGGTCCGGGGCTTGAAAAGGGTTTAAAACTTTTAGCAAAAGTGAAAGCCGATTTTGGCTATCAGCTGCTAACGGATGTGCATGAGACACATCAAGTGCGTGCGGTGGCAGACGTGGTAGATGTGTTGCAAATTCCTGCTTTTTTATGTCGTCAGACCGATCTTTTGGTAGCGGCAGCCAAAACAGATGCGGTTGTTAATATCAAAAAAGGGCAGTTTATGAACCCTGCCGATATGAGATATTCGGTGATGAAAGTCTTAAAAACGCGTGGCTGCGAAACCCTTGATTACTGGCATGCTAAAGAGCATGGCGTGTGGCTTACAGAACGTGGGGCATCGTTTGGATATGGTAATTTAGTGGTTGATATGCGTTCACTTCCGATGATGCGTGAATTTGCGCCTGTTGTTTTTGATGCTACGCATTCGGTGCAGATGCCCGGATCTGCTGGGGGAAAAACAGGGGGTGATTCAAGTATGGTGCCTTATTTGGCTCGTGCGGCAGCCGCTGTTGGGGTGGATGGTTTTTTCTTTGAAACCCACCTTAACCCATCCCAAGCTTTAAGTGATGGCCCCAATATGATAAAATTAGACCAACTAAAACATCTCAGCAATACGCTGCTACAAATAAGTGACCTGATCAAGGAGTAATATGAAAGTTATTGAAGGTAAGTTACATGTAAAGCAAGGCAAACGCATTGCTATTGTTAATTCTCGCTGGAATCATCTGGTAACAGATCGTCTCGTAGAAGGGGCAAAAGATGCTTTTTTGCGTCATGGTGGTAATGAAGATGACCTGGAACTGATATTGGTACCAGGAGCGTTTGAGCTGCCGCTTGTGATTGAAAAGCTAATTAGTACAGGCAAATACGACGGTGTATGCGCATTGGGTGCCGTTATTCGCGGCTCTACACCGCATTTTGATTATATTGCGGCTGAAGCTACCAAGGGTATTGCATCAGTAGCGCTTAAAAGCGGCATACCCGTTGCTTTTGGATTATTGACTACCGATACCATTGAACAGGCGATTGAGCGTGCCGGAACCAAAGCCGGGAATAAAGGTTTTGAAGCAATGGTAACAATGATTGAAATGATGTCGCTTTATAGTGAGATCAAAGCGTAATGGCTACACGTCATCATGCACGTATGGCCGTGGTTAGTTTATTGTATGCGTTTGATCTTGGCAACAAATCAATCGCGGATGTTTCTGATGAAATTTTAGAAGATAAAAAAATCCGCAATAAACAAAAAGAGTTTGCAATGGTACTGTTTCGCGGTGTCATGGATCATTTAGAACAGATCGATACGGCAATTATCAAAAATCTTAAAGAGTGGGATTTTGGTCGTCTTGGATCCATTGAGCGTGCTACACTTCGACTTGGAGCGTATGAAATTATGTTTTCAAGCCTTGATGCGGCCGTGGTGATTAATGAAGCCATTGAGGTTAGTAAAGCCTTTGGAACCGAGCAGTCTCCTAAATTCATCAACGGTGTACTTGACGCTATTTCCAAAGATAGCTGATAACATTTTGATCTCTTACATGTAAGGCATCATTATACACAAGAGTCTAAGCAAGATGGATTATACTCACACCTTATGTATTGACATGTACTCTTACAAGAAATCTAGTCACAAATAGGAAAACGTTACATGCGTCTAAGCAAAGAAGAAGCACTGAATCTGATACGTCATGGGGATTTAAAAGAGCTTGGTATTATGGCAACAGCGCGTAAAAAAGCATTGCATCCTAAAGGAATTACCACCTTTATAGTTGATCGTAACATCAACTATACTAACGTGTGCTGGGTTGATTGTAAATTTTGTGCATTTTATCGCCATGGCAAGGACGAAGATGCATATGTGCTTAGTTTTGATGAGATTGATGCCAAAATTGACGAACTTCTTAGTATTGGCGGTACACAAATCCTTTTTCAAGGCGGGGTGCATCCTAAGTTAAAAATTGAGTGGTATGAAGATTTGGTTGAGCACATCCACAGCAAATACCCGCAAATTACCATTCATGGATTCTCGGCAATAGAGATTGATTATATTGCTAAAGTGTCTCATATGAGTGTCCAAGAAGTACTCATACGTCTTCATGCTAAAGGATTGGCTTCAATTCCCGGCGCGGGAGCTGAGATTTTAAGTGACAGAGTGCGCGACATTATTGCACCCAAAAAGATTGATTCAGCGGTGTGGATTGATATTCATCGTCAAGCACATCAGCTGGGGATTAAATCAACAGCAACTATGATGTACGGCACAATAGAAAGTGATGAAGAGATTGTAGAGCATTGGGATATGATTCGCTCGCTTCAGGATGAAACGGGTGGTTTTCGCGCGTTTATTATGTGGTCGTTTCAAGGCGCCAATACGAAACTGATCGAAGAGTTCCCCGATATGCCTAAGCCTTCGTCTAATCGTTACTTAAGACTTCTAGCCGTATCGCGGCTCTTTTTGGACAACATCCCCAATATTCAAAGTTCCTGGGTGACACAAGGGCCTTATATAGGGCAAATGGCACTCTTATACGGTGCGAATGATCTGGGTTCTACCATGATGGAAGAGAATGTGGTACGCTCTGCAGGTGCCAGTTTTCGCATGGCTAAAGAGGAAATGGTGCGTTTAATCCGTGATATTGGTGAAACACCAGCAATCCGTAACACTGCATATGAAACGTTGGAGTTATTCGCTTGAAATATTTTATTTTCACAATATTATTACTGGGACAGGTACTCATGGCAACATCCATAGAAACAGTTACTTTAGGTGGGGTTAAAGTACCCTTGATTTATGAGTTGGATAATAGATTGCCGATTGTATCAATGCAAGTGGTGTTTGAAAATAGCGGCCATGTTGAAGATGGCAATATTTCTGGGCTGGCTAGAATGAGTTCCAAATTGCTTAATGAAGGCACCAAAAAGCTAGGCTCAAGTGCATTTGCACAGCAGTTAGAGCAAAAAGCAATCCATTTGAGCGTTCATACCGGTACCGAAACAATGGTGATTGAATTGAGTATGCTAAAAGAGCAGATGTCCGAAGGTGTCAAGATGTTGGCCATGTTGCTGCAAGATCCTAACGATACACCTAAAATACTGGAAAAAATTCGCACAACAACGATTGGCAATTTAAAGCGCAAAGCAAACGATTATGATTATGTTGCCGCATCTGAACTGCGTCGATTACAGTTTGAAAATAGTACTTTGCAATATCCGGCTGAGGGCACGCTTGAGAGCATTGAAAAGATTACGCTAGATGATGTCAAAAATTTTTTAAAAACCCGATTGGTCAAACAGCGCGTCATTATGGTGATTGGCGGCGATGTGACTTTGGATGAAGCCAAAGGGGCTCTTAAAGAGGTTGTATCGGTTTTGCCTGATGGTAAGAAAGGGACATTACAACATATTAAAGTATTGGATAAAGTACGTGAAAGTGTGCTAAAACGTCCTAGTGAACAGGCTTATGTCTATTTTGGATCGCCTTATAATATGAGCGTGAATGATCCAGATGAGTACAAAGCGCGCGTGGCAACTTACATTTTAGGAACCGGGGGATTTGGTAGCCGTTTGATGGAAGAGATTCGTGTCAAACGTGGGCTTGCCTATTCGGCATATGCAAGGGTAAGTATTTCAGCGTCACATTCGCTTTTTAGCGGCTATCTGCAAACTAAAAATGAATCACTCAAAGAAGCGCAGCAAACCGTTAAAGAAGTCATTGCAGCATTTGTCAAAAACGGGGTGACTCAAGAAGAATTGGATCAGGCTAAAAAGTTTTTAACAGGTTCCGAGCCATTACGTGTTGAAACCTTGTCGCAACGATTATCACGCACTTTTATGGAGTATTACAAAGGACAGAGCGTTGGTTCGGCTCAAAAAGAGCTAGATGCAATCAATGCGCTCACTCTTAATGATCTTAATACGTTTATAAAAAAACATGACGAAATTCTTGAACTGAGTTTTGCTATTGTGACACAATGACAACTTTTTTTGTGGTTGCGTTGTTTTAAAGTACACTGCATTATGGTATTTTTAGAAACAGTTTCGTCCGAAGATCAAAAAAAATTTAAAAAACTGGGAGTTCAAAGCATTATTCAGTTGGCTTTGATGATTCCGCAGCGTTTTGTGGATTATCGCTTGAAGCCACATGCAATCGAAGGCGCAGAGCAGTTGCTAGATGTCACAATAGAGCGCATTAGCAAAACCCCTAAAACCTTACAGCTTCTACTATTTGCACATAATCTTGGGCATCGTCTTGATGCCGTGTTTTTTCGTCCTAAACCTTATATGATGCGTCAATTTGTAACGAATGAGCGTTGCTATCTTTATGGGGTTATTACATGTAAGGCTGGACATTGCCAGTTAAGCCATCCGCAAAAAATTTCCGAATCAGGTAGCATCGTTCCAAAATATAAAACACTGTTGCGCAGCGATGTGATGCAACGTCTGGTTAGCACTCATGTAAGTGTAGAGGCATTGATATGCGAAGGCTTACCTCAAAATGTGGCAACACAGCTATGGCGATTGCATCATGAACCTTTGGCAAAAGAAGCCCAGACACTTTACGCGCTTAAATTTGCCGAGTTGTATGATTACATGCGCTCTTTGCAAAACAAACGGCGCTATTTCAAAGCCAGTATGCAATTGCGCGGCTCATGGAAGCCATGGAGCAAAACATTACCTTTTTTGCTAACATCTGAGCAGATAGCGGCGATTGAAGCGATCCAAAATGATCTAGCACAAGAGGTGAGTGCTAGACGCATGATTGTGGGTGATGTAGGATCGGGTAAAACGATGGTGATACTGGCTGCAGTGTGCATGGCCGCACCGCATCGCGCTATTTTAATGGCACCAACAACGCTTTTGGCCAATCAGCTTTTTGAAGAGGCTCAAAAATATTTGTCAGATGTTCCTACTATACTGGTGACTCATGCAACGAAACAGGTGTCACTAGAGCCGTATCGTTTTATTATTGGAACGCATGCCCTTTTATACCGTGAGTTGCCGGATGCACCATTGGTGATGATTGATGAACAGCACCGCTTTGGTACGGCGCAGCGCGCAATGCTTGAAAAATTGGTGCGAGAGAATAAACAACATTCACATTTTTTGCAATTTTCTGCCACACCCATCCCCAGAACCCAAGCAATGATTGATACGGCACATATTGATGTTAGCCTCATTACAACAACGCCGTTTAAAAAAGATATTACCTCTAAAGTTATCGGCAAAGTTGATTTTGCACCGTTGTTAAAGCATATCAAAAGCGAAGTGGCGCAGCAGCGACAGGTATTGATTGTTTATCCATTGGTAGAGCAGAGTGAGGCGATAGCCTATCAGAGTATTGAGGAGGCACGCGGATATTGGGAGCGTACATGTAACGATGTTTATGTTACTCATGGAAGAGATAAAGATAAAGAAACGGTGTTGCTTCAGTTTCGTGAACAAGGGAGCATTTTGCTGGCAACCACAGTGGTAGAAGTGGGCATTTCGCTGCCGCGACTGAGTACGGTAGTGATTGTGGGTGCAGAGCGCTTAGGACTCTCTACACTGCATCAGCTTCGTGGACGTGTGAGTCGTAACGGTCTTAAAGGGTATTGTTATCTCTTTACACATCAGCCCAAAAGCGAACGCCTAGAAGCGTTTGTCAAAACCACTAACGGCTTTGAAATTGCGGCACTAGATTTAAAATTTCGTCAAAGTGGCGATTTGTTGCAAGGACGAGAACAGAGTGGCAAACGGTTTACGTGGGTAGATTTGGCTGAAGATGAAGCTTTGCTCAGCGATGTTAAAAAACATCTGCTCGCAGTAAAAAAGTGATGTGTTAGGTCAGTTGTTCTTCCGTATCCGAAAGATACGGGTGAGTGATTAATAAAGACCGAATTTTCCGTCACTACGTTTATAAAGCACGCGCACTTTACCATCATGATCGCTAAAGATTTCAAAAATTTTATCACTCTCTTTAAGCGATTCCAAAACATCGGCAACTTCTTGAGGTTTGTACAGATCAAGTTCTATTGGAACAATCTCATCATCGAGTGCTTCGTGTTGACTACTAAGATCAATACTCTTTTGCGAATCATTTTTAGCATCATTCATGGATTCATTACGATGACCACTTTGCCTGTCATGAAGACGACGCAGTGCTTTTTGAGCGCGTTCAATGGCAATATCAATTGCAGCATACAGATCATCATCGCGTTGTTTGATGACAATGGTGTTTTTACCTGAGAGATTGATGGTAAACTCAATGCTCACACCACGTTTGCCGCTCCGCTCTTGAAGCGCCGCTACGGCACTGACCGAGATAATATCAAGATGATATTTTTCAAGTGTTTCAATCGAGCTATGTAGATGCTCTTTGATACTTTCGGTTAATTCAATATGACGTCCAACCATGGAGATATTCATGCGCCACCCCTTGTAGTGAAATAAGCTAGATTATAACAGACTTCTTGCAAGAAGTCTATTAGAGTTTTTGAAGCGTGCGACGGTGGTAACGTATGGGTTCAGTAAGACCTAAACTAGGATTGTCACTGACAATTACATCCATTAATACAGTTGCATTGGATTCAGGTGTTTGGATATTGGGTATATAATCGTTACACAAGGCAATGGCTCCAAGACCAATATATTGCACGGTGACATTGATATCAAAAATCGGGGCACCGGCATTTGGATATTGAAGGTTATAGCTATTAATACATGCTACATTGCGATTAGTACCTGAAATTTCAAGCAAAGTTTGCTCCATAGCACTACGGGTTAATAAAATGGCTTGCTCATGCAGATAATGATTCAAAGTTTTTTTAACTGATTGTGTTGACATTGAAAGCGATAATGCCATGATGGTACCTAAAATAACAATGACACTAATAGCCATCAGCATGGCCATTCCACGATGCTGTTTTAGAATATGGTTTTTTCTTTGCATACGGCATTGCCTCCTGTAACGTTATCATCGACACAGACTTGTATTTTTATTAAATCACCAACAGATTGAAAAGTAAAGCTACTAACATCTTCCATTAAAATTGATGTTTGCTGGTTATTGTATGTATTGTCCCATGGTTGGTAGTTATAACGCAGTAAAAGTTGTTTGTTAGTTGTGTTAAGTTCAACACTATAGGCAGTCCATGCCAATTGATAAAATTCGTAAATATCAACAAACTGAAAGTTTCCACCACGGGGTGCAAACACACCATTTCCAGGAGTAACAGGGTGCGCTGTTTGGTTTTGATCGGCTATAGCGCCACCCCAGCCATAAGCATTAACATTACTGTTAGGACCAAGAAAAAAGAGTGCCGTATTATTAGATGTTTTAGTACCATTAGAAAGAGCATTGATTGTATTTGTAATATTTGCATTAATAGTTTGAGGAGAGATGAGATTGTTGATGTTTGCACCTGCATTACTAACATCAATAAAGCCACTCCAGTTTGGAGTGTTTTGTGTTCCATTCCAATCACCACGCCATCCTTCAATGTCAACACCAACCCACTCTATAATGCGATCATTAACGTTAGCATTTTGAATAGATCTAAAAGCTCCTCCAACGTTGGAACGAACAATCATAGAGTCTTTTATTCGGTATTGCAGTCTAGCTGCAATTTGCGTGATAGCCGCTTCACTATTTGCCGTTAGACGTGATTGTAAGGTTGTATTTAAAAATCCATTATAAGCATTAGCAAGAAATTCGGCTCCAAAAGAACCAATAATAGCTATAATTACAATGACAAAAATGAGCTCAATAAATGTAAACGCTTTATGGGACATTAGTAGGTCCTTTTAAAATAATCGACTTCACCAATATTGGTTGCATATGCACGTAATGTTGCTATAGTAGCCGCGTTGCCATCACGAATGCTAACTGTAACCATTCTGATGTTGGAAGGGTTAGCAATGGTAGCCGTTTGTAGAATAAATGGTGTATTTGCTGCAGGATCAGCATCACTTATATAATTAACAGCAACATTCATGGTGTAGTTATCCTTATAGGTGCCTGAACCAGCTAAGCCACTTAGTGGAATATTAAGTTGTGCCATCTCTTCCATGCCAATGATAGTAAAATCATCGTTCCCTACGAGATTCGATACATTAAAAAAAGCAAAAGTGTTGTTTTCATGAAAACGTCGATGCAAATCTTGTCTAACGTGTCCAATACGAAAGCTGCTATTACTATCAACGGTATTATTAATGTCTCGTTGAGAGTATTTGGCATTGCCTAGTGGTACATTAACAACTTTTTCTGATGAGAGCGGTTGGTTTGGGTTGATAGAGTGCTCATCCCATGGGTACGATAAAACTTGCATCATTTTAGCTGAGGCGGCAAAAATAGCTTCTTCTTGAATTGAAGCTTGGCTAGAGTCCATATTAACTTGCATCATCATTGGCAAAGACAAAACTGTCAAGCCAATAATGACTATAGCAAAAAGGAGCTCAATGATAGTAAATGCACTATGCTTTACCATAGGATTCTCCGGTTTGAATTAACATTGGCGTTACCGTCAGTCATTGTGCCATCTTGGGTACCGCCTTTGGTTCCGGTGCCTTGGAATTCTAGTTCAAAAGAGTTAGTTTGTGCGTTAACATTAAAACGGTCATAAATAAGCCAGTCGCTAGCATTGATATTAATAGTAGTTTTGTATGGTAAATTCACACCATTGTTAAGTTGAAAATCGCTTAGATTCATATCAACTTTAGTCATTTGCTGAAAGTTAGCAGGATTTCTCGTAAAAAAGGGCATAGTATTATTGATATCTCCCAATAGAGAATTATTATGATGGAGGTTTTGATACCAATTAATACTATCGACACTTAGATTCCCAATAGCTCCACCCCACTCTGGAGTGTTTGGATTACATGTACTACAAAACACTTCATAGTAAAAGCGTAATCGACCTGTTGGAATGCCATTAAACAAATCGTTACCACGTCCGTTGATTCTGTAGCGTGGAGCATGAACCCGCCCGTAAACATAAGTAATATTTTGATCAAGTGTCAACTGTGAAGAGATATTGCTTTCGTAGGAAGTCAAAAGCAAGGTTGTAATATTTAAGTCAAATGGATCGACTGGTTGTATGGGATTACGGTTCAAATTGATGTTATATGAAAGTGTCGCTACGCCAGGATTGGCAACGGTAAAATTAGTGTCATTAATATCAATATTAAGAATTGTACTAGGAAGAAGAAAAGGAGAATTATTTACAGAGCGATGCGTATTATTATCTGTAACATTAATATCAGTAAGCAACACATTTAATGGGATTGAGTGAGATATATTTAGCTCTACATAGTCTGCATAACAGCCTGTATTGTAATTAGGTGTTACAATATTATTAAAATCTTCTGCGGTGAGTGTAATATTGAGTTCCGCACCCATAAGAAACGCATTATTGCTTAAATAAGTAAAGTTGCCATCGTTTAAAGAAGCATTATTAAGCGTGACATTTATATCAAAGTGGTCAGGCACGATTTTCACAATGGCATTAAACGGTGTAATATAGCGATCTGAATCTGGCGTGTCATTTGCATCCACTATAGCAAACTCTTTATTTGGAATTTCTTCCATTGAAACATTGTATTCACCTACGTTAGCAAAAGTAAATGTTGTTCTGTTGTCCTCGCCATCTTTAAACTTGATAATTGGATTGATAACAAATTCATTAAAAATACATGCTGCTTTAGTTGGATCACTTCTATTAATATCAAGTCCAAAAGAGATATCTTGGGTTTCATTATAATCAACCGATGGTTTATTAGTGAAATCAAGCGCTTGGAAAGAGATAGTATAAGGTCTTTGTGATGCCACGAGTAATCCGTTTGCACTACGATTTGAATCGGTGTAAAATTTGAATCTGTCAGGTCTGATGGCAAAATCATTAGAGTCTGCAACTTGACAGTCACAACCTTCTGTACCAACAACACAGCCGGGGATACATACAGGAAATAAAGGAGCACTATTGTCCCAACATGTTGTCAAGTTGCTATTACTGTATTGGCAGTATCGAAATTCTACGAAAACACGTTCATCAGCTTGGCTCCATGTTTCTAAACCTAGGGAACCCCAATTGGAAGGTTCAAAACTAAATCTGCCATCGTCTTCATAATTGTTGGTCGGTCTGTTTGTACTATTAAAATCACTAATTTGACCAAAATAATGTAAAGGGTAGGGAGTCTCAGTAGTACCAACTACCCTGATTCCCATCAAATGCATATAGGCATCACGAGATTGTGTTTTATCAATGCGGGTTACATTATCATCAAGCAAAATAACATCAAGCAAAATAGGAGCGTTGACAATTTTAGTAGTAATATTAGTATCTATAGTACTTATAAGCTGACCGTCAACGGTTGTTGGGGTAGAACGTTCAATTGCTTTGAAGGGTCCATCAATAAGAGTATATCGAGTAGTAAAATCATAGTTGTCTTCGGCCATACACATGTAGTCATAATAAGGGTAGTTACAATCCCAGTCATCGTTATGACGTACATGCCCATTGGAGTCAAAAAGGTAATTTAACCAGCATCCAGCTGTATAGTTCCCATTTGGTTCGTAATAAGGGTAGTCAGAATCTGTATTATTAAAGTTGTCTCCTGCACCGGTTCGCGAAATAAACCACTCGTCGGTTTTATTAAGATCATTTGGTCCAAGTATGGAGACCCAGCCTTTGCTCCCCATAGTGTCTGTATAGGCATATGATCCGCTTGATGTAGGAGCAGTGGCACTATAATTACCGTGGCTGTAATAGTTGCGATTTGGCCCGTCAGTTGTATAAGCGTAATCTTGAGTGATTTCCTTTTGATTGTGCATGGGAGAACCAGACATCCAACCTTCTAGCTTATAGTTTGAATTACCCCAAGACGTTGGACGATTTCCATTTGTTGGGAAGTAAACCCCAAAAGAGCCATAAGGCCAAATAGGCTCTGGCCTTTCTGAATTAAGATAATAATCATTGCCATAAAGGGCATGAACTTTTTCTTGTATTGTACCTGTGTAATTTATCCATTCAGGTTTTTCTTGTTGCAGAAACCTTCGTACACGTTCAAATGTCGTTTCATTATTAGGAACAAACGGCCAAAGTCCAAAGTTAGAACAGCTATCCTGGCCATTAATAAGATCATCTTTTTTGATAGTACGTTTTCCATCCATAGCTAAAAGAAATGTCCATACCCAATCTAGATCTGTTTGATACCAGCAGTAGGCGATGATTGGTCTGCCACTATTGGTAAATGCGCTACCTCCACGACTACCTCCTGCTGGCTTGATCCAATAGTGTCCTTTAATAGATTGACTGTCTAAAAAGCTTATGGGAACTGATTCAGCCATGAGTTTACATGTAGGCTCTAGAACTTCACTTCCTAAGTATTGTAAATAGGTATAATCGTCGAGCAGCTTTAATTGCATATTCTCAATTTTACATTGAGCATTACTATAATCAAGTGTATTGATTTTAACAACTTGACCATGATAGCCTTTGCGAAGTTTACTTTCATCACAGCCGCTAATAGTAGTATTAGCCCAATCAATAGCAAATGGGGTACCAATTAGGTTGATATTACTAAAGTATGCTCCCATAACACCAATACCGCTATTGCTTGCAGCGGTGTCCACTATAAGCGTGTTATCATTATTAACTGAAACCTTAATAGCATTAAATCCTGTAGAGTTTGTATTGGCTTCGGAGTAATAGTCGCTCCCTACAGAAGTGGAATTAAAAACAAAGTTGTTAAAACTGTTTTTGTTTGGAAGTGCTATTAATGTTTCAGATGGAGTGGTATTAGTACAAAAAACTTCATAAATTTTTTCAACATCTCCTGATGGATTAATACGGGTAAATCCAAGTGATCCATCTAGTAATAAAGTGCTACCACTGTGTTCGTTACAATAACTACTTAGGTTATAAAGTACGCTAGAATTGAGCTCATTATTGGATAACGTGGATTCAAGAGATGATGAAGAAATAAGAACATTTTGTTCTAGTATTCCTCCACCTGTAGCTTTTACGGTAAAGGTAAAATTTCCTGCATAGCCAGAATTTAAATCTGTTGTGCTTAAACATAAAATAGGATCACCTGTAGATAAAAGGCCGGTAGAAGGGCTGCAACTGAAATAAGTTGGAGTTACAAGTGCAGAAATATTAACATCTTGATTGTATGAAATTGCCATTGTAATATTGGCATCAGCTGTTATTGACCCTTGATTTTTCACTTGAACATAAAATGATATATCGTCACCTATATTAGCTGGATTAGGCAGTGGGGGTTGGTATTCTGACAAGTCCAAGTCGGCCACATTGGAAGATAGAAAATCAAAAGATATATTAAATCTAATTCTATTAGAGCCGTTGCGTTCTCTAATCCGAATGTAATAGATTGTTCCCGCTGTAACGGGAAAGGTGCCTGAATAATTGCTCGTATTGCTTCCACCACTATGAAGTTGTGTGCCGCCGCAGGTAGTACCAATATAGATTTCTTGCCGTGTAGAAAGTTTGTCTATATTGATAGATATATCTCCATCAACATTAGTTTGAAAACGAAAATAGCGAGAATAGCTATTGCCGCCCGTTGTATTTTCAGAGTATGATGCACTCTGATTATTTGTGGCACCTGTAATGTTTGTGACCCATTCTCCATCACAGCTATAATCTGCCGCATGTAATAAACTCATACCGATAAATAAGAGAAAAAGAAAAAACCTCATGACTAACCCCTTCATTCTTTGGACAATACATCATGTTCTACACATATATCATTAAATATAGTGACCTTAATCTATAATTATAACCATACATTACTTTAAAAAATGCTTGGCTAATACAGAAAAAGTTTTAACAGCGGGTAACTAAGTTATTTTGTTTGGTGATAAGCTGCTTCGATTGCTTCGATGCAGCTGGCACGAACGCTGCCTTTTTCAAGGGCAGCGTAGCCCTGTGCAGTGGTGCCTCCAGGGCTCATAACACCATCTTTGATAAGTGCCGGGTGTTCATGTTGGATCAGCGTGCCAAAACCGTCAAAAAGTCCGCGCATAAGGGCCATGGCATCATCACGTTTGAGGCCTTGTTTTACAGCGCCATCAGCAAATGCTTCGGCAATGAGTGCCAAATAAGCGGGACCACTTCCGGCAAGTGCAGTGGCAATATCAATCTCTTTTTCGCTTGAAAGCCAAAGTGTGTGGCCAATAGTATCAAAAAGAGCCAAAGCTTCATCTTTACATGTAACATCTCCAGTAAGCGTACTCATTGATTTGCCTACGCTAGCTGCCAGATTTGGCATAACACGTACATAAGCATTGGCGTCAAAATGGGTTTTGAGTGCTTCTAGTGATGTACCAGCCAGTACCGAATAAAGTGTTTTAGCATTGCCGCGCAGCATTGTGCCGACACTCTCAATATTGGCAGGCTTAACGCATAAAATGAGCGTTTTATTAGAGATGTCAAAACTTTGAAGATCATGCTTGGCGCATGAGACGCCTAAGGCCTCTTCAAAAGCATTCAAATGCGTCATATTGCGGCCTACAACTTCAATACTATAGTGTACTTTTAGACCTTTGGCAATGGAAAGCGCCATATTACCATTGCCAACAAATGTGACGGTATTATTCATGCGTGCTAACCTCTAGAAAAGAGCTAATAGGTTCAGCTACTCCATAATCAAAACGGTCGTTTATGATATATTGCAACATTGTTTGGGTATCTGTATTAAAGATGAGGGGTGCAACAAAATTGATTGTAGAGTTTTCAATAGGTTTTTGAATCATAACAATATTGAAAATGAGTAGATTGGAGTTATCGTTGATTTGTAAGAGTTGTTGAAGCGGTGAGGGGAGATCAAATTCATAGTTACGCAAAACAAAAGGATTAATAAGGGTGAATGAAGGCTCTTTGGCATCCACCGATTGCAAACGCATAAAGATATCATCAATTTTTTTTAGTTCCAGTTGTTTAATATGTTCAAATCCGAGTATCGGAGCTTTTAGTTCAAAAATCATTGCCTTCTCTTACATGTAAATTAGCCTTCCATTCTAGCACAACAATATTTAAAGAGGTTTTGGTAGAATTGCTTTTTCTATACTTGAAGGTTAAATCTGAATCTTATGACAAAAAATATCATCTATACAGTGCTTTTATTGCTTTTGTTTTCAGGTTGTTCTAAAGAACTTGATGAATATAATAAACCTGCAGCCTATTGGTACGGCAAAATGATTGAGTCGATTGGCAAAGGCAATTTAGAAAAAGCCGACAATTATTACAGTTCACTACAAAGTGAACATATTGGTTCACCGTTATTGCAGCAAGCCACATTAATTATGGCTCAGGCGCATATGTATCATGAAGAGTATTTGTTGAGTGAGCACTTTTTAAATGAGTATATCAGACGTTATGCCGATCCCATTGAACGTGAATATGCCGAATATCTCAAAGTAAAAGCAAAATATTTGGCGCTACCGTATCCTAGACGTGATCAAGGATTGATGAATGAGACCATTGTGGCGGGAGAGACATTTAAAAAAAGTTATCCCTATTCGATGTACATACCGGTTGTTGATACAATGATTACACGTTTGGTGATGGCACGGGCTGCACTTAATGAGTCGATTGCATCGCTTTATGATCGACTTGATAAACCTAAAGCCGCAAGATACTATCGCAATATGCGTAAAGAAGGGTGGATTGACTGGAATCAGGTTGAACCGGCTCAGGTACCACTATATCGCTCCATATTTGAAGGTGATGGCAGTGCTAGCTGGTATGCTTTTTTGATTCCTGATACCCAAAGTGTCGTTTCACGCAATTCGCTTGAAAATGGCGATGCTGATATAATAGAAAATAAATTGCAAGAGCAATCAAGTTCTTCACAAGATAGATAATCTTTAAAAAATGTGTTTAAGTATGGAGTAATATGCAGTTAAGTCACTATAGCGAATTTCCAAATGATCTTCCGGTTATTGCCGAAGACGATCTTTTTTTATATCCTTTTATGATTTCACCTATTTTTTTAAATGATGAAATCAATATTAAAGCCGCATCTGAGGCGATAGATCATAATACATTGGTGATGGTTTGTCCGACAAAACCTGATCATGAAGGCGAACGTAGCTTTGAGGCACTTTATAACGTTGGTGTTATTGGTTCTTTGATGCGTAAAGTTTCATTGCCTGATGGTCGTATTAAAGTGTTGTTTCAGGGACTGGCCCGCGGTAAAATTCTTCATACATTTGATGAATCTGATTACCTTAAAGCTAATGTGGATCGTATTATTCCAACCGTGCCCAATGAGCTTAAAATGGATGCTGTATTGGAAGTAGTGCGTGAAAAAGTACGAACTCTGGCTCAGATTAGTAACTATTTTCCTCCGGATTTATTGCGAACAATCGAAGAAAATCATGAATACAATCGTATTGCAGATCTCATATGCAGCTCCATTCGGTTGAAAAAAGAGCAAGCTTATGATATGTTTGCCGAAGCCGATACCGAGCAGCGTTTTTTAAAGCTGATTGATTATTTGATGGATGAAATTGAAGCTAATAAACTTCAAAAAGAGATTCGATCAAAAGTACACTCGCATATGGATCGTGCTAATAAAGAGTACTTTTTAAAAGAGCAGCTTAAAGAAATTCAGCGTGAATTAGGGGTAGATACCCAACGTGATGAAGAGATCGAAGAGTATCGTCGTAAACTTGAATCTAAAAAAGAGAAAATGGGTGAAGATGCCTATAAAGAGACCCATAAGCAATTAGAGCGTTTTGCACGGATGCACCCTGATTCTGCTGATGCAGGGATGATTCAGACCTATTTGGAGTGGGTACTTGAAATTCCTTTTGGCGATGAAGCAAAAAAACCGCTCAAAATTCAAGATGTTCAAACACAACTTGATGGCGACCATTTTTCGCTGATAAAACCTAAAGAACGCATTGTTGAGTATTTTTCAGTTAAAGAACTTTTAGAATTACGCGGTATTGCAGATAAAGAAGGCCGAGGTGCAATTTTGTGTTTTGCGGGGCCTCCAGGCGTAGGAAAAACATCACTGGCTAATTCGATTGCCACAGCATTAAAGCGGCCATTGGTGCGCATTGCACTAGGCGGACTGGAGGATGTTAATGAGCTTAGAGGACATCGACGCACCTATATTGGTGCTATGCCTGGACGTATTGTTCAAGGCTTAATTGATGCCAAAAAGATGAATCCCGTCATTGTGCTTGATGAGATAGACAAAGTCTCTCGTTCAGGTCGCGGTGATCCAACCGCGGTG
Organism: Sulfurimonadaceae bacterium; assembly: GCA_050290965.1. Classification (GTDB taxonomy): domain Bacteria; phylum Campylobacterota; class Campylobacteria; order Campylobacterales; family Sulfurimonadaceae; genus JAFGUB01. Next base: position 30,825 of record JBNKJB010000013.1, read on the forward strand.
TTGCTTGAAGTTTTAGATCCAGAACAGAATAATGCGTTTCGTGATTATTATCTTAATTTTAATATTGACCTTTCCCGTTCTATTTTTATTGCTACAGCTAATGATGTTGGAAAAATTCCTGCACCACTTCGTGATCGTATGGAATTCATTAATCTTAGCAGTTATACACCCCAAGAAAAATTTGAAATTGCCAAGCGCTATTTATTGCCACAAGAGATTAAACGCCATGGTCTGAAAAATCGTGAAGTTGCTGTGAGCAAGGCAGCACTACATGAAATTATTCACAAATATACACGTGAGGCAGGTGTGCGTAACCTGCGTCGTCGTATTGCTGATATTGCTAGAAAAGCAGCAAAAATGTTGCTTGAAGAGGCTACTCTTGATAAGGTTAGTGTATCAGGAAAAAATTTGAGTAAGTTTATGGATAAGAGCGTATTTGAAATTGATAAAACCGATCATATCGCCCACATTGGTGTTGTAAATGGTTTGGCTTGGACGGCTGTTGGCGGCGATGTACTAAAAATTGAAACAATTCGCATTAAAGGTAAAGGTGCTTTGCAGATTACTGGAAGTCTTGGAGACGTTATGAAGGAATCGGCACGTATTTCATTAAGCGTGGTGAAAACCTTAATTGATAAAGGCGAATTGCTTGTGGATCTTTCCATTATTCCCTTAACCTCAAAAGAGAAAGAAGAGAATACATCAATAGAGCCTAGCGAGGTCTATAAACGTTATGATCTTCATATTCATGTTCCAGATGGGGCAACTCCCAAAGATGGACCAAGTGCCGGCATTGCTATGTCAACGGCAATTGCATCCATTTTAAGCAATAAAAAAGTGCAGCCTGATATTGCGATGACAGGTGAGGTTTCGTTAACAGGCAATGTACTTCCTATTGGCGGATTGAAAGAGAAGCTGATAGCAGCGCACCGCGCGGGAATGCTTAAAGCATTAATTCCACAAAAAAATTATGAAAGAGATTTAGAAGATATTCCCGAAGAAGTACGAGATAACTTGCAAATTATTGCTGTTTCACGTATTGAAGAGGTATTAAACATCATGTTGATCAAATGATCAACATGATCTATTAGAGCGTCACCAACTGCTCAATTTTTTCCATAACATCTTTTTCACGAATCGGTTTCATTAAAAAACCATTGGCACCGCACTCCAATGCCTCTGCTTTTTTTGTTTCATCCGTGGTAAGAACAATGATAGGAAGGTCTTGAAGTGTTTCATCAGCTCTAACGACTTTAAGCATTTCAATTCCTCCCATAACTGGCATAATAATATCAAGTAAAACAATATCAATGTCTTGTTGATCTTTCAAAATAGCGACGGCATCGGCACCATTTTTAGCTTCGACAACCTCATGCACCAGAGGGATCTTTTTTAACATTGATTTTAGGAGTTTGAGGTTGATTATGTCATCATCAACAGCAAGAATCTTTAACACTCTCTCGGTTTGCATTGGTAACCCCTAAATAAATTTCTCAATAATGAGCCGCAATAAATCTTTGTTTACAATATTTTTAACTACTTCATCAGTGCCTTTAGTATCAATACTATCGATTTCAACTGCTGGATCAACTAGCATAACTAAGGCTGTCGAAAGTGAGAGCGGAAGCTTATCACGGATCTGCTTAATGTTTTCAATTGGGCCGTCATAATCAAATAGAATGACTTTATAATATTGTTGTGTTGCCATAAGTGACTCAAAAGATGCTTTTGAGTTTGCCGTATCAAAACTAAAATCAAGCTCCTCAAGAAGATGGGTAAAAAGTTTTGTCTCAATAGGATTACGTTTAATTAAAAGAATATCTTTAGCATATTCAGCAATATCTGTTTCTACAAGTTCCGTCTCTTCAAAAGATGCAGGTGTATCTTCTTGTTGTATCTCTTCGATAACATCAGAATCGTTTTCTTCAATTTCTTCAATGACTTCCTCAGAAATCTCTTCAGACATGACATCAACTATTTTTTCACCAACAAAGCGATTGAGTAGTGTAATGATTTCAGTACGAACAAGCGGTTTGGTTGTATATTCATCCATCCCAACTTCCATAAAGCGTTCACGGTCACCTTTGAGCGCATTTGCCGTCAGTGCAATAATTGGAATATGAGGTTTATTAAAGTCCTCTTCATAATCAAGAATTTCTTGTGTAGCCTCCATACCATCAAGCACTGGCATTTGAATGTCCATAAAAATAATGTCATAATCGTTATTTTTACGTTTCTCAAAAGCTTCAAGGCCATTATTGGCTAAAGTAACTTCAAGTCCTAAATCTTCCAAGGTGCGTTTAATGAGTTTTTGATTAATTACATTATCTTCGGCAATAAGACATCTTGCTGAAAATTTGGAAGTTTTTTCATTAAAGCGTTTGCGTTTTGGACGTCCTTCTTTTTTTGAAACAACTTCGTCAGGACTATATCCATCTAAAACAGCTTTGACTTTACTGCCGTTGAGTGGTTCGTAGAGGACTTTGTATATATTAAGTCCATGTGATTCAATCTGTTTCATAAAGAATGATTTAGTAATCAGTACGACTTTATAGTCTAAATTGCAGTATTCATTCAAAATTTCTTCATCAACATCATCATAATCAATAAAAATGATGTCGTATTTGATCTGCTGGCCCAGTGCATTAAGCTCATCAATATCATGAAATGTAGTAATGTTTGTGCCATAGAATTCAAGATACTCTTTGAGGTAGCTATTTTGTGCTTTAAGTTTTGTTTTGTTTTCAAGCAAAAGAGTATTAATACTGCCATAAGTGCCACTAATGGATTCATTAAGTGTTTCAATTTCTTCAAATTCAAGAGTAAAGAAGAATGTTGTACCTACACCAGCTTCACTTTCAAGGTCAAGCTCTCCACCCATAAATTCAATAAAACGACTAGAAATGGTTAATCCAAGTCCAGTACCGCCATATTTACGGGTAATAGAAGTATCCGCTTGTGAGAACGCTTCAAAAATTTTGGCTTTTTGTTCACCGCTAACACCAATACCGCTATCTTGTACCATAAATTTAACTTGTGTACGGTTTGGTGTATCGCTGGGTAGTTTACGAATATCAACATTAATATTCCCGCCACTGTTAGTGAATTTGACAGCATTGGAAAGAAGATTAATAACAACTTCTTTTATTTTTGTTGGATCGCCTTTGAGAGGACGTTCAAGATGTGGATCAATAAAACATCCAAGATTAATATGTTTTTCAGAAGCACGAACCGCATACACTTCGACAGCACTCTCAAACTCTTCAATCGGATTAAATACAATAGATTCGATTTCAAGTTTATTACTCTCAATTTTGGAAAGATCAAGAATATTATTAATAATTTCAAGAAGGTTTTCAGAACTTTTTTCAATAATGTCAATGAACTCACGTTGCTCATCTTCAAGGTCTGTATCTTTTAAAAGTTCCGTAAAGCCAACGATTCCATTAAGAGGCGTACGAATTTCATGTGACATGTTAGCAAGAAACATCGATTTTGCTTCACTTGCTTCCATCGCAAACTGTTTGTCGCGTCGGGTTTGAGCAATGATATTTTCAAGCAAGGCATACGCTTGTGCCGTTCCTTGGGTTGTTTCAAGGTTAATGTTTTGATCCATAAACGTATCATCGTCATTATCATGCGCGTCTGATGCTACACGTTTTAGAACTGATTCAAGGTTTTTAATATTTTTTTGAATTTCAGATGCGAGAAGCATGCCTAGGATACCAATGAGTAAAGATATAATCCAGATAGTAATAGAAATAATTAAAATCTGTAGCGCTTCTTCTTGAACTTTTATGGCACGATCATCCATGGCATTGAGTAATTTCAACTCAGCATTATCAAGCAGGTTTGATTTTTCTGAGATCATAGCAAACCAGACCCCAGCCTGAGTGTCATAGTCTCCTTTGATAGCGGCTTGCATAATGTTAGCACGTTCAGCAGCAATATCTTCAAATAGCTCAACATTGTCTTCATTGGTAAACAGTTGGCGCAGTTCGTTTTTTACGACTTGGTTAATAAGCGTATCATAATTGTATGCATCAGACTGGCCAATAAAACGAAGCCAAGCAGAAAGATCTTCAATCTCTAGTGCTTTCTTTTGTGCTAATGGATATGCAATCAGATCACGTTCAGATGAACTGTAAGCTTTAGACCTTGCAAAAGAGAGGTAAGTTGTGGAGAGTGAGTTAATTTCAGCATCTACATGTAAGCTGACAAGAGCTTCAATCATATGAAGTGTTTTGATTTGGGACTCACCATATTGCTTATAGAAAATATCGTTAAAATCGACATGTTGCTCATCAATCTTGGGACGTATGGCATCAATAATATTCTTGATTGCTTTGATTTCGGAAATATTACTTTGAGTGGTTTGCTCGTTTGTCAGTAATTGATTGAATTGTACAAAATTCAGATAAGAGTGGATTTTGGCATCCACAATAGCGCGTTGCGCTTTTAGCGAATTGAATGTTGTTGGAGATGAATTGCCCATAAACATAACAGTCATACCCCGTTCCCGCGAAACGTTGGTAAGAATTTCATTAAGGGCTTTGTTCTCTTTGAGTTTTTCTTGAAGGCGTTGAGAGATTACATAACTATTATATGAAGTGTACACGTAGTAAGTTGCCAGTGAAAAAAGTATGAGAATAGGAAATAGACTGATAAGTCTAAGTCGATTTTTTAATCCAAATTGCATGTTCAGCCCTTTATTACAGTTGATCTATGAGTTTAGCAAATATTTCAAGTGAAGTCTTTGCTTGTTGAGCATCATTAGTAGTACTTAATGTTTGAAGTTGATAAGAAATTTCGGTACATCTAAGATTATCACTAATTCCTTTGAGCTCTTTTGCAAGGCGTTGCCAACGGGGTGAGTCAAACGCATTGACCGCTTCTTTAAGAGCTTTTACTTGATTTTCGGATTCATGTTTAAAGTCTGACACAAGAGTTTCTACAAGTTCTTTGGAGAGTCCTAGCTCATTAGCAACTTTTAAACTATCGAATTGATGTGTAATCTCAGCATCATCCACAATATCAAGGAGTGAAAGTTTATCATCTTCCTCATCCATTTCTTCAAAAGAGTCTGCTACAAAATCTGTTTTGTTTTCATCCTCATCAATGTTAAGCATTGGACGTTTAGGTTCAGATTTTAGTGATTCATCTTTTGGATTATCCTCGTCTTCAACAACTAAAAATACACCTTCATCCTCTTCTTTAAGGGCAATGATCATGTCATCATCATCTTCTTCTTTAGACTGTTCGTCCAAAGCCAGTGGCTGTTGAGGAATATCAAACAACTCTTCATTATCTTTAGTCGTGGCAATACCAAGAGCATAAATGTCATCAAGTTCACTTGAGGCTATTTCGTTCTCCTCTTGTGTTACATCCTCGTCTGCTATAACATCATCGGTAATAGCAACTTCTGCGGGAGTATTGTTAAAGGTATTTTTGTTTGCAGTTGCTTCAGGTTCTTTTCCTTCAAGTTTGGCAAGTAAAAAATAAAAATGTTTCAAATTTGCAAAAATTTCATCAATATCATGTGAGGTATTGATAACGCTTAGCACTTCAAATGCATCTTCAATACGTAAATTAGCAGCAACACCTTTGAGCTTGTGCGATAATGTTTTGATATTATCCATATCCTGCGCGTTACACGCATCGAATAGTGGATCATGAAAGTCATGCGCTTGTTGAATAAAATCACCGATAAACTCTTCGATAAGATCAACAGGAAGACCAAGCTCATCAGCTGCAATTTGTGGATTATAGCGATAATTAGGATCAATCTGTAGATTATTGATATACTCTTGATCAGAACTGCTTAATTTATCACCAAGCATCGGAATATCAGGTAAATTAGAGCGTTTGTGAGTATTGAGATCGCTTGCTTTATCTTGGTCTTCAATGAGTGGCAGTGGCGTTTTAGGGCTACTGTCTGCTTGGAATGTCGCAGGTTCGATAGCATCATCAATATCAAGGTTAAACGATTCTTTAGAGTCTGGATGATAAGTGTGAGCAGATTCAAGAGGAACATCAAAAATATCAGGTTCGCTTAATTCGTGAGCCGGCATATTATCAAAATTTGGCAACGCAGACTCAGATGTGGCAGTATGATGTTTTACTGATGTATCACCAATAATTGGTGTTGGGTGCGTTGAGATGTCATGAGCAATTTGAGCATTTTGTTCATCATTTAGTGGACGCATATTTTGTAAATAAATTGCAAAAGCATCCTGATCTGAAGCGCCCACAAGGTGAAAAGGTTTAATAGACAGTACACATGAAAAATTACGTTTTGGAGTGTGAATAATAGCTTTTGAATCTTCAGCTTCGGCATGCAATACAAAATCAATCCATGCAAAATTTTTAAAATTATGGATGTAACCTGGTCGTTTGACAAACAGTTCTGCAAAGTCATTACAGTATTCGAATAAAGAGGCAGCAGTATTAAAGCCTAATTGTTTAAGGTCATCTTCGTCAATTCCAATAAAGTGTTTGTTATGGTCGTATATAAGCATCTGGTTCCTTCCTCCTACTCTTGCTCACGCATCTTGTCGTAGAGCTCTTGAGCTTCTTCAATATCTTGGTGCGACGCTGGCTTTCGTGCTGCGATGTAACTAACAATGACTCCGTTCTCATCTTTAACGGGAGAAATTTCAGTTTCTACCCAATAATAGCGTCCGTCTTTTCTAAGGTTTTTGACATGGCCACGCCAAATTTCACCTTTTTGTATAGTCTCCCACATAAGTGCAAAAGCTGCACGGGGCATATCCGGATGCCTGATAAGGTTATGAGGCTTTCCAAGCAGTTCTTCAGAACTGTAGCCTGATATTTCACAAAACTTCCGGTTAGCAAAAGTAATGACACCTCTCGTGTCAGTTTCACTGATGATAACACGGCCGGAAAACTCATACTCTTCATCAATAGGTGTCGGATGATGCATGGACAAGAACCTCGCAAAATGTTAACCGTATGTTAGGTATTTAATAACCAAGATACATGTTAACAGTGTAAAATGAAGCTTAATATACCATAGAAACCCCTAAATAACTGCTTATTCATAGAGTTTTTTTATTATTTTAGCATCTTTCTCGTTTAAGAGTTGCTCAAGCGATGCTATTGGAGCATTTTTAATGGCTTCAAAGGTTCCAAAATATTTAAGGAGTTTTTTGATTTTTGCTTCTGAGATACCGTGCAATGAAAGGAGTTTACTCTCTTGATCTCGCTTAAGTTTTGTTTTTTTGTGAAATGTGATGGCAAAACGATGTGCTTCATCACGAAGTTTTTGAACCCATTGTAAACGGTTGTCACTGCTTTGAAGCCTAAATGTGTCATTTAAAGTATGAATAACATCCAGCGCTTTACCTTTTGCTCTGTGGCTTTTGGCATCAATTTTCTCTTTTGAAATAGCAATAACATCGACATAGCTTCCTGAAGAAGCTAAGAGCTCAGATGCTAAGGTGAGTAATGTCTGGCCGCCATCGATAATCCATAAATCAGGAGGAGATAGCGTTGCAAAACTTTCAATACGTCTTGAAAGCGTTTCTCGCATTTGAGCATATTCATCACGCGCATCAAGATGATAATGGCGATACGCGCTTTTGTAAAACTGGTTATGTTTACATGTAATCATGGCACCTACAGTAGCTTCTCCGGCAAGATGCGAATTGTCAAAAACTTCTACAGTTTCGGGAAAATTTTCCAATCCAAAGAGTGATTGCACGGCCTCTCCTAATGTTTCAAAGGCATCTTCTTTACGATGTGCCAACAATTCAAAAGCATTTTGTTTGGCCAGTGCAATCAAGCGCATCTTTTCACCCTGTTTTGGGATGTGAATATGCGCTTTTTTTTCAAAAATTGTGCTTAAATGTTCGCCTACAAGTAAACGTGTTTCAAAATCATGGGCAATAAGGATAGGTGCAATAATGGGAGGTTTTTCATTTTTGTAATATTCAAGTAAAAGACGTTCATAAAGTTCATCTCTATCAAAACTCTCTTTAATAGGAATAACATCGTGTGATGATGAAACAATTTTGCCATAACGCATGAAAAGCCGTACAATAGCTGCTTGGTGATTATTGTGATCAATAGCAAAAATATCGTAATGGCTGTTTTTGGCCAGATCAATCTGTGAAATATGTTCCATTTTTTGAATGTTGATGATCCGGTCTCGAATCTCCTGAGCTTCTTCAAAACGAAGCATCTCGGCATAAAATTCCATGCGGGCTTGTAATGCTTTGATTAAAAATGATTTATCTTTAATATAACGGCGTGCTTGAGCAACGATCTTTAAATAAACTTTAGGATCAACCACTTTTTCACAAGGTGCAAGACATTTGTCAATTTGATAAAAAAGGCACGCTTTTTTACCTTTAAGACAGCTTGCTTTTTGCACCAGTTTACACAGTTCATAAACTGAATTTAAGATATCGCGTCCTCCGGATGAGTAGGGACCAAAATAATCAATTTGTTTGCCATCAATAACTTTACGGGTGATTTCAAAACGGGGATAAGGTTTGGAATAATCAATGTAAATGTAGGGGTATGTTTTGTCATCACGCAATAATATGTTGTATTTTGGTTTGAGCTGCTTAATTAGAGAGTTTTCAAGTATCAGGGCATCATGCTCACTTTTGACTATAATATAATGCATGGAGATTGTTTCATCAATCATTTTGCGGATACGGGGTGAGAGATTGGTATTAGGCCCAAGTTCTGGGGTAAAACGAAAATAACTTTTGACTCTTTTGGCAAGGTCTTTGGCTTTGCCTATATAGAGTAATCGACCACTGGCATCAAAGTAGTGATACACTCCAGGATCATGTGGAAGATTCTTTATGATTTCACGCATACTGATGTAGCACTAATGGAGCATTTTTCGATCTTGGGGTATACTATCGTCATTAAACCAAAAAGGGAAAAAACAACAGCCATGATGTTTATAAAAAGGCAAATTCATGGAGTGATTATAGCACTTTTGGTGCTAGGTCTTTCTGGATGTGGCTATAAAGCTGATCCCTTTTATCCGCAACAGCATACGGAGAAACCTTAGTGCACTATGATGTTATTATTGTGGGTGCCGGTATAGCCGGACTTTATGCTGCTATGCAGCTTCCTAAAGAAAAAAAAGTTTTGATTGTCAATAAGGCCGATCCGTGGGAGTGTAATACCTACTATGCTCAAGGTGGTATTACAACCGCCTATGATGATGAGGATATCCCTTCACATATTGCCGATACGCTTCAAGCTGGAGATGGCCTTTGTGATGTTGAGGCGGTGACGATACTGAGCCAGGAGAGCCAGAGTATTATCAATGATTTGATTGCAAACGGTTTTGAATTTGACAGAGATGAACAAGGCCAGCTCTATTACACACAAGAAGCAGCGCATTCAAGACAACGCATTGTACGTGCAGGTGGGGATGCAACGGGGCGTTATGTGCACTATTTTTTGCTTTCTCATATGCTGCATCCGATGTTAGCGGGTGCTACAGTGACAGATATATTAATTGAAAATCATCAAGTATGCGGTATTGAAGTCTATTACCGAAACCGTTTTATGCACATTATGGCATCACAGGTCATTTTGGCAAGCGGAGGCGTAGGATCACTTTATAAATATCACACCAATGCAAAAAGTATTAGCGGTGAAATTCATGGTATTTGTATTGAAAAAGGTATTGATGTTGAACGTATGGAGATGACACAATTTCATCCTACTGTGTATGTTCGTAATGACGGAGCGCAAAAACTTCTTTTAACCGAAGCCTTACGCGGCGAAGGTGCCTATGTTGAAGATGAAGATGGCTATCGTTTTTTATCAGAATATGATGAACGCGGCGAATTGGCTTCTCGTGATATTGTAAGCCGTGCCATATTTGATTATCAAAAGCGTACAGGCAAAAAAGTATATCTTTCATTTCGAAATTTTGAAATCGATCATTTCAGAAAGCGATTTCCCAATATTACAATTAGTTTTAAGGCGCTAGGCTTTAATGTACCAAAGGATCGCGTACCGATATCTCCAGCATTTCATTACTCTATAGGAGGGATTCGGACAAACCTACATGGAGAAGTTCCAGGCATTTCAGGCCTGTATGCTGTGGGAGAGGTAGCTTCAACCCGGGTTCATGGTGCAAATAGACTTGCTAGTAATTCACTCTTAGAGGGCTTGGTTTTTTCTAAACGTGCTGCCAAGATGGCTTTACAAAAAGGATATCAAAAATGTTACAAAACATTTGAGATATGCCAAGAGCCCCTTGTTCTGCCCTCAGATAAGGAAAAAAAAGATGCACTGCGAGAGATAATGTGGCATAATGTCTCCATTGTTAGAACCCATGAAGGTTTGCAAAAAGCAAAAGAATTTGTTGATGATTTGCTGGCACAGAAGATAGGCAGAATGTTACGGCTCAGACTCCTGAGCGCGCGTGCTATTATCGCTTCGGCGATCGAACGCAAAGAATCAGTAGGGGTTCATTACATAACTTAAGGAGTACATATGACAACAGCACATGATGCTGTACACGCGGTTGATCTTGCCACTGAGCCATTTGGATGGTTTATACTTGTTATTTTTGTAGTGGGGTATTATTTTATTGCCGCAGAAGAAAAGTATCATATCAACAAGGCAAAGCCAGCACTATTTACCGGTACGTTTTTATTTATGCTGCTTGGCGGATATTATGCGGCTACGGGCCATAATTTTGCACCATTTGAAGATGAAATTGCACATTTGATTCTTGAAATTGCAGAGATTTTCTTTTTCTTGTTTGTAGCAATGACATTTATTGAGGCTTTGATTGAACGCGGAGTTTTTACTGCATTAAAAACTAAGTTGATTAAAAAGGGCTATGGCTATAAACGGCTATTTTGGGTAACAGGCATCTTAGCCTTTTTTATCTCACCGGTGGCAGACAATCTGACAACGGCACTGATTCTCTCTACCGTGTTGATTACGATAGAAAAAGAGAATAGAGCTTTTTTGGTTCCTAGCGCTATCAATATTGTTGTAGCGGCTAATGCTGGAGGTGCGTGGAGTCCGTTTGGTGATATTACAACACTAATGGCATGGACGGCAGAAAAAGGGCACTTTATTGACTTTCTTTTTCTGTTTCCAGCATCTTTTTTGGGGTGGTTTGTTACAGCGTATTTGTTAAGTCGTTATGTTCCTGATGAGCATCCAAATAAAGTTAATGATGAAGCTGCCGATAAGATTGAGATTCTAAAGGGTGGTAAAGCAATTATCTGGCTTGGGGTTTTAACCATTGCTATTGCTGTTATTTCTAAACAAGTGATGCACTTGCCGCCAATGTGGGGTATGCTTTTTGGCCTCTCACTGCTTAAGCTCTATACCCAATTTCTTAATGTTAAACATAAACAAGAGATGAATATTTTTAGTGCTATCAGTAAAATTGAAAATGATACATTGCTTTTTTTCTTTGGTATTTTAGCTGCGGTAGGAGCGCTGCATTTTGCAGGTTTTCTGGCACATGCTGTTAAGCTTTATGATATGTTTTCACCCACAGCGGTTAATATTGGTGTTGGGTTCATTTCAGCGATTGTGGACAACGTTCCGGTTATGAGCGCTGTTTTAAAATCGAATCCGGATATTCCACTGGCACAATGGATGTTGGTCACGCTGACGGCAGGTATTGGGGGCTCGCTCATCTCTTTTGGATCGGCTGCAGGTGTTGGTGTTATGGGAAAAATGCGTGGTGTTTATACGTTTGGCTCACATATGAAGCTGGCTTGGACTATTCTCGTTGGCTATATTCTTTCTTTAATAATTTGGTATGTTCAGTTTGAAATGCTGCATCTTTATATTCAATACTAAAGGCCAGGATGGAAGCTTCTTTTGAAGCTTCGAGACCTCTTCTAAAACGATCTTAACCTCATTTAAGGTACCCTTACATTATGACTTCAAGTTTAAAGGCCTATTAGTGAAAGATGTCAGTATTATCGTTCTTGATTTTGGCTCACAATATACTCAGTTGATCGCGCGCCGTCTGCGTGAAGATCGTATCTACTGCGAGATTCTTCCTTATCATTCTGGAGTTGAAGAGATCAAAGCCAAAAACCCTCAAGGACTTATTTTAAGCGGTGGTCCCTCTTCTGTTTATAGTAAAAATGCTTATGAAGTGGATCAAGAGGTTTACAAACTTGGTATTCCGGTGCTGGGTATCTGTTATGGGATGCAACGCATTGCTGTAGATTTTGGCGGTTCAGTCATTCGTTCAGATCATCATGAATACGGTAAAGCAGAATTGGAAATCAACCAAGAACATGGAGAGTGTTCACCACTTTTTGCTGCATGTGACAATAATCGCATTGTCTGGATGAGCCATTCTGATCGTGTTGATGTATTGCCTGAAGGCTTTGCACCGATTGCGCACTCTGCAAATTCACCATATGCTGCTATTGCTGATGAAAAAAGAGGTGTTTATGCAATGCAGTTTCATCCTGAAGTGCAGCACTCTGAAGAGGGCTATTTAATGCTGCGCAATTTTGCACGAAATATTTGTGGCATTAGTGAAAAATGGAAAATGGAGCATTTTGTTAAAGAGCAGATTGCAAAAATTCGTGCGCTAGTAGGCGATGGTAAAGTGCTTTGTGCTCTGAGCGGTGGTGTGGATTCATCGGTGACAGCAGCGCTGCTCTACGAAGCAATAGGAGATCAACTGATTCCTGTATTTGTTGATAATGGTTTGCTTCGAAAAGGGGAGCGCGAGCAGGTTGAAAATGTCTTTAAGGTGCATCTTAAAGTGCCGCTTATAACAGTAGATGCAGTAGATACCTTTTTAGAAAAACTTAAAGGTATTAGCAACCCCGAAGAGAAACGAAAAATCATTGGACATACGTTTATTGAAGTATTTGAGGCCGAAGCCAAAAAACATGATGGCATTAAATTCTTGGCGCAAGGGACGCTGTACCCGGATGTTATAGAGTCGGTATCGGTTAATGGGCCTTCAGAAGTGATTAAGTCGCATCATAACGTTGGAGGATTGCCCGATTGGATGGATTTTGAGTTGATTGAACCGTTACGAGAGCTTTTTAAAGATGAAGTACGTAAGGTAGGCTTAGAGCTTGGACTTCCTGAGGGTATGATTCAGCGTCATCCGTTTCCAGGGCCAGGTCTGGCCATTCGTATTATGGGCGATGTTAATCCTGCTGATTTGGATCTGCTTCGCGAAGCAGATGTGATTTTGTTGGATGAACTCAAAGCCAGTGGTTATTACACCAAGACGTGGCAAGCATTTGCTGTATTGCTTAATGTCAAATCGGTTGGAGTCATGGGTGATAATCGCACTTATGACAATACGGTCTGTGTCCGCGTGGTTGAGGCCGTGGATGGCATGACCGCAACGTTTGCGTATTTACCCCACGATTTACTTGAGCGCATTAGCCGCCGTATTATTAATGAGGTTGATGGCATTAATCGTGTCGTATATGATATCTCTTCTAAGCCGCCAGCAACAATTGAATGGGAATAAACCGTCGCATTTATCTTTTTTCAAAAACCCCTTATGAGGGGGTTACTCATGTTCCTATTATACAGACACATTATCTACATGTAACGATTGATATCACACAATACAATCTGATTGTTCTTACCTCAAAAGAGGCTCTCAATGCGCTCGAATACAACCATATAGCTTGGCAAAACGTTGATGTGATTGCGGTTTCTGAGACTACGGCTGAGTATGCCCGCAGCAAAGGTGCCCATGTCATCGCCTGGGCAAAGGGGTATGGTGATGGCTTGTATGATGTGATACATGGAAACTATGCCAATCGTTTGATACTGTTTCCATCGGCACGTATTCTTGCCAGTGATTTTGCCCAGCGTTTACAGGCTGAGGGCAGGGCAATAGAGCGCGTTACGGTGTATGAAACATACTGCAATGATAACTTGAAACTTGATCAGGTTGATGAGGATGCGGTACTTGCATTTTCTTCACCTTCGAGTGTGGAATGTTTTATGAAAAACTTTTCTTTTGCACCAACGCATAAAGTGGTTGTTATTGGTACAACGACAGCGAACGCACTCCCTTTACATGTAAGCGCTGAAGTTTCAGAGGAACCTTCAATCAAAAGCCTAATTGCTCAAGCTAAAAGGCTGAGTTTTAGTAGCTGAAAATTAATCATTTATAAGTTTTGTTAGGTTATACTCTAATCTAGCCTGAGTGGCGCGAGAGATCGCATATCAGGGGTTCTACATATTCATACAGTGGATAGCGTAGTTACTTTGGTGTGTGGCTGTTTTGTTTGAAAGCATTTGCTTTAGAAACGGCCCCTAATGAAGTACTCGATCTGCTTTTTTTCGGCTTTGAGAACCAAAGCTACTTGCGAAACGCCCACTTGGACTAGAACCCATCTAACCCCCTATGCAGGGAACAAAAATATTTTATAATCAATGTGAGTATTGATACAAGAGGTTACTTTTGTATGAATACTCACTTCATTTTCATGTCAATCACGGAGACTTTATAGATGAATGTTATGGTAATTGGTAGCGGAGGACGTGAATTTTCTATTGGGCGTGTTCTTTCGCAGGATCCTCAAGTTGATAAGCTTTATTTCGCCCCAGGAAACGGTGCAACATCGCGTTTGGGTGAAAACGTAGCGATAAAGGATTACCACGAATTGGCAATGTATGCTAAAAATCATGCTATTGATTTGAGCATTGTAGGGCCTGAAGCTCCCTTGGTTGAAGGGATTGTGGATATTTTTAAAGCCGAAGGTCTTACGGTCTTTGGCCCTTCTAAAGCGGCTGCTCAGCTTGAAGGTTCAAAAGTTTATATGAAAAACTTTTTAGCTAAATACAAGATTCCTACCGCGCGCTATATTGAAACCGATCATATTGAAACAGCATTTAAATTTATTGAAACATTACCCACTCCCGTTGTTGTTAAAGCTGATGGTCTTTGTGCGGGCAAAGGGGTTATTATTGCCTCTACACATGATGAGGCAAAAAAAGCGGCATCACAGATGCTCAGCGGTGAAGCTTTTGGGGATGCTGGAAAAAAAGTCATTATTGAAGAGTTTCTTGATGGTTATGAACTTTCGATGTTTGCCATTTGTGATGGCAAAGACTTTATTTTGCTTCCGGCGGCGCAAGATCACAAACGTCTGATGGATAATGATGAAGGCCCTAACACAGGAGGAATGGGAGCTTATGCACCCACACCACTGGTGAATGATGTTATTTATGAAAAGGTCAAAGAACGGGTGATTCGACCGACATTAAAAGGAATGCAAGCCGAGGAAGCTCCGTTTGAAGGTGTCCTCTTTATCGGCTTGATGATCGTGAATGGTGAGCCTTATACTTTAGAATTTAACGTACGTTTTGGCGATCCTGAATGCGAAATTTTAATGCCTTTGATGAAAACACCCGCAAGCGAGTTGTTTTATAAGGCCGCAACTCATCAGCTTGATGCCTTACATGTAGAGTTTTCCAATCAATATGCTGTAGGCGTAGTGATGGCAAGTCGTGATTATCCTTATGCATCAAGTGAGCCGGCTGAAATCGTAGTGGATCAAATTGTGCATGAAGAGATTGCTACATATGCGCATATCTCATATGCTGGAGTAAGCGAAGAAGATGGAGTATTATATGCCAACGGTGGGCGTGTTTTAGTGTGTGTTGGATTGGGAGATTCAATAAAAGAAGCGCGAGATCGTGCCTACATGTTGTGTGGACAGGTACATTTTGCGGGTAAAAAATTGCGTACTGATATCGCATATCAGGCACTATGAATCCCGAAGAGATCGAGGATTTGCTACATCGTGAGCAACTTCAGTTAGCCGAAACCAGAAAAAGAGGCATTGCTTTTTTTGTTGATGAAGTGCTGTTGTCAATTTTACTTACGATTGTATTGTGGGATAAATTCACAGCAGCAACAACGCTAGAAGCTATTATTGCAGTGACCAACACTTTTGTGCTTGAATATATGGCAATGAAAATACTGTATCAGACATTTTTTGTAATGCAGTATGGAGCAACCATTGGCAAGATAATGATGCGGATCCAAGTGATTGAACTGCGTAGCTTTTCATTGCCGGGATTTAATGCTTCGTTTAATCGGGCTGTGTTTCGGGTGATTAGTGAAATACTCTTTTATCTTGGATTTTTATGGGGCATGTTCGACCCACTGAGGCGAACGTGGCATGATCGAACGGCTCAAACTCTGGTGGTCAATGTTTAAACACCTTGTTACAGGGCTTTTGATTTTTACAACCATGCTCTGTGCCAATGATCGTTTGGAAATTTTTGCTACGCGTGTCGATTCAAATACCACAAACTTAATTGCCAAAGATGATGTCATCGTCTTATATCAAGATCATTATCTTAGTGCCAATGAAGCACACTATGATCGTCAGAATCAAATTTTGGAACTGTTTGGCAATATCGTGGCGATGCAAGGGGTGTCATACTTTGCAATGGGCGAGTATGCCAAAATTGATATTAGCGATGAAAGCAGAAGTTTCACCCCTTTTTATATGAGTGATAAGAGTACCCGTGTCTGGATGTCTACCGCCCAAGCACATGCCAGAAAAAAAGATTTTACGCTTGATGAAGGTATGGTGTCGGGATGTGACCCCAGCGCGCCACTGTGGAAAATTTATTTCAGCTCTTCTGATTATAATTCAGAAACACACTGGATGAATGTGTATAATGCAAGGCTTCATATTTATGATATTCCTGTATTTTATTTTCCCTATTTTGGGTATTCCCTTGATACCCGCCGTCGTAGCGGTTTACTAACGCCAAGTTTTAGTTTTTCCAATGCTGAGGGTATTTTTGTGGAGCAGCCGCTTTATATTGCTGTTGCCGATCAGTGGGATCTGGAATTGCGTCCACAGGTGCGTACCAACCGGGGAGAAGGACTTTATTCGACATTACGTTTTGTTGATTCTAAAGAGGCATCAGGTTCGCTACATGCGGGCTATTTTCAAGAAAAGTTCTCTTATGCCAAAGAGTATGATTTGGCTAATGAAAAACATTATGGTTTTGAACTCAATTATAAAAATAAAGCACCTTTACGTGAGTGGTTGGGTTTGGATCTTGAAGGAGAATCGGGACTGTATAGCGATATACGATGGATGACGGATGTTGATTATTTAAATCTTACCGATAATGATGAAACTCAAAATGTCACTTCCAATCAGATTGATTCAAAGGTAAACTTTTTTTACAGCAATGAAACAGACTATTTTGGTAGCTATTTTAAATACTTTTTGGATTTGAGCAAACAAGATAACGATCAAACCATTCAGCAGTTGCCAGCACTTCATTATCACCACTATCTTGATATGATTTTTGATGATTACCTTTATTATTATGTTGATAGCAGAGTCAGTAGTTTTGAACGTCGTGAAGGAAAAACGGCGATGCAAGGCGAAATGACCTTGCCGATAACCTTACAAACAGCACTTTTTGATGAGTATCTCAACCTCAATTACGAAGCTAATTTATATGGACGCTATATTACATTTGGCGGAGATCCGATAGTGGACAATCCCTTTGTTCACTATCGTGATGGTACTTATGGACGATTTTTTCAGCGTTTTTCAGGAGGAACATCGCTCACACGCGGGTATGAAGATATGGCCCACACCATTGGAGTCGATATCGCATTTGCAAAATCTGAAAGAGATGTCCAAAATGGATATTATGATGATTATGAAACATTGTGTGCCGGCGGATCAGCATGGAACACCGAAGTGTGTGATTACTATACGCTTAGCACTATTCAAGATGCACTTTCAATAACGATGAGCCAGTATCTCGTAGCAAAAGGAGAACAACTGCTTTACCATCGGTTGATACAACGTATTGTTTATGAGCAGGATGAAGAGCGTTATGCCGAACTTGAAAATGAACTGGAACTTAATCTTGGATGGGATATCTATTATTATAATGATACGTATTACAATCACAACCGAGCGCGTGTGACTAAAACACTCAATAGTATCCGCTATCACAATAATGCGCTATACATCGACATCAACCATCTTTATGAAGATCGTATTGAGTTGCGTGAAAGAGTAAAAAACAGCTATTTAACATCACAATTTTCCTATCAATACAATAAGAGATTCCAATATTTTGGCAAATATTCATATGATTTTGAGTATGCTAAGAAGAAAAACGTTGAAGTGGGTTTATTATATTCGAAACGGTGCTGGGATTTTGGAGTACGATATATTGAAAATAATCGTCCGATTTTGACCCATAACGAATCTGCTTCGGTGTATGACAGATATATCTATTTTACGATAGCACTAAAGCCAATAGGTGGGACATCGTTCAAATATAAAACAAGCAATACTTTGGAAGGAACATAAGTGAAACTTGAAGCAAAAATCGGTCTTTTTGTTGTTATGGGCCTTGTTGCATTGCTATTGCTTTCGACACAAGTTACTAATTTTGGCGGATGGAACCAAAAAGGTTATACCGTTTTTGCCTATATTAATGATG
Organism: Sulfurimonadaceae bacterium; assembly: GCA_050290965.1. Taxonomy (GTDB): domain Bacteria; phylum Campylobacterota; class Campylobacteria; order Campylobacterales; family Sulfurimonadaceae; genus JAFGUB01. Next base: position 49,302 of record JBNKJB010000013.1, read on the forward strand.
CCACAGGACTTGAGCGTAATACCAACGTTTCAATGAACGGGGTACAGATAGGTAAAGTAACTGATATTATGATTGAAGGTCGTCGTGTTAAACTTCTTTTTTTTATTAATGACGAGGTTGAAGTTGCGTCTGACTCTGTAGTACTGATTGCTCAAGAGAGTGTTTTAGGCGCTAAAATGGTTAATATTGTACAAGGTTCGAGTACAACAGCCTTAAAAGATGGCGAAGAGATTAAACAGTTTAAACAGTATGCCGCACTGGATGAAACAAGTGATGCTGTTAATGCTGCCGCACGTCAGTTGGAACTTTTGATGAAAGATTTGCGCGATGTTCTGGGTGCAGATCAAAAACAGGATTTGCGTGAAATGATCAAAGCATTTCGTGATACCGGCGTGCATCTTGATCAGATTGTCCTTGAAAATCGTGTAGCGCTTTCAGATGCCGTTAAAAATTTCCGTGATATGGGTGCGGCATTTACCAATACAGCCAACACCATTAATGCCGACCTTCCTGAAATCATGGAGCGTATTAATTCTTTATCGGTGCGTTTGGATAATTTGAGTGTTGCACTTGAAAACAAACTACCTGAAGCGATGGAAAAGTTTATTGCTATAGAAAACAATGTAAGTTCGGTGATCGAAGATAATAGAGACTCGCTCAATGCTGCTTTAGTATCAGCAGACTCCTTTTTTGATAGTGGTCAATCGGCATTTGACAAAGTGGATTCGCTATTGTCAAATTTTACGGTGAGCGAACTTCAAGTTGGGTTGCGTGGCGAGTATCGCTTTCGAGATGCCGACTCAAAAGCGTATGGAAGCGTTATTTATCGCCCAAATCCAGAGACGTATTATCTTTTGGATGTTATCAACATGGGTGATTATACGAGAGAAGGGATTGATCCGCAAAAACACGAAAAGAGCAAACTTTATGTTTCTGGACAATATGGTAAGCGCTATGGTGATTTGATGCTTCGTGCCGGTGTCATAGAGTCTACCGGAGGTGTTGGTATTGATTATTTTGCATATGCTGACAAATTTAAAGTTTCGGCGGAGGTATATGATTTTAATGCTGTTAATGATGTTAGAAGCGAAAATCCTCATACCAAAATATTGTTGCGTTATCGCTTTTTGAAACATCTTGAAGTGTATGCGGGATGGGATAATTTTTTAAATCGTGAAACACAAAATATCTTTTTAGGGGCTGGCATTAAATTTATTGACAACAATCTTAAATACTTTTTTGGCACTTCTGCCGCGGCAATGTAGGTTATAAGAATGCAAAAATTTAAAAATCGTGAAGATGCTGCAAAACAGCTATTAGAAACGCTTCCTGTTGAGCAAATTCGTAATGAACGCTGGAGTTTACTGGCGGTTTCACCTGGAGGATTGGAAATAGCATCCTATTTAAACAACCGTTTAAAAGTATCGATTGAGATGCTTTTTTCGGCTGCTATTTATGCTCCGCACAATGCTGAATGTGAAATTGCAAGAGTGTGTGAAACCGAAGAGATCGTGATCCATGATGCTTTGTGTAAAGCGTTTGATATTCAGCTTGATTATGTGTATGGTGAAGCGAAACGAAAATATGAAGAGCGTATTTTGCAGCAGATGTATCGTTATCGCAAAGGACGACCGTTTGAATCTAAAGAGGGAAAGGCGGTACTGTTAATTGATGAAGGATCTGAGTGCGGCTTAAAGCTGATGACCGCGATCAAAGCCGTTTTAGCACAACAGCCTAAAGCCGTTTACGTAGCAGTGCCCGTCTTGCCAACCGAAGTACTCGAAGCAATTGAGCCTTTGGTGGATAATATCTTTTTTGTGCATGAATTGGAAAACTACAAAGAGACATGGTGTTATTATGAGCTCTTTGATGATGTGCTGGACCCAAAAATTATTGAAATATTACATAAGGACTTAAGATGAATTATAGTGTTGAACTGGCGTTGAGCAATAAAACCGAACATTACGCTTTTAATCAGGTTGCCGCCCAGGCTAATGGAGCTGCTTGGCTTAGATGTGGCAATACCGTTATGTTGGCAACGGTGGTGACCGATGAGACCGATTTTGTTGATGATGGCTTTTTGCCTTTGACGGTTCAGTATATTGAAAAAACCTATGCTGCAGGTAAATTCCCAGGAGGATTTTTTAAGCGTGAAACCAAACCAAGTGATTTTGAAACGTTAACATCACGCATTGTAGATCGATCGCTTCGTCCACTTTTTCCAAAAGGGTTCTCGAATCCAACACAAATCACAATAATGGTGCTAAGTGCCGATGAAGATGCTGATTTTCAGGTCTTGGCACTTAATGCTGCTTCGGCGGCACTGTTTGTTTCTGACATTGATATTGCTTGTTCGGTTAGTGGTATCCGTGTTGCGAAAGTAGAGGGACAGATCATACTTAATCCTACGCCCAAAGAGCTTGAACGTTCAACACTCGATTTGTATCTTGCCGGATCAAAAGAAGATCTGTTGATGATTGAAATGCGGACAATGGGTTCGGCCGAAGTTGAGATGCTTGGTACGGCTATGGCTGATCCGATGCTAGATCCTACTTTGGCACTGGAGACAATCAGTCATTACAGTTGTAATGCAATGAGCGAAGAGGAGCTTGTTGAGGTACTCTCTCTTGCCCAAGAAGCATTAGCGCGTGCCAACAGTACGTATGAAGAGGCTTTTGCTCCGTATCAAAAAACAGTACAACCTCTTGTATTGGTAGAGGATGAAGAGAGTGAAAAAATGCTCTCATTCTTGCGTGAAAATCATGCGAACGATATTAAAAATGCGATTAATCAAATGGCCAAAACGGAGCGCTCCACGGCACTGCGCCAAATTCGCAAGGCGATAATGAAAGAGCAGCATGAGTGGGACGAAATGCAGCTTAAATCTGCAATTGAAACTGTTAAACGTGAGACAGTACGTGAACAAATTATAAAAGAGCGTCTGCGTGCTGATGGTAGAAAACTTGATGAGATTCGCCCCATCCGTATTGAAACCAATATTTTACCATCAGCCCATGCTTCGGCGCTCTTTACACGGGGTCAAACTCAGGCATTGGTTGTATTGACGCTAGGTGGTGACAAAGATGCCCAAATGTATGAAGAGCTGATGGATAGCAAAACGCAAAATGAATCATTTATGGTGCATTATAATTTTCCAGGCTTTAGTGTAGGAGAACCTTCTCCCGTAGGACCTCCAAGACGCCGTGAACTTGGGCATGGCAATTTGGCAAAACGAGCATTAGAGTGTGCTATGGTGGATTCAGGTCATACGGTACGTTTGGTATCGGAAATTCTTGAATCCAATGGTTCTTCTTCGATGGCAACCGTTTGTGGTGGATATATGGCGCTTCGCGCCGGTGATATTGAGATGACCGATCCTATTGCCGGAATTGCTATGGGAATGGTGAGTGAAGGGGGGACGTACGCTATTTTAAGTGATATCATGGGGCTTGAAGATCATGATGGTGATATGGACTTTAAAGTAGCCGGAACCAAGACAGGGATCACAGCGCTTCAGATGGATATTAAGCTAGGAGGCGTTTCACTTGAAATTCTAAAAGAGGCGTTAATGCAAGCACGTCAGGGACGCGCACATATTATTGGCATTATGCAAGAGAGTGAAGAACAAATTCAACTTAATGAAGGTATTTTGCCAAGTAGTGATCTGTTCCATATTGATCCATCTAGTGTTGGCGACATTATTGGTCAAGCCGGTAAAACCATTCGTGAGATTATTGAAAAATTTGAAGTAGCTATTGATATCGACAAGAAAAAGGGACATGTGAAAGTCTCAGGTATCAACCGACAAGGTATTAAAGATGCGCGTGCGCATATTGAAGGGATTGTCAAAAGTGATAAAGTTCCAAAACCAGAGTATCATGTAGGCGATAAAGTGACGGGCGAAGTTAAAAAAATTGTTGATTTTGGAGCTTTTGTAGAGCTTCCTGGAGGCATTGACGGCCTATTGCATATTTCTAAAGTTTCAGATGAACGTATTGAAAAAGTGAGTGATGTGCTGAGTGAAGGTGAGAAGATTGATGTTGAGATTCTCGAATTTAAGGGGAACAAGATCAGTTTAGGCCGTGCCTAAGAAAAGATTTATCTCCCTAAGTCTATAATTCGCCACTCAAAGTGATAAGTAGGGATACGCAAGCCGAACGGACTTTGAATTAAAAATTTTGAAAACGGAGAATCACTATGAAAAAAATTCTTTTCGTATTGTTCGCATTGACTGCTGCCGCTTTTGCTTCTGATGGCGAAGTTGCAAACCAGACTCTTAAAGCATACTCTATGATCGCTGCAGGTGTCGGCCTTGGTTTGGCTGCACTTGGTGGTGCTATTGGTATGGGTCACACTGCTGCGGCTACTATTGCCGGTACTGCACGTAATCCAGGTCTTGGCGGTAAGCTAATGACTACGATGTTCATTGCTCTTGCAATGATCGAAGCGCAAGTTATCTATACACTAGTAATTGCACTTATCGCACTTTATGCGAACCCTTATCTTGGCTAAGCCTTTGGCTTAGTTCAACTCTTTCCTCTTTATTGAAAACGCGCACGTGGTGGAACGGTAGACACGCTACCTTGAGGGGGTAGTGCCTTACGGGTGTGGAGGTTCAAATCCTCTCGTGCGCACCACTTTAAACTTCTTATTTTTGAGACTTTCAAAAGATTCAATCCAAAAAACAAAAAAAATTGTAACGGCTGCTCGCGGTTTCTACTACAACAAAGCACTGCTATAATGGTAGATATTTTTCCGGAGACATATGATGAGTGCCATTAAAGAACTTGAAACCATGTTGCAAGAAGAGGTATTACCTGAACTTGAAGATTACATTGACGATCTGTTTGAAAAGATTGCCGATACCAAATCAGCCACGTTAGAGGATAAAGAAGCACTCAAAGAGATGCAAGAGCTCCGCGATGATTTTAAGCAGATGCTTATAGACCTTCAAAATGATGAAATGGATGAAGAAGAGTGCGAAGAGATCATTGAAGAGCTCATTGAGATGCGCGAAGATCAATAAACTTCTTTTGCCCCAAATGCGTTCTCTCTAACAAAAAAGACTCAACATGCTACCTTGATAGTGCAATCTTGGAGCCTTGGTAATGTCATCATAAAGCAAAGGACTGTCAAGATCTACATAGCGGATAATATCGCCATAACACATGGCAAGTTGTGCTGCCGCCTCAATGGATGTGGGGCCTTCAAGCATGGAACCCATCATACATGTAATGTTATGCTCTTGACAATAGCGTAGTATCTCAACGGCTTTGGATATGCCGCCACATTTCATGAGTTTGATGTTAATCATATGCGCCGCGCCGCTTTCATACACACGCATGACACCATCAAGATCAAAAGCCGATTCATCCGCTAAAATAGGGATAGCGCTCTTACATGTAATGCGCTCCATTGCTTTAAGATCATGGGCATGTACCGGTTGTTCAATCAGTGTAATATTTAAAGAGTGCATCGCATCGATCATAGAGAGGGTTTGGCTCTCACTCCAGCCCTGATTGGCATCAACAAGTAATATGGCATCGGGGAGGATGTGCCTGATACTACGGATGCGTTCTAGGTCATTACCGTCGTTACTGCCTAGCTTGATTTTAAGCAAGTCACACCCTTGGTTAAACAATCGTGATGCCTGAGCGCACATGGATGTTACTGATCCTAGCGAGACGGTTACAGCGCTGTACAGCGGATGATGTCTGCCACCAAGATAGTGCACCAAGCTCATGTCATGACGTGCTGCTAAAAGATTGTGCAAGGCAATGTCAACAGCAGCGCGAGCAGAAGATTTGGCACCGCTTACATGTAAGGATTCAAACAAGACAGGCGAGAGCGCCTTTCCTAAAAACAGCGGGGTAATAATAGTATGAATATCTGATTCAATACTTTTTATATCTTCACCTGTAATGGCAACCGTAGGAGGGGCTTCTCCTATGCCGATAATGCCTTGATTGTCGGTGATACACACGCGTACAAATGATACGGTTTCCACACGCCGCAATGCAGTAACAAAAGGCTCTTTAAGTGCAATTTCATGGCGCGATGTGGTGATTGATACGATGCTCATGACGCAATCCATTGTAAAAAATGGCCCAAGGCCAGCCCGCTAAACGTTCCAATTAAATAGCCCATAATAGCCATTAAAACCGCTACTCCAATAAGAGCGCGGTTGTAAGCGGCTGCTAGAATGGGTGCCGAAGCAACGCCACCTATATTGGCCAAAGAAGCCACAGCAATAGAAAAAAGATCCAGTTTAAAGAGCCGCGCCGCAATGAGCATCATGATGGCATGAAAAAGTAAAATAGTACTACCTGCGGCAATATAGCTCCATATGGCATCAACTCTTTCAAAATAAGCGTGCGAGCCAATGAGGGCTACAAGAAGATAAAGCATGGTATTGGAGAGTTCACTAGAGCCGTTGATACGTTGAAGTGGGGTGCGCGATCCTATTAAACCAAACAGCGTAGCCAGCAAGACGACCCAGGTGGTTTGGCTAAGAACATCAAGATGCGCACCAAGCAGTTGAGCAAGCATTGATACTGCCAGAGCAATTCCCAAAAGCAGCCAGTAGCGTTTGGGACCAATGGTACAAGAACAGCCAATGCCCTGAAGGCGTTGATGCATGCTATCGGCACCACTAAAGCGGTTAAAGGCGGCAGCGCTACCCACAAGTGAAAGCAGCAGCATAACCCATAACGTGTAGTTGAGTGAATCAACAATAAGCGCATACCCCATGGCATTGTCGCTTACATGTAATGCGGCTCCCACGGCTAACATATTGGCTGTCCCACCCATCCAGCTTGCACCTAATGCGGCAAAAGTTCCTGCTTCATCATAATTAAATCCAAAAATCCAAAAGACTAAAGAGAAGCTTGCCATCAAAGAGATTACCGCAGCCGCATAAGCAATAAGCGGTTTGCGTCCTAGGGCAAAAAAACTTTTAAAATCAATACTAAGCAGCATTAAAAAGAGCATGGCAGGCAGGAGATTGGATTTTAGGAGTGTATAGGTATGCGTGATGGCATCGTTGTGATTCCAGATGCCGCTTTGGGCGATTAGCATACTTAATCCATAGGTTAATACAATGCCGGGAATATAATTAAAAAAACGCCATCTTTGGCGCTCAAGACTCATGATGCCAACGGCAGTCAGTGCAATGACAAAAAGATAGATAAAAGAGGCCGCCTGCATGCACAATTGTAGCATAATCATCTCTACTCAGAGCCTTGATTAAGGCGGAGTGTGGCACAATGAGAATTATGGGAATCGATGTAGAATTTTGGTTAATTTTTATGGTACTTTTTACGATACTAACCTATTTGGTGTGGGGATTTGTTGTTGCGTTTGAAGTAGTGCTGGGCATGAGCGGCTCCAAGCTGGCTTTACGCTGGATCAAGGCACATCATAGCTATAAAAACCTTTATATAGAAACCATCATTTTTTACCCGATGATTCTATTGGGATACTTTTTTCTTGAATGGCTGCCGCATCTGCTATTTAAAGCACATTTAAGCCCTTTTGATTTGCAAGCGCTTTTTGAGGAAGTTTTTGGGAGTGGCGTGTGAGGCAATATCCGTTTATAACAGCACTTCCCTCAGAAGCAGCTATTAAGCTTGCCAATGCAATTTATCAAACGTATATGCTTGATGAAAGCTCACATATCAAAATCAGTGTAAAGCGCCTTTGTGAAGTGTTTGGACGCAAACACACTCCCGAAACCATCAGCTATTTCAAAAGCTTGTTTGAAGAGCTTAATGAACCGGTTGTGATAACAGATTTTACGTATCGTGAGCACTTTTATCAGTGGATGATATTGCAATTTTGCAGTTTTGAAAAGTTTTGGCATGATAAGGATGCCTACTGCTATATTGCTATTAACGAGCTTTATCTTGCAGCAATGCGTGAGTTGATGGACAAACCTTTTATTTTTTTCAAGGATTAATATGGCCAAATACGTTATTTTAGACACCGAAACTACGGGTGCTAGTGAAAGTGACCGGATCATACAACTAGGATACATGGTGTTAGAAGCTTCTAAGCCAGTACAAGTGTTTAACACTTTTTGCTCAAGCGAGGTGCCTATTAGTATCGGTGCTATGGAAGTTCACGGGATTACTCCTGAAATGATTGAAGGCCAACCCCCTTGCACCAAAACACAAGCGTATCAATATCTTGAATCAATCAACGATGCTGCAAACTACATCATTATTCATAATGCACCTTTTGATTTGGGAATGCTCAAGCACGAAGGTTTTACATGTAAGATGCAAGTTATTGATACGCTACGCTGTGCCAAGCATGTTTTTGACGATCATGAAACACACCGTTTGCAGTATTTCCGTTATGCTATGGATCTTTATAAAGAAGAAGCCAAAGAGGCTGCTTCGCTTGGTATTGAAGTGAAGGCGCATGATGCCATTGGCGATGTGTTGGTACTTAAACTCTTTTTAACCCGTCTTAAAGAGGCGGTAATGCAGAAGTTTCCGGGTATGAATCCTATCGATAAAATGGTGGCACTCACTCAAGAGCCGGTCATCATTAAACAATTTCGTTTTGGGAAATATCGCGGTAAAATGATTGCTGATATGGCCTTACAAGATCCTGGATATTTGCGTTGGATGCAAAGCAATATGGAGCTGGATGAGGATATGAAATATACACTTGCGATGTTATTGGATCATTGAAACCGTTCAAAAATCTGATACAATAATGTCATATTCGTGAACTGGTGGTCAAAATGGGAATGAAACATACACTGACAGATATTGAACGTGAAACACGTCTGCTTCGAATGTTGTATGTGGAAGATAATGAAGATGCCCGAACCGCGACACTACTGGTGCTTAACGAATTTTTTTCAGATATTACGATAGCCACTAATGGACAGGCAGGTTTAGAGGCGTGCGAAGCGCAGCATTTTGATCTGATTATTACCGATATTAATATGCCGGTAATGAACGGTATTGAGATGTTAAATCTCTTACGTCGCCGTCACATTCATACGCCCGCACTGGTGCTTTCTGCTTACAGTGATCAAGGCTATTTTGCCGATAGTATTAAAGCGGGCGTCGATGGGTATTTGCTCAAACCCATTGAGATGGATCAGTTTATTGATATTATGCAGCGCGTTACTGAAAAAATTCGTCTTGAACGTGAAAACGAAGCTTATAAAAACCGTCTAGAATCGATGGTGGCGGAACAAACAGCAGAAATTAAAGCGAAAGCGCAGCGTCTTTATCAGCAATCAATCACCGATTCGCTCACAGGCCTTTATAACGCTACGATGTTGCATCGAGTGCTTCAAAAATCACGTTATAACTACCTTATGGTGCTTGACCTGGTCAATTTTAGTGTGATCAATAAGCAGTATGGTAAAAATTTTGGTAATGCTATCTTGAAAGCTACGGCGCAGACCTTGCAGCGTTTAATGAAAGAGAACATGCGCCTTTTTAAAGTGGAATCGGATTGTTTTGCAATTGTATTACATCTTGAAAACCAAGAAGCATTTGGTGACATGGCACGTCAGATTATTGCTTTTTTTGATACCGGAGTGCTGAATGTTCAAGGAAGTGCCATTGGGGTGAATTTTACCATTGGCGGTACGCATATTGTACCCGAAGGTAATGCCCTTCTTGAAGCTGATTTTGCGATGGATTGGGCAAAAAAGCAAGGGCGTCGCAGCTACTGTTTGTATGAAGAAAATAGCGAATTAATGCAACGTGAACAAGAGACCATTTCATGGCTTAGCCGAACAAAAGTGTTGATTGAAGAGGGGAGTATTGAACCCTATTTTCAACCGATTTTTGATGTGAAAACTCAAAAAATAGTACGTTATGAAGTGCTGGCACGCGCCATTGAAAATAATCAGGTGATTTTACCCTTTTATTTTTTACCAGCAGCCGAACGCTTAGGGCTTATCAGTGCTATAACACGCATGATTGTAAATAAAAGTTTTGCTTTTTTTGCGGCACAAACATCAACGTATGACTTTTCAATCAATGTAAGCGAACGGGATCTTCTTGAGGGCGAATTTACCAAGTTTATGCTTGAAAAATCGCAGCGTTTTGGTATTGATCCTTCACGGGTTACCTTTGAAATTCTTGAAGGTATTACCATGGCCAATCAGCATGAAAAGATTATGGATGAGCTTGAGCAGTTGCGCAAAGCAGGCTTTAAACTGGCAGTTGATGATTTTGGTGTGGAGAATTCAAATTTTGCACGCTTGTTAGATATTGAACTGGATTTTATAAAAATTGATGGCGTGTTTGTTCGCAATATCCTCAATAACACAAAAGACAAAAAGATTATTACAGCTATTGTAAGTCTTGCTAGAACGCTAGGGATAAAAACGGTCGCAGAGTTTGTGGAGAATGAGGCGATTTATGCCGAAGTGATTCATTGTGGTGTCGATTATGTGCAGGGATATCATATTGGTCGTCCCGATAAGGTGTTATTGGAGCTCTAAATGTCAGAAAATCTGCCCTCATTTTGGGAACGCTTATTGATTGGAAAACATCAATTTGAGTCAACTGAAATCATTTTACGCTACAAAATGATGATGCTCTCGGTATTGATTCTGATTTTTATCATTACCATAGGCTCCATAGGGATGTTTCGCAATCAAATCCATGAAGAGTTTCAAGCTATGCTTGATTTTGGTGTTTGTACTCTTATGGCTCTAGGCTGGTTAATTTTGCGAATCCATAAACGTGTGTTTATGTGGCTTGCGCGTTTTTTATTTCTTTTGGGATTAGGATTGGCTGTGCAACAGATGCTCTGGTATCCTCATTTACAAAGTCGTATGGTCTGGTTTTCAAGTGCGGTATATATTGGATTTTTTTTGCTGGATCGGCGTGAAGGCTGGATTTGGATTGCCACAATTATTACGATTTTGACCGCTGTGCAGGTTTATGAGCCACATCTGATCTTGATGAATAATTTTGAATTTGTAACATTTATTGTCAACCTTTTTATTATTGCATTGCTGTTGGGATGGTATGAGACATTTAAAGAGCAAAACATTACACTTGAGCACCGGCATCATCTTGAGCTTGAAGAAAAAATTGTGCAAAAGACACGTGAATTACAATGGCTTAATGATACCCTCCATCAGCGTGTCAACAAAGAGATTGAGAAAAATCGTGAAAAAGAGAAACAGATTATCCATCAGTCGCGCTTGGCACAGCTTGGCGAAATGATCTCAATGATAGCACACCAATGGCGTCAACCTTTGGCTTCCATCTCGGCAACAGCGGCAGGATTGCAGCTTAAGATAATAAAAGATCAGTATGATCAGCAATATTATCTTGATGGAGTCAATAATATATCGCGCTATACCAAACATCTCTCCTCTACTATTGATGACTTTCGCAATTTTTTTATGCATGATAAGGATATGGTCTCATTTTCTTTAAAAGCAAGTGTGGAACGCTCTTTGGAGATTATCAGTTCGACACTGGAGCATCACAATATTTTGGTACAGCAAGAGTATAAAAATAATCCCGAAGTGATGGGATATCCCAATGAGATCCGTCAGGTAATTTTAAATTTACTCAAAAATGCTCAGGATATCTTGATTGAGCATAATGTCAAAAATCCATGGATCAAGATTCGGATTGAAACGATTGGTCAAAACGCTTTGCTCAGTATTAGCGATAATGCGGGCGGTATTGATCCTAAAGTTAAAGAACATCTTTTTGAGCCCTATTTTACAACGAAAGCAAAACATGATGGGATGGGGTTGGGATTGTATATGTCAAAAATGATTGTTGAAAAGCATAGTGGGGGACATATCAGTGCCTATAATACAGAATCAGGCGCCACTTTTGAAGTGTCGCTCATGATGACTTAAGGGCATCTCTTAAAACATTGTTTTGGTTGAAGTCTTAAATTCACTCATAGCATAAGCAGCGTCTTGATGCCCTTCGCGGGTTGCTTTTTTCCACCATGTGATAGCCGTATCAAGGTTGGATTCCACGCCATCACCATCGCGGTACATCATGCCCAGATAATATTGCGCTTCAGCATTGCGGTAATACGTTGCAAGATGGATAAAAACTTCGTAAGCTTTGGTATAGTCGCGTTGATTGTAGGCTTCGACACCTTCAAATAAATCTGGCTGCATGGTGTTCCTTTTGGCGTGGTAACGGCATAGGTTATATGAGATGGCTATTATAACAAATCTTTCAAAATTTGCTTAAGTCTCATGGCTATAATGATGCGATGAATTTAGAACAGTATCGCGGTAGTATTTTCTTGCTTTTAGGCAAAACACGGGCATTGCCTGAAGAAGAGTGCATGACTCTTTTGAAACGTTTTGATATCACGATAGTGCAAGAGGCCAAAGAGGGGATCTCGCTGATTGTCGAAGGGCGCATGATGTCACCGTGGCATGAACAAGAACGCGATCGTCTTTATGAAAAAAAAGCAGCCCCCTTTGTGACGATTGATGCACTTGAAAAAGCTTTGTGTGCTTCCATAGATGAAAAGCGCTTGTTGATGAGTCTTAAACTTTCAAATAATCAGCAGCGACTCATAGGGTTTTTAAAAAATCCGTACATTGCTGATACGCTTTTTTTAAAATTGCTTTCGCTGTACCGATGGCAAAATGAAGGCTTTTTTGGTAGTGATGAGAATCGTGATGTTAGTGCCGCCTTGATTGAGCGTTTTTATGAAGATATTGAGCGTAATCACAATGTACAGTATGCCAATACAGGTTTGGTGCATCTGCTAAAACAGACGCGCAACAGCGATGTGATTGATGCCGTTTTTGGACTTGAACCCATTCAAAACGCGCTAAAAAAGGGTGGGGATAAAAGCATGATGCATCTTATTGATGTTATTGCCTCTCATGAAGCATCCTCACAACAGGTGCAACACGCCTTGATGGCATCAAATGATGCAAAGATGCTGATGCATCTTGCCGCGCGTGCTGGAATTTCAAAAGTACTGCAGCAGCAACTCTCAGCACGTCAGGATGCATCGCTCTTGCTGGTGTTGTGTCGCAATAGTGATCTTGATCCCGATTTAGCCCTACATCTGGCAGAGCATGCGGCGTATGCCAAAGAGATTGCCTTACATGTAAGACTCAATCAAGAGCTGTTTCATACCTTGTGTCAAGAGTATGGGTGTGAATGTGCCGCCAATATAACCTTACATGTAAGGATGCAGCAGCAGTTGTTTGCACGTGATGAGATAGCGATCAATCGTGCATTGGCTGCAAACAGTGCTCTTGATTCTGCGCTGCAAGAATCTCTAGGGCATAGTGATGATCTGCAACTGCGCCACCATCTGGCATCCAATCCCTCGGTGCATCGTGCGCTTTTAAAACGTTTTGTAAACGAGCCTTGTTTGCATAGCGCTTTAGCATCCAATCCTTCATGCGACGGCGAAATTTTGACGCAATTATCGCAATCAGGTGATTTTGCCGTACAAAAAGCACTAGCGCACAATCCCTCAACACCCATTGAGATTTTATTTCAGTTGCATTTAGATGCCAGATTAAAGCGCACTGTACACGAAAACCCCGCATTTGGCAAACACATACAAACACAAAATATAGGATGGCTATAGATGAAAGCAGATCAGGTAATAACAACGCTACATGCGATGATTGCGCAAAAAATTCCTGCATTTTTGTGGGGACCTCCAGGGATTGGAAAGTCTTCAATTGTTAAAACAATTGCCGCACAAGCGGATATTGGTTTTATTGATCTTCGTCTCTCTTTGCTTGATCCTACTGATCTTAAAGGCATTCCTTTTTATGAGCCCAAGCTTCATCGTGCGCTTTGGGCACCTCCCGCCTTTTTACCGCATGAGGGAAGCGGTATTTTGTTTCTTGATGAGCTTAATTCAGCTCCTCCGGCAGTGCAGGCTTCTGCGTATCAACTCATTTTGGATCGCTGCGTGGGTGAGTACGAACTCCCCAAAGGCTGGGCCATTGTGGCCGCTGGAAACCGTGAAAATGACCGGGGTGTGGTTTATAAAATGCCCGCACCATTGGCCAATCGTTTTGTGCATCTGGAGATGGAGGTGGACGTTGAGGTGTGGCGCACTTGGGCGTATGAAGCTAAAATTGATGCGCGCATTATTGCCTATATTGCGTATAAAAAAGAGGATCTTTTTAGCTTTGATCCAACACTAACACAAAAAAGTTTTGCAACGCCGCGCAGCTGGGAGTTTGTGGATTCACTGCTTAAAAGTAACCTGGATGCTTCGCTACGATTGGATGCTATTGGCGGGGCCATAGGCCAGGAGATTGCCGTAAATTTTTTAAGTTTTTGCAAGGTGATGGATCGCTTACCCGATATTGAGGCAATCTTGCGCGGAGAGAGCCATGAGTATCCTGAAGATATTGATGTGCTTTATGCTCTTGGCAGTGGTTTAGTCTCACACTATCTGCATCATGCCAATGAGGCACGTTTGGAGCATCTGCTACGCTATGCGTTGGAACTGCAAAGTGAATTTTCGGTCATGATAGTGCAGGATTTGCAGCGCATGGGAGTTAGGATGGAGCATAGTGATGCTTTTGGTGATTGGGTCTCACGTTATGCGTATCTGCTGGCATAAAAAAGATGACAACAGCGCTTAAACAGCACTTCTCACAAGCCAAAACCAAACTTTTGGTAGCGTATCCCTATTTTGGAACATTGGCATCACGTTTGCGCTTGCAAGCCAATGAGAATCACGAAAGCTTTTTAAGTGATGGCACACTCTTTGAATATAACCCAGAGTATATCGAACGTTTAAGTGTGGATGAGCTGGGTTTTGCGCTGGCTAACGGTGCGATGCATGCCGCATTGTCACACCAGATGCGCCAACAAGGGCGTATGAGTTGGTTGTGGCAGTTGGCAAGCGATTATGCCATTAATGCGATGTTGGTCCAAAACGGTTTGAGCTTGCCTCAAGGGGTGCATTATGATGTAAGGTTTGAAGGAATGTACGCCGAAGCCATCTATGCAACACTCAAAGATGAGATTAAAAATGAAGCTTACAGCGATGATGAGAAGAGTGATACCGGATATAATGAAAATAATCAGCGCAAGGAAAATACATTACACCACCCCGATAGCCAAAGTGCACGTGATGCCAATCGGCCGCAAATGGAAGTGGAACATCATCTGGATGAAGCCGCTTTTGAGCAGATGCTTAAACAGCTTAATGCCAAAATGGATGCACAAGGTGAACTACCGCAAGGCATTGAGCGTTTTGTAACCCTTTCGCATCGCAGCCGTATTGATTGGCGAACACTGCTGCATCATGCGTTGGATCGTCATTTTAAAAACGATTATCGCATGATGCCTCCGAGTAAAAAGCTGCTCTATCAGGGAGTCTATTTACCCTCGCTTTATGGCGAACGACTCTCTTTGGTGGTGGCTATTGATAGTTCGGGTTCTGTTGATGAGGTACTGCTTGGGTGTTTTATAGATGAACTTGAAGCCCTGCTGCTTAGTTTTTTAGAGGTACACATCGAATTATTAGTGTGTGATGACCGTATCCGTTCTCATTCTAGTATGAGTGGCGGTGAGAGACTTGAGTATCAGCTTATCGGGGGGGGGAGGCACCAGTTTTAAACCGGTGTTTGAGTATATTGAGACTCAGGCACTCTCATGCAATTTATTACTCTATTTTAGTGATCTTGAGGGGAGCTTTCCAACCACAACGCCCAATTATGAAACACTTTGGATTGCACCCAAAACCAAATCCGTTCCCTTTGGCGAGGTGATAGTAATCTAACTCATTCGCTGCATGAATATCTAAAACTATCATCCAGATCAAGCGGCAGATAGAGTGTTTGAAACTGACGGCTTTTAGCATCGGCACATAATGTTGCCAAAGTAGCACTATTGTCATACTTATCGTCATACTCTACATTAAATACCGGTTTATTGTTTTTGGTAAAGGGGGTGAGGGCGCCACACTCGTCATAATCATGACACTCTTCATTGACACAAAAATCAAAATATGGCTCTAACGCTGCTACTTGTTCCACATCATTTTTAAGTCCGACAGCCAGACCTTTTTCATGAGCATACTGCGCTAAAAAAATATTGTAATCCATTTGATCTTCGGCAGTAAGTTCGAGGCCGTTGTCGTTGTCATAGCCATCAACATTATCGGGTTCAACGCCATCACACCCTTTACTTTTAGCCAAATCCATACGTGCTCTCATAATGGCACGAACACTCTCAAGACGAATATCAATCCAGCGTTCATCCCAGCCGTCCATTTTGCTACCTAGTGCTTCTGCAGGAAAATCTTTGGCATCTTCACGCCAATCTTCATACGATCCGGCTGAGAAGTAGCAGATCACTTTACGGCCGGCGGCATGCAGTGCTGCAATGGTATCGGCAGAAGTATCATACAAGTCGATATCATAAAGATCAACGTTATAGCTTGTATTGATAGTACCTTGAAGCTGCCATTGCCACGTAGTGTTTATGGTGGGTTGATAGCGGGTTGTTGATGCTGTTGACGAACTGCTTGAGCTTGTTGTTTCAGAATGGGATGCGCTTGTAGTGCTGCTTGAAGATGATGCACTAGGATGAGCGGTTGAACCTGAACTTCCGCACCCAAGCAATAACAGTAGATAAGATGCGGTAATTGCTAAAAAAAGTTTATAAAACATAACATTCCCTCTTCAATTTTTTTAATATTGTACAATAAATTAAAATAGAATACCTTGGAGATGTCCTTAAAAAGAGCTACTATTGACTACACGAATACCTGAAATTATCATCCAGATCCATCGGAAGATAAAGGGTCTGAAACTTACGGTTTTTGGCATCTTTGCATAAGCTTTTAAAGGTAGTAGAGTTGCTGTATTTACTGTTATATTCAGCATTAAATACCGGTTTGTTCTTTTTGATAAATGAAGCAAGTTCGCCGCACTCGTTATAATCGTGACACTCTTCATTGATACAAAAATCAAAATAAGGCTCAAGCTTTGTGGCTTGTGATACATCGTTTTTGAGTCCTACAGCCAAACCTTTTGAATGGGCATACTGCGCTAAAAATTTATTGTAATTAAGTTGATTGCTAGCCGTAAGTTTAAAGCCGTTATTGTTTTCATAAGCGTCAATGTTATCAGGCTCTATGCCGTCACACCCTTTACTTTTAGCCAAATCAATGCGTTTTTTCATGATGTTGCGCACGGTTGTGTTACGGATGTCAATCCAGCGTTCATCCCAGCCGTCAAGCTTATTTCCCAATGTTTTTTTTGGAAACATATAGGCGTCATCACGCCACTCTTCATAGGAGCCCGCCGAAAAGTAACAGATGACTTTGCGCCCTTTTTTATGCAAAGAGCTAATCGTTGTTTTTGATGTGTCAAAGAGATCAACATCATAAACGTTAACGTTGTAACTTGTATTAATCTTTCCTTGAAGCTGCCACTGCCAGGTGGTGTTGAGAGTTGGACGATACCAACTTGTTGCTTTGGTAGCAGCCTTGATTGTTGAACTATTGGAATCATAAAGAGCGTCGTTTTCGTTTACCTCTCCGCAGCCGATAAAAAATATCAGGGGTATAAAAAACAGTAAATGGAGTGTTTTGTACATAGTATCCTCGAGTTAAGCAGAAATGTTCTGCCTGATTTTCAAGGATTTTACAAAAAACAAAAGCAACAAATTGTAACATTTATATAACAACTGTAAATAACTAAACAAGAAATGTTAATAATTTGATAGCCCCAAACTAATGCTTTGGTTTCTTAGGGAGTGATTCTAGTTTTTAAAAAGTGAGTTGATCAGTTGATGAAACTGCAAAGGGTCCACCTGAACCCCCTCAACCATCATGGCGTAATGCAGATGCGGTCCGCTAACACGTCCGCTTGCGCCGCTAAGTCCTAGCTCTTGGCCCTGTTTAATACGATCACCAGGCTTTACATGTAAGGTACTTAGATGGTAATAACAGCTATAAATTCCTTCACCATGATCTATGATTACCGAGCCTCCGGCATAAAAGCGCTCTTTGGCCAAGACAACAACGCCATCGTTCGTGGCATGGATGGGGGTGCCGATTTTGGCACGAAAATCGGTACCGGAGTGAAAGCTTTTGAGATGGCCGTTAAAAAGGCGCGCCGTACCAAAGGGTGAGGTGATGTCACTTTGCATGGGGGCAATAAAAGGACGATTCCAGTAGCGCTTTGGCGTAAAGGTGTTATAGATGCGCATTGCTTCGGCATATTCGCGCTGCGTGCGTTTTTGCTGCGTGGGGTTTGGTGCGGCTTTGGCGGGAGCTACATGAATCTGCTCGCTTAGGTACTCTTTTTTCTTTACATGTAAGGCAATTTTTTTGCTTCCTTCAGGGTAGGTAACGTGTAATGTATAGGTGCCTGCATCGCTACGATATTTTATGGGAACCAGTACAAAGAAGCTATTTTTTTCTATAGGATGGCGCAGCAGCGGCAACGTTTTAGATTCAAAGGTGATGGTGGCATTTGGTGGAATTGCTTTAAACGGAATGAGGGCGGTGGTACCGTTGAAGGCTTCTAGTGCAAAAAGAGGGAGCGCTAAAAAACAGAATAAGAAGAGACGAAACATAATAGAGACTTTGTTGTTTTCAACGCATTATAGCGACACTTTGCTATAATGGCCGCATTAATGGATACGGCTGTGATAACCCCAGATACGATTGTTAGCAGATTACAAAACGGCACCAATGTCTTTTTAAGCGGTGGTGCTGGTGTTGGCAAAACAACGATGACGCACGCCATTATTGAAGCCTTTGAGCGCGATGCTAAAAAAGTGGCGCGCTTGGCATCAACCGGCATGGCAGCCACGCTGCTTGAGGGGCAGACACTACACAGTTTTCTTGATCTTGGTATCTGCGCAGATATTGATGAACTCGAACGTCAAAATCGCCACAAGATCAGCAAAAAAGTTAAAAAACTGATTCATACGATGGATCTGATTATCATTGATGAAATTTCAATGGTGAGTGCAGCGCTTTTTGAAATGATTCGTTTGCGGCTGCTTCAAGCTGAGTACAAGGGCGCGCTGCTGGTGGTGGGAGATTTTTTGCAACTGCCGCCGGTAGTGCGTGGCAGCGGCAGCGTGATGTTTGCGTTTGAGTCCTCTAGCTGGGAACGTTTTGCATTTGAGACCATTATTCTCAAACACGTGTATCGTACGGATGATGTGGAGTTTATTGCCATTCTTGATGCCGTGCGCCACGCACGTGTAGGAGATTATGAACATTGGTATTTGCATCAGCTCATTAAACCGATTCCTGAGGATTTAAGCCGTCATACGTTGTTATTTGGTAAAAATGTATCGGCTACCCGTCATAATGAAGCACAACTGGCTTTTATTGAAAGTGATGAACAGTGCTTTGAGGCACAGGTTGTACGCCATGAAAAAAATATAGATGATCTACATGTAGAGCGTTATTTTGATGATGCTCGTGTGCCAAAAGTGCTGCGGCTTAAGGTGGGAGCACCCGTGCTTTTTACCCGCAATGCGTGGAACTACTTTAATGGCGAGCGTGGCGTGGTTGTTAAGATGGATAGTGATGCCTTACATGTAAGAAAAGAAGATGGCCGTGTTATCAAGATTGAGCGTGTGGGAATTAGTAAAAATATCTGGAAAGAAAAGAGTGTCAAGGGTGTCAAAGAGATGGTTGAAACCCCTGTTTTTACGCTACATCAGTTTCCTGTGCAGCTGGCATTTGGCATTACCATTCACAAATCGCAAGGTATGAGTATTGCCGATTTAATCATTGATACCACTGAGATTTTTGCACCCTCACAATTTTACGTGGCACTGTCGCGTGCGATCAGCCCGCATCGGCTTATATTAAGGCAACCGTTAAAAGATTGGAAATATCTAGCATTTGTGGATGCAAAAGCATTGGCATTTGTGCAGGATCAGATGTAAAATTATGCAGTATCAACAAGGGCAAAAAGCCCTTGAAAAAGTAACATTAGAGTTCGCTAGCGTGTTTATCAAGGTATTCAGCAACACCAGCAGTACTGGCTTTCATACCTTCATCGCCTTTGCTCCATCCCGCTGGACAAACTTCGCCGTGCTCGTTGGTAAAGAGCATGGTGTCAACCATACGGATCATTTCATCAATATTACGACCTAGCGGTAAGTCATTAATCACAGCGTGACGAACGGTACCGTCGGCATCAATTAAAAAAGAACCGCGAAGTGCTACAGCGTTGTTAAGTAAAACGTCATAATCTTTAGCAATTTGTTTGCTAAGGTCGGCAACAAGTGGAAAACGAACCTGACCAATACCGCCTTGTGATACCGCAGTATTTTTCCATGCAAAGTGGCTAAATTGTGAATCTACAGAGACACCAATCACATTAATACCGCGGTTTGTAAACTCTTCAAGACGGTGATCGAATGCAATAATTTCAGACGGACAAACAAATGTAAAATCAAGTGGGTAAAAAAAGATAACGGTACCTTTTTTACCAAAGTTTTCATACAAATTGAAATCTTCTTTGATTTCATTATTTCCCATAACGGCAGTAGCTGTAAAATCCGGAGCTTTGTTAGTAACTAACATAATTGAGTACCTCTCAAAGTTAAAATTGTGATGGCGAGATTGTAACATAGGAGTTTTAAGCTAAATTGGAAGATTCAAACTAAAAAAAATAACTAAAGGATAAAATTTATTACTTTTATATTTTTTAAAGCTAATAAGATTAAATGATCAATGTTTATACAGATTTATAATCTGTATATAATCCATTTTCCTTATAATACAGTTTGATGATGATAATACGTTTTTTAACACTATTTTTGGGCTTAATGTTGTTTTGCTTACATGCGGATACGCCGGTGAAGCAGTTACTCTCACCTGAGGCAACGCTCAAGCTTCTTGAACCGCTAAAACCTTATGCCATTGTTATTGGTTCAGGCCCCAAAGAGGTACATTCGTTTATTGATCCTTATTGCAGCCTCTCACAAGAATATTTGGGATTTCTTTATGCGCGTCATGGCGCAATGCTTCAAAAATATACGATTTATCTTTATTTGTATGAGTTACCACGCAAACACTCAGCCAAGATCATTGAAACACTGCTTGATAGCGATATGCAAGAGACCATGTTGCGTGCTGTCATGCTGCAGCATGAAACAATGATTGAAACGGGTGATGGCAACAGTAGTGAAGCCGTTGAGATGATTGCTCAAGCCGCAGAAAAAATAGGTGTTAACAAGCGTCCCTATATTATTATTAATGGAAAGGTGAAATAATGCGCTTACGTAAGCTGCCTCATGCCAATTATCTGACATTTATTTTGCGATATCGTCTGGCTATTATAGGATTCATCACTACGGTTGTGCTGATGTCAACTTTTTTCATTGATATTGAGTTTGCACATCAAGATTATAAACTCTGGATCAACGGCTCACGTGCCAATAATGAGCTTATTGCAAGCAAATACCCTGCGTATTGTGTTGAGAAAATTGAAGTGACATTGCCAACGGAAAAATGGAGCGAAACGGACATTGCCAAGTTACGTGATTTTGAATCGCGTATTCGCGCGCTCTCGGACGTGAAAGCAGTGCATTCGCTTTTTGAATCCAAGCAAGTCTATAATCGCAATCTCAGTCCAATGCAGCAGATGGTTCAGGTCTACTCTTTGGAAGATAAAAGTAATGCCGAAGTTTTAAAACTGATTCAAAACGAACCGGAACGTTTTTCACGCTACCTTCAAGATAACAAAGTAAGTTTTTATGTTATGAGTTCGCATGTCAATGATTTTAAATCAATTGATACACCACTTTCATATGAAATTATTAACGATATTGATAATGAAGAGTTTAGTCAATTGATACTTTTCGCGATCTTATTGGCGATGCTCTCTACTATGTTTGCGTTTGTATTTAAATCATTTTTACCTACGATATTGGGGATATTTTTTATTTATGCTACCGGAGTCATTACCGTTGCACTCTTTCAGCTTTTCTCATCCGTAGCAGTGACGCATATCTCCATTATTATTGTTGCCATGACCATTTCCGTGATGGATTTTTCTTACATCTATTACAAATGGCACCTCTATCAACGCCGTTTTGATGCGCGATTTGTACTCTATCGCGTTGTAAGCAAAACATTAAAACCTATTTTTTGGACATCGGTGATTACCGTTGTGGGGATTGGCTCACTGGTATTTGTACAATCGGAAATTCTTTTTTCTTTAGGTATGAACGTCGCTCTTTCGGCAATCAGCGGCTTTATACTCAGTTTTACGCTTTTACCGGCACTTTTGTCATTTTTTGAGCAAGATGAATCGCAGGTGATGATTCAAAAATCGGTACATTTTTTTGCAAGGCAAGAGGCGCGGTATCGTAAACAATGGCTCAAGCTTTTTTTAGCAGCCTCTTTTGGTGTCTTTCTTTATGCTTTTTATCAATATGTCAGTCATCCTGTCCCTGTGGCTTCAAGTATCAATAATTATCAAATTAAGGCAGTGCTTGATCGCAAAGGCTTTGATCACGACCGATTAATGGAGCAGCGTTGGATTGAATTGCGTTTAAAAGAGGAGTTTGATTCGATAGCCTCCATTCAATCGGCTTATTCGATGATTCGAGCTATTCATGAGCAGGAAAATCCGGGAGAAGTGTTTGTGCTTAAAGAGGAAGATATTGATTCGTATCTTTTTAGTATTGATTTGTACGGGCTAAAAGAGTCGCTTGTAGAACAAGGGGCGCTGATACTCAATATTGATCTTAAAGAGGGTGCTAACAAAGCTGAAGTATTGCGCTTCTTGCAAGATAAAGGGTTGATTTTTCAAGACCGTTCGTCACTACTGAATTTGGCTAAGATTGAGAGTATTTCAACACTGTGGTATGCGGTCTTTTTTGTATTTTTCTTGATTGTACTCATTATTTATGGCATTACAAGACTACGTGAGTTTGCTATGATTGCTTTTGTGGTCAATGCCATTCCTTTAGTATGGTTTTTTGCGGCAATTTATTTTTTTCATATTGCGCTTTCAATGGAAATTTTGGTGGCAATGATTGTAACGCTGGCGTTATCAAGTGATGCTACACTCCATTTCATTAGCTATTATCATGATGAACGTCACAAACCTCGCAGCGCGGAACTGGCTCTTGAAACGCTGTTTATAGCGGTTGGAACGCCACTGGTAATGGGTAATATTATCTTGGCATTAACGTTTGGCGCGCTTATTTTTGTGCCAATTGAGACCATTTCCAATATTGGATTGTACAGTTCGCTGCTTATTACACTTTCGTTGCTAACGGATATGTTTATTTTGCCGGTACTTTTTCTTTCAAATATTAAAGCCAACTACGCGATTAAGGACTATAATCACAGCTTGTAAAGGAGTCATATGAAAAAGCACACCAAAATTATTGCAACATTAGGACCGGCTTCGGATTCGGTTGAGATGATTGAGCGTCTTATTAAAGCGGGTGTCAATGTTTTTCGACTCAATTTCTCCCATGGCAGTTATGAGTATCATGAAAGTGTTTTAAAACGTATTCGTGAAGTGATGACACGTACGCAATTGGTCGTGGGCGTACTTCAAGATATTAGCGGTCCCAAAATCCGTATTGGTGAACTTGAAACACAATTTAATCTCAAAGAGGGCGATACGATCACTTTTCATAAAACCTCTATTGTAGGGCATTCGCTAAATGAAAACCATTATGAAGTGAGCATCAACTATCCTGAGATTATCGATCGGCTTGAAGTGGGTAATTATATCTATTTGTATGACGGTATTATTCGTACACGTGTCATTATATGTAACGGGGATAGTGTGGATGTCATTGTGGAAAACAATGGAATTCTCTCATCCAAAAAAGGGGTAAATTTTCCCAATAATCGTTTGGGCGTGGATGTGTTGACGCCAAAAGATCGTAACGACATGGCATGGGGAGTGAAACACGGTGTGGATTTTATGGCTATTTCGTTTGTGCAGCATGCTGATGATATGTATCGTGCCCGTGCTATTGTTAAAGAGTATGGTGGCTCACAAATGCTGCTGGCCAAGATTGAGAAATTTGATGCAATAGAAAATATTGATGCCATTATTGAAGCTTCAGACGGTTTAATGGTAGCACGTGGCGATTTGGGGATTGAAGTGCCTTATTATGAGGTACCGACTTTGCAAAAAATGTTGATTAAAAAAGCTAATGCTGCCTCTAAACCGGTCATTACTGCTACGCAGATGCTGCTATCAATGACGCAAAGCGAACGTGCAACACGCGCCGAGATTAGTGATATTGCCAATGCCGTACTTGATGGTAGCGACGCGGTGATGCTCTCTGAAGAGAGCGCCGTCGGTGCATACCCCGTGCTTGCGGTACAAACAATGTTTGAAACCATTCGTGAGAGCGAACGCCATTATACCTTTCATAAATTTCATGACTTTGAACGCAATGATGTCACTGATGCTATTGATGAGTCGGCGGTACGGCTCTCGCGCGATTTGGGAACACACGGCATCTTATCGCTCACTTCTTCAGGTGCTTCGGCGCGTAAACTGGCACGTTATCGTCCTTCACGTCCCATTTACGCGATTACCCATAATGATTCAGTAAGACAGCAGCTGACACTTTCATGGGGTGTGATACCGGTATTTTCAGTGCATAATACATCGCTTGGAGCCATTTTAAAAGAGGTGATGTGCCGCGGGCTTGATGAGGGAATTTTAGATCGTGAAAAGAGTTATATTCTTACCGCAGGCGATCCCACTGGTGTAGCAGGTTCAACCAATATGATTCGTATTTTGCGTGCATTAGAGATGGATTTTTTTAGAAATTTCAATAGCAATAGCGCGACTTAACCCTATATAAATAGTGCTAGAGTAGAATGTGAGCCATGAATCGCGGTAACTTTTTGTATCGGTTGCGTTGGCTTATTTATACTGTATTGATGGTAGGTCTTTTTGTGATGCCATTACCGCAAGTAACGCAGCCAAAAATCAAGAAAGGCACAACACAGTTATCAAAAAATGTTACGGTAAAGTTGGTGGCTCCCGTAGCGGTGAAACCAAAACCAAAAGTTGTTGCCAAACCGCTTATAAAACCCAAACCACCTTTAAAGCCTAAGACCCCCGAAAAACCTAAGCCAAAAATTCCCGAAAAACCCAAGCCAAAACCTGAAGTTTCCACTCCCCCTGAAGTCGTAAAACCACCAAAAATGCAAGCACCAGAACCTGAGGTTCAAGAGGCGGTATCTGTTCCGGTGGTGCCGCTGCAAGAGGTGGTAGCTAGCTATGAATCACACCTGCGCGATAGTATTTACGCCATGAAATTTTATCCGGCCAAAGCGCGACGCATGAAACATCAAGGTGATGTAACGGTACGATTCTGGCTTGATGCTAAAGGACGGCTGAAACGCTCGGTGATTCTTAGCTCTAGTGGATTTCAAACACTTGATAGTGCCACCGAAGAACTCTTTGAACGCATTGAGGGATTTGATCCGCCGCCAGAGCGTTTAGGAGAACCTTATGAATTTACCATTACACTCAACTATCGGTTGAAATAGGAGAAGCTATGTCACTTTTTGAACTCTGGAGTACCCACGATTGGGTTGTTAAAACGTTAATGCTGGCCTTTGCCTTTGCTACGGTTGTAATTTTGGAAAAGATAGTGCAGCTCATACGCATTGCGCGTATTGTTGCTACTAAAGAACCCAGCGCGCTTGATACGCTTGAGCATTCACACATCCGCTCTTGCATCACTTCGATTCAAAGTTTTCAAGATGAAAAAGAAGCGCTCTTTAATGCCAATGTGGGCGTACAGCTTGATAAAATTGAAAATTATATGATGCGTTATGTGGGCATTGTAGGTTTAATTGCCGTATTAAGCCCTATGCTGGGGCTGATAGGCACGTTTTTTGGGGTATGGCACGTATTTGAGGGTGTTGGCTCATTTGGGCTGAACGAGCCGGGAGTAATTGCGCGCGGTATCAAAGAGGTGCTTATTGATACGATGGCAGGTCTGGGCGTAGCGGTGTATGCTACCATTGGCTATAAACTGTTGGAGCTTTGGATTCGTAAACTCTCCATAGCGTTTGAAGAGAAAGTGTATCTTTTTTTAGGAGAACGTCATGCGTCGTAGACGCACACCGGTTGATTTTCGGCTGGATATTGCTCCGGTAAACTTAATTGACCTCTTGTTGGTATTGCTTATCTTTTTTGTCACCACCACCTCATTTTTGCAGTTGCAGGTTATTGATTTGACACTGCCAAAAACCGATGAAGCATCAAAAATGGATTCTAATGATGATGTTCATGTGGTCAATATTGATCTTACATGTAACATCTTCTTGGATAAAAAAGCTGTGCCACTTGAAGCACTGGCGACAACGCTTGAAACAATGAAAACAGAGCATTCTAAACATATTTTCCGTGTGGGTGCTGATGCTAAAACAGCGCATGAGTGTTTTGTGAATGTGCTTGAGGCGTTTCAAAAAGCACAAATTACTAACATAGCGATTCTGACCAAACCCTCCAAGGAGTAATCATGCGATGGGCATTTTTGATAGCAGTAGCTGCGTTACATGTAAGTGCTAATGATCTGGGTTCCATTACGGTAGAAGGCGAAGCATCCAATGAGGGACTTTATTCGCAAAAAGCGTTTGAAGGGGTTTTTGGTACACCTGAAATTATGGAGTTTGAGCATGACGTGCAAGGTGCACCTGCTACTAAGGTGCTCAGTACAAAAGAAGCGCTTTTTATGCCTGGCGTTCAGGGCGATCCCATTAAAGCGGTCAAGTTTTTAGGTGGGGTGAGTTCTGTGGGAGATGGCAATGGTGAACTCTATCTTTATGCCTCTAAACCCGAAGAGTCGCTTTATACTATTAATCATTTGCCCTTAGGGTATCTCTATCACGGCTTTGGGATTCATTCAGTACTTGCTCCTGATGCCATTGCACAAATTAATGCGTATTTGGCAGGTTTTGATGCCAGTTATGGTAATGCACTAGGCGGGGTAATCGATATTACGCCGCAATATCCAAAAGGAAACAATAGCGCTTATGTTCATGCCGGTATTTATGATGCTTCGTTTGGAATGGACGTGGGACTTAGTGATGATGTCAGCCTCTATCTTGGCGGGAGGCGTAGCTATTATGATCTGATGCTTGATGCCGTAGGTAAGAGCACAGGAACGTTGGATAAAGACAGCAATACCACCTATACGCAGTTTCCTAATTATTACGATATTACGGCACTGCTAGGCTACACGTATGACAGCTCCAATTATCTCTCGCTTGAATTAGTTACAGCAGCTGATAGTCTCACTATTAACACAACAAATAATGCCGTAAAAGATCCTGAGGCTGTTGGTGAAATTGATTCAAGCCAGAGTTTTATTACTGTGGGAGCACGTCATCAAGGCTATTATGGCAATTACCGGACGCATTCGCTTATCTATTGGACAGAGAGTAAAAGCAAGGCGCAATTTTTTAAAGATTATTATGTTGATAATATACTAGAACGTACCGGTGTGTATCATCAGAGTACGCTAGATTGGAACCAACACCGCTTCATGGCAGGTGTTGAAGCAACGCAGTTTCATATTCCTTTAGATATGTATATCTCCAAACCGCCAACTAGTGATGATGTAGATTACGATTTTACCTGTGCACCTAAATATCGTATTGATCAAAATTATGATTTTCTCAGTGGTGCGCTTTTTCTCCAAGATGTGTATGAACCCACTTCAGAGTGGAGTGTGCGTTATGGCACACGTATTGGAGTCAGTGACTATAACAACCTGGGTGTTTATGCCGATCCACGTGCTGCGGTGGTTTATACTGTTGCAAAAAAATCGCACCTTTCCATCTCTGGAGGGCGTTATACGCACATTCCTTCAGGCATCAAACTGATTAAGGATTTGGGCAATCCCGATATAGACTATGAGCGTGCATGGCATCTGCTGCTGCATGGCGATACGCCTCTTGGTAACAACGGAACCCTTTCACTGGAACCTTTTTACAAAAAATATGAAGCGCTTGCCATCAGTGATAAGAGCCTCGTCTATGATAACACCGGTGAAGGGTATGCTTACGGGTTTGATCTTTCAGCTAAATGGCGCAGTGACGAGTGGTATTTTTTTGGTGCTTACACGTACATTCAGTCGCGTCGTCAACTGAGCAGCGAAGATACAAAACAGTATCGTTTTTATGCCGAAATTCCACATACGTTACAGCTCTTGGGATCGTGGCATTTTGCACCAACATGGGCACTCTCCATGCTGGCTAAATATAACAGCGGAATTCCATATACACCGGTTATTGGAACGTATGAGAGTGATTGCAGCGGCGAAGCACGTATTCGTCCAATATATGGGGAGCCGTTTTCAAAACGTTTAAATGATTATTTTACGCTCAATCTTAAAATTGCTCAGGAAATTAAGCTAGAGGGCGATACCAAACTGGAGTGGAGTTTTGAGCTGATGAATGCGACCAATAACGAAAATCGTTCGGATATTCTTTATGAGGATGATTATTCCATTAAGGGATACGTTACGCAGCTACCGCTACTGCCGTGGTTAGATATAACGTATCGGTTTTAAGCGCGCTTAGGCGCTTTGATATTGCAGCACTTCGTTAACAGCCTCTTCGTAAAGCGGCATAATTTTTGGGTCAAAAACAGCAAAGCCCAAAAGTGCTTCTTGTGAAATTTTGTCTTTTGATTCTTTCCAGAATTGCCATAAATGGTGCACAGATTCCATCATGGTAACGGCCGCTTTCATAGAATCGGGGATGCCATGAGGTTTGGCGGTATATGCAACAAGCGATACAATCTCTTCAGGCAGTTGCCAATGGCGTAGCATCATGGCGGTTACTTCAAGGGTCGTGGCACCAACAAGCTCAAGCTCTGCTGTTCGCTCTGATACACCACTGCGGAGTTTGATCTGAAAAAGCTCTTTTTTACCAGACTCTTCAAGCATTTTATTAATTAATACTTTCCCAATGTCGGATACAAAAGTAGCCAAACGTAAGGTGTCGGCGTAGCGTGTTCCCACCCGTTTTAGCCATGCATTCATGAGTCTTGTTTGCATCAGGGTATTGTGCAAAAAATGTTTTTCGTCAAGGTCGTATGCATCCAGATTAAACTTAAAATGACTATGAAATCCAACCAGTAATGCCATAGAGAAAATTTGAGTTTCCCCCAAAAAACTACAAGCATGTGTCATGGAGTTAATAGCATTTTTAGGATGATAGTATGATGAATTGACAAGCCCCAAAATTTTAGCAGAAAGAACAGGATCACTTTCGACAATTTTAGCCACCATGGCTAAAGAGCGATTTGGATTACTGCGCAAAGCATTAAGCTGCAAAACAGATTGGGGCAACGGAGGTGTGGCATCGATTAAACGTGATAAAACTAACACAATTGCCTCCTATTCTAACGATTATGATTATAATAGTACAACGATAAGATTAAACAAATGGCAATATAATGTGTAAAATTTATATTTTTTCATCAAGTGCACCCTCATCTTCAATGCGTGAGAATGGACTTTGACGTGCTTTTTGCAATATTTGCTGCAATCTGCCAATGACGATTTGAGGGGAGTTTGAAGTATCAAATGTATCCAGTGCAATGGCAGTGGTCTCAGAATTAAAAAAGCTATCAAGATGTAATAAAAGGTTTTGTGAAGCTTTGTAAGCATCACTGCTTATGGTGTGTGAAAAAGTAACAAAGTAGTGCTTTTTATCAACAGTGATAAGATGATCTGATGTTCTAATATAGTGTGATAGTTCTACCACTGAAAGCGGTTTTTCATGATAGAGCAGGGCAAAAGTGCTAGGAGTACCATAGCGTTCATAGATGTAAGAGACTTTTTTGATCTGTACAGCGATGCGGTTTTGAATGGTTTTGTTCATCATAATGCCTGCTTATCATTAATAATCTTATATTATAGCACGATACCAATTATTGCGAAATAACCATCATTTTTCCACCATTAGGTTGAAACTCAAAGTCAACAGGAAGAATGTGTGCATTAAACTTTTGCAATACTGTTTTAACAAAAGGTGAAAGATTGTCCCGCTTATCTTTGCGACTATTTTTAAAATCAATTAATGGAAAAATACGTACCTCTTTGGCAACACGGAGCATTTGTGCTATAGATTCCAGATGAAACGTTAGATCGAGCCGATCATCATATACAAAAAGCAGATGACTGCTTAGAAGCAGATCAAAGCTGTTATCGTCATAAGAAAGCAGGGGCAGCTGTTCGTAACGATACAATGAGGAATCATAAGCGTTTATGAAATGCTCAAGTGCATGGTGGCGATGGTGCTTATGGCCTTCGATAGAGCCGTAAAATGACCAGTTATGATCGTGCATCCATGAGGTATCTTTATAGATTTTTTCTATTGAATCAAGAGCCTGACGTTGTATGTCGGCACTATCAAACTGATAGATCAGATCACATCCTTGTGCATGGATATTGTGTGCATTGGCTTTGGCTACAAAACTGCTGACGCCGCTAGGACAATCAAGCACTCTTTTGCCTTGAAGCGCATGGATGTCTAGATCAAAAAATACGCAATACTCTTCAAATGTTCTTCCTGTAATAAGGAAATCTTCCAACTGTAATGTCATAGGAATACTCCGGCAGTAAAAAAATGGTGCTTGCTTTTAGGGATGAGTTAGAGTGTGAAGGAGCGGCACAAAGGCCAAGAAGAGATACGATGTAATGTAATAAGGCATGAAAAAAACATCATCAATATGCTCCCTGGTCTTTTAAGTATTGCATTATATCAAATGAGCGGAAGATACCGCTACTTATTCTTAATTTTTAATTTTGAACGTATTTAAAAGTGTGTCTGACATTACCATATGCGTAGCGGTGTAGGCAATATTGAAAATTTCTTGTTCGCTTATGCCCAATGCTTTTAACTTCTCAATATCTTCTGCACTCACCTCTTTTGATGTTTTTACAACTTTGAGTGCAAAAAGTAACAAGGCTTTATGCTTGTCGTTTAGGGGGGCTACTGAAGGATCTTTTAGCGTTACAAGCAGTTCTTCTTGTGTCATCCCAAACATATTAATAAGCAATCCTGCGTTAAAACCTATACAGTATTCACAAGCTTCTGCTTCCGAAATAAGATAGCGCATAATGGCATCAAATTTTTGTGTCTCAACATCATTGGCCATACTTTTTTTAATATCTTCCCAGTGAACTTTTAATGCTTCTGGATTAAAACTCCACAATTTCAAACCTGTCGGTACAGTTCCAAAAACACTCTTTATCTCATCATAAACCTCTTTGACCGTGCCTGTAGCAACATTTTCTTCCATTACATGTAATAAACTCATTGTGTATCCTTTTTATTAGACTAATTAGTACAAAAATGTACACCTTAAACTGCTATGCTTACTCTTATTTAAATATAATTGTACCAATTGGTACAAAAATAGAGAAATAAAAAGAGCACCTTTAAAATCCTTTTTTTGGATCTTAAAGCTACTCTAATAATTCGCGTAGACTAAGTGTTATATCGTCGATAAGCTCTTGCGAGGCACCGGCTTGGATACCAACTATCAGTCCATTTAATACACTCATATATCGTCCAGCGATAACGCTTGCATCTTTGTTGCTTGTTATTTCACCTTTATCTTGTGCTTCTTTGACAAAACCATTAACCATTTCTAGCATAAAGTTAAACTCAATACCAATCTGATGACTCAAGTCAGTATATCTTTTGTAACACTCTTTACCAGAGTTCATGATGAGACAACCTTTAATTTTGCCAGTCTCTTCCAGCTCTTGAAGAGTCATCTCTGTGAGCGCGAGCATCACACGTTTAGGACCAATTTGTTGTTTAAGTTCCAACATTTTTTTCCTCGTTTCTTTCCTATAAAACACAAGACAACGTGAAAACAACTCCTCTTTGCTTTTAAAAGTATGATAAAAACTGCTTTTTTTGATTCCCATTGCAGGAAGTAGGTTGTCAAGACTCGTATTCTCGTATCCATGTTCCCAAAAATAGTGCATCGCTAGTGCTAATGCTTCGTTCTCATCAAATGACTTGGGTCTGCCTTGTGTTGCGCTCATGTTGTAATTATAGACTGCTTGGTACAAAATGTCAAGAAGGCTACAAAACTCTTGATGATTTCTATGAAATATGTACATAAAAAAACAAAAACTTAGTGGGCTGTAAGAAAGGATTACATACAATTAATGATTGATTAAAACTTGGATAACACAATGGGTACTTTTTTAAAATATATTGCAATTGGCGTGGTAGTTTTTGTGGTATATATTGCCATTGTCGTGTTTGCGACAAATTCAGAATTTGTTTCAGAGCTTTTGGAAGATGGAAGCAAACCTAAGAAGTCTAATCAACCGCAATCCCAGCAAGTTCAAAACAGTGGTGGTCATGTTGAGATCGCCGTGGCGCTAGAAGAACGCATGGGGCTGAAGTTTGAACACATACATCTATGCACTCCCGCCGAACATGAAGATGAGCCCTTTTTTGATCGGGTTATTTCTAAAACAGGGGACGTTTCGAGTGGTTGTGTGAATAACGACTGTCAGGTTAGTGTTGCATTAGAAAAACAAGAGACTATTCCAGAATATATTTACATGTATGTCTCAAATGGTGGAGCGGGTTGCAGAAAAACCAAATTTGAGACTTCGGGTTCTCTTGATGTTTTGGGTTATGCGGTAACGATTGAATTTACTAATGAACTCAAAAAGGCATTAGGAATAACGTCTGAGAATTTTACTGTTGATAGCCGTAACAGTCGGGAAAAATTTTCTACACAAATGATGGGGAACAAAACAACAGTACTCACTTATGAGCATAAACCCTCTTCAGATCAATTGATGATTGATGGAAAGGTAAAAGGAAACATTCGGTTTCTTTAAAAGCTGATGTAGCATGAAAAAGCATGCCATACGTTTGAAAGTGTGTTATGCTTAAGCAGCAGAGGACATTTTATGAAACTCATTGTAACTTTTTTACTATTTTGCAGCTTTTTATTAGGTGATGAAGCCACTGATATTATCCAAAAACTTGATGCTAACATGCGGGGTAAAACGCTCTACTTAAAGCTTGAAATGCGTGTGGTTTCTGGCACGCATCAGCGCAGTATGAAGATGCAAAGCTGGAGCGAGGGAAACAAAAAAAGTTTTGTCAAAATTACCTATCCGCCCAAAGAACGGGGAATTACTTTTTTAAGTCTTGACAATCAGATGTGGCAGTACGTACCGCGTATTGAACGTATTATCAAGATTCCGCCCTCAATGATGCTGCAGCAGTGGATGGGCAGCGATATTACGAATGATGATATGGTTAAACAGAGCTCTTTGGTAGAAGATTATACGGCCAAATTAGTGGATAAAAAAGGCCATATCGTGACCATTGAGCTCACACCAAAACCTGATGCCGCTGTGGTATGGGGCAAGATTATTTCTACAATAGATACCAATACGTACACCTCCCAAAAAGATATATATTATGATGAATCTGGCGAAGCCGTGCGCGAGTTTAGTTATGAAAATGTTAAAAAAACAGGAGAGTACTATATTCCAACACTCTGGCGTGTTAAACCACTAAACACCAAAGAGCACCGCTATACCGAGATAGTGATTGAGAACGTTAGCT
Source organism: Sulfurimonadaceae bacterium (assembly GCA_050290965.1). Lineage (GTDB taxonomy): Bacteria > Campylobacterota > Campylobacteria > Campylobacterales > Sulfurimonadaceae > JAFGUB01. The sequence continues at coordinate 82,887 of JBNKJB010000013.1, forward strand.
TTGATGGTGCGATGCCTGATGGAATCTTTGGTAAGAGTGCACTTAAGAGGTACTCAAGGTAAGTAATAATGTTGCAACTGGCGCTAAAAAATATTTTTTACTACAAAGGGCGCTCCATTACAACGTTTGTGCTAACGTTTCTCTCTACACTGTTTTTTATTCTTTATGTGGCACTGATGGATGGTTCGCATCATGCAATGTTGCAAAATGCACTCAAGATTTATACCGGCCCAATTGAAATTTATAAAAAAGGGTACCGCGATATTGGCGGTAATGATTACCTGATTGAGGACGTTGGGCTACTAGAATCAAAACTCTTACATGTAAAGGGAATTAAAAGCGTAACATCGCGTTATGAGACCTTTGGACTTTTAAGCAATCAAACCTACAGTGCCGCTGCAATGGTTGTGGGAATTGATCCGCAAAAAGAGCGGGTGCATAGCCAGATAGCGCAGGCATTGCAGATGGGAACCTATCTTGATCATGGTGAAGAAAGCTGTTTGTATATGGGCAGTGAGCTGGCTAAAAAATTGCATCTTTCATTGCAGGATGACGTGGCATTTATTGGCAGCGCAAGCGATAACAGTTTTGCCGCCGAGCTTTTGAAACTGTGTGGCACCTTTAAAACGGGAGCCTATGAGTTTGATGCTACTGCGGCATTTATTCGCCGCAGCTATTTTGACACGATCATGCTCTCTCACAACAAAGCCAGTTATATCAGTATTATTCCTGACGCGTTGGATCAAGTTGATACGTTGCAAAAGCAGATTCAAAATGCGATTGATAGTAAAGATTTTGAGGTGCTAACGTGGAAAACACTGCTTGATACAATGGTGGAGGCGATGGAGGTTGATAGCATTTTTGGCTATATCTCGCTGTCGCTTTTTATGGTGGTAATCTTTTTTGTCATTATGATTTACGGTTTTATCAATGTCAGTGCGCGGGTTAGAGAGTTTGGGGTATTGCGCTGTATTGGAATGAACGACACCAAGATATGGAAACTACTGTTTTATGAAATAGCGCTGCTGACGTTAGGTGCCATCGCCTTAGCAGCACCGCTAGCATCAGGGCTTTGTTATTACTTTCATGTACATCCTATTGTAATTGAGGGGATTGCTGAGATGTATAAAGATTACGGCATCGTTTCAGATGAAATGCCGCTGGATTTTAATCTGTTTAGCATTGGCTGGAATGTTGGCATGATTGTTTTATTGAACGGACTTAGCATTTTCTATCCTTACATGTACATTCGTGCCCAAACCCCAATTGAAGCGAGCCGTCATGTTTAGGCTTTTATTGAAACTTGCCTTTAAAAATGCTCTTTTGCGCCCGTCTCGTACACTGTTACTGGTGGTAATGATTGCCGTTAGTATGAGTATGATGCTGGCTATTGAGGGCCTTTATGATGGCATGAGCGATAATATGATTGATAAAAACAGACGCAGTGAAAGTGGTGATGTCAGTCTGTATACCAAGGGCTATAGGCTAGAGCGCACATTGGATAAAGCCATAGTAGATGCCTTACAGGTAAAGTCAGACATTGAAGCACTGCCAGAAGTTGATGCGGCCATTATGCGCTTGCACGCTGATGGTTTAGCGGCCACAGCAAAAAAATCAACCTTTGCAACACTGATTGGAATTAATCTGCACGATGAAGAGCATTTTGGGAAATTTGGCGATTTTTTAAAAGAGGGGAGTGTTTCGTTTGAAGGACACGGCGCGCTTATAGGCCTGGAGCTTGCTAAAAAACTTAAACTTGGCATTGGCTCTAAAGTGGTCTTTTCCACACAAGATATTCATGGCGAAATTGTTTCGGCAGTATTGCGTGTGCGGGGGATTATGCAAACCACCAACATCGTGTTAGATAAAAGTGCTCTTTTTATTGATCGAACGCATATGGACGTACTCTTGGGGACTTCAAAAAGTATGGCAACACAGATAGCCGTTATGGGAAAAAGCGAGCTTTTGACACAAACGCTTGCGACGCGATATAAGCATTTGGATGTCGAGAGTTTTTGGCAGCTACAACCCCTGATGGCGCAGATGCAGCAGATGATGAGTATTTTTAATTCAGTCACGTTTATCATTGTAATGGCAGTAGTATTTGTGGGAATTTTTGGGGTGCTGTATGTGTCGGTGCTAGGACGCGTGCGAGAATTTGGAATTATGCAAGCTGTAGGCATGCACTTTAATCTCATTGTGCGCCAGATTCTGCTTGAGGCGTTGATACTGGGGCTTTTTGGCTATCTCACAGGAGCGTTGCTGGGACTTTTTGCCTTAGTGTATTTGCGCGATGTTGGGCTGGATTTTAGCGCGTTTTCAGATGCTTTGGAGATGTGGGGATACGAAGCGGTGATTTATGGCAGTATCAAATCCTCCTATTTTACCCATACGTTTTTGGCCATTGTGCTCGCATCGCTACTGAGTGTATGGCTGCCGCTTCGCAAGATTCGGGCGCTCAAACCCATTGACGTTATAAAGGTTGATAAATGATTACATGTAAGCAGGTCAACAAATATTTTTTCAAAGGTGAAACACGTGAAGTTCATGCACTTGAAGCGATAAACTTAGAGATACAAAGCGGTGAGTTTGCCTTGTTAAGCGGCCCTTCGGGGTGTGGTAAAACCACGCTGCTCAATGCCATTGGCGCGCTTGATACCATTGATAGCGGCACTATTACTATTAATGGCACCAATATTACGCAGCTAAGCGAAGATGCGAGAACCACGCTTCGGCTAGAGCAGATGGGCTTTGTGTTTCAGGCCTATAATTTGGTGCCCGTGCTCAATGTTCGTGAAAATATCGGGTTTATTATGAAACTACGCGGTTTTAATAATGATGCCATTGAATCGCGGGTGCTAGAAGTTGCCAAGATGCTTGAGATTGAGAACAAACTCGATGCCTTGCCCTCCAACCTTAGCGGCGGACAACAGCAGCGTGTGGCGGTAGCGCGCGCGGTTGCTAGCAAACCTGGCGTGATTTTGGCCGATGAGCCAACAGCCAATTTGGATTCAAAAAATTCCGAAGCGCTCATTGCCATGATGCGTACGCTTAATGAACATGAAGCTATTACGGTTCTTTTTGCCTCACATGATACATTGATTGAGCGTAGTGCAAAACGGGTGATACATCTTTTGGATGGTCGCATCATCTCATGATACGCTTGGCGGTATTACATGTAAGCATGTTTATGACGCTTTATGCACAAATGGATCTTCGTATTGAAAACAGCAATTTTACACTGCAAGAGTCGCTAAAACAGAGCAATAAACGTTACATGTACAATTACGATCGCTTGCGCTTGCAGCTTGATGCCTCGCATGATGGATGGTTTGGCAATGCAATGATTGATGGAGTGCATCTCTTAGGGGGCGATTATATCCACAGCGATTGGTTTGATCTGCAAACAGCAATAAAACCCGATACGCCCTTTGCCATTGAAAGTGCCATACATCGTTATGATGATGGGGCCTATTATGGCAAAATCCATCGGCTTTATGGCGGCTATGAAACGATGACGCAGCATCTTAGCGTGGGTATTCAAAAAATCAGCATGGGGGTAGGGCGTATCTGGACGCCTACGGATCTGTTTAATCCCAAAAACAGTTATGCGCTTGAGGTGGATGAGGTATATGGCGTATTGGCCGCTTCTTATAGTTATGCATTTAGTGATTTAGGGCGTATCAGTACCGTAGTATCGCAGCGTAGGGATCACTCATTAAAGTACGCAGCGTCGGTGAAAACGTTTTTAAATGCTTTTGATCTGGGCTTTAATGCCATTGTTTCCAATGAAACCAACATGCTGGGCTATGAAATAGAGGGTAACGTGTTAGAGACCGGAATAGAGTGGCGCAGTGAAGGGGGATGGTTTGATAATGACACACTAAATCAATCCTTTTTTCAAGGCATAGCAGGCATGGATTATGGATTTGAAAATGGTTTAATCTGGGTGCTAGAAGGGTATTACAGCTCTAAAATATTTGATGAAACAAAGCTACTTGATGCGCTTGAAAGTGATCTGGTTTCTAATAGGGTGACGTCACATATTTCTATGGGAAGTACACTAAGTTACGCAATCAATCTTTATCTTGATACTTCGCTGCTTTATATTGAAAGTTTTGATTCTGGGCGCTTTATATCACCAACGCTCAGCTACACCTTTAACGATAATAACACCTTTTCTTTAGGCGCTATAATAAGCCAAGATGCTGCCGATACTTATGGGGATAGCTTCTATTTTAAATGGTTTTTTTCGTATTAAGGGCATCTCTAAAAAACCTAACCAAGATTGGCTAGGGTTTTTAGAGGTGCCCTTAACTGCTACCGCTAAAATAGCGGCAGGGTTCGTTACTCTACATTGGTGATAGCGTAGGTGTACGTCACTTTAATTTCATCCCCTTCATTGGGAATCGCTTCGCCATAAAAGTTGATTTTTTCAATGGCAGGATCATACCCGTAGCCATTATCGGTTGATTCTGAAATGGCAACGTTATTAATGGTAACGGAATCAATGTGAACAATGTACGCATTTTCATTCTCCGCTAAAATACTAGGTATAAAAGTACTGGCTGCGCCACCGGCTGCAATGGCAATGTTATTCATAATAATGTTGAATTTTGAAATATCTTCGATATTTGCCGTTTTGCCAGAGGTTGCTTGTGCCAGATCTGGGTATTGACCGGCATCATTTGGGTTGATGATGGGGTAAACTTTATAGCCGTTAGAGACAAAAATATTGTGATACGGATCAAAGCTGGTACCGGCTCGGCTATCATATTGGCTCTCTTCATCTGAGAGGATAATGACCGAAAGCGAGTTGATAGGAAAGTTTCTTGATCCAAGAATTCCCGTAGGTAGTAGTGATTGTTCTGCATTGTAAATGCCGGTTTCCGTTGATGAACCGTTGGAGCCTGCGATAACGTGGGTTTTGAAGTCGCTTATGGTGTTAAACGTACCATAAGTGTTTACAATACTTGCGGCGCAGTAAGAAGACGTGCAGGTTGTATCGTTGATCTTCTCGTCGGTAGTAATGATGGCAATATTAAACTCGCTGATTCCTGAATTTGTGAGTGATGTTTCAAACTCATCTGCCGCAGCTTGTACACCTGCTTGATTGTCGCTCATAGAGCCGGAGTTATCAATAACAAACAGAAAATCAGCTCTGTTTTGACGCGCCGTTCCTGTAAAGGTATCGCTTCCTGAACCGATCTTCGTATCGGATGATGCAAGATTGGTACCGTTGGCAACGGAGGTAGCCAATGCGCGCCACTCTTTGTAAAATTGGCTTGGGAACACTGAAACCATAAAGTAGGTTTTTCCCTCTTTAATAGCATACGTCATCACCAGATTAAATTCTGAGTAAATTCCAGGTTCAAGCGATGTGGTTTCCTCTCCGATGCCCAATACCTCATGTAAAATAGTGTCTCGAACACTTTTTGTTGTTGTGGCGGAATACGTTGTTAGTGTGTACTCTCCCTGAGCATATTCAAAGGGTATGTTAAACACTTGTGTCGTCAAGGTCTGTACCGTACCAAGGGTGTAGTATAAACTGATGCTAATATTATTGAGTTCGCTAAGAGCCATGCTGGTTGTGGCGCGAACGGGTGCTTGCGATGTTGTAACCTGTGCTTCTTTAACTGCTACGGCACTCGCAAGTTCGCCATTCTCACCAGCGCTTAGTTTGGTTACATCTTTTTGAGATGATTCAATACTGACACCATTAGGAACGTAATAGACATCATCACCAAATATAACAACATTTGCTTTATTTGAATCGGATCCACCGCTACCACCGCACCCGCTATAAAAGAGTGCACTTAATGCAATAATAATAACCCCTAAGATCTGTTTCATAGGTTTCCTTTGGATGGTGCACCTCTAAGATTCTGTATCAGATTTTTAGAAATGCGCTGTAAATTAATGTTGAATAATAATACTAAAAATCTTATAAAAACAACTTTTTATTACATGTAGAGTTTAAGAAGAGCGGTGAAGGAGAAAATCAAGACGTTTGAAATACCCTTCTCTTTTAAAGAAGGGTATGTTAATAACGTGTGTAGCACTCTTAAAAAGATGCAGCAAAATCCTGTGTCCAGTAGATACCGTAACTGCCGCCTTGTGCCGTGCCTGCACCCACTTCGCTAAAGTTAGCGTTCATAATATTAGCGCAGTGTCCGGCACTTTCAAGCCAGCCTTGCATGACCGATTTGGTATCGGGATAGCCCGCAGCAATATTTTCTCCATAAGTGCGCCAATTATATCCGGCTGCGCTAATGCGATCACCTGGACTGCTGCCATCAATTCCTGTGTGACTAAAATAATCATTTTCTGCCATTGATTGCGAATGAGTGGTTGCGGCATTTTCAAGCAAACAGTTCCATGAAAGTGCCGGAGCTGCAGGGTAATTGGTGTCGCCGCAGTTACGCGCTTGGGCACGAGCATTATTAATCTGTGTGAGCATCTCTTTGTCGTTGGTGTCCATACAAGCATCAATGGTCTCTTGCGACGTTGATCCAAGATTATAAACAGATGTCTCAGGATTTTCAGGCTCAGTTGCCGCTGCTAAAGTGGTAAAGTCCCAGCTTTTAGCAGCAATAGAGTTACCATCAAGATCTTTAAGATCATTAGAGAGCGTAACATGATAGAGCGTTGCCGGATTAAGCTCTTGGGCAGGCGTGAAGGTGAGTGAATAGTTTGAACCGCTGTAGGACAAAGTTCCTGCAAGGCTAACGCCGTTGAGACTTAAACTCAAACTTGAAGCGTTAATGCTGCTTTGCAGTAGTGCTTCGCTAAAGGTAACACTAATGCTACTGTTGGGTGCAACATCCTTTTGATTTTCTTGAGGTGATATGCTAGTAACTGTGGGAAGCGTGTCCTCAAACGCAGGTGTAATAGTGAGTCCAACACGGGCCATGTCAGAATCGGTGCCATCAGAAACGATAAGCTCAAAAACAATTGTAGAAGCTTCAGTGACTTCGGGTGCAACAAATTGAAGCACGCCACTAGAAGTATTGGTTAGTGTCACCGATGCCCCAGATAGCTGACGCCAAGTATACGTGAGCTTGTCACCATCAGGATCGTATGAAGCACTGGCATCAAGCGTGGCATTTTCCCCACTGACATAAGAGGTGACCCCACTAATAGAAGCAACGGGTGGATTGTTGCGATGCCACCATTTACTTTTGTTGGCGCTACTGTAGGTGCTGTCGTTAGTACTGGATGTTGTGGTTTCTGCTTCTCCACATCCATTATATGTTAGGCCAATAAATAAAGCCGAAGTGGCAAGCAGTAGATGTTTTGTATTCATTAAAATTCCTTTTTAAATAGATGCTTATTATTTGCAAGTGGGTTGGACAAAAGTTCCCTGATACTCGGCAACATATCCTACGGAAACGGAATCACCTGGCTCAAGTGTGGCATTCCAATTCAGATTACTAATAATGACGGGATCACCAGAGGTATCAAATTCACCCGACCAGCCTTGCGTAATGGTGTGTTCTTGTGGCATATTAAGTGCAACTTGCCATGTATTGAGAATGCTATTGGTGTGGTTACTGACAACAATAGATGCCTGATACCCCGTATCCCAAATAGCATCAATGTTCAGATTACATGTAAGAGCAGTGGTAGATGCACTACTGTTTGAACTTGAATGCTCAGAGCTTGAACTACTGGAACTCATGCTTGAAGTTGCTGCGGAGCTAGAGTGGGTTTGTTCATTATGAGCAGGAAATTGGATACCGGTATTAATTTCGGTTGTTAGCGCCAAAGCGATATTGGTAATTTCTACCGTGTCCCCCCAGAAATCGGTAAGGCGAAAATCGTAAGGTCCTACGCCAAATCCACTGGTGGCAACAAAGTAGTTATACGATTCGCGCGGTACCGTTATGTAAGTGTTACTGGAACCTGAAATACGATACTCTAAAGAAGTGATAGGGTATTTATGATCTCGTACCTGAATTGCCGTCCACCATTGGCTTGAGCCTTCTTTGAAATACAATTTCATATTTTCAGCTTGGTCGTTAGCAATATAGTGCCAATGAATCGGAATACGACCAGCTGAAATATCAGAGATTTGTGCAAAAGCGTCTTGATCCAGATCCACATCACCTTTAGCGCATTCGGGACACTGGTCATCAATGCGCACCAGAACGCTTTTTCCGGTATTTTCATTTGTCACTTCAATGACACCGCCGCAGGCTGCTGATCCGTCATAATCGCTTGCATTCATAGCTGCGGTAAAAATATGTTCAGGTACGGTTTCAAAACTACAGTTACCGCCGCCTCCATAGCCGTAAAATGTACCTTCTCCGGTATGAATTGAATTGTCAGCTAGTAGATGTGTAGCCAATAGACTAATGACGAGAGCGGCTTTATACGTGATAGTATCCATAACTAAATCTCCTGAATTTTGTTTGTTTAAAAAAAAAGACTGTATGGATTGTAAGAGTAAAGTGTTATCGAGGTTCCAACAAAACTTTAACTTATTGTCAAGATTTGTTAATCAATAAATATCTTTACAGAACACAAAAATAAAGATTCTTTATCGTCTCTTTTAGAGATTTGTGTTACGATCACATCCATGTATAAACTATGTTTAAGTGGTGTCTGAATGTACCGATTTCAAAACGGAATTTTTATTCTTGAATACAACGGGGTATTTGAAGATCATCGAAATACGCTTGTGGCCAATTCTATTGCCAGTTTGCACAATGATATTAAAGAAAAAAAAGCTAAAGCAGTTTTAGTTTCATTGCAAAATGCCGGTACTAAAGCGCATAATAAAGAGATTATGCAGTTTATAATGCTGCTTGAAAAGCTTAGCAAAAAGATGCCTGTTGTTTTTGGTTTTATGGATTACAACGCCGCGTTGTATCAACTGCTACGACAAATGACCAAAGAGACGTCGCTCAAACTTTTTAAAAATTTTAATGCCGCACGGCTTTTTCTTGATCCCAAAACCTATAAAGAAGGAATGTCCGTACTGGTTTTTGATGATGATGCTGATAACACCAAAAAACTTGCCAGCGAACTAAGCAAGTTTGGTTATAGCGTGGTTCTTGCTAAAAGTGCTGATGAATTTCATACGCTTGTGGAGGAGCATCGGTATAACATTTACGTTACCCAAAGTACACTCAATCTTCACGCTCAGAGCAATAAAGCACCACAAACGGGAGTCTTGAATCTTTCAAAAAAACTGATTGGCAATTTACCGATTTTTATGGATACAGCCGTTGAAACGCTGGTATCGTTTACCGGACTTGAAGCGCAAAAATCATCACATGCTATTAAACGATTTGAGACGAAGTTAGATAATGAAATGCTGTGTGCACTCATGCGATTTAAAGGCGATATTGAGGGTGTTTTTGTGCTAATTTTTCCGATACCGCTGGCACGCATTGCCATTGAAGCCATGCTAGGCGAAAATGTTGGTGAGAAAGATTATGATACCCTCAAAGACGGTGTCGGTGAGTTTTGCAATATCATCACCGGCAGCGCTAAATCCATTTTATCAAATAAGAATATTAAAGTAACATTTGAACTTCCCCGTACCTACACGTCACTAAAATCGACCTTCAACGAGATTGGTGATAATAACGGAGTGTGGATTGATATGCAGCTTGCTTCGAAACCTTTTTATATGTTCATCACTCGATAAGATAAAGATCTTTTTTCATGATTGGAATGAGAGTGAAAATTTAACAACAGATGCTACCTCAAATATTTCCTTTTTAAAAAATCATTATCATTAAATAGATTTATGACCAATATATGACCCAATAATTATTAGAATGTCATGTAAATTGGGTTAAGTTGTTGATCTTTCCGAGATTGGATTGTTTACATTTAAGCCATAATGAACTGCAATAAGCCTTGTTTTGTTTAAGAGAAGATGGCGCGAACGAAGAAATAGAGTGTATAACATTCGCGCACGATTGTGTTGAGTAACTTTTCAAAATAAGGCAGTAAAAGCTCTGCATAGATCACGAGTTTAAATTTTGAACGTGATTTTAGGAGGGCTTTTCGTAACAATTGTGTAAAAAGACAAGATGGAGTGTTTTAATGATTTTTCGTAGTAAAAAACAGTTACAACCACGCTTACTGTTTTCAGGTTTGGTTGTTCTGCTGCTTTTCGTATTAAGTGGCTGTGATCAGAGTAGTGTATCTCTAAACTCAGATTCAGATGGGCAAATTCAGGTTGGCACAACAGAAAATGGCAATCATCAGCCAAGCGCCAAAATCACAGGTGTCCTGGTTTATACAGCAGGCCAGACCGTTACTTTGGATGGTCGTAGTTCATTTGATACCGATAATGATCCCCTCAGTTATCAATGGGTAAAAACAGAAGGACCAGATACTGCACTTTCGAGTGCCTCAACGGCGACTCTCAGCTTTGTCGCACCAATGGTCTCACAGAACACAAAATTCACCTATGAGCTGACAGTGCATGATGGAAAGCTCTCCAACTCTGCTAGTGTAAGCATCCAGATTTCACCCTCAGACTCGACTCTGCCATCTAATCAAGCACCCAGCGCTAAAATCACAGCACCTCAGAGTGTCACTTCTGGTGAAATGGTTACGCTAGATGGTAGTGGTTCATCTGACCCAGACGGT
>JBNKJB010000014.1:0-46254 GCA_050290965.1 Sulfurimonadaceae bacterium
GCGCATTCGCTTTACAAAAATAATGAAAAATATGATGCCCGAAAGTATCAAATGGCCACAGGAGTTTAAAATCTAAAATAAAGGAAATTATGCAAGAAAACTTTAAATAATTTATGGAGTTTTAAGGTGGCGACTGACCCATAAAAATCTTACATGTAACCAGTATTACATGACCAATTTGTGACCAAATAAATGATATTATCGTCGACAAGTGCACTTCTCTTCTAAGGCAATAAGCATTATGAAACGCTTCGAGCATATATTTGAACATGCCAAAATAGGTATTGCCATCTGTAATGCCAACAGCAGACGTCTTGAAATGGTCAATCCTGCCTTTGCGCATATTCACGGCTATGAACCGCATGAGCTTAAAGGGTGTTTGGCTGCGGAAATGTTTTCACCACAATGCAGCTTTCGTCGATCCGGAGACGACTGCACAAAAGGTTCTGGATGCTTTTGCGAAGACACTACCTTTGAAACCGTCCACACCAGAAAAGATGGTTCAAAAGTACCGGTATCGGTTCATATTGCCGTTATAAAAGACAATAATGGAGCCGTCGAATATCGCATTATTAATCTTATTGATATCAGTAAACGCAAGGAAATTGAAAATCAATTAATTCTAACCACTCAGCGGATAACATCACTGTTTAATACCATTCCCGACCTCATATGGCTAAAAGATCCACATGGTGTCTATCTTACATGTAATTATGCATTTGAACAATTTTTTGGTTTTACGGAAGCCGAGCTTATTGGCAAAACCGATTATGATATCACCAACCATACTATGGCTGATTTATTCAGAAAAAATGACAATGAGGCTATAATCAAGGGCAATATTCATATCAACGAAGAGACACTGATATCTAGGTCAACAGGCATTATGACAACACTGTTAACACGCAAAGCGCCTGTATATTCCCCGGATAAAACATTGTTGGGAGTCCTTGGTATTGCCAAAGACATTACCGAAAATAAAAAGAGTGAACGAAAAATTGATGAGCTGCTTTATCACGATCTGCTGACCCATTTGCCCAATCGTGCTTATGCAAAGGAAGAAACAGAAAAAATCCTCTCTGCCTGTAAAAACAATTCTCGTGAAGCCGCTTTAATTTTAATTGATCTGGATGCATTCAAAGAAGTTAATAAAACATTCGGGCACGCTCTTGGTGACGCACTGCTTAGAGCAACTGCCCACAAACTTAAAAAACAGCTCCGTTCTTCTGATACGCTATGCCGTCTTGGAGGAGATGAATTCCTCTTTATTCTCCCCGGTCTCAAACAACGTATGGAACCCGAAAAAATTCTCCAAAGAATTTTTGAAGAGTTTGAAACACCATTTCCTGTCGAAGAGCATCTGTTCTCGGTTTGCATGTCTGCTGGGATTGCTATCTATCCCGTCCATGGAACCAGCTTTGACACACTGCTGCAAAGAGCAGATACGGCACTCTATCATGCCAAGGAAGAGGGACAAAACAACTTCTGTTTTTTTGATGAGAAGATGAATCACAACCTCGGAAGTCATTTCAATATTCTTAACAATCTCAAATCGGCCCATTCACAAAACCAGTTTCTACTCTATTATCAACCCCAAATCGATCTCAACGCCACGGTTGTCGTTGGAGTGGAAGCGCTGCTACGCTGGAATCATCCTACTATGGGAATGATTCCTCCTACAGAGTTTATCCCTATAGCCGAGACCAGCAGTCTGATTATTCCTATCGGCACTTGGATTCTTCAAGAGGCGTGTCGACAAGGCGCTTATTGGCATGCTGCAGGAATGAAAATGCGTATCGCTGTTAATATTTCAGCCGTCCAGTTCCGACGCGGAGATCTTGAAGAAAGCATCAAAAACGCGCTGGATGCTTCAGGTTTTGATCCCACCTATCTGGAACTCGAACTCACCGAATCAATCATGATGAACGACACGCAAAAAACACTAGAAACGGTCGCAAGGCTTAAGAGTCTTGGTATTACGCTCTCCATAGATGATTTTGGAACCGGCTATTCCAGTTTGGCTTATCTGAAACGTTTTGCTGTGGACAGACTCAAAATAGACCGCTCATTTATTATGGATATTATTGAAGACCAAGAAGACGCCGTCATCGTCAAAACCATTATTGAAATGGCAAAAAACCTCAATCTCACAACCATCGCTGAAGGCGTTGAGGAGAGCCAGACGCTGGAACTACTACGACTTTATGGCTGCGATGAAATACAGGGATACCATTTTTCAAAACCGCTTCATCCCAATGATATCGAAACATTCTTTCACCGTTTTCACAAAGAATACTCCATGCCTGAACACTCAAGCACATCATGACAAAATACCTAATAACATCCGCACTAACATCAATCTGTCTGTTTGGCAGTATTTTGCCAGATGACGCTACTTTTGATGCGACCGAATTATCACTCGATCAACTTCTAAGCACGGATTACATTCCCGCAAGCCATATTGCCAACCAGATCAATAACGCTGCATCCGCAGTCTCTATTGTTACAGCTCAGGATATTCACGATTACGGCTATCGTACTCTGGGAGAGATTCTTGGCAGCATGCGTGGTGTCCACACTTTTGAAGATTATGAATACACCTATCTTGGGGGACGCGGATACGGTGTCCCCGGGGATTACGCAGGCCGAATTATTGTTTTAATTGACGGTTACCGTGCTGATGACTCATTTTATGGGCAAGCGTATTTAGGCGAAGACGGCATTCTTGATGTATCGCTGATCGAACGTGTCGAATACATTCCTGGCGGTAACTCCGCAGGATATGCCAATGGTGCATTACTGGGTGTTATCAATATTGTGACGAAAAATGCAGATGCTATCGGTGGAACAAAAGTGACTCTGGGTTATGGATCGTACAAGAGTCATGCCTTACATGTAAGCTATGGATCGCATTTTGATAACGGTATTGATATCATTGCCTCTGCCTCAAAATTTCATAGCGAAGGACGTGACTTCACCTACAAAGACAATGATGACATACCAATAACACAGCGTCACCAACACGGCACTGACAACCGGCGTCTCTTTTTCAAGCTGGGCTATGATGCACTCTCCTTTGAAAGCGGATGGGTATGGTGCACTAAAAATATTCCTTCTTATCCTCTCTATGGCGTCTTTGACGAACATGCCGATACCCAGAAAGACACCAATGGATTTGCGCGGCTCAAATATGATAACGATCTCTCCGCCAACCTTAAACTCTCATCATCCCTCTGGTATGGTACCTACCGCTATAATATCCGTTCGCCTTATCCCATATTTGAAGATGGCCCCACCGGTTTTGAAGGAGAGAGTCATATCCAGTGGTTTGGCGGTGATCTTAAACTCATTGGAACCTGGTTTGATGCGCATACCCTCTCCATGGGTATGGAATACCGCTACGACTATGACGCCATGTGGCAGGGCACCAACTTTGACCTCACATCTGGCGATCCTCTCGATAAAGAGACTGTCTCCTACAAAAACCGTAGAACCTACAGTGCGTACCTCTATGATGAGTTTCGTGTTATGCCGACTGTGACACTGAGCGCTGGAATCCGGTATGAAACAAGCAATCTGGGCTATCGCGTGTTTAGTCCTCAGGCGGCATTCATCTGGAATATATACAAAAACACGACCTTTAAGCTCTCCGCAGGTGAAACCAATCGTCAAACAACGGTGTATGAGGGTCTGCAAAGCGAACCGGAACGGGCCCGTATGGCAGAAATTGTACTGGATCAGCGATTCGATGATGAAAGTCGCCTGCTGCTTTCAGGATACCGTTACCATATTTTTGACTACTCTACGTGGCTGGATATTCCCGCCATCGATACGGAGGGCTTTGAGGCAGAATTTGAAAAACACTGGCTTTACGGTAGCCGCTTGCGCGCCAGCTATGCCTGGCAACATAGCGTGCAAATGGGGCAGCAACTTGCCAATACCCCACTGCACATGGCCAAGTTCAATGCCTCCCTACCACTCCATGATGATAAGCTGCGTATGGGGTTTGAATTACGATACATCGGTGAACGGCCCGATAACGACGGCAACAATGTTGCATCGCATCTTCTGGGCGATGCAACATTCACCTCAAAAGAGTGGCTTCCGAGCACCAATATCTCTTTTAAAATCAGCAATCTTGCCGATACACACTATGGTGATATTATCTGGCCGCTCTATGACAACGCACAACAGTTTCCTCAGCAAGGACGCACCTTTTGGGTTAATCTGGGGTACACATTCCAATGAAAAAAGTAATTCTCATACTCTTTTTGATCCTCAACTCCCTAACCCTCCATGCAGAAGCAATGCCAGAACACCTGCTTAAAAGTGCGTTTTTATATAATTTTGCCCTTTTGATTGACTGGCCGGACACTCTTCCACCAAATCAGTTTCGTATCTGCTTCTATCAAAAAACTCTTGTTAATGCATCAGAAGCCCTGAACAATAAAACGGTTCATGAGAGAAACATATCAATTCTCACTGTTTCAACACCCCAAGAAGCCCTGACATGTCAAATGCTCTTTATTCGTGAAAATGAAAAGGGTAACGACAAGGCACTGCTTAAAGCTCTTGATAAAAAAAGCATACTGGTTGTGACTGAATATCCGGATACCTCCGATTCTCACATTGCGATACTGCGCAATGGAACAAAATTAATTTTCGATATCAATCTTGCCAATCTCAAAACAAGTCATCTGCTACCGAGTTCCCATCTTTTGAAACTGGCACACCAAGTGACACAATGAAGCAAATCAAACAGTGGCTCAACAATTTACCAATCCAGAAAAAACTCATTGTTTCTAATCTTTTTGGAAGCGTCCTCTCTTATGTTCCTGTGATACTCATTATGCTAACGTATGAGTATTTTGCCCTACGCAATCATAGTCTTTCTCAACTCCATGTTGAGTCCGACATGGTTGTAGAGAGTGTTGCTGCTGCTATGGCATTTCAAGATGATACGGCAACACAGGAGAGTCTTCGTACCCTACATGGTGCCGACGACATTCTTGAAGCACACCTGTTTTTGAATGATGGAACACTTTTTAAAAGCTACTATCGCAACCAAAAACAGCAATTGTCACAACAAGAGATTCATAATACGCAGACGCATTCTTTTTCTCATATTATTGTCAGAAAAACAATCTCACTTCGCTCACAGAAAGTTGGATCGCTTGTTATTGTCGCCTCTATGGAACATTTTTATACCCGACTTTTCTGGTATGCTCTGATTCTTGTCACTGCTACTGCCTCTGGATTATATTTTGCCACCTTAATTGCTGTTAGAATCGGTAAAATGATTACCAAACCACTTACCTCTCTCATCCATACAACTGAAAAAATTATGGCGGAAGGAACTTATACAACACCCGTAAATACTTCATCTAATGACGAAGTGGGAAGTCTCTCGCGAGCTTTTAGTGCCATGATCTCACAAATACACAAACGGGATAAAAGCTTGCAACAACTGGCTTATTACGATAGGGTAACCGGTATTGCCAACCGTCACTATTTTGAAGAACGTATTACCCAGGCCGTAGAAAATGCCACCCGATACGGAACATCCTGCTTCTTGCTGCTGATTGATCTGGATGACTTTAAAATTGTTAATGACCGATATGGACACCCCATGGGAGACTTGCTGCTCAGACATGTCAGTGAAACACTCAGATTAACATTAAGAAAAAGTGATGCTATTTTTCGCATCGGCGGTGATGAATTTGCAGTCATTATAGACAATGAATGTTCAAAAGAACTTATCTCGATGATTGCCTTAAAGATCATTCATGCCATATCTCAGCCAGTTTTACTGGAAAACAGTACCATTCAAGTCGGCGCTAGCATCGGTGTCAGCTGTTTTCCAAAATACTCCAATGACCTCAAATCACTTATAAGTAGTGCTGATATTGCAATGTATAGGGCAAAAAAAGAGGGGAAAAACCGTTATGCCCTTTTTGACGGGACGGATATTTGAAACACCCATTCACATTTTAGGTTTCATTCAATTTTGCATTGCTCTAAGCTGTATCAGTATCTGGTTTTTGTTGTCTTTAAAATAGATCTCGTGCAACGATACACGGTAAATTATTTCCGCCCCATTGACAAATAAATGTTGCTCAAAGCCTTCAGATGTTTTAAGCAGATTTATCCCATTAAAAATAGGGCTCCCCGTACTAACATGTAACAAAAAATCATCAGGATAATCTACACTTAAATACGCTGCATTGAAGCTACTTTTACGCATACACCCCTCATTATCCACACAAATCAAATGATTTATTTCAAAACGTTTTACTGGTATGCCGCTACTGTAGAGTTCTAGCTGTAAGGCATCCCCGTTTCTTCGAATGTAGCCCGTATCTGAAAACCGAAATTTTGGTGTCTTGAAAATTACAAGTTTGGGTTCGTTGATAGCATACTCTTTAATGGCACAGCCACTAAAAAGCACCACCATGCTAACCCATAGGGTAAAGAATTTTTTCATGAACCATATCACATGCTTTTAAAACATCACTGCTTAATTCTAAATTCATCGCTGCTAGCGAGGCATCAAGCTGATCGGGGTGGGTTGCTCCAATAATTGTTGAGGCAACAAAATCAAACTGCTTACTCCACGCAATCGCCATGGTAACGGGATCGAGTCCTGCCTCGGCAGCAATGCGCACATACTCTTGCGTTGAAGCCAATGTTTTGTCATTCATAAAGCGTTGCGCCATCAAACGCTGTCTCTTGTTTGGCGAATTTACATACGAAGAAAAACGTCCTGAAACCTTAGTGTTTTGATTATACTTACCGCTTAGTACCCCACCAGCAAGCGGTGAATATGGCAACAGTGATATCTGTTCATTTTGACACAACGTCGATAATTCATCCAAGAAACGACGATTAAGCAGCGAAAAATTATTTTGTATCGATTCAAAACGTGCCAGCTTTTCATAACGACTTACCATCAACGCTTTGGACGTGCCGTATGCCGTATCGTTAGAGGTACCAATATAACGCACTTTACCACTTTGCACCAATGCATCAAACGCTCGCATCGACTCTTCGATAGGAACAATCGTATCACTCCAGTGCATCTGATACAGATCAATATAATCTGTCCCAAGACGTTTTAAACTCCCCTCAACAGCACGCTCAATGTGAAAACGATCAATGGCTGTAAGTCCATGGCGAATGGGTGGAACAAACCATCCTGACGCAGCGCCCGCCACTTTGGTTGCAAGAATAAGGGAATCACGAGGCTTGGATTTGAGCCATTTTCCAATAATAAATTCGGTCTCTCCTGCCAAATCTTCTGAAGGGGGTACGGGATAAAGTTCTGCCGTATCAAAAAAATTCACACCGGCATCATAAGCTTTGTCCATAATAGCAAATGCCGTTTTTTCATCACACTGCGATGCGAATGTCATTGTCCCCAAACAAATAGGAGAGACACGCAGACCAGACTTCCCAATATAACGGTACTTCATTTAAAACCTTACTGACATAAATTCAACATTTCACTATGTTATAATCACTGCATTATGATACCGCAAACGCCTGAACAACGCATTAGTGCACTTGAAACAGCCCTTCAACAATGTGAAAACGCCAATACACAATTACGTACCCAATTGCAGCAGCAGGCTGAAGAGCTCAAAGTCCAACTTTACACCGACCGCGTGACAGGTTTGCGCACCAAACAAGCCCTTTATGAAACTGTTGAAAAATCAGGCTACCCTACTCTCTTTTTGATTCGACTTAACGATATTGATCGCTATTTTGATCTGTATGGGTATGAAGTCGTCAATGAAATTTTACAACGCTTTTCACAGATTCTTATAACCTATAATAGTAATAAAAATTATCAGCTTTATCATCTATCCACCGACCTTTTTGGTATCCTCTATCTTGGCGAATTTATTGACACTCAAAAATTTGAGGATGATCTGTTTGAATTAATGAGCACTGTCGATGAAAACCCTCTTTTTCTTGCAGCGCTTGATGAAGTTTTTTATGTCGATATGATCATTGGCATTGCTTCAGGCGAAACGCAACTGATTAAACACGCTTTTGATGCATTACATAGTGCTAAAAGTACCAAAAAACGTTTTGTGTACTACCACCCCCATCACGACCAAAGTGATGAACATCGCACTATCTTACATGTAAAGCGTGAAATTCAAAGCAATATTGAATCAGGCAACTTTGTCCCTTTGTATCAGCCTATTGTTGATCGTGACAGTCAATGCATCAAATATGAGGTGCTTATCCGAATGCGCCATAATGGTGAGCTGATATCACCTGCTTATTTTCTTGATATTGCTTCTAAAACCCACCAGTATGAGCAGATATCGGCCATGACACTGCTTAGTGCCATCGAAGCGTTTAAAAACCGCACTGAAAAACTCTCTCTTAATTTTACGCTCGCCGACATCTCTCACAAAGAGCTGCTTCGTAGCTTGGAAAAAAAGTTACAGGCTTACAATATGGGCACACGCTGCGTTTTTGAGATTGTTGAGAGCGAGGCCATTGGAGATTATGACGCTATTCGAAATTTTGTTAATCGCTTTAGGAAACTCGGCGTACAGTTTGCCATTGATGATTTTGGGAGCGGCTATTCCAACTACTCGCATATTCTCGAACTCGAACCTGAATATCTTAAAATTGATGGTTCTCTTATTAAAAACATTCAAAATGACTATAAGTCGCATATTTTAGTAAACTCTATCATCTACTTTGCCAAGCATCTTGGGGTTAAGATTATTGCCGAATATGTCGCCAGTGAATCAATTTTTACACTCTTGCATGATCTTGGTATTGATGAATTTCAAGGCTACTATTTTGGCAAACCTGACACCTTGCCATAATTTTCTCTCTGACTCCTCGTTTCATGTTATGCTCAGGGCATGAAAATTCATATTGACCTTGATGCCTTTTTTGTCTCTGCTGAACGTACCCGCGACAATCGCTTGCACCATCACCCCGTAGCGGTTGGAGGACGGGGTGATACCTACATTTTCGATACCCAAAGTGGCCATCAAAATTTTGATCTTGAAAACCATGGTGCTTTTTTGGGCGCTTTTTTTCAAACCTATGACCCCACACAACACGATATACAAAAATTTTTAGATTCTCAAGGGCGTGTTCGCGGCATTATCACCACCGCCAGCTATGAGGCCCGAAAATATGGTATTAAAACGGGCATGAGCATTCGTGAGGCACTTTTAAGATGTCCTCAACTGATTATTAAAGCACCTAACATGGCACTTTATAAACAACTTTCACATCAACTGCATGACTTTTTAAACCATCGTATCCCACTCATAGAGCAAGCCAGTATTGATGAGTTTTACGCCGATGTAGGGGGATGGGTTGACGATGCCCAGGTGCCTAACTTTATTGATAAGCTACGCCATGAAATTCAGCGTACCCTTAACCTACCCGTCTCTATCGGTGCCGCGCACTCTAAAGCCATTGCCAAACTTGCTACAAATCGGGCCAAACCTTTTGGCTGCAAAACAATCTATCCCAATGAACTCTTTGATTTTATTGATGACATTCCTGTGGGTGACTTTCCGGGCATTGGTCGTTCAATGCAAAAAAAGCTTCAAATGTTTCAGATCCACACCCTTGGACAACTGCGCCGTAACCAGGGTATTGTGAGTTCATGGGGGCCTTATGCCAAAACAATGTATCAACACGTTATTGGTCAAGACACTCACAAAATCAACCCTTTACATGTAAGAAAATCTATTGGTATTTCACGCACTTTTGATCCGCTGTACAATCGTGCAGAGTTACGACGGCGCATTATTATTTTAAGTCGCCATCTTGCTCACGCCGTCATACACCTTGATGTGTTACCCACTACGTATCATCTTAGTGTTCGCTATGAATATTCTCAAAAATCACACGCCAATACCACGGAGTCCCGTCTTTTTAACGAGACATGGTTTCGCGATTTATGCCTCTGCTTATTTGACAAGGCAGATCTTCATAAAAATGATAAAATCCTGCGCCTCTCCATCAGCTGTTCCCACTTTACATGTAATAGCCACAGATCATTGTCACTACTGCATTACGAAGAGGATCGTAAAGAGTATCAATTTTCTCAAAAAATTGCCGCCATCCGAAAGCGCCATGGTCTGGATATGCTACGTTGGGGCAGTGAAATGGCTTTAAAAAAGCCTCTTTAAAAAAGTCTAAATGTGGCTTACGCTATAATCAATAACTTTTCACGCATGTAAGGAGTGGTGTATGTACAAAACGTTACTGATTTTTGCCACTGTTTTGAGCTTTTTAACAGCCTGCCACGACACGATTGACGAAGTTCAAGAATCAACCAAACCGGGTGGTTTTGTTGTTATGGATGCGGCAACGGGAGATATCCCTTATCCTAACGATATCCTTTTTGCTCCCAACAACACATCCACCAATGATCCTGGTGATGGCACACTTAACATTCCTTATGAACCAAGTGACGCCGATGCAGGTATTAAAATGGCTCTTGATACGCTTAGCGGCTTCTCTACTACGGCACCCATTACCGTATCCGTCACAGCAGATATGGATAATACCACCTTATCAGGCAATGTTCGGGTATTTAAAGCAGTAGGACAAGCTTCACAAGCGACCAATTATATCCCGGCAATTGGTATCATCACAGGTGAGCTGACTTTTGGTGAAGATTTTGTTGCTCAAGTGGCCCACGGCAAACTAGCTATCATTCCCACCAAACCTTTAGATGCCAACACCACTTATGTTGTTGCACTTACTAACGGTATCAAAAACACTAAAGGTCAAAGCTTAAATGCCGATGCAGTAACATCCATGATCAACGGTATTCAACCGCTAACTGATGCAACCGGTACACCTACCGCTTATTTTAATGCCGATGCAACACTTAATGCCGTTACGGCACAAACGCTTGAAGGACTGCGCCAGCTCAACCAGGCTCGTCTTGCCGCATTGATGACGCAATCGGGTATGAACTGCAGTGTGTTACAAAATAATGGCAACACCGGTGTTAGCTGCCCTGATGTGATTATGAGCTGGAATTTTACCACGCAAAACATTGGTACTATGGCATCTGCTTTTGCACAAAACAACCCAAACGGTGCTATTGTAGTAGCGAATACCGGACAAAACACTGCTTCTGTTGGTGCATACGGTCTGGCTGATATTTATGCCGGTGTCCTAAGCGGCGTTCCTTACTACTTGGGAACGCCCACTGTCGAAAACCCCACGGCTCCTTTAACACAATCTTTTATTGATGCCAATGGATCTGCCATTGTCAATACACTTCCTACACTGCAATCAACGCAAACCATTCCGCTACTTATGAGCATACCCAACACTACAAGTGGTGTTACCATGCCAGAAACAGGTTGGCCTGTTGTGATTTTTCAGCACGGTATTACTCAAAATCGCACCAATCTTTTGGCATTGGCAGATGCTTTTGCACAAGCTGGATATGCCGCAGTAGCAATTGATTTACCGCTGCACGGACTTGATAGCAACACCAGCGGCTTAAAAACTAATTTTGAGCGTACCTTTGATCTGGACTACGATCAAGACGGTACGCCTGATGCTTCTGGCGCATACTACATGAATTTGCGCTACTTATTGGTAACACGCGACAATATTCGCCAAAGCACTTCGGACCTTATCACGCTTTATAACTCCCTTTCCAATGTCACCGGAGCCACTATTGATGCATCGCGCATTGCATTTGTGGGACATTCACTTGGGACAATTGCCTCTTTTGGTTTTTTTGATGCCAATAAAACACTTGAGAGCGTCACGCTTGCCATGCCAGGTGGTGGTATCGCCCAACTGATGAGCCACTCTCCAGCGTTTGGCACAGAGATTCGAGATGGTCTTGCTAGTGCAGGCATTGAACCAGACAGTGCTGAATACGAAGCTTTTTTACTTGCGGCACAAACCGTACTTGATGATGCCGACTCCATCAATTATGCCAAACAGGTTGCCTCTAAAAATACCTATTTTGCTATTGAAGTTGTAGGAGATGGCAGCGAAGGTTCCGGCGATCAGACCATTTTAAATCGTATCCCAACCGCACCGCTCTCAGGCACTGATCCACTGCTTGATATGATGGGCATGAGCGATATCAATACTTCCTCTGTGCAAACTGTTGGGGTTAAGGGCAATACTGTCTCCCGTTTTTTAGTAGGCGCCCATAACTCTTTCTTACTTCCTGATATTGCTACCTATGAAATGCAGACCGAAACGGCTTCATTTGTTGGATCACAGGCACAGGCCATTACCATTGGCGACAATTCACTGCTCGTACCGTAACCTTATTACATGTAGCCGTTTTAGTGGTTACATGTAATGCTTCTTCAACTTTTTCGCTCTTTTTACGTTCAAAATTATCCTGCCGATATGGAAGAGTGTATTGATGCTTTTGCCATATTTGGAGGATTTGGGCGTGCACTGGATCTTGATATTCCCCTACACGAACTCATTGTAAGCGAAGTGCTGGATCATTATGATGAGCTTAATGCAACCATTGGCACGATTGTCAAAGGTAACGGAACTCATGAAAAACTCTTGAGTGCTATTGCTAAGGGTGATCGGCGTGTTCATTCCGCCTTTCGACGTTCTCGTGTTTCTGAAATTCGTGGTCATGCCATGTTAGATGAGTTGCGTCTTCAAGGGATTCTTAATGTAGAGTTTTCACGTGAAGCACCTCCTCAGCGTGATCATCCCAAACAGCAACTTAAACGTGAAATTGCCCGGCACCGTATTTCCCATAAAATGCGCTTTAGTATGCCGTTTTTACGTTTTTGGTTCTACTTTATTGCGCCCTATCATCAACAGATTATAAAAGGTGATTACAGCTCTGTCATCCATACGTTTGAGCAGCAGCATCTCTCATTTAGCGGTTATGCCTTTGAGGAGTTATGCAATCTTTATTTACTGCTGCACAGTAACGATGCGCTTTTAGATTTGGGAAGTTACTGGGATCGACAAGTTGAAATTGATATTTTGGCGCGTACGAAAAAGGGGCATACCATTGTGGGTGAATGCAAATGGACTAATCACAAAATCAACCGTAAAGAGCTTCATCGACTTGAAGAAAAATGCGAAAAAATTGGACTGGAATATGATGAAATGCTTCTGTTTAGCAAACGCGGATTTTCTAATGAATTAACCCAAACGCAAAATAAAGCCTTAATCCTCTATAGTGCCGAAGATTTAAAAGAGCTACTGGCTAACGTCAAAAACAATGAAATCTTAAAAACACCCTTTAACTAACAATGCGTAGCGCCGTATAGGCCTCTTGAAGCAATTGAAATTTTTGGGTGTAGTGGTGAATCATATCATCGTTTTCACAATGGACTCGATCGGGATGATACACGCGCACCAGCTTTTTATAACTGCGTCTTAATGCATCTTGGGTTGCCCCTACGGGGCACTCTAAAACCGTATAATAGTGCATCATTGAATCAAAAGTCTCTTGCATGTTATCATCCTCATCAAAAGCAAAATGAGCATAATCGCCATACAAACGCGACATAAAACGGTGATCATAACGATATTCAATACTGTAATGCAAAAGATGGCGTTTATTTAAGGTGCGTTCCAAACGGCTTTTAGAGCGCATGTGTGTCACATCGATAACCAATGATGTTTCATTCGCTTCACGTACATACACGCCAAGTTGTGATTTTAAGTAATAAAAGACCCATGGATTTGGAGCATATAACGAAAAAATAACAGTCTGAGCATCATGCGCAAAAAGTTCTACCGTTACAGGCTGGATCTCTTCATGCGGATGTAACTCAATTTTGATTGGCTTACTTGCATAATGCATCATACAACGCAGATAAAATTCATACGAAAATTCGTGACTTTGAGCGTAACGTTTACTCAGTGCTTCAATAAAAGCTTGTTTTTGGGCCGCATAGGCGCTATTGCTAAAAATCAATACGGCATTGGGAACAAAAAGCATATACTGCCAATGCAAGGAGAGAAATTCATGCATCCATGGTGTGCGCATCGTATCAAAATCGGTACGTATGAGTATTAAATCATTTTGCAACACAACGTCCACGGCATCTCCTTAAACAAGATCATGCTCTCATGAAAGCAAAAAAAGTTCCACCTACTCTTTTCTTACAATGGGCAGATAACACTCTGGACGACGATCACGAATCAATCCCCAATAGTGGCGATGCTTTTTGTTGGCATCCAGATCAAAATCAGCATACAAAATGCTCTCACTATCACGCGGTGCTTCAGCAATTTTTGCACCCGTATGATCTGTGATAAATGATGATCCGTAAAAAGTCAGTTCACAACTTTGACCTTTTTCAACGCCATAACGATTGGCGGCAATCACCGGCACAATATTGGCTGCGGAATGCCCCATCTGCACCCGTTGCCAGTGCTCTTTAGAGTCGACGCCAATCTCCGGTTCACTGCCAATGGCTGTAGGAAAAAAGATTAACTCCGCACCCATCAATGTTAAAATGCGTGCTGTCTCACTAAACCATTGATCCCAACATATTCCTGCTCCTATACGTCCATAGGCGGTATCCCATACTTTAAAGCCGCTATTGCCAGGTTTGAAATAGAATTTTTCTTCATAACCCGGGCCATCAGGAATGTGCGTTTTTCGGTAATTTTCAAGTTCGCTTCCATCGGCATCAATCACCACCAAGGAATTATAATACTCCGATTCATCCCGTTCAAAATAACTCACCAGTATGACTACATGTAACGATTGCGCCAATGCTTTAAAACGAGCTATCAGCGCATTATTCTCACGCGGCGCGGCCCATTCAAAATAACTTTGGTCAATATCTTTGCAAAAATAGAGCCCCTCAAAAAGCTCTGGCAACAAAATGATATTGGCTCCGTTTTGTGCCGCTTCTTTGACTAATCGTTCCGCCGTGTTGATGTTTTTAGCTTTGTTCTCACCCATTTGCATCTGAATTGCCGCTACTTTGAGCATTTTTTACACCTGCTTAATGAAAAATATAAACACGAGAGTATACAATAACTCCTCATTTTGCCGGCATCGCTTAACAGGATAAAGCGTTCGATTCCTAATCGATTGCTGTGGGTTCGATTCCCGCTGCTGGTACCACTAGTCTATTTTTTTAACTCTTCTTTTACATGTAATAAGCTATTCTTATTAAAATGGCCTCAAAGGATCTATCATGAAAATCAATAACTTTATGAACACTTCCGCCTCAAATAATTATCAAAACAACATCAATAAAACTTTGGGGATGATTGCCAATGGTGTCGAAAATAAAATTGATGATACTGCATCTGCTTCTATAAGCAGCATGCTAAGTAGTGAAGTTGCCGCTATGGGTCAAGGGATGATGAACCTTAATGACGGTATTTCTATGATGCAAATTGCCGATGGTACGACAACATCACTTAGC
Source organism: Sulfurimonadaceae bacterium (assembly GCA_050290965.1). Lineage (GTDB taxonomy): Bacteria > Campylobacterota > Campylobacteria > Campylobacterales > Sulfurimonadaceae > JAFGUB01. Next base: position 15,411 of record JBNKJB010000014.1, read on the forward strand.
AAAAATGCAGCAGAACTTAATGCCATGAGTGTACGATACAACAGTGCCGCACTCAATACTCAAGATCGCGCCGCATTGCAAAGTGATTTTAATGCACTTGCCCAAAGTATGCAACAATCAATTGATTCCACTACCTACAATAACAAAGCACTCTTTGGCTCCGACATCTCTATTGAAACCTCTCAAGGGCTTGTCAATGCTTCTGTTGGCACAATAGACACTCAAGGATTGGATATTACTTCTATGGATAGTATTGTCGCGTTTCAAAACCGCCTCTCATCCGTCCAAAGCGATATTGGTAGCAACACCAATGGCATGATTAGCAGTGCCAACGCATTACAGCAAGCATTTGTGAGCACTTCAGCAGCCAATAGCCAGCTAAAAGATACCGATATTGCAGATATGCTCATGCAACTGCAACAAAATGCTATGAAACTTGAAACATCCACACTAGCACAGGTGCATCAAACATCCTTGTTGCAACAGCAAATGAGCAGGTTACTTGGGCAATAAGACCACAAGAAATACCGTTCAATAGGTGCACGTAACATCCAATAAAAATAATTTTATTGTGTTACCAACAGTGTCGCCTTTCCAATAAATATAGATAACTTAGGTACACCTCTTTACATATAAGCCCCTAATGTATACAATAATACTCAATCATACAAAAGGAAAATAAATGTTAAAAATTGTTTCAATGGCTCTGTTGCTTTTTTTCGGTTCACTCCTGATGGCAAAAGAGATAGATTTAAACAAACAACACGGTACCGATCAAAGTGCGCTTAGTGCCGTGTCACCGGAGCCGGCAAGTGTATTGTATGATCCTTCTTTAAAACTATCCGTTTCGTTTAATCAAGAGATAGACGCGCACTTTTTAAACGACTATAGCATCTCCGTACGCTTTATCGGATGTGATGAAGAAGCACTAAGTGATTCACAAAGCAATCTTGAAGCGCAGTTAAAGCAGTGCGAAGCGACCTTTGCAAGCAATAAACATTTGCAAAACATGTGTAAACGTTGTAGCAAAAAAACAGACACATTTTTTCAACATCTTCATCAGTGTACGCCTCGCCTTGTTAAGGGAGATGTTGCATTAAGTGATAGTAAAACCGTTACATTTGCACCCAGTGAAGCACTTGAATACGGCTACTATCAGGTGAACGTACAGCTTATTAAACTCGCCAAATGGAGTGTGACGAAACCCATCAGCTACCGCTTTAAGGTTGAGAAGAATCGTGTTGAATCGCTTACGCTTATTCCAGAACATGTGGAGCTAAACGAGAGTAACACAACAACGTTACATGTAAACGCAACCTATAAAGACGGCAGCACCAAAACGCTCGATACCAATCTTTCGTGGAGCATTGCCGATGAGAGCATTGCCATCATTGAAAACAATACGACTCTTAAAGGCCTTAAAGAAGGTGAAACACTCATTCAAGCAACTTATGATGATGTCAGTTCGCCAATGGTTTCTGTAATAGTGTATAAAGAGATTAACGGACACCGCTTGCCGCCGGAGCCGGATGAGGCACTTAACAACGCAACGCTATTGGGGATTGACAGTAACAACAACGGGGTAAGAGATGATGTGGAGCGATATATCATCTTACGTTTCGCACAAGAAGAGTACCCCAAAACACGTACGGCTTTAGCTTTGCAGTATGCTTGGGCAGAACAGAAGGTGATTGAAAGCCCCACACGTGATAGCGCGCAGTATGTGGATGATGCACTGGATTGTGAATCTTACTGGTTTAGCCAAGTGCAAAAACCTCAAGATCAACGAATTGCTGAACTTTTGAAGACGAATCCTTTAGAAGCGTATAGATTAGGTGCGGAACAGACGGGGTGGGAATTAGAATATGGTGTGTTTGACAATGAAGAGATTCATGATGCTATATATAACACCAAAGAGCGCACCAAACAGCAATTTATCTTCAACGGCGCTATGAGCGGAGGGTTCTACCACGGCCGAAGATCAGCCCTTGAGCATTGCCACGTCAATATCGATCAGCTGGGAGAGTAGAGATGAAGCGTTTATTGTTTGTATGGCTCTTGATGATGGCTACGGCATTTGGCGGTGAGATTGATGAGAGAAAAATTGATCTCTATTTTGGAAACGGTATCTGGAACAGTTATGACAGTGCTGAAAAAAGTATGAAAAAGCTACAAAAAAGAGTTGATAAATACATCATTAAAAGTGATCCACAACTAATGGAAAAATATGGCGAAATTGATCTCGCCTACAACTGGACAGGAACGTCACCCGATAATGATATTACGCTTACCAATAAAGTGTACGATTTGATTGAAACGTTTTACCAGCTTAGAGATGCTGGACAATTACCGGATACTATGAATATATACACATATATTGCTGATGTAATGGGCGGAGATATTGCGGTTGGATCTGCTTTGATGGATCAGATTCTTTACGCATATACTTCCAGTATTCGATCCGAAAATTTAGAGGCGATGCGTAACTATTATAAAGAACAGAGTCTTGATCTGTCTCACCGTGTTTTGCTTATAGCACATTCGCAGGGGCCTCTGTTTGGTAATGAGATTTATGATATGTTTAATTGGGAAAAAGAGTATTTTAAAATGGTCTCTATAGGATCGCTTGCCGATCGTGTACTTGAGGGTATTGAACCAAATACAACCCTAGTGTGTGACAGAGCCGTTGCGGTACCGGGCATTTTCACCGGAGCTTTGCAGGGTGATATCAACTGCACCGGGGTTGAAGATCACAAACATAACCATGAGTTAGTTGCGAATTATCTTAGAAACCCGTTGAGTTTGATGGATATCATGACAAGCATAGAGCAAGAGGCTCAAAAACTTGACTTAGAACCATCTCAATGGAAGGTAAATGGAGAGTACAACAAAGGAACTAAAGATTACCGAGCCAATATAGAACACAAATATGACGCATCCATTACTGTCATGAGTGGTATTGACATCTATCCTTTTAATATTGAAACGGGCAAAATTTATCACGTATCGGACACAACAGGTGGTAATGGCTGGGTGATGGGTAGTTGCGAAGGTGCGCAAGTTTTAGTAGCTTGGACAGATAAAAAAGATTATCAGTTTTACAAACTTGACGGTACAGATCCTGTTGAATACATAGAGGGAACTACATGTAAAGACCCTTCACTTTTTGAAATTATTGAGCAATCTAATGTTAATACTTCTAGTTGGCGTATTAGCGTAAGAAATAAAGAGACAAATGAAACAAAGGAAAATATTTTTCCTTTTAATTTACAAGGTTCGCTTTATCAGCTTAAAAGTGGTGAATGGGTGCTTGCTAGTTGTGGAGGGAAAACAATTGCTTCAAACTGGAGCAATCAACAAGATAATGAATACTATTTGTTAAATGAAACGGGAGAAAAAATAGTTGGTTTATCTGGAATAGAATTTCAATTTATCGTTGAATATTCTATCGATATTGTAGATCAGGGAAACAATGTAATAAAACTCTCACATAGTGAAAAATTTGTTGCACCTGAATCAAGTTGTGGATTTTATGAAGGCGGAGGAAGTAGTGGCAAAACTACAGAACGACAAAATGACTCAGTATATCTTCAAGAAACTTTAGACTGGGAAAGAAAAGACCAAGAATACTGGTTTTATACCAATTTTCCAACCTATGTAGGAGGGTCGCATATACAAAGAGACTTTATATGCTTTGCTGAAGAAAAAGGATATCAGCTCAGTGATTATAGCACTATAGAAAGAGGGGAAGAAAAGAGGTATATGATTATGAAAAATTATCAAACGCAAAGATTTGTATTGGAACAGAAATATATACTGAAACTCTAAACATCATTGTGGTCTCCGTCGCTGGTGCTTCGCACATCAGCTCTGGTTTCGCACCTAAAAACGACAAGAAATTGTCGTTTTTTACGGCGCTCACATCCTATCTTTTGCCTGGATGCCCATGAGTGAGAGGCCGACGCGTAGTGAGAGGCCTACTACCATAAAAAGTTTTAAAAGTTTGGTCTCATCAGCTTCGCCGATAATGCGGTAATCGTAATAAAATTTATGCAAGCGCGCAGCAAGCGATTTAAGATATTCAGGCAACTTTTGAACTTGACGCGAGTGAAATGCATCGTCAATCACTTCTGGCAACAATAACGCTTCAAACAGCAGTGCGTTTGCATCGTCATTCAAGCCCTTAAGCGGTGTAGCATTAATAGTTTGAATATCAAAATCGCTTTTACCTAAAATAGTCTGAATACGCGCATGCGCATAATTAATATAATAAATCGGATTGGAGCTGTCTTCTTTTTTAAGCTCTTCTACATCAAACTCCAGTGACGTATCGCTTTTTTTACTGGCAAAGATAAAACGCAGTGCATCCGCTCCAATCTCTTCAACAATATCACTCATCAAAATAACATTGCCCGCTCGCTTACTCATCTTATAAGGCTCACCATCTTTAAGCAGGCTTACCATTTGCGAGAGTAAAATTTCTAACTTGTTACTATCATATCCCAAAAACTCAACGGCGGCTTTAACCCGGGCAATATAACCGTGATGATCCGCACCCCAGATATTGATATAATGATCATATCCGCGCTCAAACTTTTGATTATGATAAATAATATCACCGGCTAAATAGGTAGGACGGCCATCTTCACGTACAACGACACGATCTTTTTCATCCGCTTTTTCACTTGATTTGATCCAAGTTTTTTCATCATTTTTGTACACACCGTCAGCCATCTTTTTCATAACGCGGTCCCATTCGTCATACAAAGAAGCTTCACTCACAAAGGTATCAAAATGAATATTTGCATCACCAAGATCACGAATAATGATATCCATTACCTTATCTTTAGCCCATAGTGCTAACACTTTTTGTTTGGTATCATCGGTAAAAATATCATTACCAAACAGAAGCGATGCTTCTTGTGCCAAAGCACTCAAGTATTCACCACGATAAAAACTTTCAGGCCACTGCACATCTTCTTTTAAAATGGCACTTTGACCTTCAAGCTGCAAGGAAAGTCCCAGCAGATCAATCTGATTGCCGGCATCATTCACATAATACTCTGCAGTGATATCATATCCCAAATGACGGCCAAGGCGCAGCAGCGTATCCCCATATACGGCACCTCTAGCATGACCAATATGCAAGGGGCCGGTAGGATTGGCACTTACAAATTCTAGCAGTACACGCTCATGACGCGCTTCGCTGCCAAATTGGGTTTCATGCTCCAACGCCCAAGAGGCATATTCATTAAGAAAGTCTTCTGAGAGTTTAAAGTTAATATAGCCTTGAACTGATTCAACCGATGCAAACATTTCGGATTCACCAAAAGATGCTACTAGTTCTTCGGCAATCACCATTGGAGATTTTCGGAGTTCTTTGGCTAAGGAAAAGGCTATAGGAGTAGCGAAATGACCAAAAGAACGATCTTTTGGTTTTTCAAGGATAACATCACGTTCAAAGCGAGAGCGCAAAAGCGCTGAAACACGTTGTTTCAAGGCTATGCTTGTTTTTCAGTAGTTTTTGGAGCTTCTCCCGTACTTTCAGAGGGAGCTGCGTCGACTTTTTTAGGTGCATCCGTAGCTGCGACTTCATCGCTATCATCTTCTTTAACCGACTTTTTAAAGTTTTTAATACCTTGACCAAGACCTTTTGCCAGTTCGGGAATTTTTTTGCCTCCAAATAGCAGAAGCACTACCGCAAAAATGAGAATTAACTCAAAGCCACCAGGAATTTGAGGCATGCATGTTCCTTAAAGAAAAATATTTGGATTTGTAAAAATCCGTTTTTTATGCGCAAAGTATAGCGCTGTAAAGCTGTATTGCGCCTTAGCGGGTTATGCTAGACTCGGAGCACTCTTCCCAGTTGCGAACAAACTCGGCAATCTGCATACTAGGAATTTTCATACGTGCCGCTTTAGCAATGCGAATCAAGTGTTTGGCCGCGCGATCAAGATCATCATTAATCAACAAAAAATCAAATTCGCTGACACGCTGTATTTCACGTTTTGCCATTTTGATACGATTTTGAATAATGGCTTCATCATCAGTAGCACGCTTGCGCAGTCGATTTTCAAGTTCACATAGTGTAGGAGTTGTAATAAATACTGATGTTGTTAAATCTCCCAAACGGTTACGGACTGCGTCATGCCCTTGTACGTCAATATCAAAAATCACCAACTTACGCTGTGCCAACGCCTCTTTAACGGGTTTCATCGAAGTACCATAATAGTTATCATGAACTTTTGCATATTCTAAAAAAAGCTCATCTTTAATATCTTGTTTAAACTGTTCTTCGCTAACAAAATGGTAGTCTACTCCTTCCTGCTCACCCTCACGCATAGCACGTGTTGTAGTAGAAATAGAAAAGTAGTAATCTCCAATCTCATCACAAATTTTCTTGATTATAGAGCTTTTCCCTGCTCCGCTAGGGCCTGAAAGCACCAAAATAGCGCCGGTTTCAAGATTCAATGTTATGCTCCAAAAGAGATATTGATAGTGATATTCATGCCTTTTAGCGCTTTGGCAACATCATCATTTTCCAATGCTTTCAATAGCACTTTTAGCGCTTCTGCCCCTTCAGCACCCGATGATGCAACTGCTGTTTCAGAGGTTTGATGTATTGGTTCTGCTTCACGTTCAGCTTCCTCATCTTCAACCTCACTTTCTAATACATCATCTTCTATCTCACCGACTGCAGCTTTAATACTTTGTTCATCCAAATCATCCAAGCCGCTATACATACCAAATTCATCATCGTCATTTTTTACAATATCTAGTAAAATGGATTCATCGATCTCTTCATCAAGATCAGCTGCATCTAACCCTGCTATTGCATCTTCAATCGCTTCTTCTAGGTTTTCATCATCCTCAGCATCTTCTTCAAGAGATGCTTCTTCAGATTTTTCATCACGCTCTATTGCCGTGTCGTCAAATTCTTCAATCATATCATCAGCATCCGCTTCTTCTGACACAATCTCATCAGAAAAATCTTCCAGATTATCTTCTAGCGCTAAGCTCTCTTCTGTATCCTCTGATGTGATATCGTCATCACTTTCATCTTCAAACCCAGCGATATCATCTTCGAGAGCCTCTTCAGGTTCTTCATCATTCTCTATTGCGGTGTCGTCAAACGCTTCGATCATATCATCGGCATCCTCTTTAACATCTGCCTCTTCTGGTACAATTTCATCAGAAAAATTTTCCAGATCATCTTCCAAGGCCGATGTATCTCCTGCATCCTCAGGCAAATCATCTTCAAAAGAGTCTTCAATCATATCATCAGCATCTTCTATTAGATCATTGTCTTCAAATCCTGCGATATCATCCTCAAGTGCATCTTCAATGATTTCCTTATCGTCCATTGTCGCTTCATCTTCAAGACCATCCAATAACTCATCTGAGAACTCCATCGTATCAACCGCGCTCTCAAGCCCATCAATATCATCAAGATCATCCACAGCAACATCATCACTATCAGAAGCAACAAGCTCATCCAAAACATCTGACATTGCCTCATCAGATTCGGTATCATCAAGAAGTTCTTGTACTTCAGCAACTTCGTCTTTATCGAGAATTGGATCATTATCTCCAAAATCCATATCATCTAACAATAGTTCATCATCTGCACTTTTACTTGTATCTTCAACAATATCCGTATCAAGTGCTTTGTCATCATCCAGGCTAATGTCATCATCCAAACTTAGTTCGTCATCATCAAAGTTCAGCTCTAGTACATCATCATCTGCATCATCAACTTCCAAGTTTTCAAGCTCCAATGCAGCATTAGAATCATCTTCATCCACTTGCGGCAATTCGAAATCGTCATCTAATGCCTCAATGCCTTCTTCTTCAGAAGCGCTAATGGCTATCTTGGCTCCAATGCCACTAAAAAGTTCAACCAGATCCGTAGGTAAAAACGGTTTATTGACAACATGCTCAAACCCATCATCTGGCACATCACTGCCACGTGTTGCCATAAAAATCCGGCTCTTAACATCAATAGCATCAAGTTGTGCTTTTAGTGTATCGTTATACAATGCATCATCAATTACCAGTAAGTCATACACTTTATCACTGCACTGTTCAAGATTGTTGCAAACCTGAAGTTCATCCCCTGTTTTTTGGGCACTTAACGTCACTAATTTGGTAACAACCGGATTTTCATTGAAGAGTAAAATTCGCATGAAACCGCTCCCTTCTGGCTTGATGATATGGCTTAAAATGGTATCATTGTAGCCAAAAAAAAGTTAAAGCATGAAACCGCTCTCACTCTTTTTTCTGCTGGGTATGTCGCTCTATTGTCAAAGTAATTTTATATTACCTCAAGAGCATAATCGTTTTGTTGATACCATGCAAAAAGAACTGCGCAAGACGTCGCGCTCACTTATCATTATAACAGATCATCTGCACTCTTCATGGCTGAAAAATGAAATTAAAACACGCGCCAAAAAAAATGTGCACATTATTGTTGTAACGCAAGGAGACGATGATACCGAATCTCTAGCACTGTATCAAAATATTACCATCAGACGCATTCAAGCTATCAATAGCCCCTATTATCGTGGTGTTCTTTCCTTTTCTTTGCTATATTTTGACGATCACACCGGATGTTGGGGGAGCACATCATTGGATGACACGACACTACAACATGATGTTTCTTTCTTTACATGTAAGAGCAATACTGAGTTTGCCTCATTGGCGCAAATGCTGTTACTGCAAAGTGTCCCCTATCTAAAATAGCCGCTGCAGTGCGTTGAAGGCCTGAATCATTTCACCTTCAAGAATCATCATCATTGCCCCAAGTGTTGCAATCAAGACTAAAAATGAGACCCCGATTTTAATAGGAAATCCTATGACCAGAAGATTGAACTGTGGCATGGTCTTCATAAGCATTCCAAAAATAACATCCGCCATCCAGGCCAAAGCAATAATAGGAAAAGCGATCATAAATCCTACCAAAAACATGCGGGTTGCTGCTGCAATAATGTACTCAAAGAGCGACGGAGTCAGCATAAACCCACCTAGAGGAATTTTTGAAAGCGACACATCTACAAAAAGCAAAACCCAATGATGAATATCGAGTGCAAACAGCGCCATTAAGGCAATCAGTGATAAAAACTGTGCGATAATAGGCACGGATACGCCACTTTGGGGATCAATGGAGGATGCCAGTGAAAAACCCATTACAAAAGTGATCTGCCCGCCTGCAAATGTTATGACGTTATAAGCCAGTTGCAACACCAATCCTACTGCAAGTCCTAATAGTAATTCACCCAAAATAGCTACGCTCAATGATAGCGCGGTAATGGGAATCTCAAGCGGTGGCATCGAACCGTAAAAAATCACTGCAAAGAAAAAAGCCATGGCGCTTTTAATCGTAACAGGTATACTGGTGTGCGCAAAAATAGGTACCGCCATAAAAAGCGCTCCCATACGTATGAACAAAAGGATAAACGCTACGACATGATTTTGCTCAAACAGCGCCACCCACTCCATGGTTTCACTTTACATGTAAGAGTGTCTCGTTTTCTAAACGATACACCCGAGTGCATACAGATGCCAATGCCTCATCGTGTGTCACCAGCACCATAGCTGCTTGATGCTCTGCCACATACGTATGAAAAAGCTTCATCACTTCATCAGCGGTATCATGGTCCAAGTTTCCTGTTGGCTCATCGGCAAAAATGATACGCGGTTTTTTGGTGAGCACTCTGGCAATAGAGATACGCTGCTGCTGACCTCCTGAGAGTTCTGTAACTTTTTGCTTCAGTACATGTTGAACATTTAAGCGCTCAAGGAGCGCATCATCTATTGTTTCATTGCTAAGCAACGCGGAAACTTCAAGATTTTCATAAGCACTAAATCCTTTAAAAAGGTAGTGCGACTGAAAAATCATACCCAGTTCATGACGTCGCATCGCCACCAGTTCTTTAGATTTTAGCGTATCGACACATTTACCTAAAAGTTCGACACTACCGCCATCAGGCTGCAAGAGTGTTGAAAGAATATGCAATAGCGTCGATTTTCCGCTGCCACTAACGCCAATAATGGCTACCGATTCTCCGGCGGCAATATCAAGCGATACATTTTGAAAAAGAGGATAATCATATTGATGTGAAAGAGTTTTGGCACTAAGTAATATCATGCCGTATTATAGGAAGTTTTTGTTTAATAGCCGTTGGAAATAAAAAAAGGGAAAAGCCGAAGCTTAACCCATTTGTGCTGCCACTTCTGCGGCAAAATCAGTTTGTTGTTTTTCAATACCTTCGCCAACTTCAAAAAGTACGAATTCAACAATTTCAGCACTACCGCCAAGCTTTTTAGCTTCAGCTGCGATAGCTTGAGCTACTGTCATTGAATCATCTAATACATAGTTTTGATCCAATAGTGCTAGCTCTTTATCAAGAGTCGTGTTATCAGCAATAAAACGTTCGATTTTACCTGGAATAATTTTATCCCAGATTTTTTCCGGCTTGCCTTCAGCTTTAAGTTCCTCTTTAATATCCGCTTCGGCTTGAGCCATAACAGCATCATTCAACTGCATCATAGAGATATATTTTGGAACATTAAGCAGTGGCTTACCAAGACGAGCACGCTCTTCGTTCTCTTTTTTGATCGCCTCAATACGACCTTTGGTTTCGGCTTCAACAAATTCAGCATCAAAAGTGGTGTAGCTTAATACTTTAGGCTTCATGGCTGCTGCATGCATCGCTATGTTTTTAAGTGTTGCTACCATACCCTCAGCCGTTTTCTTGCTGTCACATGATGCGGCAATAATTACACCCACACGTCCGTTAGAGTGGACGTAGCCGTTTACCACACCGTTTTCACCGGCATTTAGCGTTACAAAACGGCGCACTTCAATTTTTTCACCGATTCTAGCAACCTGCTCGGTAAAATATTCAGAAAATTTGGCGCTCTCATATGAGGTTTCGTTCAGCTCTTCTACTGTTGCAACGTTGCTATCAAAGATATGCGCTGCTGTATTATTGACTAAAGCAATAAAACCGTCATTTTTAGCAACAAAGTCTGTTTCAGAGTTAATCTCTACCAGTGAGGCAGAAGCATACGTATCAGAAATTTTGATACCCAAAAGGCCTTCAGCCGCAATACGATCGGCTTTTTTAGCAGCTTTTGAAACGCCACGTTCGCGGAGCCATGTTACTGCTTTGTCAAAATCACCTTCACACTCAGTCAGTGCTTTTTTACAATCCATCATTGGCGCATCGGTCGCCTGGCGAAGTTTTTTTACGTCTGCTGCTGTCACTTCCATAATTACGCTTCCTCTGTTGTTTCTTCTTCAGCTTCAAAAGCTTCGACTTCAACCGCTTCTTCTGCTTCGAACGATGTTTCGCTCACCTCTTCTTCTTCAACATTATCAGCATTGAGCGCTTTACCTTCGTTCACTGCTTCTGCCATCTCTTTACAAAAAAGCTGAATCGAACGAATCGCATCATCATTGCCTGGAATAGGGTAATCAATCACATCAGGATCACAGTTAGTATCAAGTGGTGCTACCACTTTAATGCCAAGGTTACGCGCTTCTTGAACTGCAATGTGCTCTTTAACGGCATCAATAACAAACATCATATCAGGCAATTTTTTCATATTACGGATACCGCCAAGATATTGCTGAAGTTTATCTTTTTGACGGCTCATCATCAGTGCTTCTTTCTTAGTCAAAAGCCCTGTTTGTCCACTCTCTTCCATTTGCTCAATAATTTCGAGTTTACGAATCGATTTTTGGATAGTTTGGTGATTGGTCAACATTCCACCCAACCAGCGGTTGTCAACATACGGCATACCACAAGATTCTGCTGCCTGACGAATCGCAACACGCGCTTGTTTTTTAGTCCCAACGAAAAGCACCGTTTGTCCTTCTGCTGCCGCATCTACAACGATTTGGTAAGTATTGCGGAAATAACGCAATGTTTTTTGAAGGTCAATAATATAGATATTTTTACGAACACCGAAAATATATTTTTTCATTTTCGGATTCCAACGACGTGTTTGATGCCCGAAGTGTACACCACACTCGAGTAGGTCTTTCATAGTTACCATTTAGGTTCCTTAAAATAAATGCCGGTTGATTAGGACAGGACTCAACGGCTGTTGGATATTATTTCATCCATGCCGCACCGGTTTTTGAGCACTACTGCCACAAAACTGTTTATCTGTCATAGAAGTTTAGGAGAGATAAAAGCGCGCAATTATACATGTTTAGCACTTAAGCTTTTCTTTAGCTACTTATTTTCAGGCGTTTCGGCCAGTGCCTAATGTACATATATATTACATTTTTTAATGTAACTTCAATGTAATCTTATTTTTACTCTGCTAAGATAAGAGAGCAAATCACAAGTTTTTGTTTTATAAATTATTATTATAAATTAAATAACTTGATATTACCAAGGAGTACCCCTATGTCAAAACCTAAAGTCGTGTCAATTGCGGCCGCTTTCATGCTCTCTCAATCACTACTTAACGCAGCTTCAGATGTCACCGTTGAGAAACTTTCTGCCGAGATCGATGCCCTGAAACAAGAGATTGAAACGCTTAAAGAGGGATCCAAATACCACGAAGAGAATATTATGGACCTTAACAGCCGTACCAGTGGCAATGCACTTAAATTTGGTGTTGACTTTCGTAGCGCGGTAGAGAATCTTCACTATAAAATGGCCGGAAAAGCTTACAATTCCGATACAAATGCTTATGATGGTGATGACACGCAAGGCAATGACGCACTGCTGACCAACCGCTTTTGGCTCAATATGGATTGGAAGGCAACGGAGAATCTCAGTTTTACGGGTCAACTTGCTTATAACAAAGCGTTTGGTCAGCGCAGCGGTTTTGGCAATGGTTATGCCGGTTTTGAAACCTTTGACTGGATTACTAACGAAAATGCGTATGATGATACCGTACGGGTACGCTCGGCTTACTTTTTTTACCGAAACGACACGTTTTTGGGAACAGACATCCCATGGACGTTTAGCATCGGTCGCAGACCTTCAACCAACGGTCATCTCATCAATCTTCGTGATGACGACAAGGCAGCATCTCCTATTGGCCACAATATTAATGTAGAATTTGATGGCTTAAGCTCGAAATTTAGTTTTGATGAGCTGCTTGGCATTGATGGTATGTATATCAAATTTTGTGCCGGACGCGGCGGCAGTAATGCCAATGCAAAGTTTTTTACTATTGATCCCGATCAGCACACACCCAGCATTTCAGCACCTTACGCATCGGGAGAGATTGAGCATGGCAATGTCTCGGATATTGATCTGGTCGGATTAATTTTTGCCCCTTATAGTAACGGCCAATACAGTATCAAAACCCAATACTATTATGCCAACAACTTGATTGATGCAAGTTTCGATCCTGCTACCATGGCATATGAGGGCATGGTAGCCGTTGGTGGTATGCATGCATTGACAGCACATTTCAAAATTGATGGTATTGGTGATGGATGGAGTGATTTTTTGGATGATACCGCCTTTTTTGCTAGTGGAGCATGGAGCAAAACCAACCCCAAAGATGGAGTAAACGATCAAGGAATGTTGGGTTCAAAAGATTCCAAAACCGGTAGTTCCTACTGGGTGGGAGCACAATTTCCTTCACTCATTTCAGATAGGGGGCGTTGGGGAATAGAGTATAACCATGGCGACAAATACTGGCGAAGTATTACTTATGCGGAAGATACCAATATTGGATCCAAAGTGGCGGCTCGAGGCAGCGCTTATGAAGCCTATATCACAGAGCCCTTGCACGAAGATATACTAAGTTTGCAAATCCGTTATACCTATATTGATTACGACTATACTGGATCAAATGGATTTTTTGGGTCCAATACCGGAACACCGTATGATATAGAAGATATCAAAAATGGTTTGTATGGCCCCGCAATGGCCGCCATGACTGTAGATACGGCACAAGACATCCGTGCCTATATTCGTTACCGTTTTTAAGACTTACATGTAAGCGTGGCTTACATGTAACGCATTATGCTTGGAGTTTTTCAAGCTCCGCTTTTACGGCTTCGACATGCCCTTTAACTTTAACACTGCTCCAAGACGCACTAATCATGCCCTTTGGATTAATAATATAGGTTGAGCGCACAATGCCCATATACTCTTTGCCGTAATTCTTTTTAAGCTTCCAAACCCCATATGCCTGCATCATTTCGGTGCTCTCATCACTTAGCAGTGTAATAGTAAGGTTTTGTTTCTCGATAAAATTGCGATGGCGTTTGGTTGAATCGGCGCTTACACCAAGCACTACCGCATTTAAATCTTCAAAATTGGGTAAAGCCGCAGTGAAATCACACGCTTCGGTGGTACATCCTGGGGTAGAATCTTTTGGATAAAAATAGAGCACAATCCATTTCCCTTTAAGATCACGCAAACAGATCTCAACATCATCCTGATTAGGCAGGCAAAATCCGGGGGCTTCGGTTTGCAGTTCAAGCATACTTATTCCTTCTTTTTTTGTGACACTATAGCAAAAAATAAAAGGCTATTTCAGGCTTCGTTGTCGAAATCTTGCTCACTCTGTATGCGAATACCACGTTCATGAAAAAGTTGCGCAGCAATTCCGTTGCCTAATGCGATATGCTCCTTGTTGCTGTTAAGAATGGGCGTGGTACCAAAACCGCAACTGGGTGATTTGGATTTTAATACGGCATGATCAATATCCGGATGGGCTTTTAAAAAACGCAGAACCTCAAATGTAAGATGTTGTGTCACATCTCGTCCACTCTCGTCTCCCTTTACATGTAAGGCATTATTAGCCATGCGAATCACCGAAATTCGTTCACGTGGTGTCCCTAAAACTGGAGCTTCAGGGCAAAAAGGAATAATTTCGTAATCCTCAAAAGCGTGTATGACCTGCACGGATGGTTTCGTGGCGCCATCGTAGCGGCAATATTCTCCCAACAAACATGCGGAGATGGCTATTTTTTTCGTGCACATACTACGAACAGATGAGTACCGATTTAATTTCCGTCATCTCTTCGATGGCAAATTTTGGCCCTTCACGGCCAACACCGCTGAGTTTGACGCCGCCATAAGGCTGAATATCAAAACGAAGGGTTGGCATATCATTAATGACAATGCCCCCTGCCTCAAGAGCATCAATAGCCAGGGTTGAGCGCGAAAGGCTGTTGGTAAACACTGAAAACTGCAACCCATACGGCGAATGGTTCATACGCGGACAAGCATCATCAAAATCTTCCACTTTCACGAGTGACACAATCGGCGCAAACACCTCCTCACAAACAATCGCCATATCATCCGTAACATCAGCCATAACACACGGATGAAACATCCGTCCCTCACGCTTTGGCTCCAACATGGCACGTGCACCTTCTTCAATAGCATTTTGCACCCAGCCCATAGCGCGCTCGGCCGATTCGTCATTAATCAGCGGTCCCATAAAAGTATGCTCATCATAAGGCGATCCCACAACAAGCTGCTGAGTCGCTTTGGCTATTTTTTGTGCAAACACCTCATACACAGCAGTATGAACATAAATGCGCTGCAAAGAGATGCATACCTGCCCTGAATTTACAAATGCTCCCAAAGCACATCGCTCTGCCGCCCAGTCAAGATCGGCGCTTTCATCAATGAAGGTTGCCGCGTTGCCGCCAAGCTCCAAACTCACTTTTTTAATCCCTGCACTTTTGGCAATGATCGTACCAACAGAAACAGAACCCGTAAAGCTGATAACTCGGGGGATATCGCTGCCAACCAAAGCACTGCCCACTTCGGCATCGCCATACACCACACTAAGGGCATCTTTAATGGCGTATTCGCTTTGAATAAACATACGTGCCAATTTATAGGCTGTAAGTGGCGCTTCGGGTGTAGGTTTTAACACAACCGCATTACCGGCCACCAGTGCTGGTGCCAATTTGTGCGCTACTAGATTAAGTGGAAAATTAAAGGGCGTAATCGCTACTACAACACCTACGGGTTCACGCACAAAAAAAGCGGTCGTCTTTTTACCGCTGGGCATAGCATCAGTGGCAATAGTTTCTCCATGCATCATGCGCATCGCCTCAGCAGCCAGTGTAATGGTCTCGATGCAGCGATCCACTTCCACACGGGAAAAAGCAATAGGTTTTCCTACCTCATCCGTAATGGTTTTTGCCATCTCTTCACGTGCTTTGCGCAGTTGACGTGCCACATCAAGCAGCCATTCACAACGCTGTGCAAGCGTTGATGCTTTACATGTAACCGTAGCGTTCTTGGCAATATTAAGGGCTTTATGAGCATCAGATGCATCACAAATGGGAGCACGGCTAACCACTTCGCCACTATAGGGGCTATAGCGTTCACTCCACTTGGAAGCTACTGATTCGGTTGATCCAAAATAAATTTTGGCGTCAATCATAAGATGCTCCTTTTTTCTGCCATTGTATCGCATTAAATGCATATTTTCCATACAGATTTTTATGCCTAAAGTGAGGTATAAAAATATTGTATTAGCCTTTTATGCATGAAATAAGATAAAATATGCACAGACAGATAGGTATCTAATTTATATTTCTATGCTCTAGCTTACTCTATGCTAATACACAAAACGAACTGCTTACAAGTATTACACAAGAGATGCAACAGTTTGAAGCAGAAACAGAGTTGATCAATGAGTAATTTTATTAGTCGTTCGCTTACCCGTAAAATTATAACCGCTGCGACACTGGGAACATTTTTAATTATTGCACTCACCTTTTTTGGTGTCAAAAAAATTGGTGAAATAACGCTTTATAATGCAGAAGTTGAAAAAGCCAACTTTATGGCAGAAACTGTTAGCCAATTGCTCTCTATTAATCTCTATCTTGGACTTGATGATAATGTCATACAGCTTGTACAACAACTTTATGCCAATCAGCATGTCCTTGCCGTTGCCGTTAGCGACAATGGCCGAACCATTATCAGTTTGCCCATAGCGCCACTAGCAAGCAGCACCGATGCTTTTAACATTCGACACAAGATTTTTGCACCGCAATCAGATAAAGTTATTGGGGAGCTGCGCATGCATTACTCCAGTCTTTATTACCTTGAAGCCCTTAAACAGTACCGTCAAACTGCCATTGCCGCCATAGGTGTCATGATATTTATTATGTTGGTACTCGCTTTTTATTTTCATAAACTGCTCAGTCCACTTGCCACCATTCGAAATTTATTACGCCAATACAATCCTGAAGCACCGTTTCATCTTCCTTTTGCACAACGTAGTGACGAAATCGGGCTTATTTCAAATGCTTTCAACCAAATGCATACCAAAGTACAAGAATACACCCAGCTTCAACACGACATTAATAATAAGCTCGAAGTTAAAGTTGCTGAAAAAACAAAAGAACTCTCTTATCGACTGTATCACGATCCTCTTACCAATCTTCCCAACCGTATGGCACTGATTGAAGCGCTTCAAAACAATGAGATTCAAGGAGGACTACTGATTGTCAATATTGATGATTTTAAAGAAGTTAACGATTTTTTTGGGCAAAAAATAGGGGATACCTTACTTTTGGCATTTGCAGATTTGTTGCTCAGCCAGATGCAAGATGGTTGCTGTCATGTTTATCGCCTTCATGGTGATGAATTTGCTATCTATTTAAATCGTACGATGAATGGAACTTCTATTATTGCCTTTGCGTATCAACTCACACAAAGTATTGATGCGATGCCTTTTGAGCACGAGGGAACCGAAATTAGTGTCAGTGCCACCGTTGGCATGACCCTCCAGATGGATTCTGCTTTGGAAAAAGCCGATATCGCACTGAAACTTGCCAAAAAGCAAGGAAGAGCCTTGCTGCTTTATGATGAACACTACTCTATTGAGCAACAATACCGCAAAAATATAATCTGGGTCAGAAAACTTAAAGATGCTATTGAGCAAGACCAACTGATTCCTTTTTTTCAGCCCATCTACGACAACCGCACTGAAACGATTGTGAGCTACGAATCACTGATTCGTTTGCGTGAAAAAGATGGCAATATCGTACCGCCAGGACAATTTCTAGGTGTTATAAAAAAAGCCAAACTCACGGATAAACTCACGCGTATTGTTATTGAAAAAAGCTGCCAAAAATTTGCCGATTTTCCTACCAGTTTTTCAGTCAATCTTGATTTTGAAGATATCAGCAACAAAGCAACTGTTGCTTTTATTAAAGAACGTGTCCTGCATTATGGTGTTGCAAATCGCATTATTTTTGAAATCTTAGAAACCGAAGGTAACAATGATTATGAAAGCATTTCCAATTTTATTGGGCAAATGCATTCTATGGGTTGTAAAGTTGCTATTGATGATTTTGGATCAGGATATTCAAATTTTGAACGCCTAATGAAACTTCATATCGATTTTATCAAAATTGACGGTTCGCTGATTCGCAATATTGATCACGATGTGCACGCACGTATTATTGTTCAAACTATTGTTGATTTTGCACGTAAACTTGGCGTTAAAACAATAGCCGAATTTGTTCATGACGAAGTTGTTTATAATACAGTCAAAGAACTCAATATTGACCGTTCTCAAGGTTTCTTTTTAGCAGAACCTTCACCGTCTCTTGTTGAAAACAGCTAAATTAGGGCTTTTTTTATCCATTTGGTTTTACAATAAGATTTATAATCAAATTATTGTATAAAGGTCACTAAATGCAACTTAATATCACCTCTGGAGCGCTTGGAGTACGCCCTCCGGTTACAAAACCTCATCCGGGATTTTATCTGCAAGTGGGAGAAGCACGTTTTCGTCAACTGGTTGATGATCACTACGAAATGATTCGCGACAGCGATATTGCATTCTTATTTCCGGTAAATGATGAAGAGGATTTCGCCGAGGCCAAAAAACATGCTGCTGATTTTTTTATCCAAATTTGTGGTGGACCCGATTATTTTGCACAATCACGAGGGGCCCCACAAATGGTAGGTCGCCATGCACCTTTTCGTATTGATGAGCCCGCCCGCCGTCGATGGCTCGAATTTTATGCCGTATTGTTGCCAAAACTTGTAGACGAAG
Source organism: Sulfurimonadaceae bacterium (assembly GCA_050290965.1). Lineage (GTDB taxonomy): Bacteria > Campylobacterota > Campylobacteria > Campylobacterales > Sulfurimonadaceae > JAFGUB01. The sequence goes on from JBNKJB010000014.1 coordinate 34,434, forward strand.
GTATTGATCCTGACTATATCCAATCTTTTTGGGACTATATTGATGTTTTTTCAATCTGGATGATTAATACACCCTCAAAGTGACGCATCACTTTTTGCAGATAAAAAAGTTTTCAAAGCGCATTCAACACGCTTTGGAATATCACGACCTTGATCATCCATAAAATCAATTTGCATCACATAACAACGTTTCTCTTCATAGAAAAAAGTAACATACAAATAGCCTGCATACAATTTTGATTTTGGTGTTTTTTTACCAGGATCGTTTTTATCATTTTCATAAATATAATAGTCGATTTTTACTTTTGAACTTCCCGCCTTATTGCCACCCATGTTTTGAAGTGCCTCAATAAAATTAAGATCAACACTTTTTTTATCCACATATTTAAAAAGACGGCTTGGCATGTAATGCGATTTTTTAATACGTGACGCTATCAATACAGAACCTTCAAACACTGCTTTTTGCGCCTGTTTTAATAACGTGGCATCATAGATCTTTTCATAAACGACCACCTCTTTTTGACACGGCAATATTGATAAATTGGGACTTTGCTTATGCGTTTGTTGGTAGATTGCGTTTACAATGACACCCATGATGAAGAGAGCCAAGCTAATATACACCATGCGTTTCATCATTTTTGCTTCCATAACAACACGTAGATAGTTTGTGATGGAATTATATGGTTATTTTATTAAAGTTATAATTTTAACTATTAGTTTTATTATTCTCTTAATTCGTTCAAACGTTTCAGTAAATACTCCAGCTCAATACGTTTTTGAACTTTTTCATCCACTTTTTCTTCTAAAAAATCAACCACAAGCTTTTGCAGTTTGACTTTATTAAGGCGATTAATATTCGTAATGCCTCCGGGATTAAGCACATTGACTTCTAAAATTTTATCGCCGATCATATCCAAGCCCACAAAATAAAGACCATCAGCTACGAGTTTTGATCCCACTTTTTTACAAATCCGCTTTTGGCTTTCGCTTAGAGTATATTTATGGGCGCTGCCGCCTGCTTGAATATTAGCACGCACTTCCCCTTCGGCCGGTTTACGATTGTACGCCCCTATTGCCTGACCGTTTAGCATAATGACACGCACATCCCCCGCTTCGGCACCTTCGATAAACTCTTGTAAAATCACATAATTTTCACCTGAATCATTAATATAAAAATCAAGCAATGAGTTGATATTGGTACGGGCATTTTTCTCAAGTACAATCACACCACGTCCCCCTGAACCATCTAATGGCTTGAGAATCATCTTATCATTATGTGATTCATCAATAATTTTATTAATGTAGCTTTTTGATCCTGACACATGAGTGATGGGTAAAAAATGATTGCTTGGATCATGAAACGTAGTGGTATAAAGCTTGTTGTTGGCTTTTCGAATACCATCAAGGTCATTAATAATGACCACCTCATCTTTAACAGCATCAAGAAAATTAAATGCAAGTGCACTCATGGGAGGATCTTTACGGATCATAATGCAGTCAAAAGCATGCAAAGGACGCATCTGGCGATCAAATGCCACTTTTTTATAAAAGGCAACACCATTGTCGGGAATCTTTTCCATATCCGTAATAGTGTAAACAATCGAATGCACCACGTTATTACGAACCGTTAGATTGTTAGTATAGATAATTGAAACTTTATGCCCGCGCTGAAAGCACTCTTTAATAATTGTAAGCGTAGTGCTCTTTACGGGGTTGATACTTTCCCACTTTTCAATTAGGAAACCTATATGCATGCAAATGCTCCAAATAATAGTAAATGTAGCTAAAGATTATAGTCCAAAATTGATTACTATAGAGCATGCTAATAGTTACCAAACCAATTCTAGGCTAAAATACATCAAATTTTACATGTAGAGTAGTATTTATGAATACAGCAAAATATATTTGGATGAACGGTGAGTTCAAGGCTTGGGACGATGCAAAGGTTCATGTCCTTTCTCATACGATCCACTATGGCAACGGCGTTATCGAAGGTACCAAAGCGTATAAAACGGATCGTGGATATGCGATTTTTCGCCTTAATGACCATACAAAGCGCTTAAAAGAATCGGCCAAAATGACACTTATTGACATTCCTTATAGTGTTGATGAGCTAAATGCCGCACAAATTGAGTTACTAAAACGCAACACTTTTACAGGCAAAGAAGTTTACATTCGCCCTTTTGCTTTTTTAGGTTATGGCGTTATGGGTGTCTATCACAAACAAGCTCCTGTTGAAACGGTATTGGCGGCATGGGAATGGGGTGCCTATCTTGGAGAAGAGGGGCTTGAGCGTGGCATTCGACTCAAAATTGCTTCTATGAGCCGCCCGGCAAATACTTCTAATATGGGCAAAGCGAAAGCAGCCGCCAACTATCTTAATTCTCAAATGGCCAAATACGAAGCTATTGAGTGCGGTTATGATGAAGCATTATTACTTGATGATCAGGGTTATGTTGCTGAAGCCAGCGGTGCCTGTTTCTTTATGGTTAAAAATGGAATTCTTATCACGCCGCCTAGTGACAATGCGCTTGCCTCTATCACGCAAAAAAGTGTTATCGAGATTGCTGCTGATTTAGGCTATAGTGTTGAACGCCGCCGCATTACGCGCGAAGAAATTTATATTGCAGACGAGGCCTTTTTAACTGGTACTGCCGCTGAAATTACACCGGTTCGAGAAATTGATGCCCGCGCTATCGGCGAAGGTCGCCGCGGTGACATTACCAAAGAGATTCAAAGCACGTATTTTGACATTGTGTATGGACGCAATAAAAAATACGAACACTATCTTACTTATATAGAGGAGTATTAATGGCATCTGATATGAATGACTATTTTAATAAAAAGAAAAATGAAAACAGAAGCACTGGCGGAGGTTTTACCCCAAAAGCGCCTAAACCACCTAAAATAGATTTTAATATGAGTGGGGGCAAGCAGACGCTTGTTATTTTTATTATTACCGTTATCTTTTTGATGGTTGTGGCAAAACCTTTTGTTGTTATTACAGAAGGTGAGCGTGGTATTTTGGCAACAAACGGTAAGTATGAAGCGCAAGCACTTCTTCCCGGCTTACACTTTATTATCCCCATTATCCAAAAAGTTTATATTGTGGATACTAAAGTACGTATTATCAACTATGCTAGTCGTATTGAACGTACGGCAACAATGGGTGATGGCATTGAGATCAAACCCGCAATTACCGTATTAGATAAACGCGGACTCCCTGTTTCGATAGAGCTGACCGTACAGTATCGCCTCAACGCAGAATATGCCGCGCAAACAATCTCGAACTGGGGTTTTAGTTGGGAAGAAAAAATTATTAATCCTGTTGTTCGTGATGTGGTGCGTAATGTTATTGGTAACTATGAAGCAGAAGCACTTCCAACCAAACGTAATGCTATTGCAACGGCCATTGAGCAAGGGATGCTTGAGAGTATTACAACTCTTAAAAATACACCGGCAGAACTTCAATCCGTACAGCTTCGTGAAATTGTTTTGCCACAAAAGGTAAAAGATCAGATCGAGCGTGTTCAGCTTGCCAAACAACAGGTCCAACAAGCTGAACAAGAGGTACAAAAAGCAAAACAAGATGCACTCAAACGCGCAGCTGAAGCACAAGGTAGAGCAGACGCCGTAAGAATTGAAGCAGAAGGTAAAGCACAAGCTATCACCATTGAAGCTGATGCAACATCCAAGGCTAACAAATTGATTTCGGCTTCACTGACACCACAACTTCTTCAACTTGAGCAAATTCAGGTTCAAGGAAAGTTTAACGAAGCGCTTAGCGTCAATAAAGATGCGAAGATATTCTTAACACCTGGTGGATCAACACCAAATATCTGGGTCGATACCAAAGATCCTCAAATACGCGCTTCTACAGCGAAATAGTACCTTCCTCCTTAGGGTGGTACATGATTTGCTTTTTATTAATGTAATTTATCAGGATTATTAAGCCTATGCAAGAAATACTCGACCGAATCGATTGGGATAAACTGGACAATATGTTGCCGGTCATTGTTCAAGATGACACAAACAATGAAGTGCTTATGATGGCTTATATGGATCAAGAGGCACTAGCACTTTCATTACAGACTAAAAAAGCACACTACTTTTCACGTTCAAAGCAGCGCATTTGGCAAAAAGGTGAAAGCAGTGGACACATCCAGATTATTAGCTCTTTTATGCTTGATTGCGATAATGACACCCTTTTGATCAAAGTGGATCAAACTGGTGTAGCTTGTCATACAGGTAGAAGATCTTGTTTTTTCACGGAGCTAGAAAGCGGTGAAAGTATGAGCGATGTAGAGGTTGAAATGGCCTCAACCTACGGTATTATTGACGAGCTTTACCATACCATTTTGAGTCGAAAACATTCTAATCCTGAAACCTCATGGACCGCCAAACTTTTTGCCAAAGGCGAAAATACCATTCTTAAAAAAGTGGTTGAAGAGGCTGGTGAATTCAGTTTTGCAATTAAAGACGGTAACATCGATGACATTGTTTATGAGGCGGCTGATTTGACCTATCATGTCCTCGTGGCACTGGGGTATAAAAACATTGCTCCCGATCGCATCAAGCAAGAACTTTCACGACGCTTTGGTATAAGCGGTATTGCAGAGAAAAATTCCCGGCCGTCATGAAAGAAAAACTGATCGTCTTTTTTCATGGACTGATCCTGTATGATTTCATTCTTTTTGGAGCAACGGGTGCACTTTTTATTCTGCTCATTATTTTAGCAGTCATACTACGCCACCGTACCGCCATCTCAATTACAAGTATCGCTTTGGGGTTTATCATTTTAATACTTGCGCCGACATTAGGCTATATCAAAATGCATGATTACCTTTTTAAAAATGACATCCATGTTACCCAAATAAAAGCTCTGGAATTTACAGATGCTCTTTTAATTCAAGGTACCCTAACCAATAGCTCCAAACGCAGCTTTACAACTTGCGCTATCAAGGCGGGAGCTTACAAAATTTCTGGTAATGCTTTTATGGACACCTTTCTCCCTTTTGCACCATTCAAAAAAGGATCACGCACTTTAGATACAATAATGGAGCCCAATGCAACACAAAGCTTCAAACTTTTTTTGGAGCCGTTTCATTATAGCAAGGAGTACAACATCACTATAAGAGCCTCTTGCCGATGACAACCTATTTGACAATTTTTCATTATCTTGCCATTGCTATTGTTATTTTGCTGTTTGTCCTCACTGTCATTGTATCCATGCGTGAACAACGCACTAATGTTCGCACCTCAATGATTGCATCCTCTTTTATAGTAATGCTCATGCTAGGTGCTTTTTTTATCATGGCACTTGATAAATATACGAAAAAAGCAGAAATTCGTTCTCTTAAAAATACTCGTGTTTTGATGACCGAAGAGATCATTTACAACGGCTATGCCGCCAATGTCGGTGATTTTACCATCGGCGAAGTCAAACTGGAGATTAAACTGGTTAACAAAGGTCATGTCACAGGGAACGTCAAAGGTGGAAGCTTTTATAAACCTAGTGGATTTTGGGATTTTTTTGGAGGCAATTATATGTCTGAAAGCAAAGATCGCCCACAAAGCGTTATTAAAACTTTTGTAGTAGCCCGCGATCTTGAGCCTGGAAAATCAAGATATTTTACAGTACGCTTGCCTTATCCGCCCTACTTTACCCACACTTCACAATATACACGCGTTTTTGCACACTAATACTTCATACCAATACGCTTAAGCGCCGCATTAATGTGACGCAGCTGATCATTACGATTACGACACCATATCGGCGCCAAGAGCGTTTCATTATCGACCCCTGCAGTGATACGCTGCACACTTACATGTAAAGGTTTCATTGCTATGGCTTTTACCAAAACATCAAGATATGCCTCTTCGCTTATAGGTGTAAATTCACCCCGTTGGTACTCATTCGCAAGTGCCGTACGTTTCACAACATAAAGCGGATGATACTTCACCGAATCAATACCCCACTCATACGCCCGTTTGGCCGTCTCAAGCATCATGGTTTGTGTTTCACCCGGAAGTCCAAAAATGAGATGCCCACAAACCTTAAGACCTTTAGCTTTGGATTTCATGATCCACTCTTTAACATTAGCCGCATCATGCCCACGATTGATACGTGTCAGGGTCTCATCATAAACAGACTGAATACCATACTCAATCCATATCTCTTTGGTTTTAGAAAGTTCTACAAGATAATCCAGTACTTCCTCGCTCACACTATCAGAGCGCGTACCAATACTAAGTCCTACAACATCTTCAAAACTTAGTGCTTTTTCATAGAGTGCTTTGAGTGTGTCAAAAGGCGCATAGGTATTGGTAAATGATTGAAAATAAACCAAAAACTTCTGTGCACCGTAATCGCGGCGCTGTTTTTGGCTTAGTGTTTGAAACTGCAACTCCAACTGTTCTAGCTGTTTTTGCAAAAACGGGTTTTCGCTGGAATTTAGATTAAGATAAAACCCTTTTAGCGGTTTTGCTTGATCGAGACTGGGGCTAAAAGAGTCATTTTCGCAAAAAGTACATCCGCCCTTAGCAACGCTGCCATCAATGTTGGGACACGTAAATCCCGAAATTGAAACCGGCACTTTATAAACTTTAGCACCAAACGTCTCTTTGAGATAACTTCCAAAGGTATAAACCTGCTGCACTACTTCGGATTCACCACATATTCACCTGTAAAACAAGCCGTACAGTAATTCTCTTTATCACCGCCAACACTGCGCAATAAGCCCTCGTTACTCAAATATCCCAGTGAATCCGCTTCGATAAAATGTGCAATTTCTTCAATACCCATATTGGCAGCAATCAGCTTATCTTTATCCGGTGTATCCACACCGTAATAACAAGGATCCGTTGTTGGTGGTGAAGAAATACGCATATGAACTTCTGCGGCACCCGCTTCTTTAAGCATGCGTACAATACGACGACTCGTAGTACCCCTCACGATTGAATCATCAATCACAACCACGCGCTTACCACTGATGAGGCTTTGAATGGGAGAAAGTTTCATTTTAACTTTAAGATCACGCATCTCCTGAGTAGGCTCAATGAATGTTCGTCCAATATAGTGATTACGCATAATACCCATCTCGTAAGGGATACCGCTTTGTTGTGAATAGCCTATGGCTGCAGGGACCCCTCCATCGGGCACAGGAATAACCATATCCGCATCAATCGGATCTTCCTTTGCCAGTTCTTTACCCATATTTTTACGCATCTCGTAAACGTTTTGACCAAAAACATTAGAATCAGGCCGCGCAAAATAGACGTACTCAAAAATACAGTGTTTAGGCTGAGACTCAAAAATTTGAAGCGATTTAGGTGCTTTGTCTTTTTCAAAGATGAGTATTTCGCCCGGCTCGATATCACGGATAAATTTAGCACCAATGAGATCAAACGCACAGGTTTCCGAAGCTACGACATAGCCATCACCCACACGCCCTAGGCTTAATGGTCGAAACCCATATGGATCACGTACGGCAAACATCTTGGTGCGGCTTTGAAAAATAAACGAATAAGCACCCTCAACTTTTTTGACCGCATCAATAATACGATCGAGTAATTTCTTTTCATCACTTTTAGCAATAAGGTGAATTAAGTTTTCGGTATCCATAAAGGTCTGAAAAATGGCACCTTTTCGGATCAATTCTTTACGTACCTGCTGTGCATTGGTTAGATTACCATTATGAACAATAGCCATTTCACCAAGATCATAACGTGCAAAAACCGGCTGTGCATCTAAAATGGAGTCATCGCCTGCTGTTGAATAGCGCGTATGTCCTATCGCCATATCACCCGTAAGCGTTGACAATTTGGACTCATCAAAAACCTGAGTTACCAGTCCCCGGTCTTTGATAGTATGTAGTTTGATACCGTCACTCGAGCTAATACCTGCCGCCTCTTGCCCACGATGCTGTAGAGAGTGCAATGAAAAATAGGCCAGCTTTGAAGCCTCTTTGTGGCCAAATATTCCTACAACTGCACACTCTTCGTTTAATTCACGCTCCACTACCACTCCTTACGAATCATTCAAATTCCAAAGCATCGGCAATCGAGTACAAACCGGCTTCTTGCCCTGATAACCACTCGGCAGCACGAATGGCACCTTTTGAAAACGTATTGCGGCTTGTTGCTGTGTGATGCAGTTCAATAAATTCGCCATCATTATAAAAACCAACCGTATGACGTCCAACGATATCACCGCCACGCAGTGCCATCACCGCAATTTCATCTTTTGTGCGTTTGCCAATGTTGCCATCACGTCCACTCACGCGGACCTTGTCAAGTTCAAGATTTCGTCCGGCTGCAGCACTCTCGGCTAACGTGAGTGCCGTACCGCTTGGCGCATCAACTTTATGGCGATGGTGTTGTTCGACAATCTCGATATCAAACCCTTTAAGCCGCTGCGATGCCACATAAACCAGTTTGTTCAACAATGCCACGCCTAACGACATATTGGTAGCATATAAAATTGGCATCACTTCACTGGCTTGACGTAGCAAGTTAAGCTGATGCGTATCAAGTCCCGTTGTACCAATAACCAATGGCCGAGGATGTTTCAGTGCTTTTTCTAACAATGTTTGTGTTGCCTCGGGAGTAGAAAAGTCAATAACAACGTCACATCCCTCAAGCAAAGTTTTCATATCATCTGTTGCCAATACCTCAGGATCAAGTGAGAAATCAAGTTCGTTATATATGTGCACTACCGAAAGTGACATATTGCTCTCGTGTTTTAAATCATCAATCAATAATCTTCCCACGCGCCCCGTTGCGCCAAATACACCTATTTTAAGCATTAGTGCGCACCTTCTTCATCTACATATGCAATGGCCCCAATGGCTGCCGTTGCACCGTCACCAGCAGCACAAACCACTTGTTTGGGCGCCTGAATCCGCATATCACCTGCTGCAAAAAGTCCTGCAACAGAGGTTTTCATAGAGATATCTACAATCACTTCGCCCCAGTCGTTCATATCACATAAAAATGAGCCATCTTCTTGTTTCAAGACCTCATTGTTAATGTTGCTTCCAACAAAAGTAAAGACACCCGGCACTTCAATATTTCGCGTTGTACCATCAGTAAGCGCTACACGAAGACCCGTTACGCCCGTGGCATCTCCATACACCTCTTCAGGTGTGGCATTTAGTATCAGTTCAATATTTTCGCTCTGCTTAACACGCGCAACTGTATTGGGCGCGGCACGAAACTGATTGCGACGATGCACAACATAAACTTTAGAACACAATTTAGCCAGATAAAGAGCCTCTTCAAGCGCTGTATCGCCTCCGCCAATGACGGCAACTTCTTTACCTCTGTAAAAAAAACCGTCGCAGGTAGCGCAAGTGCTCACCCCTTTACCAAAAAACTCATTTTCACCTTTAAAGCCTGCTTTGCGCGGTGTTGAGCCGGTACAGACAATAACACTGAGGGCCTCATCGCTGCTGCCATCACCCTTATAAATAATAAAATGACCCGCTTCGCTTTTACTAACGCGCGTCACTTCTACCATCTCATGCTTAAGCCCAAATTTCTGACACTGTTCGGGCCATGGCATCATAAGATCCATACCGCTGATCTCTCCGGTTACGCCCGGGTAATTCTCAATCTCTGAACTTTGAGTAATCTGACCCCCCGGCATCCCTTTTTCAAACATAATCACGTTTGCAAGACCGCCGCGAGTTGCATAAAGTCCGGCGGTAAGCCCTGCAGGACCGCCTCCGACAATGGCACAATCTAGCATATTATAAATCCTTAATTTCAAGGTTTTCTATGGTATCAAGTTGGCGTATCATACTATCTTGTTTATAAAGACTCTCTTTGACTCTTTTGATAATAAATACGCTTGGAACATGGTAAATATTAAAGCGTTGCACAAACTTTAACGTGGTATTGGTGCCGCTTTTTAAAAAGCGGATATGCTCGTTGGAATCTACTGCATCTTGATAGTAATCAATAGCAATTACCGGATACGCAGAGCGCACCTTTTGAAGGGTTGCAACCACACCGGGTTGATTGGAGCTGTAAAAAACTACAACATAGCGATCTTGCGTGGGTTTAAACAGATCGCGGCTTTCATAAAAAACCCATTCGTCAAAGTTGATGAATTTATATTCGGAAAATTTGTAGTTAAAGTAAGCAAAGGCACCGGCAATCAGCGCGGCACCAAAAAATGAAGCAAAAACAGTTGTGAGCGAGAAAAGGCTTCTGCCTTGTCTTGCCATTACAGACCTCTTATAAGAGCGCCTCGATCTTTTCAGAGTACGCTTGTTTTGAAGCAGCCCCTACCATTTGATCAGCAACTTCGCCGTCTTTAAAAATCAATAGTGTAGGAATGGAGCGAATGCCATATTTAACAGCAATATTTTGCTCTTCATCAGTATTCACTTTAGCAATAGTTGCACGCCCATCAAAATCTTCAGCAAGCTCTTCGATAATTGGTGCAATCATACGACAAGGTCCACACCAAGGTGCCCAAAAGTCTACCAATGTAACGCCTTGCGCTACTGTTGCATCAAAGTCAGCCTCAGTCAGTTCAATATATTTTCCCATATTCATTCCTTATTAAGGTGTATTCAAGTTCTCAAAATTATACCTATGCTAGTCTTTACCCAGACTGATAGCACGGAAATTTAAATTTCAGAGGGATTTTATCTTATTTATTACCACAATACAAACTACTCTAGCATTACATTGTGCAATTAAGTTATGTCTAACTTATAAAACAGACGCCAAGATGATCTGGCTACACTTATTAGAACAAAGAAATTGGGCTAATATTTGAAAAAAGGTTTAAAATGGCCAGAGGTGGAAAAGGTCGTCAATATACGGAAGAGTTCAAGCAGTCAGCAATTGAGCTGGCACTATCAGGCGAACTATCAATTTTGCAGGTGGCACGTGATTTGGGCATGAGTGACAAGACACTGCATAACTGGCTTCGCAATCATAAAGCAGAGCACGGTCTTGTCGAAGAGAAAAAAGAGGATGATCTCGAAACGGAGCTAAAACGGCTTCGAAAAGAGAATATTCGTTTGAAACAGGAGCGCGACATTCTAAAAAAGGCGACGGCGTACTTCGCCAAGGACGCCATGTGAAGTACGCCTGGATTCAAGAGCATAGCGGTACATGGCCCGTAGATCGGATGTGCGAGGTAATGAATGTGTCACGCACCAGCTATTACTACTGGTTGAAACATGGTAGTCGCTCCGATGATCCCATGCTTTTGAAGTTGATTCAGGAACCCTTCGAGTCATCGATGCAGAGCTACGGCACCAGACGTATCAAGCAGCCTAATAAAGCCTATGTCGGTGACATCACCTATATCCGTTGGGTCTATTTAGCAATGGTACTCGATCTGTATGCCAGAACGATAGTTGGATGGGCCATCGATGACAGGTTGCATACTCCACTGGTGATGGAAGCGCTCAAGAAAGTGCGCTCCAAGCGCACTACACTCAAAAACGCTATCTTCCATTCGGATCGAGGCATCCAATATGCATCCGATGCATACAAAAAGCTGCTTCGAAACTATGGGATGATTCAAAGCATGAGTGCCAAGGGAAATAGTTACGATAATGCGGTAGCTGAAAGCTTCTTTCATTCACTCAAAACGGAGTTTGTGTATCACTGCACTTTTCAAACCAAACAGGAGGCAGAAACGGGAATCAAGCACTATATCAATTTTTACAATCGAACCAGATTGCATTCGTACAATAACTACAAATCGCCAATCGAAAAAGAGCTACAATGGTGGCATCAGCATCAGATGCTAAGAAATGCTTGATTTCTTTGTACTATAGAGGGTTGACAGATCA
>JBNKJB010000015.1:0-95605 GCA_050290965.1 Sulfurimonadaceae bacterium
ATATCAATTTTTACAATCGAACCAGATTGCATTCGTACAATAACTACAAATCGCCAATCGAAAAAGAGCTACAATGGTGGCATCAGCATCAGATGCTAAGAAATGCTTGATTTCTTTGTACTATAGAGGGTTGACAGATCAGCTGTTAAAGGGTTATAGATTCAATCAGTTCGTATTGACCTTCATGCACAATAGCAGCATCAATCTGATAATCTCCAATGTTGCTATGTTGTTTTAAATACACATCCACGCTTTTTAAAATACGCTGCATTTTTTTAGGCGTTAGGTTCTGTACCGCACGCTCAAAATCAAGACCGCTTTTAACTTCAATAAAATGATACACTCCCGCTTTTTGCGCAATAATATCAATCTCGCCAAAACGAGTGTAGAAGTTACATGTAATAATCTCATAACCCTCTTTTTGTAGCTCTTTACATGTAAGCACTTCAGCATCATTGCCTTTGGCGCGGCTCACTGGCAGATCACCTCGACTTTAATCGATTTAAAGGCGGCTGTCAGAATGAGCTCATCGCATCGGTCGCCAAACAGAGCATTAATACGTGATTTAGAGTGATGAAAGGTGCAAAAAAGCGTTTTGGGTTTGACTTTATTGGTAAATTTAATGCGCAGCGGTGCACTCTGTCCATACTGAGTTTTAAGCACCACATACTCACTGCTAAAATCTAAAGCGTCTTCATCACACACCAGCAACACATCTTCATCATAACGTTTGTTTAACGCTTCGCTCTGTTTAGTTTGTGCGGCGTTGTTGTAGTGCGCTAGCGTTCTACCCGTGCTTAAATGGTAGCCGCTAAGGCGCTTTTCGCGCAGTTCTTGTACCATACCACGCTCTTGATACTGATGATAATGAAACACTCCAAGGCCATCAGAAGTACGAAAATCCAGCAGGTGCAGCACCGGCGTATCTTCGTTATACACCGGCCATTGCAGCCCACGTTTGCGATGACGCGCTAAACGCAGATATGACGCACCGCTGTAGCGACGATGAGCCGTTTCACGAACCTCATCCCAGACTTCGGAGCTATCATGATACGCATAGGTGCCGCCAAGTTTGTTATTGATCTGTTGAATCACTTCCCAATCATCAGGCAGATCGTTTTGTACCAGTGGCTGCGAGAGGTGCAACCGCCGCATGGCATTGACATACACCCCCGTCTTTTCATAGGCCGATTTCACACCAATCACAATATCCGCACGCTTGGCAATATCGGTCATAAACAGCTCTTGCACCACAATAAGCTCCAAGTTATCCAACGCTTTTTCGATTTTGTTAATATTGGGATGAATATGCATAATATCTTCGCCCATATTGTGCAGCGATTTGATACGCCCCTCTAACATCGCATCAACAAGCTGCGGCGTCATCAGCCCCTCTTCTTTAGGTTGTTGATAATCAGGATCGTAATAAGGCAAACACCCCATATCACAGGCACCTTGCACATTGTTTTGTCCGCGCAGCGGCATGAGTCCCACGCCGTGGCGCCCTATGTTTCCGGTTAAAAGCGCCAGATGGGTAATGGCCATAACCGCGTAAGAGCCGTCGATATGTTCGGTAATGCCAAGCCCCCAGAAGATCATAGAGTTTTTTACCGCATATTCACGCGCGATATTGGGGATCATTTTAGCAAGGTATTCATAACCCGCAAGCTGTTTGAAGTATTCGGGATTGGCGTAAGGATCGTTGAGAATTTTTTCTTTGTACGCCTCAAACCATTTCGTGCGGGTCTCGATAAACGCCTTGTTGTAAAGCTCCTCTTCAATAATCACATACGCCATCATATTCAAAATAAGCAGATTGGCCTCATGTGGAACAATCGCTTTATGTTTGGCAAATTTCATCAGTTTAATGTCACGCACATCAATCACAGCCAGATGGTTATGCTGCTGTGCGGCTTCGACAATCCGGTTGGCAACAATAGGATGGGCTTCGGTGGTATTAGAGCCGATGACAAGAATAAATTCACTAAGATAAATATCGTTATAAGGGTTCGTCGCCGCCCCTTCGCCAATGGTGGTGCGCATCCCTTTAAGGCTGGGACTGTGACAGACCCGCGCGCAGTTGTCCACATGTGGCGAGCCTAAAGTATGACGGGTATATTTTTGAAACAGGTACGCGCTCTCACACGAAGTACGCGCCCCGCCAATAGAGCAGAGTGCATAAGCGCCGTAATCTTTTTTAACCTGCGCCATCTTCATTGCCGCCGCCGTTGTAGCGGCATCAACACTACATGTAAACCACTCACGATCAAACTCTTTAAGCGTTGCCCCAATAGCTGCTTTAATCTGCGGGTTTTTCTCTAAAAACGCTTTTTTAATGCGTGGCGCTCTAATGCGCGCGTCAGAAGCTACAAAATCAAAGCCGTATTTTCCTTTAATGCAGAGCTTCCCTTGCGATACGTAACCATCTTTTGAGGCGTAGATTTTTTCTATGGTATTGTTTGTCACCACACCGACAATATCGCATCCAACCCCACAATAGGTACAGACGCTATCAATCTCCTGCTGATTCTCATGCATGTTTGACACCCTTACATGTAAATGGCGAACACTAGCGCCCGCTCTCTTAAAAAACCGTTATACCACCGCAAAAGCAAAAAGATTAACACCCCTTTAAGCACTCACAACACAATTTCGTCCCTGTGCTTTGGCTTCATACAGTGCTTCATCAGCCCGTCTCATTAATGCATCAAACGTCTCGTTCTCTTGCAGCGCAACCACACCAAAGCTACATGTAAAGTGTTGTGACTCCAAAGAGATCGCTTCAATTGTTTTGCGTAATTTTTCAGCCAAACGTGTTGCTTGCTTTTTTTCTGCTTGCGGCATAACAATTACAAACTCTTCACCGCCCCATCTGGCCAGTAAATCACTTTTTCGTATCTCGGTCTGGATGCGATTGCTAATGCTCTTAAGCACGTGATCTCCAAACTCATGCCCCATCTCATCATTGACTTTCTTAAAATGGTCAATATCAAAAAAGATCACACTCAAATCGCCGCCATAACGGTGTATCATCTCTATTTGATGTTCTGCAATCGTATTGAATTTGAGCCGATTGGCAATACCTGTCAATGAATCCGTGTGTGCCAGCTCATAAAGTTTCTGTGCTGCGGCTTTAAGCTCTTGAGACATCTCTCGAATGGAAAGATGCGTCCGCACACGGGCTATGAGCTCCACATCATGAAACGGTTTGATAATATAATCCACCCCGCCCAGTTCAAACCCTTTTTGAATACTGTCACGATCATTTTTGGCCGTTAGGAAGATAACAGGAATAGATGCTAAAGCGCTATGTTGTTTAATCCGTTTGGTTGTTTCAAAGCCATCCATTCCCGGCATCATCACATCCATAAGAATCAGATCAATACGCTCCTGCTCCACAACTTTTAGTGCCTCGGCACCGCTCGTAGCAAAAAACAGATGCCACCCTTCTCTTTTAAGCACCGAAGCGGCAAGCTGAATATTTTTTGCAACATCATCAACAATTAATATATTAGCCCGACTCATAATGCTCTTTTCACTGTATCTATAATCGTAGCGTAATTCTCAACTTCGCGTCGAAGCAGTTCAATATCAAAAGCCGCAATAGCGTCTAAAATCCGTTGTGCATACGTCTGCACAAAATCATTACCCAATCCAAGAGCGGCCTGCTTTATCTCCATAGCCCATGTTTCGTACACTTCAAAACTGTTTTGATGACGAATCTGTTCATATTTTTGCAAAGCATCTCCTTGTAAATAGCTGAGCATTGATTGCAAATTCGCCTTGGTAATGCTCTCAAAACGTGCTCTATTTTCTTGAACGATTTGCGTCTGGTGATTATAACTTAGATAGCGCTTCATAACGGCATACAGATGCTGATGCTCAAAAGGTTTTTCCAAAAAATCATCAAAACCGTTTGCTACATAAAACTTGCGATCTTTCTCCACCACCGAAGCTGTCAAGGCAATGACGGGAATCATCTCAAGCTGTGGATCGGCCTTAATAAGACGTGCCGCTTCAAAGCCATCCATTATCGGCATTCTTACGTCCATAAAAATTAAATCAGGATACATTGTTTTAGCTTTTTCAATGGCATCAGCCCCATCGGTTGCCTCAATGACCTCAATAGCGCTTCCATCAAATAGCGATTTAAGTAGCATTCTATTGGTAGCAACATCATCCACCACCAAGACTCGTGCGGCATGAAACTCAGGCATAATCCGTTCATGGATCAACTCTTTTTGCCGAAGCGACTCTTCGAGTACTACGTTTTCAAAATGCAATGTAAACGTCGTGCCTTGCCCAACTTTGGACTCAAGCAAAATTTCACCGCCCATCAACTCCACCAGATTTTTAGTAATAGATAGCCCCAATCCGGTACCGCCAAATTCTCGGGTACTTTGTCCATCTTGTTGCTCAAACAACTTAAAAATACGCTCTTGCTGATCTGAAGCAATCCCAATGCCACTGTCACTTATTATAACATCTAGCGTTAGCGAATCGTTTTTAAGCGCACTAAAGCGCACCTCAATACGCACAAACCCCTCTTTGGTAAATTTAATGGCGTTATTGATCACGTTAAGCAAAATTTGACGTAAACGCACCTCATCAAAATAGAGCAATAATGGCAAGCCCTGCTGAATCTGATACTCCAGCATAAGCCCTTTGTCTTGTGTTTCTATGGAAAAAATATCCACAAGCTCTTCAATAATTTTGGCAATCTCCACAGGCTGGTAATGAAGATCCATTTTTCCCGCTTCGATTTTTGAGAGATCGAGAATATCATTAATAAGCGTCAACAATGTTTTGGAACTGCTTTTAATCGCCTGCAAATAGTGCCGTTGAGTCGGGTCTATATCGCGTAGTTCAAGCAGTTCGCTAAAACCAATAATCGCATTCATCGGCGTTCGTATCTCATGACTCATATTGGCAAGAAATTGGGATTTAGAGCGGTTGGCCTCTTCGGCTTTGAAAAAGGCCTGCTCCATTTTATGTTCCGTCTCTTTTAAAAGACCAACATCGGTGACCAGTCCCACAATGCCATTAAATGCTCCCTGCTGATCATACAAAATACTTTTATTAATCAACACATCCATACGACTACCATCAGGCAGCTGGATTTTTGATTCATAACTCAAATAACCCGCTTCAATCAGTTCATTATCAGCACGTATATACCGCTCGGCCAAATCCGGTGCAGCATCAAAAACTTCAGAAATTTTCTTACCGATAACCTCTTCTCGAGATTTACCCACTACTTTTAAAAATGCTTCATTCACCTCGCTGTAGCGTAATTGCTTGTCTTTAACAAACAGCTGCCCAGGTAAAATCTGGAAAATCGCTTCAAGATTGCGATGCGCTTTTTCAAGTTCACGACGGCTATTGCGCAACTCCGTAAGTCCACGCAGTTTTTCATCCGTCACATCGGTTGCAAATCCCGCCATGCGCAGCGCATTTCCCTCTGCATCAAAAACGGCAGAACCGCGATCATACAAATAACGAATACTGCCATCTTCACAAAGAATAGAAAATTCACAACGATACGTATCACTACGATGATGCAAATAATCATCTATTACCCCAAAAACACGCTCTTTATCATCGGGATGAATAATAGTTGAAAAACGCTCTATTCCTTCAGGCAAAGCGGATTTTTTCCATCCTACCACATCAAACCAGTGGGATGAGTTATAAAGCGTACCATTTTGAATATCCCAATCCCAATAGCCGCCATCTGAACCTTCAATCACCAGATCAAAACGCGATTTGTAAAATTCCAACTCCCGTTTTAATGACTCAACCGTATCCTCATCATGCATTCACTCATTCCTTTGGCACATCGCTTGATTATAACGGCTTTTACATGTAAAAATGATTATAATAACATCCTGAAAACAAAGGACCTACGTGATTGCACCCCATATTGAACTTGGTCGTATTAATACACTACGACTGGATCGTTTTACCGCACCGGGATGCTATCTTATGGCAGAAGATGAGCATGATGTGCTTCTACCCAACCAATATGTTACCGATGAGATGCAGCTTGATGATGCACTGGATGTTTTTATCTATACAGATTCTGAAGACCGTCTGGTAGCCACCACGCAAAAACCTCTGGCATTGCGTGATGAATTTGGATTTTTTGAAGTGGTTGATGTTACTGCCATTGGTGCTTTTGTAGATTGGGGGCTTCCTAAAGACCTTTTTGTCCCAAAAAACCTGCAAAAAAATCCCATGAAAGTGGGTGAAAAACGCTTTTTACGCATTATCAAAGATCCGCGCAGTGATCGACTAATTGGCATCGAAAAAATATCAAAATATCTTGAAAAACCCACCCAACTGCGTACGAACGAAAAAATAGATCTGCTCCTTATTGCAAAGACTCCTTTAGGATATAAAGTCATTGTGCAAAACCGTTTTGAAGGGATGCTTTATAGCAGTGAGATTTTTGAGCCCGTCAACATTGGCGATACCAAAACCGGATATGTCAAACAACTGCGCAAAGATGGTTTGCTCGATTGCGCCTTGCAGCCTGTTGGCAAAAAACGTGTTGAAAATGATGCCGATAAACTGCTCTCAATCCTTGATGCAAGCAAAGGCATACTACCCTATAATTACAAAAGCGATCCCGATACCATCATGCGTGTCTTTAATATGAGTCGCAAAGCCTTTAAACGCACCCTGACACAACTTAGTGACGCAGGAGTGATTGAAGTACGCGAAAACGGTATTTTTAAGAAATAGGACTATGGCAAAGAAAAAAAGCATTGATCTGATTCACGAAGCTATTGTTTATGAAGAGGAAAATCGCCACTTTCAGGTGTTGCGCTTTTATCCTGATAGCATGCGCGTTGCTATTAAAGCGCTAGAGACGAAATCGGGAGAAGAGCGCATTGCATTTGCACACCTTCCCAAAAATATAAAACAACGTATTAAACCCAATTAGGAGCACTTATGAGTCAATTTGAAAATGTCACCGTTATTAAAAAAGCCAACAGCTATTTTGATGGCAATGTTACCAGTCGTACCGTCCAGTTTGCCAATGGTGAGAAGAAAACATTAGGTATTATGCTGCCAGGAACGTATACCTTTAACACTGACGCTAAAGAGATCATGGAGATCATGCAAGGCAGTTTTGAGCTAGAACTTCCCAATACGCCATGGCAACATGTTGAAGCCCCCTTTACGTTTGAAGTACCGGCGCACTCCTCTTTTTCACTTAAAATCAGCACGCTAACCGATTACTGCTGCTCGTATATTCATGAATGACGCTAACGCTACGGGATTTATGGCCATTATTGAGAGTGTCGGCGGTGCCGACATGTTTATCTGGATTGTCATGTTCTCGGTACTCCTGATTGGAGCTGGCATACTGGTCTATACCAACAAAAACGTGGAATAAGCTTTGCTTATCTCTTTGCAATTCAAGCAAGGAGTGAGTATGCATTCAGCTGTGATGGAGTTTTATGGCAATGAGCCTGAAAAGATCATTGATTTAGAATGGCTCGAAGAAGAGTTGCACCGTATTAATGACGATGCCAACCTTATCTTGAATCGCAAGAAAAAGTGTGTCCAGCACCACTTACGAAGCGAACAGGAGTTTCAATTGCTTTACCGATGGAGCGAACACGTTGGCGCCAAGCTCGAAGTGCAGCTTCACAATGCATTTATCTATTGCTGAGATTTTGGTTTATCAAAATTTATAAACCGTAAAGCAGTATACTCTTGCCATGGCGCATCGCTTTCAAAAAGCGCGTATGCTGCGGTGGAAAATTTGTGGCATTCGCGTTTGGAGAGCTGCTCATATAGAAGATGCATATCGGGATTATGCCCAAAAAGCATCAGTGATGTAACCGACTCTTCAACATGGCTAATAATGTCAATGATGGCATCTACTCCTAAAAAATAGAGCCGCTCATCAAGACTTAGAGGATGCTTGTACTTGATAGCATCAGCAACCAGCTTTGCTGTTGTCATGGCCCTTTTTGCGGGTGAAGTAATAATGTGATCCCACTGATACCCCAACGCGGCAATACGTCTTCCCATCATGGGAGCATCATTAAGACCTCGTGCATTTAAAGGCCGCTGCATATCATCAAGCAGTGGATTATCCCAACTCGATTTTGCATGGCGCATAATTAACAAACGATGTAGCATCTCATGCCTCCTAAGCGCAGAGTGTAACATAGTTTTTTAAAGGGTATCTTCACGCAGATAGTGTAGAATCGTTTTACTTTGCGTATTGGAGTGTTATGGATTCTCTTTTGATTTACATGCTAGCAGCACTTGCAACGGCAACCTTGCTCAATATTGTGCTTAAACGTTTTGGCATCTCGCAAATCATTGGCTACATTATCACGGGAACCTTCATTGCATATAGCTTTGATCTGCGCCATTTTGACTCCCACTCACTCGAACTTGCCGGTGAATTTGGCATTGTGTTTTTGATGTTTACTATTGGTCTTGAAATGTCACTGGCTACCTTAAAAACCATGAAGCAACTGGTTTTTGTCAATGGAGCGCTTCAAGTAGGCATTAGCGCTTTCGTTTTTTATCTCATTGCCCGCTATCCTTTTGGTCTTGGCATTTCCACCTCCATTATTATTGCTTCAGCCCTTTCGCTCTCATCAACCGCTGTTGTACTCACCTATCTAAAAGAGACCAAAGGCATCTACGCCCCTTACGGTCAGCGCGCTACGGGTATCTTGATCTTCCAAGATATCGCCGTGATTCCTATTTTGATTTTAATTGGCTTTTTAGCCACTGATGGCGGTGATTTACAAGCCGTTTTAATCCAAACACTCCTAAGTGCCGTAGTGGTTATTGGATTGCTTTTTGTTTTTGGCAAGCGTATTGTGGCATGGCTGCTACACTTCTCGGCAGATTCCAAACTTGAAGAACTCTTTATGGGTTCTGTTTTGGTTATTGTCATGGGGGCATCACTTCTGGCGCATGCTGCCGGTTTTACCTACTCGCTTGGAGCGTTTGTTGCCGGCATGATTATTGCCGAAACCAAATACCTTCATAAAGTCGAAGCCGACATTGCCCCCTTTAAAGATCTGCTACTGGGTATCTTTTTTATTACAGTAGGTATGAAAATTGATTTACATTTTTTCATTGCTCACCTGTGGCAAATCGTAGTGCTTTTTGTGGGGATCATCTTTATTAAAGGTGCCATTATTCACGCGATTGTTGGATTTGAGTCCAAATCAGTCACAGGCTTTAAAACTGCGGTTACTTTAGCGCAGGTGGGTGAATTCTCTTTTGCTATCTTTGCACTGGCTGGCAGCTACAATCTTATGAAACCCGAACTCTCCCAACTGCTGGTGCTCACGGTAGTTCTTTCAATGCTTGCAACCCCTTTTATTCTGGCAAAACGTCGATGGCTTCAAAATATTTTGTTTAAAGAGGGAGAGATCAAAGAGGCCGATCTCTCAGGCCTTGCCCAGCATGTTGGGCACCTTATTGTTTGTGGCTATGGTAAAGTAGGACAAAAAGTAGCAAAGCAGCTACGAGACAGCAGCATTGAACATGTGGTTGTTGATAATAACTATGCTCTTGTACAAAAAGCCACACATGCCGGTGAAGAGATCTATTATGCCGACATTTCCAAACTTGCTATATTAAATGCTTTACATGTAGAAGATGCCGCAGGTGTTATTGTAACACTCGAAGACAGTTATAAAAAACTATTAATCTGTGAAGCGCTGCAGCGTTATAAACAAGATATTAAGATCATCGTTGAAGTCAACACCTCTGATGAAAAACGGATGTTTTATAATTTTCCCAGAATCAATGTAATCTATGCGCATGATGAAATTGCTTCAATTTTAGTACGCGAATCTTGTAAGAGTGTGGATGAAGCGCCAATTGGAGCAGAGGTCTATTACATGTAACACCAAAGTTACATGTAACGTCTTATTTGTATCGGTAGGTGATACGCCCTTTATCCAAGCTATAGGGAGTCAATTCAATTTTGACCTTATCGCCTGGAAGAATTTTTATGTAGTGCATGCGCATTTTGCCCGCAATGTGGCACAAAATGACATGTTTGTTCTCAAGCTCTACACGAAATGTTGCATTCGGCAGTGCTTCAATAATTTTACCATCGACTTCAATGACGTCAGCTTTTGACATTGTCCTCTCCTATACTTGTGAAAGAATTTCAGCTCTGCCGTTTATAACAGCAACTGTATGCTCATAATGCGATCCGTGTAAGCCATCTGAGCTCACTACATCCCAACCGTTTTCCAAAATGATGGCTTTGCCCTCTTTTTGACAAATCATCGGTTCAATGCAAAACACCATTCCATTTTTAATTTTAGGACCGGCTTTTGCATTGCTACCTTCAAGATAATTTGGAATTTCCGGTTCTTCATGCGGTTTTTTGCCTATGCCGTGGCCGCAGAAGCCCCGAAGGGGCACAAAACCGCGCTGCCTAATATAACCCTCTATGGCATGCGAAAGTTCTTTAAAACGCATTCCTTCTTTGATGGTATCAACCGCAAAGTAGAGTGTTTCTTTAGCGCAGGCAATTAATGCCGTATCATCGCTACTAATCTTGCCCACTCCAACAGTAATGGCGCTATCGCCAAAATATCCGTTGTATTCACTTCCAATATCAAATCCAATAATATCGCCTTCTTGTAGCGCATATTCGTTAGGAATACCGTGAATAATCACCTCATTAAGCGAAGTACAAACCGCATTAGGAAAGCCATAAAGACCTTTAAATGAGGGTTTGGCATCTTTGGAGCGAATGAAATCTTCGGCCATGGCATCAAGTTCTTTTAATGTCATGCCCGGTTTGGTATGGGATTTAAGAAGTTGCAGTGCACCGGCAACAATCTGGTTGGCGGTGCGAAGTTTTTCAATTTCTTCAGGTTTACGCAGCGCAATGGCCATGTTTTAAAGGCCTACCGCGCTGAGCGTTTGGTATTTGCTCATATAGATCTGAGCCTCAATTTTACGCATCGTATCCAGTGCGACTTGCACCACAATAAGTACCGCCGTACCGCCAAAGAAGAAAGGAACACCCATCCCTTTGATGATCATAAACGGTAGAGTAGCAACCAGTCCAAGATAAATGGCACCTGAAAATGTCAAACGGCTTGCAGTCTCATTAAGAAACGCTGCTGTTGCACTACCTGGACGTACGCCAGGAATAAACCCACCCTGACGTTTGAGGTTTTCTGAAATATCTTTAGCATTGAAAACAATCGATGCATAAAAATACGCAAAAAATACTACGAACAAAAAGGTTAGTAAATTAAAAAAATAACTGTTGGGATTAAGAAAATCCGTAATCATCTGAACCGTTGGATTCGTACTAGCAGAGAGTACTGTCATTGGGAACATTAAAATTGCCGAAGCAAAAATGACCGGAATAACACCCGAAAGGTTGACTTTAATAGGAATATAGTTCATCACCCGTTTGTTTTGATTTTGCATCATGGTTTTTTTAGCGTAGGTCACTGGAATACGGCGTTCACCAAGCTCTACGTAGATAATGACAAATATCGTTACCAAAACCAGTATCAAAATACCTAACAGGGTCAAAAAGCTCATAGCTCCCGTATTAATCATAGTCACTGCATGCGATATGGCACCTGGGATTGCTGAAACAATTCCAGCAAAAATGATAAGCGAAATACCGTTGCCAATACCGCTTTGAGTAATTTGCTCACCTATCCACATCAAGAGCATTGTACCTGCAAGCATGGAGACCACTGATACCAATACAAAAGTGTTATGATCAATTAAAATCGCACTGTTACCGTCTTTGCCTGTCAAACTTTGCAATCCAACACTAACACCTACTGCTTGAATTACTGTAATCACAATCGTTGCATAACGAATAATCTGCATGTATTTCACCATGCCATCACGCTCTTTTTTCATCTGACCCAAATTAGGGAAGGTTGCAGCAAGAAGTTCCATAATAATAGAGGCTGTGATGTAAGGCATGATGCCGAGTGAAATAATAGAGAGTCGTTCTATGGCATTGCCGCTGAACATATTAAATAGCCCCAGAGCATCCGCATCATGAGAACCAAAAAAAGAAGCAATAACAGCAGTGTCAACACCCGGTACCGGCACATAGGCCAGTAGGCGGTACAAGAAGAGAAACCCGATCGTAATGAGGATCTTGTTTACAAGTTGCTGGTTCATTATTTGCCAGTTGTTGTAACGTTTTCGTCTTTAATTTTTGAAGCCAAATCTTTGGCTGCATTACCGATTAGTTTTACACGAGTAATCGCTTTGCTGAGTTTATGAACTGAGCGGATGCTTTCCATCGTAATTTCATCAAGTTCTGCAACTGCTGTGATACGTTCTACGTTAATAACGTAAGGCTTAACATTGCGTGTTGTGAAACCGATTTTTGGTAAACGGCGTGCAAGAGGTTGTTGACCCCCTTCAAAATTACGTTTACGTTTATAACCCGTACGGGCTTTTTGACCTTTTTGTCCGCGCGTGGCGGTTTTACCCATACCACTGCCTTGACCACGGCCAACGCGTTTACGAGAAGATGTTGAACCTTCTGCAGGCGTTAAGTTTTCTAATGCCATTGCCTATCCTTTCAGACGTGCTAGTGCTTCAACAGTAGCACGTACAACGGTATTTGGATTGTTTGAGCCAAGAGATTTGGTCAAAATGTCCTGCACACCAGCAAGCTCAAGAACCGGACGCATTGCACCACCGGAAATAACACCGGTACCTTCAGACGCTGGTTTTAAAAGCACGCGGCTTGCATTGTATTTATGCTCAATATCATGAGCAATAGTTGTTCCTTTGATTCTTACGGTAGTCAAATTTTTAAATGCATTGTCTACCGCTTTTTTGATCGCATCAGGAACTTCTTTCGCTTTACCAGTACCAAAACCGACAGTACCGTGTTTGTCACCTACGACAACCAAAGCGGTAAAACGAAAACGTCTACCACCTTTGACAACCTTAGTAACGCGGCCGATGTTTACGATCGACTCTTCGAAATCTTCTCTGTTGATTGTATTCATCATCAGCCCTTAAAACTTAATTTCATTGGCGCGTAGTGCGTCACCAAACGCAGCAATAACACCATGATATTGGTAACCGTTACGGTCAAATACAATTGAATTAAAACCTTTTTCTTTCAAAGTTGCAGCAAATGCTTCTGCCAGTTTAGCAGCATCTTCTTTGTTGCCTTTGAGGTTTAGGCTTTTAGAGTGAACGGCTGCAAGTGTTACAGAGTTCTCATCATCAATTGCCTGCGCACTGAGATAACGGTTAGATCGAAATACCGATACACGTGGTAGTGCTACAGTACCCGAAATTTTAGCGCGAATACGACGTTTACGACGAAGACGTCCCGCGGCTTTTGCTTTTAAATTCTTAGCTGTCATGTTACGCCCCCTTATTTCTTAGAAGTCTTACCGGCTTTACGCACGATATGCTCTTCAATATATTTAACACCTTTACCTTTATACGGTTCTGGCGGACGGAAACTACGTACTTCGGCAGCAACTTGACCTAAAAGCTGTTTGTCATGGCTTTTTAGAGTAATCACATTTTTTTCAACCGTTGCTTCAACACCTTCGGGAAGCGCATAGTTAATGTCGTGTGAAAAACCAAGTTGCAGGTTAAGAGTGCTTCCTTGAACAGCAGCGCGGTAACCAACGCCGTTAATCTCTAGTTGCTTACTATAACCTGTGCTCAGACCGACGATAATGTTTTGTGCCAAAGCGCGGTATGTACCCCAAAAAGCACGATCCTGACGATAGTCAGATTTTGTAGCAAACGTTAATGTATTATCTTCAAAAGCAATACCTACATTGCCTTTAGTGTCAAGTACTTGTTTAAGTTTGCCCTTTTCAAAAGTGATGATGCTACCATCAACATTCACTTTCACATCAGATGGAATTGAAATAGGCTGTTTACCAATACGACTCATCAGCTACCTCCTACCAAATCGTACAGAGTACTTCGCCACCAACGCCAAGCTCGAAAGCTTTATCGTTTGGAAGTACCCCTTTTGAAGTTGAAACGATAATCGTACCGTATCCGTTTTTAAAACGTTTAACTTCGTCTTTGCCACGATAAACGCGACGACCTGATTTAGAAACACGTTTCATCTCATTGATGACCGTACGACCGTTTTCGTCATATTTCAAAACAACGTTGATCGATTTTTTTGGACCGTTTTCTACAACATTGTAGCTTTCGATATAACCCTTGTCTGCCAAGATGGCGACAACAGCTTCAACTGACTTTGAGTGCAGCAGCGTTGTCACATCAAGACGACGCTGTGCGGCATTACGGATTCGTGTCAATGAATCCGCGATTAAATCATTTACCATTATGAGTTCCTTTAGTTGCTAACTTAAAAAGTTGCGATTGTTAGGAGTTTCCACTTAATAAAACGCCAAAGGAGCTAAACTCCTTTGGGTATTTAAATTACCAACTGGACTTTCTAACACCTGGGATGAGACCTTCATTTGCCATTTTGCGGAAGCAAATACGGCAGATATTGAAATCACGAAGTACCGAATGTGGACGACCACAAATTTGACAACGCGTGTAAGCACGCACTTTAAATTTAGGCGTACGCTTTTGTTTGGCGATCATAGATTTCTTAGCCATTATTTGCTCCCTTTAGTAAATGGCATACCCAGTGTTTCAAGAAGAGCAAAACCTTCTTTATCACTAGCTGCCGTGGTAACGATAGTAATATTCATCCCGTGAATCTGCATGATAGAATCATAAGAAACTTCAGGAAAAATCAACTGCTCGTTTAAACCAAAGTTGTAATTTCCACGACCATCAAAACCATTGCGTGGAACACCACGAAAGTCTTTCACACGAGGAAGCGCAATGGAAACCAATTTATCGAAAAAATTGTACATGTTTTCACCGCGAAGTGTTACTTTAATACCAACGGGCATACCCTCACGTACTTTAAAACCCGCTACCGATTTACGTGCTTCAACCACTGTTGCACGCTGACCAGCGATCAAAGAGATCGTATCTTGGATATTTTGGATCAGTTTGTTATCTTTCATAGCAAAGCCGGCACCAACAGAGATCATGATCTTTTCAAGTTTAGGGATTTGCATCTCATTTTTGATTTCAAGCTGCTCTTTAAGTTGAGGCTTAATGGAGAAGTACTTTTCTTTCATACGTGCCATGATTACGCCTCCACTTTACGAACATTAGAAAGATCAATTGGCATCTCTTTATTCATAAAGCCGCCTTTAGGATTCTCTTCCGTTGGTTTGATCGCTTTTTTTACGGTTTTAACACCAGCAACTACTATTTTGTTTTTCTTTGGCATAACGGCCAGTACTTCTGCTTTAGTGCCTTTGTCGTCACCTGCAATTACTTCAACCATGTCGCCTTTTTTGATTCCGATTTTTGCCATTTACACAACCTCCGGAGCCAATGAAACAATCTTCATGAAACCAGCATAACGTACTTCACGTGATACCGGACCAAAGATACGAGTTCCTACAGGCTCTCTTTTAGCATCAAGGATTACTGCTGCATTGTCATCAAAACGAATAACAGAACCATTTTCGCGCTGTACCTCTTTTTTGGTACGAACGATAACAGCTTTAACAACCTGTCCTTTTTTAATTTTACCCGTTGGGATCGCTTTTTTTACCGAAGCAACAATAACATCGCCAACCGTAGCATAACGACGTTTTGACCCGCCAAGGACCTTGATACACATGATCTCTTTCGCGCCGGTATTATCCGCAACATTAAGACGAGAAAAACTTTGGATCATGACTCGGCTCCTGCTACAACGCTTTTAAGCTCAAATGATTTATTTTTAGACATTGGGCGGCACTCAACAGCAACCACAATATCACCCACTTGAAGCTGGTTGTTTTCATCATGTACCAGATATTTTTTAAAACGTTTTACCGTTTTATGGTAGCGTGGGTGAAGTACGCGACGCTCAACAAGAACAGTCGCAGTCTTATCACCTGCTTTTTTAATGACGCTACCTTGAATTTCACGTTTACTCATAGACGCCCCTTATTTCGCTGCGCTAAGCGCAGTGTTGATGCGTGCGATATCTTTTTTAATCGCGCGAAGATCAGCTGTGCTGGTCAGCTGCATCATCTTTTGTTTGATCTTCATGGTGAAAAGCTCAGTTTTTTTCTCTTTGAGCATTACCTGAAGTTCAGCAACAGTTTTAGTTGAGAGATCAGAAAATTTCATTGCTCTGCTCCTTCGTTACGATCTTGGTCTTAAATGGCAGTTTATGCATTGCCAGCGTCAGAGCTTCACGTGCCAGCGCTTCATTAACACCGCCCATTTCAAAAATGATACGGCCTGGCTTAATATTCATAACCCATTTATCAATAGGTCCCTTACCTTTACCCATACGTACTTCAAGAGGACGTTTAGTTAATGGTTTATCAGGGAATACACGAATCCAGATTTTACCTTGACGCTTAATATGGCGTGTTGAGGTAATACGCGCTGCTTCGATCTGACGTGATGATATCTGACCTGCTTCTACGGCTTTAATTGCGATATCACCAAAAGCAAGTTTATATCCCGCACGTGCTTTACCGCGATTGCGGCCTTTCATGTACTTACGGAATTTCATTCTTTTAGGCATTAACATGATTATTCGCCCTCTCTTTCTTCGCGTTTGCTACCGCGTTTTGGAGCACGGCGTGCATCACGCTTTTCTTCTTTTGGTTCAGCCTGAATGCCTTTGGCAAGAACTTCACCTTTGAAAATCCAGACTTTGACACCGATGATGCCATAGGTTGTATGTGCTTCTGCAACACCGTAATCGATTTTTGCACGAAGTGTATGAAGTGGAACACGTCCTTCAAGATACCATTCAGTACGTGCCATCTCAGCACCACCAAGACGACCGGAAACAGAAATTTTAATCCCTTTGGCACCCGAACGCTGTGCACCCTGAATCACTTTTTTCATCGCGCGGCGGAATGCAACACGACGCTCAAGTTGTGTAGCCACATTTTCAGCAACAAGTTGTGCTGAAGCTTGCGCTTTTTTCTCTTCTTTGATATTGACAGCAATCGGCTTACCGATCAAGCTTTGAAGTGTGTTCTTCAATTTTTCAATATCAGCACCCTTTTTACCAATGATGATACCCGGACGTGCCGCAACAATAGTAACACGAAGACGTTTTGCAGTACGCTCAATAATGATATTGCTAACACCCGCATAGTACAACTCTTTTTTAAGATATGTACGGATTTTGTGATCTTCCCCCAAAGCTGCCGGAGCATTTTTGAAGTTAGGATACCAGCGGCTCTCCCAGTTGCGGTTAATACCGAGGCGAAGACCAATAGGATTGACTTTGTGACCCATATTATTTCCCCTCTACTTCTACTAAGATATGTGCCGTCGGTTTGCGGATCCCCGAAGCCATACCACGAGCACGTGGGCGGAAACGTTTAAGAACCGGACCGTTGTCAACACGGCAAGATGTGATAACACAATCTTCAGCGTCTTCACCGCTATTAGCTACTGCAGAAGCAACAACTTTAGCAATGATTTTAGCCGCTTTGTTTGGTGTGAATTCCAAAGCTGCAAGAGCTGCTTCAGCATTCATACCCTGAATTTCACGTGCAATAAGACGTGATTTTGTTGGTGAAACACGGATAAATTTGAGTAATGCTCTAGCCATGATTAACCTACTTTCTTCTGTACAGAGCCTTTGTGACCCTTAAATGTACGTGTTGGTGCAAATTCACCAAGTTTATAGCCAATGTGATTCTCGGTAACGTAAACCGGAACAAATTGGCGACCGTTATGAACGTTAAAGGTCAAGCCAATCATTTCAGGTAGTACCGTAGAACGGCGTGACCATGTTTTGATCGGTTTTTTACTTTTTTCCTCTTTAGCTGCGATCACTTTTTTCATCAGATGATCGTCGACAAATGGACCTTTTTTTACTGATCTAGCCATTTAACTACCTCTTCGGATTAGATTTGCGTCGCGTAATAATAAGTTTATCGCTCGCTTTTTTACGACGTGTTTTGCCACCTTTAGTCGGTTTACCCCAAGGTGTAACCGGATGACGTCCAGAGTTTGTTTTACCTTCACCACCACCATGCGGGTGATCGATAGGGTTCATTGCCGAACCACGTGTTTGAGGACGGATACCCATATGACGAGTACGACCTGCTTTAGCAATAACAATATTAGTGTACTCTTCGTTACCGACCGTACCAACCGTTGCTATACATTCGCCCAAAACCAAACGCATTTCAGAAGAGGGAAGACGCAATGAAACATATTTACCGTCACGACCCATAATCTGAGCAGAACTGCCTGCAGAGCGTGCCATTTGGCCACCTTTACCAGGTTTAAGCTCAATATTGTGTACAACCGTACCTACTGGGATGCTTTTAAGTTTCATCGCATTACCGATCTTGATATCAAGACCTGATTCGGCAGATTCTACATTATCTCCAACATTCAAACCTTTTGGCTGAATGATGTAGCGTTTTTCACCGTCTACATAATTAATCAGAGCAATACGGCAGTTACGGTATGGATCGTATTCGATCGCTGCAACCGTACCCGGAACGCCAAATTTATCACGTTTGAAATCAATGATACGATACAGTTTTTTTGCACCGCCTTGCTTGTGGCGTGATGTAATACGTCCGTTGTTGTTACGACCGGCATGAACCGGAAGTTTTACAAGCAGTGAACGTACGGACGCTTTTGCTGTAATATCCGAGCTGTCAACATTGGTAAAAAAGCGACGACTCGGTGTAATTGGTCTGTATGTTTTAATCGCCATCGTTACACCGCCAAGCTTTCAATTTGTGCCCCTTCTGGAAGCGTGACATAAAACTTTTTAAAGTCGTTTTGCTTACCAGTGACACCACGGAAACGTTTAATTTTTCCGCTTTGGTTCAATGAGTTGATGCGTGTCGGTACAATACCGAAATACTCACGGAACACCTCTTTAAGACCTGTTTTAGTCATGCGAGGAGATGTTTGTACTACAATAACACCATCTTCTTGAAGACCTAAAGTCTTTTCCGTATAGACAATTGATTTAATATCTGTAATATCTGCCATCTTACGCTTCTCCTACCAGGTTATCCCAAACTGCTTTTTCAATAACAACTGCACGATATGTTGCAGCAAGAAAAGCGTTGAGTTCGCTTGCTTCAATAAGGTATGACTTATTGATATTGCGGAATGCCAAATACGTTTTTTCATCCAAAAGCGCTTTTACAAACAATACATCTCGTGAACCGATTTTATTAAAGATTACTTGAGCATCTTTGGTTTTACCTGATTCAACATTGATCGCGTCAACAATAAAAAGTGCACCGTTGTTTGCATGCTCATCAAGAGCAAATTTCAACGCAAGCGCTTTTTGCTTTTTGTTGATTTTTTGGTTGTAATTACGGTTATTATTTGGACCGAACGCTTGACCACCGCCAACCCATACAGGGGAACGGCGTGAACCAGCACGCGCACCACCACGTCCTTTTTGAGCCCATGGTTTTTTACCGCCACCACTCACTTCAGAACGTGTTTTTGCAGTAGCCGTATTTGAGCGAAGTCCCGCTTGGTATGACTTTACATACAAATAAAGGTTATGCGGATTGATCCCGCCAAAGCTCTCTGGAAGTGCAAGCTCAGAGGCTTTTTCAAATTTTTCATTTAATACAATAGCGCTCATTATTTAACAACCTTTACACGACCTAGTGCACCGTTTGGCCCAGAAACCGAACCAACTACAGCGAGTACACCGTTTTCAGCGTCATATGAGTGAACCTCATTTTTTACAGTCACTTGCTCGTTACCATACTGACCTGACATTTTTTTGCCTTTCATAACGCGACCCGGCCATTCACACATACCGATAGAACCAGTACGGCGATTGAAACGGTGTCCATGCGCAGCAGGACCACCGCCGAAGTTCCAGCGTTTCATAACACCGGTAAAGCCACGACCTTTTGTATTGAAAGTACTTTTAACAGTTTTAGCTTCACCAAGAGCTGAACAGTCCAGATCACCGGCTTCAGTATTGGCTACTGCCATTGTGGCAAAACGATTAAATTCAGCAGGAAGCTCATATTTTTTTTGCTGACCTGCAATGGCTTTATTCATTTTTTTGCCGCTGTTATACGCCACTAATGCGTTACCTTCGTTCACTTCACACACTTTTACGTCTACCACTTTAAGTAGAGTAACAGGTTTAGAAGGAACCGAAATTGTACGGCTCATGCCGATTTTTTCAACAATATATTCCATAGTGTTACTCCTTACTTATCCATAGAGCGGACTTCAACATCCACTTCCGGGGCAAGATCCAGTTTCATCAGTGAATCAACAGTGTCAGGCGTTGCCGAAACAATGTCGATAAGACGCGCATGCATACGAATTTCGAACTGCTCACGAGAATCTTTGTTAACGTGAACTGATTTAAGCACTGTATACTTGCGAACTTTTGTTGGCAAAGGAATCGGACCGCGGATTTCCGCGCCGGTACGCTTTACAGCTTCAACGATAGAGGCGACTGAACGATCAAGTACACGATGGTCGTACGCTCTAAGTTTTAAACGAATCTTTTCCATATTTTTTCCTTATAAAGAACTCGTTGAGTCTTGCTCAACTATATAAAGGGAGCGGGATTATACCGATATCCTCCTCTTTATTCAAGGGTTTTAGGGGGATTATTCAGAATTATTTGTAAATTTATTTCCTTTTTATAAGGAAATGATAAAATTTTACCATTTAAAAACAGGCGAAAAGATGCTGCAACTACTCGAAGAGTATTACCGACAAAATCTAAGTATCAGTCGTTTTATTTCCCGAAAAAGTACATTAGATGATCGTTCAACGTATCTGTATGGAGTAGCTCAAAGCGGTAAAACAGCACTTATTAAGCACTATTTGCTTACATGTAAAAAGAACAGCTATCTCTATCTTGATTGTCGTGACCTGCGGCTTGATGCCGATGTGTTTAATCGCAGTATTGATCTCTTTTGCCTTGAACGTGGTATTACGATTGTGGCACTGGATAACTATGCCCCCAAGTTCAAAGCACCCCGTGTCACTCAGCTGATTTTATCGGGTGAACACCTTTTGGAAATTCCACAGCGTCATTTCCGTCCGTTACAGATACGGCCATTAGATTATGAAGAGTTTTTGGCCTATGAGCCTAAATACGATTCGACGGCACTTAACCACTTTTTGCAACTTGGCGGTTATCCGGCCATGCATGCCTTGGCTGCGGATCAAAGGACCCTTTACATTCAACAGATGCTTTCTCAGGCACTCTCGCCTATGGAGCTTAAAATTATTGGTGTTATTGCCAACAGCAGCGCCGTGAAACTCTCGGCTTACAGTATTTACGAGCGTCTTAAGCATGAGCAGCGCATTTCCAAAGACAAACTTTACAAAGAAGTTGTTGCATTAATTGAGAAAAAATATATTTATGAAGTTTCAAAATTTGCTCATGAGCGGGCGATTAAAAAACTTTATTTATGTGATATTGCCATCAAGAATGCTCTAACCATCCAAAAACACTTTGGTCGTCTGTTTGAAAACCTTGTATTTTTAGAGATGCACAAACGCCATTTTGAAATTTTTTATGTTGAAAATATTGATTTTTATCTACCTCAGCACCAGCGAATCGTTTTATGTATGCCCTTTGGCGCACAAGATGCTTTGTTTAAAAAGATTGAATCCATAGAGAGTTTTATTATTGCCCATAATATTGTACATGTAGAAGTTGTCACCGTAAGCTCGGAGGGAAGTCTGCAGCACCCTTTTGTATCGGTTCAGATGCTTCCCTTTAGCGAATGGGCAATTATTGAGGGCGAAGAGGAACTTTAACGCACGACATTACCACACCCTTTAAACGTATGCCCATCAAGCTTAACCCATACGGTTGTATTAAACTGCTCTTTGCTTTTACGATCAATACAACGGCGATCATGCAGTTCAATCATAACCTGATGCTCAAGATCTTTATACATGTAAAGCCAACTATCTCCGCTGCGACGTGCCGATGGTAATGTAAATTTGAGCATTTGACTCTGATTGTTTTCATAACTAAAAATACCCTGATCTGCATTTTCAATATGTAATAACCACTCAGGTTTGTGCCCCAAAGCAGCAAAACTGTCAAGTTCGTTTTTGAGCTTATTATTTGGGAGCACTACAACTTTGTTAAACACGGCTGGTTTTATACTTGTTTTTTGATGCTCTACTTCGGATGGCTTCTGCTCTTTTAGCTGACGTTGGTACTCCTGCTTAACGACTTCGCCATCACATGTGCAGGCTAACGCTCCGCCAATGACATCAGGAGAGAAAAATACTTCACTTCCTTTGGCAAGCAAGGTCATCGTACCATCAGAAAATTTCACACCTGACGTTGAGTCTACTTGCGGTAATGTGATCTGTTTTCGAGGCAGATAAAGCAGCATTGCGTTGTGTTGCTGCTGCGCTTTAAATGTATAGCCGTCTTGGCACTCAAAAGAGAGCGTATTTGCTAAGGCACTTTTTGCCATCAACACCCCAAACAGTAGCATTATGATACGTTTCATCCCAACAACTCCAGATCATCGGTATATTTATATTTACATAACGCCTCATAGCTGCTTTTATACACTTTATAGTGTTCTGTTTGTTTATGGCTTTGAAGTGCTTCTTTGTCTGCCCATGTCTCAAATGCCATAAATTTTTGGGGATTATCTTTATACTGAGCAATTTCATAAAAAAGCAAGCCTGGCTCAGCCTTGGAAGGTGCTACCATCGCTTCAAGTACCGCTTTGAGTTTTTCTTCGCATCCTAATTTGGCAATAAAAGTAACCCGTTTGGTAAAGGGCATGACAATATCCTTTTTTTGGCATTAGTGTATCACACAATAAAAAACGTTACAATCACCTATTTCATTAATAAATTTGCCGCTTTTTTTAAGGAGTTACCACATGGATAATATCCACGCCAATGGTGCTAAACACACGTTTTCACTCTGTGGAATTGATGAAGCCGGCCGTGGTCCGATTGCAGGATCACTGGTGATGGCCGGATGCATTTTACAATCAAATATTAACGGACTTAGTGACTCTAAAAAGCTAAGCGAAAAACGGCGGGAGGCACTTTTTGAACAGATTGTGCAAAACAGTGTTTATCATATTGTACGTTTTAGTGCGGATAGTATTGATGCGCAGGGCATCTCAAAGTGTCTTCGCATGGGATTGGAAGAGATTATGGCAACTCTAGCTGCGGATCAATACCTTTTTGATGGCAACACGACCTTTGGTGTTTTGGGTCTTGAGACCATGATTAAGGCCGATGCCAAAGTTGCTGAGGTAAGTGCTGCTTCTATTTTGGCTAAAGTCACCCGCGACCGTGAAATGATTGCCCTTGATAGCGACTATCCGCATTATGGTTTTGCCAAGCATAAAGGCTATGGCACGGCCTTACATGTAGAAGCCATAAAAACTTATGGCTACACACCCGTTCACCGCAAAACATTTAGGCTTAAAGCACTAGAGCCAACACTGTTTGAGTGATATTGAAGCTTTAGCCCTTCTTGTGTCCCCGCTCTTGACGCGGTAGTAATGTTTCACAATGTTCTCCGCCTAGCGTGTACGCCTCTCCAAATCCAAAGGTTGCTTCACCGCGATAGGGTATGAATTCATACAAATTAAAATCCATCATCCCTTGAAGCGTTTGAATCATTTCAGGATTAAACTTTTGGCTAAAGTGCTGCATTAGCGTTTGAAATAGAGCATCTTCACGCGCAATTTTTTGCACATTGCATTGCATACTGATCCGCTTACGTGCAAAAATATTGTTACAGCGTGTTTCATCTTCTATAAAAAAGAGTGCCGCTTTAGGCGTGCGATTAAGATTTTTGGCATGGGTGGCAATATCGCTAATAAAGACATAATAAGCATGCTCATGATGTACAAAAGGTGCGTACGATCCAAAGGGAGTCGTAGTATCATCAAGGGTTGAAAGCACTGCGCTTTGAAACGAACTAATAAAATCGAGCACACTATCTCCTTAAGTGTATCATTACATGTAACCATACCGTTTACATGTAAAGTTCTAGCGCTATAATCTGCGTTATGAAACCAATAGAACATATTCAAAACGCACTTGGTGATCTTGATAAAGAAGTAGAGGCGATACTGCTTGACGTATCGCGCTCATTAACACAAAAAGATAATGCGATGCTGCCATTGCT
The DNA here is from genome assembly GCA_050290965.1 of Sulfurimonadaceae bacterium. Classification (GTDB taxonomy): domain Bacteria; phylum Campylobacterota; class Campylobacteria; order Campylobacterales; family Sulfurimonadaceae; genus JAFGUB01. The sequence goes on from JBNKJB010000015.1 coordinate 24,212, forward strand.
ACGCCAAAAAAAAGTGCTCAAACAAGCACTAGAAGACCTTGAATATCTTGAGGCTCATCCACCGCCACTCAATCAGCCTTGCGGCATTTCTAAATACCGCGACGAAAACTAAAAAAAGCCTATTTCTTCATTGAAGCGCCACATTTACCGGTACCACATTTCATAGAGGAACCTTCAGCACAACCGCATTCAGCTCTCTCTTTAAGCTTGGCGGCACATTTAGGGTTGTCGCAATCGTCACATCCACACTCTTGAATCTCTTGACTTGATTTTCCGGCACCACATTTACTCGCAGGTGTTGCACTTGTAGATTTGCTAGCACCACATTTATCGCCAGCATTGGCACTGACGGCACCTAGCATCATAAACAATATGGCCAAAGTAGAAATGATTTTACGCATGTATTGCTCCATTTTTGTATTAAATTGAGGCCATTGTATCATGTTTTTTTATAAGAAAATTAAATTGATTTGTAGAACTTAGGATGAGTACTCCCCTCCAGATGGCTGCGGCACATAACACAAAGAGGTGGGCTGCTATGTTCCCATCCTGACCCGGTGTCTCCAAGCGCTATTGCACAGGTCTAAAGAGAAGCGCTCAATACAACAATGTTGCACTCAGCGCTTGAAAAGAGGGTGCAATTATAACACCTTTTGTAATCTTTTTCAATACATGCGTTACAATCACGTTATGAAATATCTCATCGTTGCTCTTGGGGCCGAAGCACGCCCTTTTTTAGATAGCGCTCCTTTTATCAAACGCGATGTACTTCCTTTTGCGCTTTATGAAGCGGATGATATGCTCTTGTGTATCAGCGGCATAGGCTATGAGAACGCGATGATGGCTACCGCCGCCCTTTTAGGATACCGTGCACCCTCATCTAATGACATCTTGCTCAATTACGGTATTTGCGCCGCACCAACGCAGTATGATATTGGTGAACTGTTACTGATTCACAAGCTTACATGTAACAATGCGCATCTTTATCCTGATATGCTCATCAAGCACTCTTTTCGCGAGGCAAGTCTGTTAAGCGTAGATACGCCCTGCGCCACACCACAGGATCTGCCCGTGGATATGGAAAGCTTTGCTATCTTTAAAACGGCATCGCGTTTTATGCAATTGCACCAGATGCTTTTTGTGAAAATTGTCTCGGATCATTTTGATCCGCAACGTGTTACCAAAGAGCATACGCACCACGTCATTGCACCTCATATTGAGGCGTTGCAGATGCTTATGAGCCATCAAAGCCATGCCATTTACCAGCCACCGCTTTTTAATCAAACACAAAGAGCGCGCATTGATGCGCTAAAACACCATTTTACCAAGGCGCAGCAAGACCGGCTTGAAGACGCTTTGCATTACTACCAACTACGTCATCACGAAGCACTTCCAAAATTTTTGAACACCTTTGAAGCACCCCAACATAAAAAAGCTCGCGGAGAACAGTTTGAACAACTCATCAACGCCCTTTATCACTGATTTATTTTCGCACCTTTACATTGAGCGTGCTGTTTTAGAGCATCCTCAAACGCAACACATCATGGCGCGCTTTAAACGCTCGCATGTCATTATTATTGAGCATTATAAAGAAGTTTTTAATCGTAATAATCAAAGCTTTCGTATTCAATCACGTAGCAAAAATTTGATTCTAGCGCGCAAAAGTGCGCCCTTTTTGTATGAAGGATCTTTTTATTCTGATGGGTTTGAGTTTGAAAACTTTTTTTATACCCAATCACTTTTGGGATGCCTTTATGATTGTGACTACTGCTATTTACAAGGGCTTTATAGCTCGGCGCATACAGTGCTTTTTGTTAATATCGAAGATTTTTTTGACGCCCTGCTACCCTATTTGAACCGTCCGACACTCGCGGCCATCTCTTATGATACTGACACACTGGCTCTTGAAAAACTAACGGGTCAAAGTGCTGCATGGATTCATTTTGCGCACACTCAACCCAATTTAAATCTGGAAATTCGCACCAAAAGTGCCAATTTTAAAGCGATCCAAACCTGCACGCCCTCAACACAAATTGTACTGGCATGGACGCTTTCGCCTCAAAAAATCATTGATCGCTATGAGCACCACACTCCTTCACTTGAAGCGCGGCTTCGTGCAATTTGCAGCGCTATTGATCACGGGTGGCAGGTGCGTATCTGTATTGATCCCATGATCTATACCGAAGATTTTGCCACCCTTTATCCACCACTGATTGATGAGATTTTCTTACATGTAGAACCATCACGCCTTTATTCGCTGACGCTGGGCAGTTTTCGTATGAGTGCTCAGCATCTTAAAAAAATCAAAAAAATGCGTCATAGTGATTTGGCTTTTTATCCTTATGCCGTAAATGAAGGTATTGTCGCCTATCCCAAAGCACTAGAGCAGCAAATGCTTGATATTATGTTAGAAAAAGCGTGTCGCTATATTGATAAAGGGAGAATACGCACATGGCAACTGCAGTAGTAACAGGAGCGCGCTCAGGGATTGGCAAAGCCATCGCCTTGCGCTTGATTGCACTTGATTATGACGTTATCGGCATCAGCCGTCATATTATGGAAGAGTCTATTTTATCGGATCGTTTTAGCGTGATCCAGGCCGATCTGAGCGATTTTGATGACACCTTAAGAGTATGTGACACGCTGCGCGTTGAATACGACGATATTGCCGTCTTAATCAATGCCGCCGGCTTTGGACGCTTTGAACCTCATGAATCACTGCGTCCTGAAATTATTGCCGAAATGGTCAATGTCAACCTCACCGCACCCATGCTCTTAAGCAATGCTTTGTTACGACAACTCAAAACCAATAACGGCTCCATCATTAATATCACTTCAATCGAAGCGATACGTTCAAGTAAATTTGCCGCACTCTATAGTGCTACAAAAGCAGGTCTTAGAGCTTTTGGCGCCAGTTTGTTTGAAGAGGTGCGCAAAAGCGGATTAACCGTTGTGACCATTAATCCCGACATGACGGACACTCCCTTTTTTGATACACTGCATTTTAGCCCCTCCAACAATCTGGAAAGTCGGCTTGAAGGTGAAGATATTGCCAATGCCATTGAGCAGATCCTCTCCATGCGTCAAGGGGTTGCCGTAACAGAATACACCATTAGACCGCAACGCTTTGGTATTGTAAAAAAATAATCTCTTCTGCCGATATTATGGATAAGCATTCGGGCAAGACCCAAATAAAGGATCTATTATGGCTGGGACAATCAACTCACTCGGTATTGGTTCGGGCGTTTTAACCTCTGACATTATTGATAAACTTAAAGCCAATGACGAGGCCAATACTATCACTCCAATTAAAAATCGCATGACGTTATCTCAACAAAAAAGCGACTCACTTGATCTTCTTAGCTCACTGTTAACGACATTCAAAAGCAGTGTCACCGCCTTAAATGACTCTGCCCTTTATCAAAACCGTACCGTAAGCGGTAACAATGATGGCGTCTCCGTAAGTGCTAATACAGGGGTGGCCATCCAATCATTTTCCATAAGCGATGTGAATCTTGCCAAAAAAAGCGTAGCGCAATCAGGCATCTTTACCTCAACAAGCGCTACGGTTGCCACCGCGGAGGGTACGCTTGCATTAAATATCGGTGGGGTAACTTATGAGATTGACACCTATTACGATGATGACAATGATGAAGCCACTCCAAAAGTCGTTCATACCCTTGACTCTCTTAAAACTGCCATCAATGAAGTTGCAGGAGATGTTGTCACTGCGAGTATTCTTCAAATTAACAAAAACGAATACAGTCTTGTTATTACCTCCAAAGAGACGGGAGCAGATCAAAATATCTCGTTGACTGAGATGGGAGCCGGAGGCACTATCAATAGCAATCTTCTTGGCGATACGTTGACATCAGGCAGCTTTACATCCGCATCCGACACCATTGCAACGGCTTCAAGCAGCGGAACGATGACCCTAAACATTGGTGGTGTTGATTATACTCACAGCTATGATGACACAACTACTTTGCAAAATATAGCCGATGCCATTAATGATGGTAGCTTTGATGCCACCAATGACATCAGCAGTAAAATGGTTGCCCATATTGTCAAATACGGTGACAACGACTACCGTCTGGTCTTAACGCCAAAATCAACCGAAACACTTCCAATTACCCTGACAGATTCTGTTGGCGGAGGCCTCGAAGCTGCTATGACAACAACAGTAGAAACAGATGGCGGTCTTACTAACATTCAAGATGCCAGCGATGCCACTTTTAAATATAATGGCATTACACTAACCCGTTCAAGCAATACCGTAGATGATATTACCGTTGGTGTCACCATTAATCTTCTCCAAGACGGTGCTTCGAGCAATATTCAAATCAGTCAGGATAGTTCCGTTATCAGCGAAGAGCTCTCTGCACTGGCAACAAGCTACAACACCCTTGTAGAGCAACTTGACAAAATGACGCTTGCCGATGCAGAAAACAACACCGTTGGGGTCTTTAACGGCGACAGTAGCATATCGGGAATTTCACGTGCCATTACACAGATACTCTCTTCAATTAATGACGAAGGCTTATCTTTAGTACAGTATGGCATTGATCTTTCCGAAGAAGGAAAACTCTCTTTTAAAGAAAGCACTTTTACCGAAAAAATGAATGAAGATCCCGAAGCGATGGAGAAACTTTTTGCCGGTTACACTAAACCCGATACGGAAGATTTTATTAACGGTACCTTTACTAATTTGTCAAATCTGCTGGAGCAATATGTCGGCTATAACGGCTCATTGTCAATATTGAATGAAAACTACGACAATGAAGCTGATTCTCTCTCTGATGAGTATAATCGCGCGGTTGAACTTTTGGATAAACGCTACGAAACCATGGCAGCCCGATTTGCCGCTTACGACTCTATTATTAGCAAGCTTAATAACCAGTTTACGGTTTTGCAAAATATGATCACAGCCGAACTCAACGCTAAAGATTAGGTACACTATTTGCTTTGCTTACGTACGCAAAGAAGGGGTATCACATGCTTGATCATAAAAATATCTTAATTACCGGGGGCACCGGTAGTTTTGGTAAACAGTTTGTACGTACGATTTTAGAACGCTACAAACCCAATAAAGTCATTATCTACTCTCGTGATGAGCTCAAGCAATATGAGATGGCCCAACGCTATAACGATCCTTGCATGCGCTATTTTATCGGTGATGTTCGTGACAGTAAACGTCTGGAAAAAGCGATGAACGGCGTTGATATCGTTGTACATGCCGCAGCATTAAAACATGTTCCCATTGCCGAGTACAATCCGATGGAAGCGATCAAAACCAATATTAATGGCGCTCAGAATGTTATTGATGCGACACTCCACAGCGAGAGCGTCAAAAAAGTCATTGCGCTTTCAACGGATAAAGCTGCCAACCCTATCAATCTTTATGGTGCAACCAAATTGGCCTCAGACAAGCTTTTTACTGCCGCTAACAACATTACAGGAGGCCGAGATATCCGCTACAGCGTCGTACGCTATGGCAATGTTATGGGCTCACGCGGTTCGGTCATTCCATTTTTTCAAAAACTGATTGCTGAAGGCATAAGTGAACTTCCTATAACGGAAGAACATATGACACGATTTTGGATTACACTTCAAGAAGGTGTTGACTTTGTACTTACCAATTTTGAACGTATGCAAGGCGGTGAAATTTTTATTCCTAAAATCCCTTCTATGAAAGTGGTTGATGTTGCTAGAACATTAGCACCGGATTTACCGCATAATTACATTGGGATTCGTCCTGGAGAGAAACTGCATGAAATCATGTGCCCTAAAGACGATTCCCATTTGACGCTTGAATTTGATGACCACTTTGTCATTATGCCTAGTATTCAATTCACACAACAAGTTAACTACCGTATTAATAGCAAAAACGAACGCGGCAAACCCGTGGCCATTGGGTTTGAATACAACTCTGAAAATAACACGGAGTGGCTCACTCCCGAGCAGCTGCTCCAAAAAATCCAAATGACAGAATCTGAAGAGAAATGATCCCCTACTCTACCCAACTTATCGATCAGCACGACATTGACGCCGTTGTCAATGCGCTGCAAGGCTCCCATCTGACACAAGGCAACGAAGTTAATGCCTTCGAAGATGATATTGCTGCCTATCTTGGGGTGAAACATGTCATTATTTTCAACTCGGCGACTTCGGCACTTTTTGCAGCCTATAGTGCGCTTGGGATTACTCAAGGCGATGAAATCATTACGACTCCCATCAGTTTTGTCGCAACCTCCAACATGGCCGTAGCTCTGGGAGCAACCCCTGTTTTTTGTGATGTTAAACTTAACGGAAATATAGATGAGCGGCTTATCGAACCCTTAATCACACCTCGCACCAAAGCGATAGTCCCTGTTGATTTTGGAGGCAATCCCGTAGCTATTGATACCATTAACGCCTTGGCCAAAAAATACAATTTATTTGTTATTGAAGATGCCTGTCACGCATTTGGCAGTGAAGTCAATACCCAAAAAGTGGGTACTTTTGCCGACATGAGTATTTTTAGTTTTCATGCCATAAAACCCATTACTACCGGCGAAGGGGGTGCTGTCACGACCAACAATGACGCATTTGCCAAGACCCTGCGCCTCATACGCTCGCACGGTATTGAAAAAGGCCACCTCTGGAGCGCCGACATGGTGCAGATGGGGCACAATTTTCGTATGACCGACTTTGCCGCCGCACTAGGACGCAGTCAGCTCAAAAAAATTGAAAGCTTTATTGCACAACGTAACATGATTGCAGCTTACTACGATGAACGCTTTGCAGCAAATCGCCTCTTTAGCACCGTTACAATATCTCCCAATACCCGAAGCGCAAGACATCTTTATCCTATTGTATTTACTCCGGCGATGCAGTGCGTAAAAGAGGATATTTTTATGGAACTTCACAAGCAGGGCATTGGAGTTCAGGTGCACTATAAACCCATCTATCAAAACAGCTTTTATAAAGAGCACTTTGGAGTACAACGTTTACATGTAGCCGAAGATTTTTATCGCGGTGAGCTTTCACTGCCGTGTCAGCAGAAAATGAGTTTGGAAGATGCAACCTTTGTTGCCGATACCTTTTTAACCATTGTGGATCGCTATCAGCATCGAGGATGCAGCTTTTGAGAGTCGCTATTATCCCTGCTCGTGGCGGCAGTAAACGTATTCTTCGAAAAAACATCAAACACTTTTGCGGCAAACCGATGATTGCCTACAGTATCGAAGCCGCCAAAGAGAGTGGGCTTTTTGACCGTATTGTCGTCTCCACTGATGATGCAGAAATTGCCGATGTCGCGCAAGATTACGGTGCGCAAATCCCTTTTATGCGTCCTAAAGAACTCAGCGATGATCACACTCCGACCATACCGGTTATTGCACATGCCATTCAAATGCTTGAACAAGACAACATAAGCATCAGCTCGGCATGCTGCATCTACGCAACGGCTCCTTTTATTGAAGCATCGCGCCTGAGTGAAGCTTATGAACTGCATGAACGCTCGCAATCTGCCTATACCTTTTCGGCTACCACCTATGCTTTTCCCATTCAGCGGGCATTCAAGCGTGATGCGAACGGAACCATTGCAATGTTTCATCCCGAACACTTCAATACCCGTTCACAAGATCTTGAAGAGGCGTATCATGATGCCGGACAATTTTATTGGGGAAAAAGAGATGCGTGGCTCCATGCTCTAAGCATCTTTGCGCCTCACTCCAACGCCATCATCCTTCCGCGCTACCGTGTTCAAGATATTGACACTATGGAGGATTGGAAACGCGCCGAACTCATGTACAAAGCGTTAGCCGCGTTATGAACATTCTCATTCGCGCCGATAGCTCATCCTCTATCGGTCTGGGCCATATTATGCGCGATATTGCCCTAGCCAAGAAGTATCCAGACGACACCGTTACCTTTGCATGCCGTGATCTTGAAGGCGCTATGATTTCACAGATTCCCTACCCCGTTCATATTCTTCAAGGCGATACCCCAGAGGAGTTGATTGCGCTCATTCAAAAACTCAATATTACGCTGCTCATCATTGATCATTATGCTATCAGCTACGATCAAGAACGATCAATCAAAAGCGCCATTCCCGCTTTGACGCTCATGGTGCTTGATGATACCTATAATGCCCATGAGTGTGATATTCTTCTTAATCACAATATTTACGCCGATGTTTCACGCTATAAAGCTCTGGTTCCCGATCACTGCGACCTACAATGCGGCAGCCGTTACACGTTAATACGTGAAGCATTTCACCATGAAAAAACCAAGCAACGCTCTAAAAACTATGACATCATTATTGCTATGGGCGGTAGCGACGCCGCCAATCTGACGCTTCGTGTTTTAAATACCCTTGATGAAGATTTACATGTTAGCATTCTTACAACTACGGCAAATCAAAATCTTGAATCATTGCGACACTATGTAGCAACACGACCCCATACAACCTTGCATGTCAATACACCAGATGTTGCCGCAATCATGCATCAAAGCCGCCTTGGCATCATTACCCCCAGCGTTATGGTGCATGAAGCGCTCTTTTTAGATCTTCCTTTCATTGCCATTCAAAGTGCTCAAAATCAAAGTGAGATGGTTGCTTACCTCCGACAACACGACTACAGCGTTTTGCGCACGTTTCATCCCCTAACACTACAAGCTCTTGTGCATCGAGAACGCAACCATATCAAATGTATCGATTTTACGGCACTCTCTTTGGCACATAAAGAGATGATCCTTAGATGGCGAAACCATTCCAATATTCGTAAATGGATGTATCGCGACACCCCCATCTCGGCGCAGGAACATTTTGCCTTTATTGATACCCTGACTGTACACGACAACAAGAAATATTATCTTGTAAACCGCAAAGATGACCCCATCGGTGTGATTGATTTTACTCATATTACCCAGACCGATTGCGATATCGGACTCTATGCCAATCCAGAACTTAACGCTGTCGGCTCTTTGTTAATGGAGCAGATTTTGTATCTGGCATTTGAAGTCATGCAACTTCAAAAAATTCGGGCGCAAGCTTTTGACGACAATACCAAAGCATTGCAACTTTATAAAAAATTTAACTTTAAAAAAGTTGACACTGCCTCAATAAACCAACGCCCTGTGAGCGTTTTGGAGCTATGCCTATGAAAATTGCCCAGTTCGATTTTAATGACAACCGCACCTTTATCGTTGCCGAACTCTCAGCCAATCACGGTGGAAAGATCGATATTGCCAAAGCAACCATCAAAGCAGCGGCCATAGCGGGAGCTGATGCCATTAAGCTCCAAACCTACACTGCTGACACTATTACGCTTGATTGCAATAATGCGCATTTTCAGATTCAGCAAGGCACCCTTTGGGATGGCCAGACACTCTACAAGCTCTATCAAGAAGCTTACATGCCGTGGGAGTGGCAAGGTGAACTCAAAACATATGCCGAATCTTTGGGTCTGATCTGCTTTTCATCCCCTTTTGACACGAGCGCCGTTGATTTTCTTGAATCTCTTGATGTGCCGGCATACAAAGTGGCTTCTTTTGAAATAACCGATATTCCGTTGATTGCATATATCGCTTCAAAAGGCAAACCTGTTATTATCTCTACCGGCATCGCCACGCTTGAAGAGATTGAACTGGCAATCGCTACATGTAAGGCTGCAGGTAATGAGAAAATTATGCTGCTCAAATGCACCAGCGCCTATCCCGCACCTTTAGATGAAGCCAATCTTCTCAGCATCCCCGATATGGCTAAACGTTTTGATCTTCCCATAGGATTTTCCGATCATACCCTGGGGATCACAGCCCCGATTACTGCCGTAGCACTGGGCGCCAAGATGATAGAGAAACATTTTATACTCGAGCGCTCTATCGGCGGGCCTGATGCTGCTTTTTCTCTGGATCAGGAGCAGTTTGCCAAGATGGTCAAAGCCGTACGCGAAACCGAGGTTTTATTAGGGCAGCCAACATATGAGCTCACCCAAAAAGCCCGCACCTCACGAAAATTTTCACGAAGTCTTTTTGTTAGCGCAGATGTTCGCGCAGGCGATACTGTTAATCAGGACAACGTACGCTCCATACGCCCTGGTGATGGCCTAGCACCCAAGCACTACACCGAAATACTGGGACGCCGATTTAATCAAAATCTTAGCAAAGGAACCCCCCTGCAATGGGATCATCTCGATACACCATTGCCGTAGTTGGCCACGACGCAGGTGGTGCCGAGCTGCTATGTGCTTTTATTAAGGCCCATCTTGATCAAGCACTCTGGAACCTTTTTGCACTGCCTGATACGCCAATGGCTGCTATTGCCGCAAGAGAAGGTTTGCCCATAAATGCCATTACCAATGCCGCGCAACAACTCCAAACCATTCAACCCGACCTTTTACTTTTTAGTACAGGCTGGCAATCGCACAACGAACGTCCCTTTATTGCTTATGCCAAAGCACATGGTATCCCTACGGTTGCCTTTTTGGATCACTGGAGTCACTACCGTGAACGTTTTGGCTATCCCGATGCCAACTGGAAAACGCATCTGCCCGACTACACCGCCGTTCATGATGCATACGCCTTTAAGCGGGCCCGTGAACTAGATCTTCCCCATCCTCTCGCTTTGCCAAACTATTATCTTCAAAATCTGGTTGCATCAACACCCAAAAAAGCTATACGCTCCCAACTGCTTTTTCTCTCCGAACCAACCGATACGGTAGCGCAAGCCCACTACGGCAATCCAAACTACTGGGGTTTTACACAATATTCGGCGCTTGAGGCTATTTTAACGGCTTTTCATCAGTTTGAGTGCCAAAATCTTGTTATCAGGCTGCACCCTTCCGAAAAAGAGCACGCTTACGAAAAATTGCTTAGAGCTTATCCCCATATTCCTTATACAATCCATCACTCCAACAACATCCCCATCAATGAAGAGCTTATGGAGTCTCAAATGATTATTGGTTTTGATACTATGGCACTCTATATTGCCGCGCATCTACACAAGCCCCTTATCTCCTTTTTGCCTTCATTAACGCGTGATTTTTTGCTGCCTCTTCCCAAAACCCATCAGCTGCGCCATCTTAATGATCTGCGCCCTTTTCATCTCAAACCCGTTGCACTGCACCACGAAGATTTTGGAATGAATTTTGCTGATTTTGTGAAAATCGTAGGGGTACTGCCACCATGCAACCAAAGCTAAAAGCCGCAATCATTGGCGCCGGTAGCATCGGCGGGCTGATCGACACGCCCAACTCCAATACCATTGCCAGCCATGCCCATGCTTATAGCATCTGCAAAGAGACCCAACTCATAGCATTTTGTGAGCCTAATGACACGCAAGCAAAACTCTTTTGTGAAAACTGGGGAGATATCCCCCGATATCGTAATGTTGATGAAATGCTCAAAAATGAAACGCTTGATATCGTCTCTATTGCCTCACCAACCGCTTTACATGTAAGCCATCTTTTACAGCTTCTTGAAAACAAAAACATCAGCCATATTCTCTGTGAAAAACCCCTTACAGATTCTATAAAGACCCTTAACGAGATTCAAGAACATCTCAATCAAAGCTCCAAAAAAGTACTCATCAATTTTATCCGACATTATGATCCATCAACCTTGCAACTGGCTCAGATGATTCGTAATGGCACTCTTGGAAAAGTGATTGAATTCTCGGCAGTATGTACCAAAGGACTTTTACACAATGGCGCGCATATGCTTGATATGCTGACACTTTTTTTTGATGACATCAACACAATCACCGCCGTTGAAGCCACATCTAACAATAATGATCTCTGCGGCAGTTTTCATATCAAAACAGCACAAACAAACGGACTTTTGCATGTCCTTGCTCATCCTGAATACTCCCTTTTCGAACTTCAGATCTGGGGTGAAAACGGTATGGTAAAAATAACGCAAGGCGGGGCACACATTGAGATGTTTTCATCCAAGCCGTCAGCTCAATTTCAAGGTTACAACGTTCTCGAATCGGACACAACGCTCACCAACTCTCTTGAGCATTATGCACTTCACACGCTAGAATTTTTAATCCATACCGATGCGCTTACATGTAAACGTATTTTGCACAAACAAATCGCACTGCATGAGACCTTACTTCACACGATTGAAAGCATCCGCCATGGATAAGTACGAACGCAATCTTAAAAGCCTTAAACATAGCAACCTTGAGCTTTATGAAACATTGCAGTCGCTTAATACTATGGAACGCTTTGAAGCCTTTAGCGCAACCCCAGAGAACCCTAAAAGCATTAATCTTCTTGACCATCATAACAACATTGCATTCTATGACGATCCCGAAGTTGATCTTGGACTCAAACTCATACAAGAATCTCAAACCATTGAGTTGCCTTACCTCTACTGCTTTGGTATCGGTAACGGTAGTTTTGTCCAGATGCTGCTAAAACAACAACAGCTCAAACACCTCATTGTTTTTGAATTTGAACCCGAACTACTCTATACGGCATTTAATCTTTATGATTTTTCGGATGATTTACGCAGTAGAAAACTCCATATTCTCTCCCCCATAGGATTAACAAGCCATCAGTTAAATCATCTCTTTACAAATACCGGCGCACTCACCCATGTTAATCGTCTGGTTGTCATTCCTGAAAGCCCTTACTATCTCAATGTCCATCACGCACTCTTTGAAGAGACGAATACACTGGTGCACAATACCGTTAAAAATACCTTGATGAAGTTTGGAAATAATTTTGACGATTCGATCAAAGGGATGCGCCAAACACTTGAAAACATACCACGGCTTCTACAAAGCTACCCCATTCAAGCCCTTTATCAGGCAAAACCTTCAAAAACCGCCATTATTATCTCGACAGGTCCTAGTTTAACCAAACAGCTTCCCCTTCTTAAAGAAGTTGCTGCTTATGCAACCTTAATCAGTGTCGATGCTTCTTTACCGATTCTGGAAAAACATGGTATTACGCCCGATCTTTGTATCTCTATGGAGCGGGATGAGCCCACCGCAAAGTTTTTTCAACAAACCTCAACGGCTTTTAAAAAAGGCACCCTTTTTCTCTGTGCCTCCGTGCAGCATCCCGATGTATTTGAAGCACTTCACGATCAAGATGTAGCTATTTTTTTACGTCGCAATCAAGAGTTTCACTACTTTGGTCTGGATGATTACGGCTATCTGGGTTATGGCTTCTCTGCTGCAAATTTTGCACATGATCTTGCCCACTTTTTGGGGATGGATGAGGCCGTGTTAATCGGTCAGGATCTCGCTTTTGGTGCCGATTACGTCACTCATGCCGAAGGTCATATTATTGATAAAAACCCTAGCTTGGAAAAAGAGATTGCGTCGGGAAAACTGTATGAAATTGAAGGATATGGCGGAGATCATATGGTTTGGACCAACGTATATTGGAACCTCTTTCTTGACTCCTTTGTCGAATCACTCAACCTTTATGGGGAGTCGATGCTTACCATCAACGCCACTCAAGGTGGAGCACGCATTCCTGGTACACAAGAGCAACCTTTTGAGGCTGTCGTTGAAAAACTCAAAAATGCCAAAAAGCACAAAACGCCTATCAAGCGCTACCTCTCAAAACCAAAAAACAGCGCTAACGCGTTAAAAAAATATCAAAAATCACTCAAAGAACTCATTTATACGTCAACGCTTTTTAGCCAAAAGATTCAAAGCTTACTCCACATTTTAGAAACCATTACCACGACAACTAGCAGACAAAACGCCCAAGATAAATGCGGGCATTTTCCTGCAACCACTCTAAACCACGCCTACGCAATGATCAAACAACTGCGTGCTTTCATGGATAGCAATAAAATCATCAGCAACTTTTTTATGCCGTTTTTGATGGCCAACAGTATGAAGCTTGAAATTGCCTGTCAAGATGCCTTGCAAGCACATGAACAAAGCGATGAAATACGTATGATTCACTTTATTGAGGCTAATGCCGTTTTTTTCAAAAATATTTACAAAGATCTTGAACACATGAGACTAATCTTTCCCAAAAAAATCGAAATATAGATGAATAATCAGGAGAATACCATGAGTCAACTGGCGCTACTGGGCGGACCTAAATTGCGAAATACGCCGTTTCCGGCATACAATACCATTGGAGCTGAAGAGGAAGCCGCCGCGCTGCGGGTACTGCGAAGCGGTAAGCTTTCAAGCTATTTGGGAACATGGCATGATGATTTCTTTGGCGGAAAAGAGGTGCGTGCACTTGAAACTGCGTGGTGCGAGTTTTTTGGTGTCAAACATGCCATTAGCGTCAACTCTGCCACATCCGGACTTTTTGCCGCCGTCGGTGCCGCAGGGATTGAGCCGGGTGATGAGATCATCTGCTCTGCCTACACCATGAGTGCGTCAGCGGCTGCGGCCGTTGTGTATGGCGCCATTCCTGTATTTGCCGATATTGAGCCCAATTATTACTGTCTTGATCCCCAATCCATAGAAGCCTGCATTACTCCAAAAACACGGGCTATTATTGTTGTTGATATTTTCGGTCAGCCTTATGATGCCGATGCCATTAATGCCATTGCCAAGCGCCACAACCTCATTGTTATTGAAGACGCCGCACAAGCCCCTGGCGCCACATATAAAGGTCGTTTTGCCGGTACGCTGGGTGATATGGGTGTCTTTTCTCTTAATTATCATAAACATATCCACTCAGGAGAAGGGGGCATCATTGTCACTGACAATGATGCGCTGGCTGATCGTCTTCGTCTTATTCGTAACCACGCCGAAGCGGTGCTTGCTGCGCGCGGCATTCAAAATTCTGACGAGCTGATCAACATGGTTGGTTTTAACTACCGTATGACTGAGATAGAAGCCGCCATCGCCCACGAACAACTCAAAAAATTGCAGCAACTTTTGCAGATGCGCTTGGAAAATATTTACTATATCAACGAAGCTTTTGCCAAAATACCCTGTGTTAAACCAACCCAAATCCGAGAGGAGTGCCAACACGCTTTTTATGTCCACCCGCTGCAATTTGATCCCGATTGTGCCGGAGTCGATCGCAATCTTTTTATCAAAGCCGTAAAAGCCGAACTGCCCCAAACCCTCCTTCGTGATGAAAGCGATGTGCTGATTGGATGCGGGTATGTCAAGCCGCTCTATCTGCAACCTATGTATCAAAAGCGCATTGCCTTTGGCACAATGGGTTATCCCTTTAATCTCTCCAATCGAGACTACACGGATGTACAGTGCCCTATCACTGAAAAAATGCACTTTGAAGTGCTTTTTACTCATGAACTCATGCGCCCGGGAATGACGCGCGATGATATGAACGACGTTATTGCCGCTTTTGAAAAAGTATGGGAGCATCGGAGTGAACTGCAATGACACTTAATGGCACACATCTTTATCTACGCCCGTTACATGTAAACGATGCCGAGGGCAATTATCCTCATTGGCTTAATGATCCTGAAGTGTGTCAATATAACTCTCATGGAGATAGTACCTATACGAAAGAGATGGCACGCACTTACATCGAAAGTGTCACCAATAACGTTACATGTAAGGTCTTTGCCATCTGTCTTAATGAGAATGATACTCATATTGGCAATATTGCGCTGCAAAATATTTCTCAAAAAAACAGCGCTGCAGAATATGCCATATTGATGGGTGAAAAAGCCTACTGGGGAAGAGGATTTGCAAAAGAAGCCTCAGAATTACTGTTTGCTTACGGATTCAATATACGCCATCTTCACCGTATCTATTGCGGTACCCATCAAGATAATATTGCCATGCAAAAACTGGCCAAAGCACTTCATATGCGCCAAGAGGGTCTCAAGAAAGAAGCGATTTTCAAAAATGGTACTTTTGCCGATATTATTGAATATGCGATACTCTCTCATGAGTACAAAAAGGATACCTTATGACCAAACTCATTGATCATACCACACAAGAGAATCACACCGAATATGGCACACCTTTATACAAAGATCACTTGCAGTATTGCACGCGCTGTTGCATGCCAAGTTCCAACGAGGGAATGCAGTTTGATGAAATGGGTATCTGCCTTGCCTGCCGCGCTCAGGAGCAAAAAATGCGCATTAACTGGAAAGAACGCGAACAAAAACTTCGCTCTATTTTAGAAGCGTATAAATCCAAAGCGGGTAGCAATTACGACTGTATCGTTCCCATAAGCGGAGGAAAAGATAGCGTCTTTCAGATGCATGTACTGACCAAAGTCTATGGCATGAAACCGCTGGCCGTCACTTTTAATCATAACTGGTACTCCGAAACCGGAAAATACAATCTTGAAAATGCACTGGAAAAAATTGGTGTTGACCACATCATGTTTACACCGAATAAACCACTGGTCAAAAAACTGTTTGTCAAATCATTTTATAAAATCGGAGACTCCTGCTGGCACTGTCACGCGGGAGTTGGTGCCTTCCCGCTTCAAGCTGCCGTGAAATTCAATATTCCACTTATCATCTATGGTGAGTCTGTCTGTGAAGTTAGTGGTCGTGCTACCTTTGCCGATCATGAAATGGTTAAATATGATCGTGACTACTTTACGCGCGTCTCGGCCAAACTCTATCCTCAGGAGATGATCGACGAGGAGATCACCGAAAAAGACCTTAAACCTTTTGAACTCCCTTCCTATGAAGAGATTGAAAAAGTTGGGGTTGTCGGCTTGCATTTGGGTGATTACATTTTCTGGGATGATGAGCGCCAAATGGAGTTTATTAAAAAAGAGTATGGCTGGAAAGAGGAGCATCGTCCAGGCCACTATAAAGGCTTTAAAGGGAACGAATGTAAATTCGAGACGCTGCATGATCACATGAAATTTGTCAAACGTGGATTTGGACGCGGTACCGATCAGGCTAGCGCTGATGTACGGGCAGGTTTGCTAACGCGCGAAGAGGGTTTTGAAATTGCCAAAAAATATGACCAGCAACGCCCCGCTTATCTTGACGAATTTCTGGACATGGCCCATATTTCCGAAGATGAGTACAAGCGTGTGCTCAAAGCAATGCGCCAAGGCACATTCAAAGAGGCTCGATGAAGGAACTTCATCTTTGCAGTGCAACCGAACTTAGGGCGCTGTTGCGCTCTAAAGCAACTACCCCTACAGAGATCGTTTCCGCGCTGTTGAAACAGATCGAAAAAACAGAACCCCAAATCCATGCGTGGACGTATCTTGATCCCGATGTCATCAAAAAGCAAATTGCAAAGATTGAAAAACTTGATCCCAATGACCATCCAATGTGGGGAATCCCCGTAGGCGTCAAAGATATCTATAATACTTTTGATATGCCCACTGAGATGGGTTCAAGTATCTGGAAAGGTTTTACTCCAGGTAATGACGCACGTATGATCCATTATCTGCGAAGAAACGGTGCTATTATGCTAGGCAAAACCGTAACAGCAGAGTTTGCCGTACATCATCAAGAGCAGACACGAAATCCTCGCGATCTTTCGCGCTCTCCAGGAACTTCATCAAGCGGATCAGCCGCAGCGGTCGCCGCCGATATGGTGCCAGTAGCGCTAGGCTCACAAACAGCCGGTTCCATAGGGCGTCCCGCAAGCTATTGCGGTGTTTACGGCTTTAAACCCTCCTTTGGCATACTGCCTCGCATTGGCGTGCTCAAAACAACTGACTCCCTTGATACTTTGGGATTTTTTACCAAAAATGCCGAAGATTTAAAAATGGTTTTTCATGCGGCTCGGGTTAGCGGTAAAAACTATGAGTTTGTACACCGCTATATCGATCATTACCAGCCCATACCCAATCAGAAGTACCGTATCGGTATTTTAGAACACCCCCAATGGCATCATGCCGGTGAATATGAAAAAAAAGCGTTCTATTCCTGGGTTAACCAACTCAACAACCCCGACTTTGAAGTCGATTACGTCGAGTGCCCCGATTTTTTAAACACTATTTACCAGCATCATACCACCATCTACGATAAATCACTGGCTTACTATTTTAAGGATGAAGAACCCTACAAACAACAGATGAGCCCACGATTTCAAGCCATGATCAATCATGGTGCCACCATCACCTTAGAAGCTTTTCAGGCGGCACTTGATGCTCAAGCGTCCCTTTCTAAAACATTTATGAACTGGATGGGAGACTACGATCTTATTGTAACGCTTGGAGCAGCATCAGAGGCTCCAATAGGGCTTCTTTCCAACGAGCCTCCCGATTCCAATCTACTCTGGACATTTTTGGGAGCCCCCGCTTTAAGCATGCCACTCTTATCTGGTTCCAATGGCTTGCCTGTTAGTGTTTTGGCCATAGCAAAAAAATATGATGACTGTCTGCTGCTTGACATTGTTGGAAAGATTGTCGCACAATACCCAAACCAATAGCTTTAGTTACCCCAAAGGAAATATCATGTCCGTTGACACGCCTACTATTTTTGAAAAAAACATGCAACAGTTGATTCACCTTCAACCTGTTTTAGCCTCTAAACTCTTAACCATTTCTAGCAACGAACAGTATGAAATCTTTCAAGGAAAAGATCCAATCGACATTAACTTTCTTGATACTAAAACCCATGAATTTGTTTACAATAGCCCGGCAAAGGACACCATAGAGTATCTTGAAGCCCATCAAGATCGTGACAAAATTCCTTTTCGCTATTTTTTTGGTATTGGAAACGGTGTCATCATTGGCGCCTGTCTAAGACTTAAACATGTTGATCGCGTTTTGGTTATAGAGCCCAATATTGAACTGTTTTACATTGTCTTTAATCTTTTTGATTTTTCTCAAGACATTGCAAACAAACGCCTTGTCATTGAACTTGCAGAAGATATGAATTATGCAGCCGCCAGTCTTCATCTTATGAATACTGCTTCCAAAACATTTTCAAGACTTTTTGAATTGGAAGTTATAAGCGACTACTATAGGCGTGTTTACGGTGAAAAGCTTATGGAAATCAGCAAACTCATGACCGCTACGATTGAAACCAACATCATTTCGCATGGTAACGATATGATCGACTCTTTAATGGGAATTGAACACCATATTATCAACCTGCCTGATATGATTGCCAATATTCCGCTCAAAAATTTATCCGATTACAAATCTGCACGAACCGCTGTTATCGTATCTACAGGACCAAGTCTCTCCAAACAGATTCCTTTACTCAAAGAGATTCAAGACTATGTCACGATTATCAGTGTTGATGCAAGTTTTCCGATTTTAGAAAAGCATGGCATCAAACCTGACTTTGTCACGATCTTGGAACGTGTACCTGAAACCGCAAAGTTTTTTGAAAACAATGCCCCAGAATTTCAAGAAGATGTTAATTTTATCATGGTCTCTTTTGCCCACCATAAAGTCAAAGAAGCCATTACGCATGGAAATATTGTGATGGTAATGCGCCCAAACGAGTATCTTAGGTCTTTTAAACTTGATCAGTATGGCTATCTCGGACATGGCATGAGCGCTGCCAATATGGCACATGACTTGGCCATTGCACTCAATATTCCCAACATTCTTGTTATTGGGCAGGATCTTGCTTTTGGTGAAGACAATACATCTCACGCGGAAGGCCATGTTTATGGTGAAAACGAAGAAGATATTAATGGCCATGAGATCTATATCCCCAAATATGGTGGCGAAGGAGAGATACGAACCACCAAGTATTGGGTACTGTTTAAAAACGGCTTTGAGCGCAGTATTGCTAAGTTTAAAGACTCTTTTTCTACCATCAACTGTACCGAAGGCGGCGCTCGCATAGAGGGAACTGTTGAAATGCCGTTCAAAGATGCCATTGAAAAATATGTTGATAAAAATTTTGTAAAAGAAAAAGTCACCCTCAAGCATGCATCACAACAAGAGCAAGAAGCGTATACCAAACAGTATATTGAACATATCAATAATTGGATCAAAGACTCTATTGAAAATCAAGAAATTGTTGAAGAAGTGTTTATTAAAGTTCAAGAAGCAACAGAAAATTTAAAAACAATGGCTGAAGAGAACCGACTTGAGGAGCTTACCGATGAGTATCTTGTTGATCTGCTCAACGACATCGATAAAGTCAAAGGCCTTTTCGATGATGAAACCTTTGCCGTGCTTTACACCATCGTTCTTCAGTCATACATTCTCTCTCTTGAATTAAATCTTGCCCCCATTACCCTCGAACCTACCAATACCGACATCGAGAAAAAAGCCAAAATGATTAAATGGATACTCCAGCACCGCTATTGGCTCTTTATTGTTGCCGGCGGACTGGATGCTACCCGCACAACAATTGTAAGGGCTATCGAGCAGTGGCCGGAATCGTTACAAAAACAGATTACTGTTCCTAATAAAAAAGAGATTGCGATTGATCTTGAGAAATATGAGGCACTCAAAAAGAAATTTCATGATGAAAACAACTATCCATCATCTACAGACATTAATATAAAATTCACATAAAAGATATTTTTAGAGTGTATCTGGCACCAGTCGGTGCCAGATGAAGAATGTTGCTATCTTGAGATAGCGTGCTTTAAAACTACTGAAGTAGTCTTAAAACGTTTTGTTGCACTGCATTGGCCTGACTCATAGCGTAAGAGCCTGATTGTGCAAGAATGTTGAATTTACTAAAGTTAGCAGATTCAGCTGCAAAGTCAACATCACGGATATTAGACTCAGCTGCTTTCACATTAACCTGAGTAACTGTAATATTGTTAATGGTAGCAATCATTTGATTCTGAACAGAACCCAAATCAGAACGAATAGCATCAAGAGTTTTCTGAGCTGATTCTGCAATATTCATAACTGCCATAGCACCAGTAAGCGTTGTTACACCAGCACCGATACCACTGTCAATTTCTGATGAACGTGAACCAGCATTAGTAACTGCCAGATAACCCATTGCAACCGCTTCAGTACTTCCGATGTTATTCATAGCATCACGCAAACTAACGGTTGCTTCTGCTTCAGCAGTAGTTAATTCAGTTGCAGTTACCACGATATCACGGGCATCCAGACGAGAGAGTGTAATACGACCATATTCAGCCGTTTTAACTGCCATGTCTTCACCGCTTAGAACAATAGCACGGCCATTAAGCGAGTTAAGTACCAAACTACCTTCTTTGTCGATAAACGCTTCAACTCCGGTTTTATCTTTAACAGCGTTAATCGCATTGACAAGAGCACCGTTTGAATCCGCAGCAGCAACAGAAATAGTACCGATTCCTATATTATTGATTTGCATACTGGTAACATCGCCGCCGGCTGCAACTTCGGTAATAACCACTTGTACGTCCCATGTGGCACGAACGCCGGTAGTAGCCGTAGAGTTATTAATAACTGCCGCAAGATCGGCAATACCGTTACCTGTTTCATTAGACATGAGCGTATTAACAGGCGCAAGATCAATATCTTTACCATCAACACTAAATGTCAATGTCATATTTGATACAGCCGCAGTAATTTGGTAGTTTTCATAACGAACACTACCATTTTTAGCTGTTGTTGTATCACCAATTGTAGCTCTTACCGTTTGGTTAGAGTAGGCACCAACTTGGAACTCTTTGTTTGTAAAACCACCTGCAAGCAAATTTTGACCATTAAATGAAGTCTGATTTGCAATGTTATCAAGTTGCTCAAGAAGACGATTAATATCTGCTTGAAGTGCTTTACGAGACTCGGCACTTTGTCCATCCTGAGCTGCTTGAGTCGCTTTGGTTTTAACAGTATCAAGAATTTTCAACTGCTCATCCATCGCTTTATCAGCAATCTGAAGAATCGCAATCCCGTCGTTACCGTTTGCAATCGCTTGACCAAGAGACGAAGCTTGTGATCGAAGTGAATCTGCAATTGACATCCCCGAAGCATCATCTGCTGCGGTATTAATACGAAGGCCTGAGCTCAATTTTGCTAGTGAGCCATCCAAATTACGGTTGTTCATTGTAGCGTATGTGTGTGAGTTCATCGCCGCAATGTTTGTGTTAATTCTGAATCCCATAATAAATCCTTTAGGGGGAAGAGCATCTTTGGCTCTTTCAAATTTAGCATCCTTGCTGTTAGAGATACTATCGGCAACTAAAAGAAGCGCTTTAGACATTTGGCATTTTTTTTCGCTAAACTTTCGACATTTGAAAATTGAAATACTATATATATAGAAAACAGGACCGTTTTTTGAATCTCATTATTGTAGAGTCTCCCGCAAAAGCTAAGACGATTAAAAACTTTTTGGGTAAAGAGTATGAAGTAATCGCCTCCAAAGGCCATATACGTGATCTTCCTAAAGCCCGCTTTGGTATTAAGATCGAAGATGATTTGTTCACACCTGAGTACAGCGTTGCAAAAGAGAATGCTGCCACCGTTAAACAGATAAGCACTCTGGCCAAACAAGCCGATACCATCTATATCGCGACCGACGAGGACCGCGAAGGAGAAGCAATTGGCTGGCATATTGCTCATGCACTAGGACGTGATCCTAATGTTTTGCCG
Source organism: Sulfurimonadaceae bacterium (assembly GCA_050290965.1). GTDB lineage: Bacteria > Campylobacterota > Campylobacteria > Campylobacterales > Sulfurimonadaceae > JAFGUB01. The sequence goes on from JBNKJB010000015.1 coordinate 46,609, forward strand.
CGTATCGTATTTCATGAAATTACCAAAGGTGCCATAACCCATGCACTTGAAACGGCGCGCAGCATTGATATGAACCGTGTCAATGCGCAGCAAACCCGTCGTTTACTCGATCGTATTGTGGGCTACAAACTCTCACCGCTACTAAGTTCCAAGATCCAAAAAGGGCTTTCAGGTGGGCGTGTTCAATCTTCTACACTCAAGATTATTGTTGACCGCGAACGAGAGATTAAAGCATTTGTTCCGCAAGAGTACTGGAGCATCGACACACTGTTTGTTCCAAAAATCGAAGCAACACTGATTCTTTTTAATGGTGAAAAGATTGAAAAACTCACTATTAAAACCAAAGAAGAGGCAGATGCCATTGTTGCTGCATTACAAAATGACCAGTTTGTTGTAGCCAGTATTGAAACCAAACAGCGCAAAAGCTCGACTCCACCGCCATTTATGACCTCTACGCTGCAGCAAACCGCATCAAGCAAACTTGGATTCTCTCCTAAAAAAACAATGATGATTGCCCAAACTCTTTATGAAGGGGTTAAGACCCCAAGCGGTACATCGGGTGTTATTACTTATATGCGTACCGATTCACTTAATCTTGCCAAAGAATCCATAGAAATTGGGCGCGAACATATCTTAAAAACCTATGGCGACAAGTATCTGCCGTCTAGTCCCAAGTATTACACCAAAAAAGCCAAAGGGGCCCAAGAAGCACACGAAGCCATCCGCCCCACTATGATAGATTTTACTCCCGAAATTGCGGCCAAATATCTTAAACCCGATGAGATCAAACTCTACCGTCTCATTTATAACCGGTTTTTGGCATGTCAGATGAATGATGCGCTTTTTGAACAGCAAAGCATTGTGTTTGAAGGAGAACACGGCCAATTTCGTGCTACCGGTCGTAAACTGCTTTTTGACGGTTTTTATATTCTTGAGGGCAACGATGACAAAGACAAATTACTGCCAGCTCTTGAACAGGGCCAGAAAGTACCACTTGAGAGCATTGCAGCTTCACAACACTTTACCGAACCGCCTTCACGTTACTCTGAAGCCAGTCTAATCAAAAAACTTGAAGCCGAGGGGATCGGCCGCCCTTCAACCTATGCGCCAACCATTTCAACCTTACAGGCTCGCAACTATATTACTATTGAAAAGCGTCAAATCATCCCCACCGATGTTGCATTTAGCGTTACCGAGATGCTTGAGCAGCATTTTGAAGAGATAGTGGATGCAAGCTTTACAGCCAATATGGAAGATATTCTTGATGAGATTGCCGAAGATGGCAAAGACTGGCAACAGGTGCTTCGTGATTTTTATTTTCCTTTTATTGACAAGATTGCAGCTGGAAAAACAGAAATCAAAAGCCTCAAAATGGCAAAACCGCTAGGACGCAACTGTCCCAAATGCGGCTCTGAACTGCTGCTTCGCTCGGGACGATATGGCGAATTCATTGCGTGTAGCAGCTTTCCAAAATGCAAATATACCGAACAAGTTGATGATGAAGGTAATGTGGTTGAGAAACCCGCAGATGAGGTCAGCGAAGAAAAATGTGACAAATGCGGTAGCGAAATGCTCATTAAAAATGGACGTAACGGTAAATTTTTAGCCTGTAGTGCTTATCCCAAATGCAAAAATACCCGTTCACTTGAAACAGAAGCTAAAGAGTCTGAGGTTCCTTGCCCAAGCTGTGGCGGTAAATTATTGTGGCGAACATCACGACGCGGTGCATTTTGGGGATGCGAAAACTACCCTACATGTAACTTCATCTCCAAATTTGAACCCACAGACAAACGTTGTATGCAAGAGGGGTGTGATGGCGTGCTAATTCAACGCACCTATCGTGGAAAAGAGGTGTATGAATGCCTTACATGTAAGACCCGCACCCCCATTGAAGAGTACTCAAAATAATGAAAATAGGCATTCTTTCTGATACGCATACCAAGGGTGCCTATGCGAAACAGAGTATTACGCATCTGCTCAATGAAGGTGCCGAGTTTTTTATTCATGCCGGTGACATCGGAGAAAGAAGTACTCTTGACTTACTTGAATCTACCGGCAAACGTTATGTAGCCGTGTATGGCAATAATGATGCTAAACTTACACACTATCATAATCTTTATAATCTGGTTCAAGAACCTCATCTTTTTAAACTTGATGGCACCACGTTTAAACTGATGCATCTGCCTTTTTATCTGACCCCTGATACCGAAGTGGTTATTTTTGGCCATACCCATACGTTTGAGTGTGATTTTAAGCAGAAAACGCTCTTTCTTAATCCTGGAGAAACCTGTGCACGCAATAAGAACTTTAGTGAATGCGCTATGCTAGAAATAACTCCCGAAGCGTTTCGTGTAACCTACTACAACCGCCATATCGAGCACAGCGATTTTAAAACACAGCATTTCAATTTTGAAAGGCGCACCTTATGAGTAAAAAGATCTTTTTATGCTCCATTAGCAATATCAATAGCGGTACATGTAACGAAGATTGTAAATTTTGCTCGCAAAGTGTTAAATACCGCGCCAATATTGAACGCTACACTCATAAACCAATTCCAACCATCATTGAAGAGGCGCGCCAAATGGATGCACTGGGGGCTTTGGGCTTTTGTTTGGTCACCGCCCACAAAGGGCTTGATGATAAAACCCTTGATTTTGTATGCGAGGTGGCACACAGCGTTAAAAAAGCCGTTCCCAGGCTACGTTTGATTGCATGCAATGGCACCGCAACACCCGAGCAGCTACACGCACTCAAACACGCAGGGATTTCAGCCTATAATCATAATCTTGAAACTTCTGAAGCCTTTTATCCACACATCTGCACTACCCACTCATGGCACGAACGTTTTGAAACCTGCGAAAATGTCAACCGTTCGGGTTTAAACCTGATTTGTGGTGGTATTTTTGGTATGGGCGAAACGCATGAAGATCGCATCAGTTTGTTACAATCCATTAAAGCCCTGCATCCTGTTTCGGTGCCAATAAATTTTTACCATCATAATCCGGCACTGCCACTACAGCCCACAACGCTAACAGTAGATGATGCTCTCGATATCATTCGTATGGCTCATACCATGCTTGATGATGTGGATCGCATTATGATAGCCGGTGGTCGTGAGATAACATTTCAAGAGCGTCAACACGAAATTTTTGCCGCAGGTGCCAATGCTATTGTTATTGGTAACTACCTTACCACCACCGGACGCGAAGCGCATCGAGACCTTGATATGCTTGAACAACTTCACTACCGTATCGCCACCGATACCATTATGGATTGATTACTATGTCTGGCGATATTGTTTTAATCATCTCATTATCGCTTGTGGTGATGTTCTCGCCATTTTTGGCAAAAATTTTGCGTATCCCAACCACTCCAGTTGAGATTGTGCTTGGCGCTATACTGGGATATTACGGTTTTTTACATGATGAGCATCTTTTTAAGTTAATTGCCGAAGTGGGATTTTTATACCTTATGTTTCTTGCCGGCACGGAAGTTAATCTTAGAAAAGTGCTTAAAACCGACGCGCGCCTCATGCGGCGTATTCTTATCTATTTGCTGGCACTTTATGGAATGTCAGGGCTGTTTCATCTCTATTTTGACATGGGATTGGTGTTTGTTGTGCTCTTGCCGCTCATCTCGGTTGGCCTTGTGGCTACGTTGAGCAAAGAGTACGGGAAAACACCCTGGCTTGAGCTTTCGATGACAGCCGGAAGCATTGGTGAAGTCGTCTCTATTGCCGTGCTCACTCTGGCTTCGGCATCGCTTAAATATGGGCTGGGATGGGAGCTGTTGCAGATTATTATGTCATTGATTATTTTTGTTGTTTTCATACTGGCACTTTTTCGAACCTTACGGCTCTTTTTTTGGTGGTTTCCCGAAGTTGCCATTGCACTTATGCCTCACAACGACAACAAAGAACAAGACATCCGCCTCTCCATTGGACTCCTTTTTTTACTGGTGGCCGGCACGCTTTATCTTAATCTTGAGCTTGCTTTTGGTGCGTTTATCGCCGGTATCTTTTTACCTACTTTTTTTGAACACAAACATGAACTTCCCGAAAAGCTCTCTAGTTTTGGATTTGGATTTTTAGTACCGATCTTTTTTATTTATATCGGAACCTCCTTTAATCTGGATGCACTGCTGGTTGAGGGGTTGATTTCTACTGCACTACTTATTACCATAGCCATGATACTCATGCGACTGCTTGCTTCGCTTGTTTTTTCAAAAAATCTTGGTCTTCGTGATGCCCTTTTAATGGGGCTTAGCCACTCCATGCCGCTCACGCTGCTTATTGCCCTTGCAACACTAGCTTATCACGCCAACAGTATTGATAAGCTCCATTATTACGCTTTAATTCTTGCGGCACTTTTTCAAGTTTTGATTGTTATGATCCTTATTAAAGTCATCATTAGCTACTGGAAACATGATGCCAGTGAAGCACACAACCTTTTATAAAACTTTTTGTTATAATGGCTCATGTCACAATCACTTTTGCTGCAATTAGCACGTCAATCAATACAAGAGGTTCTTGAAGCGGAACGCTTTATTGACAAAGCTTCTTTGATTGACGAGTATCCCATATTAAGCCAACCTGTAGCAGTTGGCATCACCATTTACCTAGGACAAAAAATACGTGCACATTTTTGTACGCTCGAAGCAGATCGTCCCTTAATTGATGCCATCATTTATAATGCAAAAGTCGCCGCTTTTGAGCTACCGCAGTATCCGCCTCTTAGTACTTCGGAATATTTACATGCAAGCATCGAACTCTCACTACTAAGCCCTTTGCAACGGCTTGAAGCTCCAAGCCTTGAAGCGCTTTATGAGCGTATCACCCCTGAGCGTGATGGCATTGTTATAAAACATAATAATAAAAGTGCCTATTTCATGCCTGAAAATTGGGATCAAGAGCACCAGGTCGCTACCATTATCAACCGCTTGCATGAGGCCTTACATGTAAGCCCCGATATGAGCAATGCAGCCATTGAACTTTATACGTTTCAAACTGAAAAAGCTAAAGATACCCCTATTATTCGCAATTAACCTCTTTTTACGTTTTAACTTTTTTGGAAAATTTATTTAAAAACTTTTCAACCTTCGGTGCCACCACTATACGACAATATCCTTGCGCAAGATTGTGTGTAAAATAGTCTTGATGATACGTTTCGGCGGGATAAAATTCTGGCGCGGAGCTGACTTCGGTCACAATCGGCTTAGTCATATTTTTTTGAAGTTCAATAATACTTTGACGCGCTGCGTTATGCTGCATTTCATTATAATAAAAAATAACCGAACGATATTGCGTTCCCCGATCCGCACCTTGGGCATTAAGGCTTGTGGGATCATGAATCTCCCAAAAAATTTCCAAAAGCTCCTCATACGTGATAATATCGGGATCAAAGTCGATCTGTACTACTTCCGCGTGCCCACTGACACCCGTGCACACCATTTCATAGTTTGGATTCTCACGATGACCGCCAGCATAACCGCTAACTGCCCTATAAACACCTTTGGTTCGGCTATAGACGGCCTCAATACACCAAAAACATCCGCCACCAAGTAATGCGCGCTCTTTTAAGACCATAAAATCCCCTTTTTTCATAAATTATGCCATTTATTCCTTAAGCAGTATAAAAGTAAAGAGACTTTAAATAATCTTTAACTACTATTAACCAATTATTAAGGAGACTCAAAATGATTTCAAGCACTTTGATCATCATATCGGTTTTGGCACTTATTTCTATTATTTTGCTTATCATGTTAATGCAAAGCCGTAAAGCGGCACAACAATGCAAACAAGAAGCACTTCAGCGCGTTGAAAAATCTCAACACAAAAGTACCTTGGTACAAGAGCATGCACAGCAAACGCTTGGAGAATCCGATTTTCTAAAAACGCTTATTGCCTGTGAACGTATCATGACCCACGCCACTTCATCATCGACTATGATTGATGAAGTCTGCCATACCTTATGTGACGGATCCGTATTTAAAGTCGTGTGGGCAGGATTTGTTAAAGACGATACCCGTGACGTTCCTATTTCTTGGTTTTGCGATCATGCGGAACCCCGTTTCTTGCACAGTGGATTTCACACCCGACTGGATCCTTCCGATCCCTATGCCAACGGCCCTACATCAGAAGCAATCCTTACAGGACAAGATGTTCTGATCGAAAATGCTTTAAAAGATGTTCGCTTTGCTGAGTGGAACTCGCGTGCCAAATTTTCAGGAATCGCTTCGGTGATCTCTTTACCCTTTTTAGCCGGTGAAGGTCTTCGGCCTTTTGGTGCACTCACACTCTATAGCACCAATACATTGACAGCTGACGAAAGCATTATCACACACCTTCACGATCTTGTAAACTCCATGGCACGCAGAATTTTACACCTCAATAAAGAGCAACGCAACCGCAAAGAGTTACACTTTACCACCAACAGGTCTCAAACATTTCAGCAAGTGCTTGATGCCGTACCGGCAAGTATTTATTGGAAAGATGCACGTCTGCGCTACGAAGGCTGTAACCGCACCTATTTAGAATACCGTGGCTTGGAACACTTTAATGATCTTTTAGGAAAGACGGATCAGGAGCTGGGTTGGTATAATAACAATAGCACCCAAACACTTGAAGAGATCAATATTATTGCCAAAGATGAAGGCATTGCAAACCGCATGGAAAATGACGGCAAAAACTGGCTACTTGCCAACAAACGCCCCTTCCATGCTTCTAGTTCAGAAGAGCGTGGTATTATTGGGGTTTATATCGATATGACGCAGCAGTATAACCGTATTTTAGACCTTGAGCGTCATGAAAAACACTACCGCGAATTAATTGAAAATCTTCCAAACGTCGCGGTACAGGGATTTGATCAAAACCGACGCATTACCTATTGGAATCATTCAAGTGCCAAGCTCTTTGGCTATAGCAAAGAAGAAGTTATGGGTAAAAAAATCGAAGAGCTGCTTTATCCATCGGAAATACGTGACCGATTTATTGCATTGATTGATACCTGGCTTACGCAAAACCGTCCTATTAAACCGATGGTTGATACCCTGGTTCATAAAGATGGAAGCTCTGTTAAAGTTCACAGCAGTTTGCTTTTAATTGATCGAAACACGCCAAACCCTATATTTTTCAACGTCACGCACAGCGTATGAAGCTAAAAATGTTTATGCCCTTTTAAGTACTGGTAGTATATATTGTTATAACTATTATAACTTTTACTTAAGGGTTTACATGAAAAAAATTTTGGTTCTTGGAGGTGGATTCGCCGGAGTAGAAAGTGCGATCTATCTACGAAAATATAATTACGATGTCACACTAATAAGCGCTCGCGATTATTTTTATATTTATCCCACATCAATATGGATTCCCACAAAAGAAATTGAATTTGAAGATGTCTGCGTTGATCTTGAGTCACTACGCAAGGTGCACGGATTCAATCTTATTATTGACAGCGTTAAGGCCATTCGTGCCAAAAAAAATGAAGTTGAATTAGAGCATTTAGGAGTCTATAGTGATTATGACTACCTGGTTGTAGCGCTCGGTGCAGGAAAGATGAAACACCCTGGTATTGAAAATACCCTCTCCATTTGCGGCATTCCAGAAGAGTCGTTAGAGATTCGTCATCGTTTTAACGCTTTGGTTGCTAAGGGAGGCGGCAAAATTGCCATGGGTTTTGGAGGCAATCCCAATGACAGCTCTGCCGTACGTGGTGGTCCCGGTTTTGAACTGATCTTTAATTTTCACAACAAGCTTAAAGAACTGAAAATTCGTGATCAGTTTGAACTGACTTTTTTTGCACCCATGAAAGAGCCGGGCGCACGCATGGGGCCAAATGCACTTAAGATGATGGATCTTTTTTTCAACCGTCTTGATATCAAGCGCCATTTTGGCAAAAAGATTAAAGCATTTCAAGAAGACGGCATTGTATTTGAAGATGACACTTCACTTGAGAGTGATCTTACGATGTTTATTGCAGCCGGAGATGGACACCCTGTTGTTAAGGAGTCCGATTTGCCTTTAAATAAAGCCGGCTTTATTCATATTAATGACCATTGCGAAGTTGATTATGAACATGCCGATCACTTTTGTGAAGATGCTGATGGTGAACTTGAACAACACTCCAATGTTTTTGCCGTTGGCGATGTTGCTGCAATGGATGGACCGGATTGGCGTGCCAAACAGGGCCATGTTGCCGAAGTTATGGCGCGGGTTACTGCCTTTAATATTCATGCACGCGACACCGGTCTTATTGAGCGCCAGGGCTATCAAGAACACATCAATATCTTATGTGTGATGGATAGCGGTGATGGTGCCGCTTTTGTCTATCGTGATGACAAACGCGCTTTTATGCTACCCATGCCTATTGTGGGACACTGGCTCAAAAAAGGGTGGGGTTGGTATTGTCGTAACTCAAAAATGGGACGCATTCCTCGAATTCCGGGAATGTGATCTCACTCCTGTGCATCATCATCTTCTAGCAGCTCTTTAGCCGTAACATTGTTTTCCAGTAATGGAAGCTTACGGCTTTTTTGTAGCGTTTTTTTAGGGTGCAAATAGACCACCTCTTTTTCCCATAATTTGGCATTATCAAATACGGCAAGATGGTTTTGCAAAATCATTCTCTTCAATCCATACACATAATCATCACCCCGTTCAGAATACCTGTGAAGGGTATCAATCAAAAACAATCCACTTACTTTTTGTCCGCTTCGACGCAGTGCTGCCCGTTTGTGTCGCAACTCTTTATATGCATGGTTGGTATTGAGATTGAGCATATAAGAATTCACTGACTCTTGAGGCGTCTTAAAACGTTTAAGGCCGTAATTTCCAAGTTCACTGCGCTGTTCTTTAGGAACCATGGCATTTTTACCAAAAGTCCATTGCCCAAACAGAGCATTACCATCACGTGCAAAACGCGATGTTGCCCAACCACTCTCCTCAGCAGCTTGAGCCAGCGCCAAAGAGAGTGGCACAGTATCCACACGTTCGATCAACTCTTGCATATCGGCAGCATCCAGTGCACGCGTCTCATCATCTCTAAGTACCTCATATTTACGTGCCAACTGTATCAGCCATTCGTAATGTTCATCTTCAACATCCACCGGTTCATTCATTAGTGTAATGAGTGTGTTGCGCTCCATCTGAATCAATTCATTTGATCGTAAAATGGCAGGAGTTATTAACTGAAAAAAGATCTGTTTTTTAGTTTTAACGGGAATTTTAGATGACTGGCTCTGCCAGCGGCAAGAGATACGTTGCAAGTAAAGCCGAGGAATAATGAGTTTTTGCGCATCCCACATCCGATGGGTATAGCCAAGTTCGTTAAAAATGGCATAAATATCTTTTAAGGAGCTGCTTTGCACGGTGCGCTTTGGCATAGCATCTTCATTGGCAACATACTCTACATAAGGTGCAATATTGACGGTAGCATTGCTTTCGTTGACATCATTTTTAGGTGCCTCGCCACTACAACCATACACCATCCATATGCTTATAGTTGCAATGCAAAATAAATATCTCATCCGTACTCCTACTCCAAGCTCCAAGACTCCAATCAATAACTGATGTTACGCACTTTATGGGTTTTACTTACCATTTCTTGATGAAAGTGCATCATAAATATAAACGTTATTATAGCTTACATGTAATATCGGTGTTTTATACCCAACTGCGCTAAAATGTCATTGCTAAATTACATGTAAAGAGCATTATGGGCATTAAAGAAACAATTTTAGCTACTCTCAAAACCCGACCACTGATTATTGATGGTGCCATGGGTACTCAGCTACAAGAACGTCATGAGAAGATTCCACCAAGCGCTTGGGAAGAGAAAGAGGGGTGTAATGAACTTCTTAACGTCACCGCACCCGATGTGATGGAATCTATTTTTTCAGCATACCTTACTGCCGGAGCCGATCTGATTACCACCAATACATTTGGCGCTTTTTCATGGGTGCTAGATGAGTACCAAATCGGCCACCGCGCTTATGAGCTCTCTTATGCGGGAGCTGCTGTTGTACGCAAAAAATGTGATGAATTCTCTACTCCTGAACACCCGCGTTATGTCCTGGGCTCTATTGGTCCTGGCACCAAACTCCCCTCACTTGGCCATATCACGTATGATGAAATGTTTGAAGGGTATCGTGAGTGTGCTCTGGGGCTTATTGATGGCGGATGCGACATCTTTTTACTGGAAACCTGTCAAGACCCCCTACAGATTAAAGCGGCGCTGCATGCATGTGAAGCGGCCAATAAAGAGCGTGGCAGCGCACTTCCTATTATGGTTTCGGTTACCATTGAATTGGCGGGCACCATGCTTATTGGCACCGATGCACAAAGCATTGCCGCTATCTTGGAGCCATTTGACATTCTCTCACTGGGCTTTAATTGCGGCACGGGGCCTGAGCAGGTTGCCAAACATGTTAAAACACTCTCTAGCGTCTGGGGGGGTCTCATCTCGGTACATGCCAATGCCGGCTTGCCTCAAAACCGCGGTGGATATAGTTATTATCCTATGGGACCTGATGAGTTTGCCAAACGCCAAGAAGCTTTTTTAGAATTTGACGGGGTCAGTTTTTTAGGCGGCTGCTGCGGCACTACGCCACAACACATCCGTGCACTGACCAACAAGGTTACATGTAAAATCCCAAAAGCGCCTTCTGGCTCACAGCCCAAAGCATTAGCATCACTTTTTCATACCGTTGCGCTCATGCAAGATCCGGCACCTTTGCTCATTGGCGAACGCTCTAACGCCACGGGTTCTAAAGCATTTCGAGAACTGCTTTTGACTGAAAATTACGAAGGCACCCTAACGGTAGGCCAACAGCAATTACGCGCTGGCGCCCATGTGCTTGATGTTTCTGTTGGCTTTGCCGGACGTGATGAAACCAAGGATATGGAACACGTTATTGATCTGTACTCTCAAAAGCTCTCTTTACCGCTTATGCCAGATTCCACCCAGATACCTGCGCTTGAAGCCGCACTAAAACGCATTGGGGGTCGACCTATCATCAACTCGGTCAATCTTGAAGACGGCATTGAAAAATTTGATGCCGTCTGCGCCTTGGCCAAAAAATACGGCGCAGCATTAGTGTGTCTTACCATTGACGAGCAAGGAATGGCTAAAACTAAAGAGCGCAAACTTGACATTGCCGAACGTATTTACGAACGCGCCACCACCAAACACGGACTTGATGCACGTGATTTAGTGTTTGATCTACTCACCTTTACCGTAGGCTCAGGAGATGAAGCGTACCGCGACGCCGCGATTCAAACCATTGAAGCCATCCGCGAACTGCGTAGCAGACATAGCGAAGTGGGTGCCGTGCTGGGCCTTAGCAACATCTCTTTTGGACTTGATAAAAATGCCCGTCCCTATCTTAACTCTATTTTTCTCGATCACTGCATTAAAGCGGGACTTACTGCAGTAATCATTAATGTTGCGCATATTATCCCTTTGAATAAAATCAGCATCAACGATCAAAAAGTATGTAATGATCTGCTTTTTAACACCAAACCCGACGGCGCTGCACTTTTTGATTTTATTGATCATTTTAGCAGTAAAGAAGCTGTCGATACCAAAGCAGATGATGCAGCCTATGAGGCATTAAATTCAGAAGAAAAAATTAAAAAACTTTTAATGGATGGGGACAAAGATCGTATGATACCCCTTGTCGAAGCCGTTCATAACGAGCTGGGTGCGGAGCACATCGTCAACGACATTCTTATTGACGCCATGAAAAGGGTTGGCGAGTTGTTTGGCTCAGGCCAGATGCAGCTGCCGTTTGTGTTGCAAAGTGCCGAAACAATGAAAGCAACCGTAGATTACCTCCAACCCTATTTGCCAAAAACCGATAAAGCAGTCAATACCACGCTTATTTTAGGCACCGTCAAAGGCGACGTGCACGATGTGGGGAAAAACCTTGTTGATATTATTTTGAGCAATAACGGTTTTAAAGTAATTAACCTTGGCATTAAAGTGGGGCTTGAGGCTTTTATTGAAGCTCTTAAAACTTCCAATGCTCACGCCATTGGTATGAGTGGCTTGCTGGTAAAATCAACACAGGTCATGCAAGAGAATCTTATCGCCTTGAAAGAGGCGGGGATTGCCACGCCCATACTGCTAGGCGGCGCGGCACTAACACGCAATTTTATTGACGACTATTGCCGACCCAACTATGATGGCCCTATTTTTTACTGTAAAGATGCTTTTGATGGTGTGCGGGCCATGAGCCGCATTGAAAAAGGAGACTTTAATACCGAACTTCATCCACGTGACCTTCTTGAGACTCCTTTACATGTAGAAGAGATTATCATCCCTCCTTTTCATGAACTTAGCATGCCATCACGTAACGTCCCTACTCCAACACCGCCATTTTGGGGCAGATGCATCATGACACTCACACCAGCACAAATACACTTAGCGTTTGAGTGGGTCAACCATCGCGTGCTCTTCAAACAGCGCTGGGGCTATACCTCAAAAGGGATGGAAAAAACCGCTTATGAGAAACAACTCAAAGAAGTGGTATGGCCTGCATACGAACGCCTTAAAGCACTTTTTATGGATGAGAAGCTTTTTGAACCTACCTTAATCTACGGATATTATCCGGTGCGCAGTGATGACCAGACCCTTTATATTTTTGATGAGGCTGAAGGCTTTACATGTAAGGATGATATCAATCATGAACCGCTTGATCAGATTATTGGCAGAGCCATTCATGAGCTTCATTTTCCGCGTCAACGTAAAAAACCGCATCGTGCTTTAAGCGACTTTTTTCATCACGATCACCATGATGTGTTAGCGCTGAGTTGTGTGAGTGCGGGATCGAAATTAAGCGCGTATGAAAAAGAGCTTTACGATGTTGGAAAGTTTAATGAGTACTATCAAGTGCATGGTCTTGGCGTGGAACTGGCCGAAGCACTGGCTGAGATTGTCCATAAGCAGATACGGCTTGATCTGAATATTTCTGACAATGAAGGCCCTACTTTGGCGGATGTACAGATGAACAAATACCAAGGTGCCCGCTACAGTTTTGGTTATCCTGCTTGTCCGGATCTGGAACAAAACAGGGTGCTGTTTGATCTGTTGCGACCGGAAGAGTTTGGGATTGTTTTATCAGAAACGTTTCAAATCCATCCCGAACAATCTACCTCGGCCGTCATTGTTCACCATCCAAATGCTACCTATTATAATGTGTAATTGAAACGGTTTTCATCGTTTCTTTTCATTAAGTTGGTGCCAATAGTGTTACTTCTATTAACAAATGATTAATTTTTTGCACAAAATATATTATTTTTCATGATTATCACACATTTTAAATTTAAAGAGTGCTACAATACTAACGTTGAAATTTAAGGAATATGGATGAGACGTTATACTTTTTTGGTTAGTCTATGCGTTGCAATTTTTTTGAGTGCCTGCGGTAGTGACGGTGAGAGCGGCATTAAAGAAAATGTTCCTGACCTTTCTGGGGCTTGGGAACCAACATCCATTCAAACGCCGCGATTGGCACAAAACACACTTTTTGTAACATATCCCGTTATTACAGATCAGATTATTACCAATGCTATTGATATCACGGAGCCTTTTTCTTTTTCCATATCAAACGTTGATTTTAATATTAATAGCGCCACCATGCGTTCTAGTAATTCATACAGCGGTCGATGTGACAAGAAAGGAACATTCAAATTGACCCATACCTGGACACCACGCAGCGACTCTTTTGTTTATGATAATTGCATGATGGCTGATGGCTACATTATGAACGGTACGCTCGATGTGCGTGATCTTAATTCACAAAGCTTTTACCATGCAACTTTGGTATTTGATTTGAACATATCATTTGAAGACACTATTGATATACTTGATGTTACGGTTGATTATGACGCTTCTGATGGACATGACAATATTTCAATGAATATGAATGGTACCGTCACAAATATTTTTCAAAATCAGACAACTCAAGCTACCTACAATGCTTATAGCGTCGTATCAACCAATGGTCTTAAAGATATTGAAGGCACCGTTAAAATCAACAATACGCCCGAGCTATGTGCTAGCAATGGTGTTTATACCATCAAGACACAATCAGGTTCGCCGCTTAATTTTACAGACGATCACACACTTATCGCCGGTGAAATGGACATTAACGACGAAGCACACTATGAATTTCACGCCGATCAAAGCGCTACTATTAGCGTAAATGGCAATAGCAAACATATTGATCAAACCGAGCTCACTACCTGTAGTTTCTAAAACTCTTGTTTTTACATTAATAAACACAATATTAAAAGGACTTGCATGAAAATTTTATCTTTAATGCTGACAATGCTAGCAACAGCGTTCTTAACAGCATGTGGCGGTGGTGGTAGCAGTGATACACCTTCTAATAATACCCCTACCGGATCACAAGAAGAAGCAAAAAAAGTACTCACAACAACCATTCCGGTGCTCACGGATCGTACAGTAGCTACAGCAATCGAGACTACCGATGCGCTAACGGCACCGCAACTGCGCACCATTGTTCGCCAAACAGCGCGTATGGTAACTCGTGAATCTTATACAACCTCAAGAGCGTGTACCGCTAGTGGCAAAATTGATCTTGCCCTTGAATCAGCATCTAAGGCATCCGTTACATATCAAAACTGCGATATAGGAGATGGCATTGTGATTAACGGCACCATTAGCTTAAGCGATATGGTCATCTCTTCAGGAACGGAACTTAGCAGTTCAAAAATGCTGCTTGAACTTACGATGGTATCAGATCAAATTACTAAAACTATGGATACTGCTATGGATTTCAAATCCAATGAAAATAGTGATGATTTCACAACCACTACCAATGGCACCATCAATACCACCGCTGCTGGATACAGTATGAAAGCAACATACTCTAACTACGTCGAAGTATCAACAGCGACTACGTCACGCATCAATGGTACCGTTGCTATTAATAATACTCCTGATAACTGTGGCAGTAACGGTACTTATACCATCCAAACCGTATTAGCAATGACGTTCTCTGATGATGGTGTTATCACATCAGGAGAGATCAATATTAATAATAACAACTATGTATTTCATTCCGACGATACAATTACAATCACGGTTAATGGTGTCAGTGAGGTCGTTAATCAATCTGAACTCTCTACATGTAATAGCGATGAACTCAATACCCTATTAGTAGATACGCCTCAAGCTCCAGAAACTTCTACTACTGACACAAGCAGCACTCTTTACAGCTGCAAAGATACCCAATCTGCTCTAGGCATGACCTATGTTAATGAATCTGGCTATACCGGTATTGTTGCTTATGATTGTGAAACTAGTGCTTACGCGCTTGAGGGTGTCTCTTCTCTTGAAATTTCTAATATTACAGCAACCGAACATGCTACTGGTGTTGACAAGAATAATGACGCATTTGAATTTTCAGCCACTAAAGATGCTGCTGCGGGTACCGTCCATACCATCGGGACTCATGCAAAATATGGTGACTTTGACTGTGAAGAAACCTATCAAACCAACTTTCCGATAACCGCTAATGAATCTACCGTTCCTATTAATGATATTATCGACAATTGGGAAAGTACAGCCTCTAGAACCAATACTACCTGCCCAGATTGGGTAGATAGCAGTACTGATGTTTTAAGTGTTGATATGACAAGCATCCAAACCATTACCGACACTTCAGGGACGACCCATCAAGTCTTCATCCACACAAAACTAAACTAGAGTTTTAAACGCACTTTGGGCAAAGCCCAAAGTCCTACGCTAGCCGCTGTGGCACTAAAGCTTGCTCTTTTTGTTTTGAACGCACTTTGAGCAAAGCCCAAAGTCCTACGCTAGCCGCTGTGGCACTAAAGCTTGCTCTTTTTGTTTTGAACGCACTTTGGGCAAAGCCCAAAGTCCTACGCTAGCCGCTGTGGCACTAAAGCTTGCTCTTTTGGGGCAGATGACTTTTTGCTGTGTAGTATTTTTACCCAATGCGGTAAAAATACTTGCGCTTTCACTCTTTCATCTTTTTTTTAAAGAAGCACTAAAGAGACAAGAAGGTATTATGCAGTAATTTTTTAAAACAGTTTTTAATTAAGGATACAAATGAGAACTTCATCTTTCATCGTGGCATTAGCTGCAACTTTGTTATTGAGTGCATGTGGCAGCGATAGTAGTGACAACAACACTCCTGCCAATAATACTGAAATTCCGGACGTTGCAACACCATCTCAAGATTCGGCAAAAGCCATCCTTGCTGCCGCAACTCCAATTTTAACCGATCGTAGCATTACTGCTGCTATTGATGCATCAACCAGCTTAGCCGCTCCACAACTGCGTGCATTCTATTCAACTACAAAAGAGTGCTCTAGTGCTGGTACTATGGATCTAGTGCTTGAATCAACCTCAACGGCTACAATCACCTATCATGCTTGCGACATGGGCGATGGCATCGTGATGGATGGTGGTGCCGCACTTACTAATATCGTGGCATCTGGAACAACCCTTTCAAGTGCTACCATAAAACTTGATGTCACTTCAACATCAAATGCAATCACAAACGTTACAGATCTTACTATGGATTTTGTCTCTAATGGCAGTAAAGAAGCTCATACCACTACAATGAACGGTACCATCAACACCACCGCAGCAAGCTATAGCACAGAAGCACAATATACCAACTACACTGTTATCTCTACGGCATCCACGGTTAGCATTAACGGTACGGTTGCTATTAACAATACGCCTGATAGCTGTGGAAGCAATGGCACTTATACCATTGAAACCGTCTCACCCATGAGTCTTTCTGATTATGGAACCATTACATCTGGAGAGATGAACATCAATAACAATAATTACGTTTTTCATTCGGATGACACAGTAACGATTGCATCTGGTGAGAGCATTGCACAATCCGAACTGGCTACGTGCAGCACTGGACTCTAAAATTTTAGCCTTGCTATATTTTCACCCTATTGGGTGGAAATGCCCACGCTTAGCGTTGTGAGAGCGACTCAAACCACACTTTCATTTTTCCTTCATAACCACTATCTTTTAAGCTTACAAATTTCAAGGGTTTACTCAAATACTTTTGTGCCACCCAACCGCCAAAGTCATGCGGATATTTATAGTTTTTATTCCACTGTTGAATGGTTTGGGGAATCTCCAAAATTTCGCCGTTTTGCACCGCATTTTGAGCTTCGTTAATAGCAACGTAGGCACTGTTAGATTTGGGAGAACCGCACAGATAAATCACCGTTTGCGCCAAAATAATGCGCGCCTCAGGATAGCCAATCTGTTTAACGGCGCTAAGGCATGACGTGGCAAGTGTAAGCGCTTGCGGATTGGCATTGCCCACATCTTCGCTAGAGAGTATGACCAGCCGTCTGGCAATAAACTCAGGCGGTTCACCGCCCTCAATCAAACGTGCCAGATAATAGATGCCCGCATCGGCATCACTGCCGCGAATGCTTTTAATCAGCGCCGAAGCCAGATCATAATGCACCGTGGCTTCGCTACTGCCATCATTAAGTGCCGTTGGTCGTAATTTTTTTAGTAACTCTTCTGTAATGTGTTGACTCACACCCGAAGCAAACTCCAAAAGTTTCAACATGGCCCGTGCATCACCGCCACTACCATAAAGCAGATACGCTCTAGCGTCTGCATCAATATCCAATGAGGCCTGTGCCATCACGCGCTCAAGCAGTAGCTCCAAATCGCTTACATGTAAGGATCTCAGTTCAAATAACATCGAGCGCGAACGCATTGCCGCCGTTAATGAAAAAAATGGGTTTTCGGTTGAAGCTCCAATAACAAGAATGCTATTGTTTTCCATCACAGGCAGCAGCACCTCTTGCTGATTTTTGGCCAGACGGTGCACTTCATCAATAAAAAGCAGCGGTTTTTCAAGCGCGCCACGATACTGATCAAAAATCTTGCGCAGTTCATCAATTTTAAGTGACGTTGCATTAAATTCATAAAACGGCATTTGCATGGTTTTGGCAATCACACGCGCTAGGGTTGTTTTTCCCGTACCGGGAGGTCCGTAAAAAAAGCTGTGTCCTAAAGCACCCTTTTCACACAAAACTCGTAGTGGTGCCTCTTTGACAACCAGATGGCGCTGTCCAACAATGGCATCAAAATCTTGCGGACGCAAAAGATAGGTAAAATCTGCCAACGCTTATCCGGCAATAACTTTGATCATCACTTCACGCATCTGACGCGGCCCGTCAAATTCGCCAAAAAAGACCCCCTGCCATTTTCCCAGTGCCGGACGACCGTTTATAACCGGTACGGTAATACTGCATCCCATACGTGAACTTTTAAGATGCGCCGCAGCATTGTCGCCGCTGTGCAGGTATTCAATATCGCTTGGTGCTATTCGTGAGAGGGCATTAAGCAGATCCCGACGCAGTGCCGGATCTTGATTTTCAAACAAAAAAACGCTGGTGGTGGAGTGGGGTGTAAAAACTGTACAAATTCCCTCTTTAACCCCACTCTCAATCACCGCTTCAACCACTTCTTTGGAAATATCCATGAGTTGCGTTTTATGGCTGGTTGGAAATGTCATTGTTCTCATGAGTTTTTTTCCTCTTCTTTCAAAAATTTACGTAACATATTGTATTCGCTACGCGATAAATAACGGGTTTTTCCTGTTGGCAAATTATTCAGCTCAATGCCTCCAAAACTAAGACGTTTCAAATCAGCCACATCGGTTCCAAAATGGCCAAAAAAGCGTCGTATTTCACGGTTTTGCCCCTCGCCAATTGCAATTTTTAATACGGAATAATCGTGTTTATTTTTCAAAATACGATACGCATAAAATGGTGCAAAATTCATGCCGACCACTTCACTTTCACTGTGGCCTCCCACCGTAGCATCTTCAAGATTCAAGCCGTTTTCCATGGCCGCTTCCATCGCTTCGGTAATAGCACCCTTGATTTTAACTTTATAAATGCGTTCAAGTCCAGACGTCATCAGCGCGGTGGCAATACGCGAAGCATCCGTTAAAATCAAAAGCCCTTCGGTAGCAAAGTCCAAACGTCCCACCGGAATAAAATGGCGAAACTCCTTGCCAAGCGAATCGTAAATTGTACGGCGACCTTGCGGATCTTTTTTAGTCACCAGCTCACCTTTAGGTTTATTGTAAACAATCACCGTATATTTTTCATTGGGTGCAATATGCTTGCCACTGACGTAGACTTTATCATATTTTTCATCCACCTGTGTGGCCAAGTTATCCACAATTTCACCATTGACACGTACGTATCCTGCCTGAATGACTCGATCAGCTTCGCGTCGTGAATAGGTCGAATAGTGCGCAATAAATTTATTAAGCCGCATTTATTTAATTCCTGCTTCGACAAGGTCATGCAGATGCAGCACGCCTTGTACTTTATTATTTTGATCCGTAACGATAAGCAACTGTATCTTATACTTTTCTATCATTACCAATGCATCACTGGCCAACATCTCTGCATTGGCAACGGTTCGAGGATGACGGGTAGCATAATTAATAATCGGGTTCTCCAATGAAAAATCTTCTTGCAACAAAGCACGGCGCACGTCTCCATCACTAGCCAACGCTACCAATGTTGCTTCGTTATCAACAATCAATACCGTGCCCAGCCGCCCTTCACTCATCATAACAATGGCCTCTTTGAGCGTGGTATTTTCAAAAGCAATAGGAAGGTTTTGCGTACGCATGACATCTTTAACTTTAACATAAAGCTGTCTCCCCAAAGTCCCCCCAGGATGAAACGAGGCAAAATCCTCTTTTTGAAAATTGCGTGCTCGCATCAAACAGATTGCTAGGGCATCACCAAGGGCAAGAGTAAGCGTGGTGGAGCTTGTGGGTGCAATATCTAACGGGCATGCCTCACGCTTTACATGTAAAGGTACAATAACATCACTAAACTGCCCCAATGTCGAAGTTGACGAACGTGTCATACCAATAAGAGGAATCTCAAAACGTTTGATATGGGGCAAAATCCGGCTCAGTTCTTCGCTCTCGCCGCTGTAGCTAATGGCCAAAAGCACATCATCCTTGCCAATCATTCCCAAATCACCATGAAGTGCTTCGGTAGGATGCAAAAAGAAACTCGGGGTTCCGGTTGAGGCAAATGTTGCTGCCATTTTAGCCCCAATAAGACCCGATTTTCCCACTCCGGTGACAATCAATTTTCCCTTACATGTAAGAATCGTTTCAACCACACGGCTCAATGTCTCATCAAGCATCAAAGCGGCATCTTGAAGGGTTTTAGCTTCAATATTCAGTACATCTTTGGCAATAGCGGGAAAATCGTGATTCATAGATGTGATTATAGCCTAGCTTGGCTTGAGTGCGCTATCAATGCTGGCTTTGAGCCAAGGCAAGCGTACGCTGCAAACTTTCATAGCGGTTTAAAAGCTGCTGCAATAATCCAATATCAAAACTATCAAGTGCCGCATCAAGCTCCAAGCCATACGCCATAAGCATCTCTACCTCATACTCCTGAGCTAGCGTTTTAAGAGCCGTAGCAAACATACGGATATCCGAAATATTGTTACTTGCTCTGGCTTTTTGGTGCAGCTGTGCCATAGTGTTGCTCATACGTTCTAAAATTTCAGGAAGTTGTTTGAGCGTTGCTTCACGAAGTGCTACCTTAGGCTCAGAGCTGTTTTTTTGCACCAAACAAAGCTCATGTTTTAAAAAGCGGCTGGCTTCAAGAAAAAGATCATGACGCAGTACCGGTTTTCGTAAATAGCCATCAAAATGGGCATCTTCCACTCGGTCACGTTCACCTTGCATCACTGAAGCCGTCAATGCAATAATGGGAATATCATGTTCTGCTTTGATACGTCTGGACGCTTCATACCCATCCATTACCGGCATGCGTATATCCATAATAATCAAATCAAAATGTTGCTCTTTTATCATCTCAACCGCTTCGGCGCCATTGGTCGCACCCAACATCTTAATGGGGGTCTCTTTAAAATACTCCATCACCAAGTCACGATTGTCACGAATATCATCAACCACCAAAACCCGTGACGCCTCAAAAATGATCTGGGTATCATCAAAGCTCTTTGCAGATGGCATCTGCTGTGATGCCATAACCGATGCAATATCAATATTAAAAAAACTAACAATAAAGCGCGATCCCTGGCCTAAGGTGCTTTGAACATGGATGGCTCCGCCCATCATCTCTACCAAGCGCTTAGTAATTGCCAAACCTAGCCCCGTGCCGCCATATTTTCGATTATCCTGGCCCTCTTGCTGCTCAAACAGATTAAAGATTTTTTCAATCTGATCAGCAGCAATTCCCACCCCACTGTCCTCAACCGTAATCTCAAGATCCACCTTGCTATGATGATCATGCACCTCCAAGGTACGTAAAGCAAGTGTAATATGTCCCGTGTCGGTAAATTTTACGGCATTACCAAGCAGATTAAAGAGTATCTGACGCACCCGTGTGCTATCTATGAGCAGACTTTTTGGAAGCTGTTCGTCTATATCAATCACCAATGCCAAATTTTTATTACGCAGCGTCATGGAAAAAATAGAGCCGATCTCTTCAAAAAGGTCTGCTAAATTGGTTGGTTTATTAAGCAATGTCATCTTTCCAGCCTCGATTTTAGAAAGATCAAGAATGTCGTTAATGAGTCCAAGCAGCGTCTTTCCAGCTGATTGAATCGTTTTAACATACGTTAGAAGACGCGGCTCTTTAAGCTGCTCATAAAGCAAATCGGTAAATCCAATAATAGCATTCATTGGGGTACGAATTTCATGGCTCATATTGGCTAAAAACTCCGATTTGGAACGATTTGCTGCCATGGCAACTTTGGTGGCTTCAATCAATTCAAGCTCTAATTTTTTACGCCGTGCCACCTCTTTGGAAAGTTTACGATTCCAATAAAGTGTCCCAGCAATAAAAAGCAATAATACCCCAACAATCTGGGCCAAAAGCATATAGTCGGTTTTTTTTGCAAATTTTACATCCATCCACTCACGAATGATCTCGGTGTGTTTGGCCTCAGGAATATGACGAAGCGTTTTTTCAATAATGTCATGAAGTATGGGTTTGCTACGATGCACAAAAAGCGTTAACTGCATCTGCATATCCGTCTTGCCCACAATTTTAAGATTGGCATAGCCCTGCGTACGAATAATATAACCTGCTTTGGGCATCGACATTAACGCCGCATCAATTTTTTTGTCTGAAAGTGCTTTTATGAGCTTATCGGCATTGCTAAAACGTTCAAAATGGTATAAGGGATAATCATTAATCATCTGATCCGCATAACTATAACCATCAATAACCCCGATACGTTTTTGAGCAATTGCATCAAGATCCGAAACAAACTCCTGATCGCCGCGCATCACAATGACAATAGGGGTTTTAATATAGGGCGTCACCGGCACGTAATGTTCTCGAAGTATTGCATCATTGAAATTTCCAGAAATTACGTCAATATCACCCTCTTGCGAACGCTTTAGAGTCTCTTTCCAATTGGCTGGTGCCATGCGTTTAAAAGAAATCTTTAGCATCGCTTCAATTTCATCAAGATACTGAGCAACAATACCGGTATAGGTGCCATCAGGAGTAAATGCTTCAAACGGTAGCCAATCAGGATCACCGCTAAACGTAATTACCGGATGTTTTTGCAGCCATTGAGACTCAACATCACTGAGACTCGGAGCATTAGTATAACCCGACGGCGCATACCATTTTTTTAAAATTTTCTGACGCTCTTCAAACGTAATGGAATCCAGCGCTTTTTGTAAAATTGAAAAAAGCTCAGGGCTCTCTTTTCCTACCGCAAATGCGGGACGCGTAATCTGCTCATCCAATTTATTGACCACTTTAAGATTGCTAATCATTTGTGTTTCAACCACATAAGAAAAGACGGCCAAATTTCCAATATAAGCATCTGCTTTTCCATACGCAACCGCTTCAATCGACTCTTGATTTGAACGCATCCCCAAAATTTTAATTTTAGGATATTTTTGCGCCAACCATTCATGCATGTAAGAGTCTTTATTAATCGCTACCCTCAATCCATACAAATCTTTTAGCTCATGTACTTTTGTATTCTCATTACGAACAACAATACCGCTCTCAACACTCACATAGGGAGTCGTAAAATTTAAAAACTCACTCCGTTTGGGTGTTTGAACCGCGCATGAAAGCCCATCTATTTTTCCTTCGCGCATCTGCTGCAGCGTCTGCGACCAGATATCGGGCTTTATCTGAATCTGCAATCCCGTGCGCTGCGAAATCAATTGAATAAAATCGGCTGCAATACCTTGATACCTTCCTTGTTGGTCAACAAATTCAAATGGTGGCCATGCACGATCTGCCCCAAAAGTAATTTGCGGATGCTTATTAATCCATGCTTGCTCTTGTGTATTTAACTTAAAATTTGTACGATTTTCGGCTGCTACACTCACCCATTGCGAGAGCATCGTCTCTTTTTGGGTTTGTGAAATGGATTCAAGCGTTGTATTAATAATATCAATCAACATGGCATTGTTTTTAGAAGCCGCCATATACAACGGCATACTCTCAAACGACTGAAATGGCCGAATTGTTTGAATCCCTTTTTCCCGCAATTTGTAATAAAGCACTGCGTAGGTGTCAATGAGTAAATCGGCGCGTTGCTGTAATACCGCCTCGATTGCCGCATCAAGCGTAGCCACTTTAACAATAGTCATATTTGGAAAACGGCGGCGTACTTCTTGCTCAATCTGAAACGAATTGGGGATAGCCACACGTTTTGTTTTAAGATCTTCTATATTGTGCACTTTGGCATCAATATGCGCAAAAATATAAGAGTAGAGGTTGTAATAAGAGGTGCTAAATATAAGCTCTTGAGAGCGTTCTTCACTGTAATTAATTGCCGGAAGAAGATCGATCTCTCTTTGTTTGGTTTTTTGTAACAAAACATCCCACTGATCGGTTTCATAGACAAAATGCAAACCGCTCTCTTTGGCAATAGTATCAAGTATTCGGCGCGCCAATCCATCATAAACACCATTGTGATTCACAAAATCAATCGGTGCCCAGTCACGCTCGCCCCCAACGCGAATCACCGGATGTTGCGCCATCCACTCTTTTTGTGCAGGCGTATAACTGACAGCTCCCGCCATTAAAGATGTTAAAAAGAAGAAGAGAAAAAGAGCGAGCCTACCGATTTGAAATAGCAAGGAATTCATCAAGATGTTCTTCAAAAATGGCTACCAGCTCAGGATCAAATTGACGGCCGCTTTGTTCTTTAATATAGGCAACAGCCTGCTCCATTGGCCAAGCTTTTTTATAGACACGTTTATGAGAAATAGCATCAAAAACATCGGCAAGGGCAACAATCCTGCCATAAAGATGAATAGATTCGCCTTTTAGTTTTCTAGGATAACCTTCACCATCCCAACGCTCATGATGTTCGTAAGCAATAACTGCTGCCATCTTGATGAGTTTGCGTTGCGACATTTTAAAAAATTCAAACGCAATATCAGTGTGCGTTTTAATAAGATCAAACTCTTCTTCACTCAATGACCCTTGTTTGTGAAGAATTTCCACGGGTATCACAATTTTTCCAATATCATGCATTAACGCTGCATAATACATAATACTGGCATCTCCTTCAGGAATGACAGGATGATAGTGCGCCAGCAAACGCGAATACTCAGCAACACGCTGCATATGTTCTGCCGTTTCATCCGAAGTCGCTTCCATTAGCTCCATTAACAGATGTACCATCTCTTTTTGGTTCTCTTGAATCTCTTCAACATAACGTAATTGACTCGTATCAAGCTTGTTTTTGAGTGAAATATTGGAAAACTCCAGCATCGCTCTAGCATGATAGAGTTCCAGATGCGTATGCACACGCGCAAGCAATTCACTGGCATGAAAAGGTTTGGTAATATAATCCACCCCACCCGCTTCAAACCCTTCGTTGATAGAATCAATATCATTTTTGGCCGAAAGAAAAATAATTGGAATGTATTGATACTCCGGTATCTTACGGATGCGGCGGCACACTTCAATACCATCAAGACCTGGCATCATAATATCAAGCAAGATCATATCAAAACGCTCTTTTTCAACCAATTCCAGCGCCATCGTACCATTGGTTGCAAATGACAAGTCACAATTTTCTTCTTTGAGAATGTTCATAACAACCTGAATATTCTCCAAGACATCATCAACTACAAGAATTTTGTCAGTTAACTGCATGGTGCCACCTTGGTCGCTTAATAAATTTATTATACACGCCGCTGAAGCTTGCATATTGGCAAGAAGTCTACTAGCTATTATCATAGCAAAATAATTGTTATCAGACAATGTAATTCATTATCTAGCGTGCATGCTACTACTTATAGCGCACCTCTAATACATCCCTCAAGAACAATGGCGTACAATTGCAGCATCAACCAGAAGGAGGAATCATGCAAAACCTCTATCTTGAAGTCGATTCACTTGATCGACGCTGCTACAATGATTTTTATCTAAGCGAAGAGATTTTAATGGAACATGCCGCTGATGGCATGGGTGATTATATCCGTCGCCATTTTGATAAGGGACGTCACATTATTATTGTCTGCGGCAGCGGAAATAACGGAGCGGACGGCCTTGTGCTTTCACGGCTGCTTGCCGGAGATTTTAATGTTGCCATTATGTTGCCTCATGGTGTAAAATCACCCATGTGTCAGTTGCAATTTGATCGTATTAAAGCCTTACATGTAAGCATTATTGACACGATACAACCTTGCGATATTATGGTTGATGCGCTTTTTGGCAGCGGTTTTTCACGCGCGTTTGATCCCGCTACAGCCCTATTGTTAGAGCAGATGAATACGACCGATGCTTTTAAAATAGCTTGTGACATGCCCTCTGGCTTGCATCGCAACGGCGTTTTAGAGCCTGAAACATTTAAAGCAGACATAACGCTCACTATGGGCGCGCTCAAACGTGGTATGTACTCAGATGCCGCTAAAACCGTATGCGGTAGTATTGAAGTTATTGATTTAGGAATTTCCCGTACCCATTATGAAGCGCCTTCATTGTGGAAGCTACTTGATTGTGATGATTTAGAGCTGCCTTACCGCACATTTCTTGACAGCCACAAAGGAAGCTATGGCCATTTGGGAGTTATCTGTGGCGAAAAAGAGGGTGCGGCCATTATGGCAGGATCAGCAGCACTGCGTTTTGGTACCGGGTTGGTCACACTCATTTCTAATGAACACGTCCAGCTTCCTTTTGACTTAATGCAATCACATCTGCTCCCTTCTAATACCACCGCCTTGTTGCTGGGCATGGGACTTGGACAAGAGTTTGATCATCATGAGCTGTTTGGCTTTTTAGACCATACCCTGCCATTACTACTTGATGCGGATATGTTTTATCATCCCCTGCTTCTGACATTGCTTGAACGAGGCAACGTGGTACTAACACCACATCCTAAAGAGTTCACCGCTCTTTACAAAGCCTGTGGGCTTGGCGACATCACTGTTGCCGAGCTTCAAAACGATCGCTTTGGTTATGTTGAGCGCTTTTGCAGTGCGTATCCGCACCTCACACTACTGCTTAAAGGTGCCCATGTCATTATTGCTCAGAATCAGCGCTTTTTTATTAATCCCCACGGCAGTGCCATCTTGGCAAAAGGCGGTAGCGGCGATATCCTAGCCGGACTCATCGGTGCGCTTTTAGCACAAGGATATGATCCGCTTAAAGCTGCCATTCAAGGCTCTTTAGCCCACACTACCGCAGCCATGCGTCTTACATGTAACAACTACGCCATGACGCCTCAAGACCTTATTTCAACTCTAGCCATCTTATGAAAAATATTGTTATTTTATTCAGCGGCGAAGGCAGCAATCTTCGCGTCCTTATCAAAGAGCTGCACGGTGTTCACTGCAACATCGCTTGTGCCATCACCAATCGTCCGGATGCCGGTGGCATAGCACATGCTAAAGCGCTGGGCATTCCTGTTAGCATCATCAATCATGAGCATTTCGAAAACCGCGAAGCTTTCGATACCGTACTCGTAGAACACATTAACGCCTATGCACCCGATTTGGTGGTTATGGCAGGTTTCATGCGTATTCTCACACCGCTCTTTACCGAAAACGTCAAAGCCATCAACGTTCATCCCTCGCTCTTACCAAAGTTCAAAGGTGCCAAAGCCCTTGAACGCTCTTTTATAAGCGATGACACACAAGGTGGTGTATCGATACACTGGGTAAGCAGCGAGCTTGATGGCGGTGAAGTGATTGCCCAAGAATATTTTGACAAAACAGAAGACGAGACATTGGAGAGCTTTACATGTAAGATTCGCGATATTGAGCATACTCTGTTACCTCAAACTGTAATTGCACTGCTTAATGAGACAAAATAAGTCTCATTACAGATGCGCTGTGTTATAACCATGTCAATGTAATAAAAATCGGAGCATCTTAAATGAATACGCCACTCAAAATTGGAACCTATGAACTCAACAGCCGACTGATTGTAGGCAGCGGAAAATACAAAGATTTTGAAACAACCAAAGAAGCAACTTTAGCTAGTGGCAGCGAATTGATTACCGTTGCCGTACGTCGCTTAAACATTACCGACCCAAACAAAGAGAATCTGCGAGACACCTTTAAAGGTACCAATGTACACTTCTTGCCTAATTCCGCGGGTTGCGTTAACGCCGAAGAGGCGATTACCACGTTTCGTCTTACCAAAGAAGCAACCGGTATTGACCTGATCAAACTTGAAGTGATTGGCGATACCCAAAAAACGCTCTATCCCGATGTACTTGAAACCATTAAGGCATGTGAAATTTTGGCCAAAGAGGGCTTTACTATTATGGCCTACACCTCAGATGATCCCATTATGGCCAAACGTCTTGAAGATGCCGGAGCAGCTGCCGTTATGCCGCTTGCCGCACCAATTGGTTCGGGACTTGGTATTCAAAATCCTTACAACATCGTCTTTATCCGCGATGCCATCAAGGTGCCTGTTATTGTTGATGCCGGAATCGGATGTGCTAGCGATGCGGCTTATGCCATGGAGTTAGGAGCAGATGGCATCCTAACCAATACGGCCATTGCACAAGCTAGCGACCCCATAATTATGGCACAAGCCATGAAACATGCGGTTCTTGCAGGACGTATGAGCTATCTTGCCGGACGCATTGCTAAACGACCTTATGCTACTGCCTCTTCTCCTATAGATGGTATGATACAGTTTTAATGAACTGATACCACGTTATGGGCTTCGCTCATAACGTGGTGCGATATATATCTTGTAAAATCTTACATTAACTAATGATATCTTTACTAAGAACACCACATTTAAGTACAATACATTGAACATGAATACAACAAAAAATACACCTATCAGTTTAGAAGACGCATCAGAAGTATTTTGGCAATACGGACGTGTCACTTTATGGCTCGCATTTATTGGCCATACGTTTTTTTTACTGCTTTTTTATTACCTGAATATAAATTTGATGGTAATTTTCAATATAGGTAGTATTTTTATTTTTCTTGCTTCTATTCTTATACTGCCATCAAAACGTTTTAATACCGTTCTTGTTTTGACCCATAGCGAAGTAGTTTTGCACGCATTTTTTGCCATATACGCCATAGGTATTGAGAGTGGTTTTGGTTATTACATCCTCTTGTTGGTTGTTTTCAATTTCGTTTTTTTAAAACTCAATGCCATTATCAAAATCATTCGTATCCTTTTCTTTTTTCTGCTTTATTTTTGCAGCGAACTTTTTTTATCCGACCATACACCACTGTTTCTTCTTGATGCATCAACATTAAACATCCTGCGCTACTTCAATATTATTGGCTTTTTTATTATTGTTAGTCCCTTAGTTTACTATTTTGTTAAAACAACGCGGGAGATTGAAAAAGAACTTTTTGATCATGCTACCCTTGATCCTCTGACACACTTGCATAACCGCCGCTCTTTTGTCTCAATAATTAATCATGAATTTTCAAAAAGAAGCCATACGCCAACGAGTATGATTTTATGCGATATTGATTTTTTCAAACAGGTTAACGATACTTACGGATATAAAATTGGTGACAACGTTCTGGTTGAAATCACACGTGCCATTGCCACACAACTGCGCGAGGGAGATCTTCTTTCTCGTTGGGGTGGCGAAGAGTTCTTAATTTTGCTTCCTGCCACAACCCTTGCTGATGCAACAAGTACCGCAGAGCGTATCCGCATGGCAATCGAGGCACTTCATATTCCCGTTGCTCAGAGTAATAGCATTCATGTCACGCTAACACTTGGCGTCGTATCGCGCCATGCCCAAGAAAACTTTGATGCCATGCTCTCACGCGCCGAAACAGCACTTAAGAAAGGCAAAAATTCTGGACGCGATATTGTCACGACAGGTTAAGAATTTTTAAAACCCCATATCATCCTTAAGATAATTACTCATAATCAACAACTGCCCCATTTTCTCAAAATAACTCTGAACACCGTTTTTGCCCTTGCTCAAGGCTTTTCCAAGTGCTTGCATAAAAACTTCTCTTGATTCGACCGAAGCTTGCATGTAATATGCGGCAATCTCTTGCAAACTCATTACATGTAAAGACCCATTTACCTCATATTCAATACTCGAAGCCGGATTAATACCAACATCCAAAAGCTTTTCTTTAATAATTTCAATCACAATATTACTCCAAGTAAATTGAGCATCACAATTATTAGCGCGGCAGGCACCACAAAACGTATTATGAAATACCACACTTCAAACATGCCCTCCAATGCGCCACCAACTACCGCTTTAAGCTCGCTTTTTGGCAGTACATAGCCTACAAAAATTGCTACAAGTAATCCACCAAGAGGAAGCATGAATGTGGCGGTGAGAAAATCCATCCAGTCAAAGAAGTTTTTGCCTCCAAAAGTAAGCAAGACACCAAAGTCCGACGTATTGGAGAGAAGGGCAATAATGCCCACCACATAAAAAAAACTGCCCGTTATCAAAGCGGCACGCAGCCGGGAGATATCAAATCTGTCAATCAGATATTGCACCATCGGTTCAATAATGGAAACAGCAGAAGTAAGTGCCGCAAAAGCCAGCGCAATAAAAAAAAGCACTGCAAAAAGCGTGCCGATAGCGCCCATTTCATAAAAGACCGCCGGCAACGAGATGAAAACCAGACCCGGCCCCTTGGAAGGTTCGGCACCGTACTGGTATAAAAAGGTAAAAAGCATCAAACCCGCCATAAGGGCGATAACGGTATCAAGAGCAACGATAATAAGTGAATTCTGAACCAGATTGCTCTCTTTGGGCAGAGAAGCCGCATAGGTCAAAATGGTGCTCATACCGAGTGAGAGCGTGAAAAAAGCATGACCGACCGCAGTCACAAGTCCTTCCGAGTTCAATTTTTCCCAATTGGGCGCAAACATAAAATGCCACGCTTGGGCAAAGCCCTCAAGCGTCAGCGCGTACAGTAACATACCGCCGACAATAATGAACAGCAAAGGCATCAAAACAAGATTAAGCTTTTCTATTCCCGCTTTGATGCCGCGCACTATAATTCCGGTGACAATCAAAAAAGAGAGGGTGTGGTAAAAAAGCTGGGTGCCGATGCCCTGAGAGAGCATTCCGGTAAAGAGTGTTTCCGCTTCTTGAACCGACGTAGGTAGCCCCGTCAGTGCCACGACGATATAATTGAAAATCCATCCCGTGACGACAGAATAGAATGTCATGATAAACAGTCCCGTCCAGATACCCATCAGTCCCGCCATGCGCCAAAGAGATTTATGTTTGGAAGCCAAATTTCCAAAACTCTCGGCTGCATCACGTCGCCCCAAATATCCGATAAGCATCTCCGCAATCATGACCGAAAAACCTATCATCAGCACGGTAATAAGATAGACAAATACGAATGCACCGCCGCCATATTCTCCGGCGATATAGGGAAATTTCCAGACATTACCCAAACCAACGGCACTTCCGGCCGCGGCAAGGATAAATCCGATCCGGCTGAAACGGGCTATTTTCATTAGCAATCCTGATCTTTGGCAATCCTTAATTATACAAGTAAAAATTTAAAGCACTCTTGTGTTGACAACACAAAAAAAATGCACTATAATTTCGCCCTCACTAAAGAGAGTTTTCTTTTTAGCTGATCGGTCGGGGTGTAGCTCAGTATGGTTAGAGTACTTGGTTTGGGACCAAGGGGCCGAAGGTTCGAGTCCTTTCACCCCGACCACCTTTTTCGATTTTCTTATTATATTTATGGTGGGTGTAGCTCAGTTGGTTAGAGCACTAGTTTGTGGCACTGGGGGCCGTGGGTTCGAGACCCATCATCCACCCCATTAACTTTAGAAAATCGACGATTATTTAACATTTTTTTACAGTGGCGCCCGTGGCTCAACTGGATAGAGTATCGGACTTCGGATCCGACGGTTATAGGTTCGAATCCTATCGGGCGCACCATAATTGTCGGATTTTGCGTCCTTAGCTCAGCTGGATAGAGCAACGCCCTTCTAAGGCGTAGGCCAAAGGTTCGAATCCTTTAGGGCGTGCCACTTTTTATAATTTAAGATTGACTTCGATACTATGTCAAGCTCAAAACTACGCGGATGTGGTGAAATTGGTATACACGCCAGACTTAGGATCTGGTGCCGCAAGGTGTGGAGGTTCAAGTCCTCTCATCCGCACCATCAAAATCTCTTTTTTTTCAATTCTCTTTAATATGCGTTCGTGGTGAAATTGGTAGACACGCTAGATTCAGGTTCTAGTGGGGGCAACCCTGTGGAGGTTCAAGTCCTCTCGAGCGCACCAACACTTTGTTATTAAAGCGCCATTTCCTAATTACATGTAAAAGACTATTTAACAATGTAATCAGAAATTTCTGTGATATCAGCTTCACTAAGTCCTTTAACTTGAAGCACCATCAGATTTTTCATTGCGCCACCATAGCTGCCGCTTTGATACCCTTTCATCGCTCCAACAAAGTCTGTTTTGCTCATATCTTTAATGATTTTACTTTTGTTCATTGCTGATTTTTCACCTGTTTTACCATGACACTGAGCACATTTAGCATACAGCGTGGCCCCATCAGCCATTACAATAGTTTCAAAAATCAAAAAGAGTATGACACTCATCATCCATTTCATCATTAACTCCTTATAAAAGTTATCTGTTTGATTATAGAATATTTTTGAAAAAATGAATGCTCTTTTTAAGAATTTTCAGCGATGATTCTGTTGCAACACTCAAAGTGCTACAACAAATACGCCGCCGCGACGATAGACATAAAGACGCTTTTTACCTTTACTATTGAGCGCTTTTTTAAAACTCTCAACACTATCAACTTCTTCGTTTTCAACTTGAACAATAATATCACCTGCTTGCAAACCGGCTTTTTCCGCTTCGCTCTCTTCATCTACACGATTAATAAACAGACCACTCAATGTATTAGAAAGTCCAAATTTTTTACGAATATTTTCATTCATCATTTCAACATGGGCCCCTTTGTACTCATAGCCGTAACCATCCGCGTGGGTTGCATTTTCAGAACTTCCAAGTAGCACTTCACATTCATTGAGCATTTTGTTGCGAATATATTTCAGTGTCACCTTTGTTTTAGGCTCCATAGCCCCAATCATATTACGCAATTGCGCTGCCGACTCTACACCGTGCCCATCTACCGAGACAATAAGATCGCCACGCTTTAGCCCCGCTTTTTCTGCCGGAGTGCCTTTTTCAATACTTGTTACCAGTGCACCATCTTTTTTACCATAAAAACTGCTAAGATCTTCGCTAACATCCGAGATACCTACACCCAAATAAGCACGTGTAAATTTGCCATTGTCAATTAATGATTTAGCAACATTTTCTACCATATTGGACGGAATGGCAAAACCAATACCGACATTACCACCGCTTTTAGAGATAATGGCACTGTTAATACCAATAAGACCTCCTGCCGAATTAATCAACGCACCACCAGAATTTCCCGGATTTATTGAAGCATCCGTTTGAATAAAATCTTCATACTCTGCAATACCAACCGATGATCTTCCTGTTGCAGAAACAATTCCTTGTGTAATGGTTTCACCCACACCAAAAGGATTGCCAATGGCAAATACGACATCCCCAATCTCAACGTTGTCCGAATTATAAAATGTAATGGCATTCAAATTATTGGCATCAATTTTAATGACGGCTAAATCACTCTTTTCATCCGTGCCAATCAATTTGGCATCATACTCTTTTTTAATCCCTGGAATTGAAACCTTAATGGTGTCAGCGTTGTCAACCACATGATTATTAGTCACAATATACCCATCTTTGCTCACAATAACACCTGAACCAAGTGAACGCTGCACCCGCTCTTTGGGAATAGTAAATCCTGGACCTTCAAAACTTTTAAAAAATTGCTCAAAGAATGGATCTGCATATAAAGGGTTGGCATAACGCTTGGACATTTTAAAACTTTTTTCAGTTGAAATATTGACGACCGAAGTTCGTACTTCTTTAAGAATATCGCTATAAGAAAGCAAATAACCCTGTTGTCCAGGATTTTGACGTTTCATATTGGGATTTGTATGCTCAAATGCTGCATTTTTATCAAACAATCCAGCATGTAAAAGTGAAAAGCATACTGCTGTCATAAGTAACAATCGTTTCATTAATTTTCTCCTACAAATAGTGTTTGGGTTCAAAAATTGTAAAAAAAATTGTTAAACACATACACCTTACAATAAACATTTTTTCAGCCGTTCTTAACCCGTCTCACTATACATTATGCACAATTGTTGGCAAAATTCAATATCAAAAGACACGCAAATATGCCTTTAAATGACCTAAAAACTTATATTTCAGATCTTTTAGAAGAGTTTATTAACAAATATCTTTTTTTTGATTTGGACGGTTCACAAAACCACATTGAAGAGACCAAGGAGGCTTTTTTAAGATTGCTGCATGATATTATTTTGCTTGACCACGAAGCACTTCGTATTGATAGCAGCACTTTAGCAAAACTCAATATTCGATACGAACTCAATTATGTTGTTCTCATCAATCAAATCAATTATCTTTATCAAACGGTTTCGCAACTTCTTTTAGATAAAGGACTTGACCATGAACAGTTTGTAGCGCTTTTTGAATCACGCTCTATTATAGAGCGCATCGTCTCAAAAGAGTATCTTGATCACTATCTCAAACGCATCAGTTCTGTAAATACCATCCGAATCAATTCACTTAATGAGATGCTAGAAAAGCGTGTAGTAAGTTACTACGAAGAGCATCTGATCTGGCTTGGGATGTTAATTCAAGCCATTAAGCACCTTGATGCCAACAACATTCCCGAACTTGATGCCAGTATATGTCACTTTGGCACGTGGCTGAATTCAGAAGCTAAAAATGTCATTAAAAACCCTATAAAGTTTAATCACCTTTTTACACTGCATGAACAACTGCATCACATCGCACATTTAATTCACAAACAGTTTCATAAAGAGCATACTGACTATCATGTCCTTATGAGCTATTTGGAAAAATCTGAAATGATTTCTTTGGCTATTGGTGCAGAACTTGCAATGATTGATAACACAATCATCATCAAAAAAGCGGCTAAAGACGCTTTAACAGGGGCATTAAACCGTAATGCCCTTCATTCAATTTTTATTAATCAGTTTGAACTTGCTATAGCTACCAATGCTTCAATGGTTTTGGCTATGTGCGATCTGGATAATTTCAAATGCATTAATGACACATACGGTCATCTTGCCGGTGATATGCTTTTGAAAAAATTTGTTACAACAGCGCAAGAACTCTTACGTGAATCAGATATTATTATTCGTTATGGTGGAGAGGAGTTCTTGATTATACTGCCCAACACTTCACACACTATCGGCACTAAAAAGTTGGATCAAATACGTGATGCATTTCAAAAAAGTATTGTCATCTTTGATGAACACAACATTCAAACGACTGTGAGCATTGGATTTATAGACATACTCCCTAAAGAGCATACTGACTATCAGGTGATTCGTATTGATGACTTTATTAACGATGCCGATATGAATCTGTATCATGCAAAAAAAAGCGGAAAAAATCGTATTTATTCACCGAAAAATGATATTTGATTTGTTAGATTCAAAGAGTGGTGCGCGATACAGGATTTGAACCTGTGACCACTACGATGTCAACGTAGTGCTCTACCACTGAGCTAACCGCGCATCAATTTGGAGGCCGAAAGTATATCAGAAGTTTTAGGGTTTTTCAAGACCTGCATAATCTTGGTTTAAGATTGAGAATCAAAAGCCATAATACCGCCACATCAATCATCACATCGGCAAAATTGAATACCGCAAATTCAAACCCCCAGTGATAATACACATAATCTACAACACCACTATGAACAAAACGATCATACACATTTGAAAAGCCTGCCCCAATCAATATTCCGGCAGGAACAACATAGCAATTTTTTCGCAGATTCAAGATATAAGCACCCACACCAATAATGAGTAAAAGCTGCAACCATTTGAGCCATGAGCCCATGAATGCAAACATCGAAAAAGCAACGCCTTTGTTATACACTAAAATCAAATCCACATAATCGGAATAAAAACGATACCCATCGATAAAAAGTTGCTTTATATTTTGATCAATAATAAAAATACCCGCCATCGATAGCACGAGAGCAATCAGCATTTTAACCATTGAGTGCTCGGCTAAAAAAATCTGATAGTTGCTCCATCGCTGCATTCATTGCTTTGGCATTTTTAGCTTCTAAAAGAAGTCTAAGCTTGTTTTCGGTTCCCGAATAACGTACCAAATGGCGAATGTGCTGCGCATCAAACTCTGCTAGTAATTCGGACAATCCCTCAATCTCATCAAGTGGTTTTTTCTGTTTGATCTTCAAGTTGACAAGCTTTTGCGGATAGAGTGAAAAGGGCCGAAGCACATCGCTGGATTTTTTATTGCTACGAATGACAAGTGCAAGAATTTGAAGTGCACTAACTAAGCCGTCTCCTGTTTTAGCAAAATCATGCAAAATTAGATGGCCACTTTGTTCACCACCAAAATTAATCTCTTTTTCTTTCATCACTTCTAGCACATATTTATCACCAACATTGCAACGATGAAGTGTCAAACTTTTTTCGGCTAACGCATCTTCTAAACCCTGATTGCTCATGACGGTTGCCACAATACCATTACCTTTAAGACGCCCACATTCATGAAGATAGAGCCCAAGAGCACCAAGCAACTGATCACCATTTACAACGTCACCTTTATCATCAACAACAACCAAACGATCCGCATCACCATCAAGCGCAAATCCGATATCGGCACGATACTTGCGTACGGCATCTTGGACATCTTTAGGATGAAGTGCGCCGCAATTTTCATTGATGTTAAAACCGTCAGGTTTATTATGCAATACAATCACTTCTGCTCCCAATTCTTCCAGCACTGTTGGGCCAACTTTGTAACCTGCTCCATTTGCAGTATCAAGTACAATACGTAGCCCTTGAAGCGTTAAATCTCTAGGAAACGAATTTTTTAGCTGCACAATATAGCGGCCAATAACGTCATCAATACGTTTTGACGAACCAATAGCCTTACCTGTAACATTAGCATCTTTAATAACATCAATATTATTAATGATTGCCTCAATTTCGTCTTCAATATCTTCGCTGAGTTTATCACCCGAAGCATTGAAAAATTTGATTCCATTATCTTCATATGAATTATGACTAGCAGAGATCATAATCCCTGCATCACAGCGCATATTTTCGGTTAAAAATGCAATTGCAGGTGTAGGCATGGGACCAATTTGGACTACATCATATCCCACAGCCGTTAAGCCGCTAACGATTGCATTTTCAATCATATAGCCACTTCGACGTGTGTCTTTACCCACCAAGATCTTTTTGGTTTTAGCATGCTGTTTAAAATAAACACCGGCCGCCATCGCAACCTTCATGGCAAGACTTGCATATAAAAAACCACCTGCTTCACCTCTAACACCATCAGTTCCAAATAATCTCATATTTACACTCCGCATGCGTTTTTTTCAAAAGAATCGTTTAAACATAACTTAATTTTAAGAATATTTAAGGCAATATTCTATCCTAAAAAAATTTTGATAAGGATAAATGCATATGGCAAATCACAAGTCAGCATTAAAACGTATCCGTCAGACTGCCAAGCGCACAGAACGTAACCGTTATTACCGTACACGAATGAAAAATATTGTTAAAGCGGTACGCGTTGCAGTTGAAGAGGGAAATAAAGATGAAGCTCAGGCAGCTTTTAAAGTCGCAAACCAACAGTTACATAAGTTTGTAAGCAAAGGTATTTTGAAAAAAGAAACTGCTGCACGCAAAGTCAGCCGTCTTAATAGCGCTGTCAAAGCACTTTCGTAAACACCTCTCCTAAACTGCAGGCCTACTTTGCTCGCTGATAAACTTACCCCATTTATCACTCGTTACAATGAATTGAGCGGCCTGCTCAGTTCACCTGAAATTTCTACCAATATCAAGCGTATGACTGATCTTTCTAAAGAGCAGTCCAATTTGCAAAAAATTGTCGATACCGCTAAAACTTATAAAAAAGTACTGGCTGATATTGCTGAAAACAAAGAGATGCTTAATGATCCAGAGTTGGGTGATCTGGCTAAAGAAGAGCTCAAAGAGCTTGAAGCGCGTGTTCCTAAACTTGAGAGCGAAATTAGAACACTGCTTATGCCAAAAGACCCTAATGATGAACGCAATACTATCATTGAGATGCGCGCTGGTACTGGCGGAGATGAAGCTGCTATTTTTGTAGGTGATCTCTTTAACGCCTATATGCGTTATGCTGAAGTACGAGGCTGGAAAGTCGAACTTATGGACGCATCGTATTCTGAAGCTGGTGGATACAAAGAGATTACTGCTCTTATTAAAGGCGACAATGTTTATAGTCGTATGAAATATGAAGGCGGTACCCACCGTGTTCAGCGTGTACCTGCCACAGAATCACAAGGACGGGTACACACTTCAGCCATTACGGTCGCTATCATGCCCGAAGTTGACGATGTTGAAGTGAGCATTGATCCTAATGATCTTAAAATTGATGTTATGCGTTCAAGCGGTTGTGGGGGACAATCGGTTAACACTACCGATTCAGCAGTACGAATCACGCACCTTCCAACAGGAATTGTAGTCACCAATCAAGACCAAAAATCGCAGCATAAAAATAAAGACAAAGCAATGAAAGTGCTCAAATCGCGTCTTTATGATCTTGAGATGCATCAAAAGCTTGAAGAAGAGGGTGCCGTGCGAAAATTACAAGTTGGTACCGGCGATCGTAGTGGACGTATTCGCACTTATAACTACCCACAAAATCGCATCTCCGATCACCGTATTACACTGACGCTTTATCGCCTTGGTGAAATCATGCATGGCGGGCTTTTTGACGAAATAATCGACCCGCTTATTGCCGACTCACAAGCCAAACTAATTGAAGCAGCTGGCCTATAATGGCCATATCGTTGTAAAGGTTGGTTTGACCTCACCTTTAAATGTAATTGTTCTTTCATTGAGGCCCAAATAAAGCGTATCTCCGCTACGCGGATGTACTTTAGCGTTAGTGCCGATCAACCCTTCTTTGTGTGCACGGTAAAAGCACGCCGCCATTCCTGTACCGCAAGCCAATGTTTCATCTTCCACACCACGTTCATACGTTCTTACATGTAAAGATCCATCACCATCAATTTTAGCAATATTGACATTCGCATTATATTCGTAGCGAAGTCTACGTGCTTCATCTCGATCAAAATGCTCTATATCTGTATTAAAGCTAACTAGATGTGGAACGCCTGTATCAATAAGCCACCATTGTTGCCCATTAATTTGAATATTTTGATTAAGAATATGTGGCGGGGTTAACTCGCTCAATACCATCGTCCCTTCAACCTCTGCTCTAATAACACCTGCAAGCGTTAAAAAGGCCATATGTGATGGAGCTAAAGCATTCACTAGCGCATAATGCGCACAAGCACGTGAACCATTGCCACACATCTCGGCTTTGCTGCCATCACTATTATAAAATTCCCACTCAAAATCATACGTTTCATGTGGCAATAATACAATCAGTCCATCCGCCCCTATGCCGTTTTGACGATCACAAAGCGTGCGCGCTAGATCACTACGATCTTGTTTCAAAAAGGTGTGGAAGAGTATAAAATCATTGCCATTGGCAGAATATTTCCTAAGAACCATATTACGTCTTTTTTTTAAGTGTAATTATACTTCGCTTTGATCATATCCACAAAATTTTCGCATTCTTGCTGTAAATGTTTAAGATTAGCACTATTATCAATCACCCATGTTGCGCGCTTTTTTTTCTCTTCAATATCCATTTGTGATTCAATGCGCCGCAATGCTTCATCTTTTTCAAAACCATTACGTTTCATAAAACGCTCAAGCTGTAGCTCTTTTGGCGTATATACCACTACCGAATCTGCAATATCATAAGAGTGTGTTTCAAAAAAAAGCGGTATATCAATAAGATAAGGAAAGCCCAAGGTGTCTTGTTTGGCACTTTGTAGCTCAATTTCAGCACGAATTTTAGGATGCAAAAATGCTTCAAGTACAACTTTAGCATCTGGATTAGAAAAAATCATTTTTCCCAAAACACTACGATCTACTTTAGAACCCAAAACAAACTCTGTTCCAAACGTTTGCACTACCCACTCATAATTCACATCGAGCAGTTGATGAGCGATTGCATCTGCATCAATAACACGCAAACCATGCAATCCAAGCAATGATGCTACCGTGCTTTTTCCTGTTGCAATACCACCCGTAAGCGCAATCGCATATTCAAATGCCATCAGTTTCGAATAATGCCCCGGTATGCCTCACGAATATAATTTGGCATAGCAAAAGCAGCGGGATGAATATCGCAGTTATAATACTCTTGCCCTTCAAGCATATCAGTGCGATGCAAAATAAAATCAGCAGTAGGATGATACGCTTTAGACGCAAGTAGTAACGTCTGTTGACCAGCATGGTAAGGCATAATAATTTTATAATAGTTTCCAAGGACTTGCATAAGATGCGTATTTGCATCTCTATCTTCTAAATCAGGATGCACCATGCTTACAAGAGCATCATCCTTGCCAACCCGTGATAGATGTGCCACCAGTGCAGCATCAGCACTAGCCTCACATAACACTACATCATAATGATTATCATTCAGATCACGAATGCTTTGCAATGCACTGCTTGCTAAAATTGTTGTACCTTCAACATCACCATAGCGCGATAACTCCGTTTGTAAAAAAGTATCGTCTTCACTAATAATTAAAATATTTTGAGGATCTTTGTGAGTACACATTGGTACATGTACCATCATCTCAGGATATACAAAAGGTTTCATAAGTTCCCATTTTACTTAAATCGAGTGAAGGATTGTAGCACAGCAGCATTAAAAGTCATTAAATATACAAAGCAACGCTAAGGGTTAAAACAGGGTTAATATAGAAAGGCTACCGTAACCATCTGGAAATAATATTATATATTAATATCTATTTTTGTAAAATATGAGACTTTTTTCAATGAGGATAACATGAAAAAACAAATTTTTTTGATTTTTACTGCATTAATACTCTTTTCAGGGTGTAGTGTAAAGAACTTTCAACGTTTTGAAAAAAACGCTAATACGGTAAGACAAGTTAAACAGGTTTCTGATTCATCGTATGAAAAAGAAAAAATATTTGAATGGAAAATTCAACAAGGCGACCGTGTTGAGATTATGGCATTTAACCAATCCTCGGGTACGGGAGGACAGCTTAGTATGCTGCTTAATAACGGTGGCCAAAAGGTATATACGCAACGTGTCGGTGATGAAGGTACTTTGATTGGACCAGATGGTATTATCAATCTTCCTTTGATTGGAAATATAAAAATTTCTGGCTTAACTGAAAAAGAAGCAACAGAAAAACTGATTGAAGAGTATAAAAAATACCTTCGCAACCCTTATGTTGCCGTTAAAATTCTCAACCAACGCCTTTTTGTACTGGGTGAAGTTAATAAGCCCGGCATAGTATTGGTTAATCACGGTACGGTGTCGCTTTATGAAGCACTGGCTCTTAGTGGCGATATTACCGACT
Source organism: Sulfurimonadaceae bacterium (assembly GCA_050290965.1). Taxonomy (GTDB): domain Bacteria; phylum Campylobacterota; class Campylobacteria; order Campylobacterales; family Sulfurimonadaceae; genus JAFGUB01. The sequence continues at coordinate 87,721 of JBNKJB010000015.1, forward strand.
TTGCCAACCGCACCAACATCCGTATTATCCGTGGTGATTTACGAAGCCCTGAAGTACGCGAAGTCGATATGACAGATTTTAAATCCCTCACTGCCAATAGTCTGATTTTACGCCCTAACGATATTGTATATGTTGCAGCAAGAGATGACCGTGCTACCACCATTGGATACCAAGAAGAGCTTCCTTGGGTTAGCTTTATTAGCGGCTTGCTAGCACCATTTCAAACTGCTGCTGTAATTTATGGAGTTACTAAATAATGTCACATACATCCACACATACAACCGAAGATGAAATTGATCTTGGCGAACTGTTTCAAGTACTGAAACGTTATCGCTTATTAATCATTTTAGTTACCCTAGTCATTACATTTTTGGCAGCTGCTTATGCCTATGTTGCCACCAGTATCTATACTACTAATGCCACGGTAGAAGTTGTTAGCGAGCGTTATGCTCAAAATGACTTTATGTCTATGGCATTAGGTAAGGATAGTAGTAATGTTGAGAATGAAGCACAAATTTTAAAATCACGCTGGATTATTTCCAAAGCAATTGCATCCTTGAGTCTTAATACCATGTATTTTACTCAAAAAAATTATAGAACCATTGAGCTTTATAAACAGGCCCCTTTTGTTGTTGACATCCGAGGAATTGGGCCACAAGTGCAAGCTCCTTTTAATATTTATCCAATTGATGAGCAACATTTTCGACTGGAAACACGTCCATCACTAATGAGCAAACTGATTGACAAAGTGCGTGGTTACGTAGCGTCAATTCCGGACAATGAACGTGCTATAGATTATTCCATGGTGCATGAGTATGATAAACCTGTTATGACGCCTTGGTTTCAATTGATGGTCAAAAAAGTGTATGAGCCTACAGAGCCACAATACACTATCATGTATATGAGTAATAAATTGTGGGCAGAACGTATTACCAATAGTCTTTCAATCAATAATATCTCGGAGTACGGCTCAATTCTTTCTTTGAATTATAGCGACACACATCCTGCCCGAGCAAAAGAGATTGTTAATGCCATTACCGCTGCCTATCTTGAAGCAGAGTTTGATCGCAAAACCGAGAGTGCTGATAAGTCATTAAAATTTCTTGATCAGCAACTTGATGCCATCAACAAAACCCTTCAAAGTTCTGCTCAGGAACTGCAACAGTATAAAGCTACTAATGTCATTATTGATGTTGGCTCCAAAGCACAAATTACTGCCGAAAAACTCAGTGAACTTGAATCACAGCGCTATGAAATCGGGATGCAACTTGATGTACTTAGCAATACTTATGACTATGTTATCAATAATCAAGATTTGACCGAAATTAATCTTGGCTCTTTGGTTACAGTGAACCCTGGTATTAATGATTTGATTTTAAAAATTCAAGAAGATGAAACCATTAAAAAATCACTTTTAATTGATTACACTGAACTGCATCCTGACGTGATTAAAATCAGTGGACGCCTTGATTCACTTAAAGGGATGCTAAGAAATAGCCTTGAAGGTAATATTCGCGCGCTCAGTGAGCGCAAACGTTCACTTAATAAAATCATTCATGAAAATACTCAAGAGATGGAAGCGCTGCCTGAGCAGGAGCGCCAACTCACACAACTTAGCCGAAGTTTCATGGTTAATGAGAAAGTTTATTCGTATCTGCTTCAAAAACGTGCCGAGCAAGCTGTTATTAAATCCTCTACTGTTACCGGTACACGCGTGATTGATAGTGCTGAAATTCCGTTTCGTCCTGTAAAGCCAAAACGTCAGCTTATAGTCATAGTAGGCATGTTTCTTGGGCTTATTTTAGGAACTGCTTTAGCATTTTTACGCAATCATCTTAATAATACCGTCCAAAATATTGAAGATATTGAAAAACATAGCCCTATTCCTCTTTATGGGGCCGTTCCGCATCTTAACAACAAAAAGAATATTCAGCCATTCATGGAAGCAATGCGAGTAATTCGAACCAATCTAGAGTTTTTGCAACAAAGCGATCGCTCAAAACTAGTAACACTTACCTCATCGGTTCCAACCGAAGGTAAAACTACCATTTCAACCGAACTGGCAAAAATTATTGCCAGAACCCATAAAAAAGTTTTGATTGTGGATCTTGATTTACGTCGCTCTAGGGTTCATGAAAAATTCAAACTTAGTAATGAGAAAGGGATGAGTACTCTTCTTGCCGGAAAGCATACTCTGGATGATGTTATTGTCTCTACTGAGTATGAAAATTTGCAAGTACTTACAGCGGGACCTGTTCCGCCAAATCCTTCAGAGTTGTTAATGACCAGCAACTTTAATATGATTATTGACAATCTCTTAACTAAATATGATTATGTACTTCTAGATTCACCGCCTATTGGCTTGGTAACAGATGCTATGATGCTTATGAAACGATCCGATATCAATCTATTTGTATTCCGAGCCAAATTCTCCAAAAAGGATTTTATTAAAAATATTAACCGTTTTGTCAAAGAGCATGAGCTTCACAACAGTGGTATTATTCTTAATGGCTTGGAACTTAATAAAAAATTTGGATATGGTTATGGCTACGGTTACGGTTACGGTCATGCCCACGACTATTATGACACGCCGCAATCGTCTTCTTAAAGCATATTATTCATCAAGCTATTGCGACGTATAAGTTGCTGATACATCGGAGTATCATAAACTCCCTGCATCATTGAAAGATGGCGCGCTTTATGCGTGTCGCTTCCAATAAAATCTACCATCCCTTTTTCTATTAATTTTTCGGCTACCGCTTTAACTTCCATTGAGTAATATCCCACTAATGAATTCATATTAAGCTGAAAATAGACACCCATTTTTTTAAGTTTTTCGTATTTGTCAAAGCTCTTATGCATATACCCATAGCGTTCTGGATGTGCCAGAACAGGTTTATAGCCAGCTTGTTGCATTGCTTCAACCATATTATATAAAGCAGCAGGATGATTAACATATGAAAGTTCAAAAAGCAAAAAGTTGCCTCCAAATGTCAAAAGGTCCCCTTTTTCAAGTAATTTTATAAAATGATCATCTAAATAGTACTCGGCTGCTGCTTCGATGTTTATAGCAATCCCCCTAGATTCAAGAGCTTCACGTAATGATTGCAAACCATTTTGAATAATTTGTGATGTGTTAGGATAACGATGCGATGCAATATGTGGCGTTGTAATCAATTTTGTATACCCAAAATCACGTAACTTGGTTATCAGCTCGATTGCTTCATCCATTGTTTTTGCTCCATCGTCAATCCCAGGAATCAAATGTGAATGTAGATCAATTTTTATCTTCTCGGATCTTTTTTGCTTAGATACCGGTTTGTCTGATTGAATGCTTCTTGATACATTATCTTTAGTACTGCGAGGAGGCTCATTTACAAAAAATTGAGACAAATCCGTATCACGTCTTTTATTTTTATATTTCAATAACCAAACCAAAAAACCTATACCAATTAAAGCTGCCAAGGCACCCCAAAACAACAATTTAACCCCATTATCAGAGTTATTATTGCCATATGCCGCCTGCTGCTCATATAATTTTTTCAACCTTTCCTCTTTATCAAGCTTAGAGGTTTGCTCTGCAGCAATAGGTTTGTCTTTCACCAAAACATTTTGATTTTTCTCAGGTTTTACAGTATCTTGAGGACCCATTCTAGAGTTACTCACAAAAGCATCTACATATTCTTGTTGCAAGATAACAAGAAGCTGCTGCAGCAACTCTTGGTCAACAATAGGTTCAATAGTTACAGAATAAAACGAGCCAAGCTGTCTACTATGAAAGTCATAAGCTGCTCTTTTTTGTACGGCATCAGGAACATGTTGATGGACATAGTTGCGTATTTCTTTTAGTGCCACTTCCGAGGCAACACGTGATTGATAACTATTTACAACAATTTTATATGCTTTTTCAGAACCGTAAAGTGTTGAGAAAAAAGTAACTGTTACAATTAGTAATATAATATGTTTCATGGTTTTTCCATATTTAAAGGTGTGATCTTGGCATGCTTATACCTGCGTAAATAGCATAAAATCTACGTGGATAATAGCACGAATTACTAAAAATCTCATTAACAATATTGAAAAATATTTATTATGATTATCTGGATTTACAACATTTTAGTTACAAAATAACGTAAAACAATTGCTTTAGTCTGTAATTTTATGATATAATGCCTTTGTATTTACTAATTTGGAGAAGAAAACCATGGAAACAAGCAGTAGAAGAGCGTTTCTAAAGAAAGCCGCTTATTCAGCACCAGTAGTTGTAAGTTTAGGAGCCGTAACGCTTCCTAAATCAGCTGCTGCACTAAGTAGCAGTCAAATGACAAAGTTGTCAGATTATCAAAGCCAATGGGATGACATGTCATCACAATGGGGTGCAGAGACATCTGATTGGACTAATATGGGTGGTGCAGACGCTAGATCACAAGTTTATGGCTACTATGGTCAAACACAAACTTACATGAGTAATGCCAATGATGCCCTTGCTTCTAATCCTAGCGATTGGAACAGTGCATGGGATACATGGAACTCAAACGTTAAAGGGTGGGATGCAACCGTAACTGGTGGCGAAAGCTGGTTCGCGCCTACAGCTGCAAGAGAATACCCTTCACCGCTTTAATAGTTATTTGTACTGTTATAATATTAATCTAATACGTGACTTCTGCAAAGAAGACGTATTAGACTCTTCCAATAAGTACCCTGAGCTTTTTGTAAAAGAGCTTGTTGGATCACTTTCTTTTGATTTTCACACCAATGCTAGCTATTATAATAACCAAGGAAGAACAGTAGCTATTTCTGTTGATGCTACACAGAATGTTGTAGCATTTGTCATTCAAGATATTGTTGCGTTTTACTGGAAAAAAAATAACCCCACTATTTTTTATCGTCGTTTACCTCAAGCAACAACAGAGCTTATGAATTACTGGCTTGTTCATATTGCACTGCCTGTATTTTTCTCCTATCAACGTACTTATTTTTTTCTTCATGCCGGCGCTGTGCTAGCTAATGAAAAAACTATTGCCTTTATGGCGCCTTGCAATGGTGGTAAATCAACACTGACTGATTATTTTTTACAACAAGGGCATGCCTTGGTGACCGATGACAAATTAGGACTTTTGCCGTATGGAAACCATATGCTGGCAGTGCCTTCACATCCTTATCAAAGACCATATCGAGCTATTGAGACCCTTGGAAAGCGCTGCACAAATGTTGCACAAAAGCCTAGCATATTACAAACTATTTTTATACTCAACCCCGTAGCGCCCGATGCCAGTATTTGCTTCACTCCACTACGTGGTATTGATAAGTTTACACAACTACGCTATGGTGCGGAGATTAATTACGAATTTGGTATTACCGACGAGACTCAGCATCTCTCTTACATTGGAAATCGGGTCCGTATGGCAAAAGTTGACATTCCATGGGATATACAACGCCTACCGGAAGTCTATGATAGTATCTTAAAATACACACAAAGTGAAACACATGAATAAACTACCTTATCACATTCCCAACACCATACTACTGCAAAAGATCGATGGTGAATCTATTTTACTTGATAGCAACAGCAATCAGTTTTTTGCACTAAATCCCATTGGTGAACAGATATGGGAGCTGCTAACACAGAGCGAAGAGCCTGCTGCTATTCTTGAAACGCTACAACAGCTTTATGATGCACCACAAGAGGTCCTTAAAAATGATATTTCCACATTTTTAAATGTTCTGGTCGATCGTGGACTACTCATTAAAGAAAGCTAACTCGTGTCTTTTCAACTACTTGTAGCCTGTGCGGCTACCAATTCTGATGCCAAGCACTTACAAGAACTTTCTGATAAAGTGACATCATGGCCGGAATTTTTTAATCTTGCCCATCAACATGGCGTACTGCCACTAGTATATCAAACACTAAAAAGCCATCGTATCAACATTCCACAGCCTGCAATTGCCATGCTTACACAGCTTCATTCTCAGCATGTGATGCATCATATGCAGATGGTTGCTGAGCTTGAGCGTTTAACGTTGTGTTTTCGAGAAGCAGGCATAGAATTAACCGTTATTAAAGGTCCTGTTCTATCATTTATGGCTTATGGTGATTTTATTTCTAGACAATATGTGGACCTTGATTTTTTAGTTCATGAACCCGATCTTTTTCGTGCCGCACAACTTTTGGAAGAACAAGGCTATAATGCACACAAACCTATAAAGTTTTTAAAAAATCCTGCCTTGCTTCGTGCAGGAAAAGATGCTTCATTTTATAATACGGATAACGGAATTAAAATAGAACTTCACTGGAGGCTCTTTGAAGAACGTCTTGTACAATCACTAAAAGATGAGCAACTCTACAGTATGCAGCAACTTTCAATAAACAACAAGCAGATCAACACTTTGCAAAACGAGTCGCTAATATTATATTTAGCCATGCATGGCTCAAAACACTTTTGGGAACGACTCGAATGGGTGGTAGATATTGATCGACTTATACATAATGTTGATGTAAACTGGGAAAAGATATGGGACTTAGCTTGCAACCTACATGTAAAGATTATGTTGCTATTAGGCCTAAAAATGGCCAATCATTATTTTGCAACACCCTTGCCCGAAATGTTAGAACAGGAAATCAATACAAATACACAGATTGCATCTTTAATTAAAACTCTTGAGATCAATATGCTAAAAACTATTCAAATTCAAAGTGGAGATATTATTGGACACATTCAACGCATTGGATCACTTACTGATACACGACTTGATGCATGGCATTATGTAATAAAACTTGCATTTAGTTTAAAAACTGCTGATATTTACATTATGAATCTTCCTAAATTACTGCATTTTTTTTATTATTTTGTTCGTCCTCTCCGGCTTTTATTCAGTGTTCTAACTGGCAAATCACATCATGAGCATTAAAAAAAATACTTAAAAGACTCCAATGAATACTCATTTTTTTATTTTGATATTTTTTATGTTTATAGGCTGTTCTAATGTGCCACACAACAACTCTTTGAATGTTTATGATGCCACACTTTACAAAAATAAACCAGCAAACTTCTCTGTTAATTTTATTCCAATAAATATTATCTACGAAAGTTCACTTTGGCCCGTTGGTGCTAACAAAGAAAACCCTGATATAGATTTTTTAAAAAAATTGGCCTTAAAATTAAAGCCTTCTAAAACTCCTTATATTTTGGACATAGAGCATTGGAATATTGAATCAGAAAACGATCAAGAGGCAAATCTGGCTCTTTCTAAATACATAGCAGTTATTAAAACAATGAAAGAGACTCGCCCAGATTTAAAATTTGGATACTATGGAGTACTTCCAAATCGTGATTATTGGGGTATTTTTTTAAATAATCCTACGCAAATATTGCGATCGAAAAACATCGATAAAAAACTTGAAGAACTTGCAAAATATGTAGATGTTATATGCCCAACAATATATACATTTTACAATAATGAAAAAAATTGGGTTATTTATGCAAAAGAAAACATTAAACGTGCAAGAAAATATAAAAAACCTGTATTTGTTTTTCTGTGGCCTCAATTCCATCATAGTAATAAAAAATTAAAAGGTACCTTCATTGAAGATAGTTTTTGGGAAAAGGAGCTTGAGGTCTCTATGCTTGCAGATTCAACCATTATATGGGGAGGATGGGGTCATAATGGTCGTGAAGATTGGGATTATGAAGCCTCTTGGTGGAAAATACTGGAAAAATTTATAAAAAGTTCTTCTCCAGAAAAAGGTAATCCCCCCGAAAAATAGAGCTTTTCAAAAGTAGAAAATTCTAATAAACTACAGACAGGAGTTTTCTATGAAGAAATCACGATTTACAGACAGCCAGATATTGGCGATATTGAAGCAGGCGGAGAATGGTATTCCAGT
>JBNKJB010000016.1:0-27164 GCA_050290965.1 Sulfurimonadaceae bacterium
CATGTCATATTTCTAAGCTGCCTATGCGGCAGTGTACGAACATGTTCGCGATAAAACCCAGATGCGTTATTTCTAAGCTGCCTATGCGGCAGTGTACTATCAATGGCTATTCGCCCCAACTCCGAATCATTTCTAAGCTGCCTATGCGGCAGTGTACAAATCGCACTTAATAATACAGATGCACTTTTTTTTCTAAGCTGCCTATGCGGCAGTGTACAGCTGTAAAGAAAATCGAGGACTTGACTGCAATTTCTAAGCTGCCTATGCGGCAGTGTACATTGGGAAGTGATGATGGGTGTTTAGGGGTGATTTCTAAGCTGCCTATGCGGCAGTGTACATGAATGATCTGCACAGCTCGTCGATATCGCTATTTCTAAGCTGCCTATGCGGCAGTGTACTTCAATCGCCGAGACGACCGAGATATTCACTTATTTCTAAGCTGCCTATGCGGCAGTGTACAAAAAAGCGCGAGTTCGCACGCGCGAAAGCGCTTTCTAAGCTGCCTATGCGGCAGTGTACTGGCGAACGGCAATAAAGGCGGCTCTAGTAGCTTTCTAAGCTGCCTATGCGGCAGTGTACGTATGAACGCGACACAATCCGATCGTCTTGAGTTTCTAAGCTGCCTATGCGGCAGTGTACCGATACCTCGCGTAACAATTTCGTCAGAGTACTTTCTAAGCTGCCTATGCGGCAGTGTACGTTCTCGTGAAAAATAATAGCACGAACCAGCGTTTCTAAGCTGCCTATGCGGCAGTGTACCACGGAACATGCTGATAGCTGGGGGACTTGTGTTTCTAAGCTGCCTATGCGGCAGTGTACCGTACGCCCCTGCGGGTGGGCACGGACTGAAATTTCTAAGCTGCCTATGCGGCAGTGTACCTCTAAATCGTTTATAGTTTTTTCAAGATGTATTTCTAAGCTGCCTATGCGGCAGTGTACGGCGGAAAAGATAGAATGCAAAAATCACGTGATTTCTAAGCTGCCTATGCGGCAGTGTACACACGTGATATTGAGTTTGATTGTGACTATGATTTCTAAGCTGCCTATGCGGCAGTGTACGATGTAAAAAGTGCGCACAACACCATCGTTCGTTTCTAAGCTGCCTATGCGGCAGTGTACCATGATAGAAGTGCATCGAATCCTCGCTAATATTTCTAAGCTGCCTATGCGGCAGTGTACTAGTATCAGAATTTCGTGAGAAATACGGGACATTTCTAAGCTGCCTATGCGGCAGTGTACGTGGCGGTTTGTCCCGCTCCTACGCCTTCAGCTTTCTAAGCTGCCTATGCGGCAGTGTACATAGCGCGAGTTCGTGATAGCGCCGTCCGATCTTTCTAAGCTGCCTATGCGGCAGTGTACAGCAATCGTATCCGTCATAAATCCCAAAATACAGGGAATGCTTCTGTGATTTTACAAAAAAACCAAAAAAAATACCATGTTTTTCCTAAAGCCCTGAAAAAGGGATCTTTTGGAGGCTATCAAAAAACATTGGTTAAAACAAACCGTTCGAAACTCATAATTTCTATATCCTTAAGTGTTTCATTACTATCAAACGTGATTAACAGAGCCTTTTGTTTTGGTTTTCTAAATTCGTTAAACGCTTTGAGTTCCCGGTTTCTCGTTTTGTCGTCTTCGATAGAGTACGCGACTTGTATCAGGTTGTTTTCAACCAGAAAATCGACTTCGCTGTTTTCTTTGAGATAAGCGGGGCTTCTCCCTTTTGAATTCAAAACGGTAAAGACAAGATTTTCAAGAGCATTGCCGTAATTTCGTTCGGGATTGATACCCAGATTTAAAAAACCATTGTCGTTAACATAGATTTTTTTTGCCGATTTTATTGCCTCGGTAAGCTTGTTGTGATGTCTGGAAACCAGCGAAACCAGAAAGTTGTCTTCGAAATATCCGATATATTCTTTTACCGTCTTGGCATCAAGTCCAAGTTTTTTTGCCAGAGAAGCGTAATTGAGCAATGTCGCCGCATTAGATACTACATAATAAAACAGATCCCTAATCTCGGATGCATTTTTGATCTTGTGGCGTACAACGATATCTTTTAGGATGATATCTTCGGCAATATTGGTTAGCAACTGCTTTTTGATCTGCTCGTCGGAATTCGATATGACAGAAAAATAGCCGCCCCACTTAAGGTACTCTTCTTTGGCTTTTTGAATGGCGATCCTGTTTTGAACGATGGCAATGTTGTTTGAAACATCAATTTTTTTATAGTTCAGAAACTCCGTGAAACTGAAACTATGCAGCTGAACCTTTAAGACCCTGCCCGTTAAAAGCGTTGAAAACTCCGATGTTAACAACGACGCATTGGAGCCGGTAATAACAAACTTTACGTTGCCGGTTTCATACTTCGACTTGACAAACACTTCCCAGTTTTGAAATATCTGGATCTCATCGATGAAAAAGTAGATCTTTTCATCCGGTTCTGCCAGTTTGAGATAGGCCTCGTAAATCTTTTCAAGATAAGTGGCATCGTTTTTATAGGGAATGAACAGCGGCTTTTCGAGATTGATAAAAAAAATATTTTTAGCTTCAATCCCCGTACGCATCAGCTCCCTAATGAGCAGTCTTGCCAGCGTACTTTTACCGACACGCCTTGAACCAATGATAGCCACTATCTCTTTTGCCGCAAGCAGACCTTCGGCCTGCGCCAATGCTTCGCGCCGAACAAATTGCCCATACGCATCAGCATTTGTCCAATGGGGGTTATCTTCAAGAAGAATAGACTCCATATTTTTTCCTTATTTTAGGAATATACTCCTGATTATATCAAAAAATATGGAATATAATACACTAAAACCATGGAACTGTTGCTTCCTTGCTGAGACCGTAGGTGCTAAATCTACTTTCTGTATGAATATCCTTCAGCTCTTTTTGAATAAACAGCTTCAACCGTTGCGTACTTGAAAGGCTATCCAAAACGATAAACGGCAGTTGCGTCGTCAGCTCCTGCATGTCGGTATAATTTTTCAAAGCTTCTTCAAGGCTAATGCCCTTGCGTTTTGCCTGCCTGCGGGCGAGGCGCTCCATGTTAGACTTCACCTGTTTACGAGAAAAACTCACGTAGGTTCCAATATTTACCGGAACTTTTGTAATACTGCTGATCGCAATATAGTCGATCAGCCTCGCAAGCCACACATCCAACCGCAAATCCATCAAAGCATTGGGTGTTTTGGCGAAGAGGCGAACGGTATCGCCCAATGGAAAAGCATCGGCACGATATTTCGGAAACGAAATACCTACGCCCACCGTATCGTTTTCATCTTTGACCTCCACCAGCGCCAAATGGATCTGCTGATACACCTTTTGCCATAAAAAGCCCAGCCCTACCTCTGCGTCGGGACGCAGGGTGATTTCGATATAGTACTGCATGAGGGCTACTTGTCGCTTTCGCCAAATACACCACCACGTACCAGAACGGCCATAACATAATGTTCATCTTCGATCTGTTCAAGTTTTTCACCTCTGGCAAACTTATCGAAATGGGTGTAGAAGTCATGCTTGTTCGCCCGGAACGCTTTACCCATACTCGTCACTGCTCCGTATGGTTCAACGGCAATTGGCCCTGCACCATTGGTCTCGTCTTCAAACTCGGGATACCATGTATCGATGCTTCGCAGCGCATTACCGATTTTCTGCGAGTGCAATGCGGCGATACCATTGACATCATAAAGTACCTTACTCTTGTTTCCTTTGCCTTTATCCAACACCAGTTCTTCGCTAGGATAGACCTCCTGCGCTTTTCCGACTTTGGCGTAGCAGTCGATCTCAAGTATCACGTAACCATCTTCACTGCCCAACACCTCTGCAATACGCTCACCCAAAGATGCAACTTGCTGATCCTCGCACTCCATGGTACGTAGACTGAACGCTTTGGCGTCAAATGTCCATACCGACTCGTTTTGGGACGATTTCACCACGACTTCAACCACCTCGACACCGACCCGGTTTCGCCACAAATACCGCGCGTTGGCAATGTTCAGTGCGTATCTGCGCCCCAACTCTGCAAACTTTTCTCTGGCGATATAGTCTCTTACTGCCTCAGCATACGTTTGGGCAAATGCACTGCTGTTGCAGGCAGAAGGCTTATGAATGCCACCCAGTATTTTCAGTGTAAAACGCAGATGAAGCGTATCCTGATCCGGTTCCAACGCGCAACTGTCAACCGTCTGAAGGTTTGCTTTTTCGACTTCGGCATTAAGTTTTGCCGGATCGTTTTTGACGGCATCTTTCAAACGGTTCGAGATTGTGCCCCGCACCGATTTTTCCGTTAATTTCAGCGGTGTTTGCTCCGCGCGGTTGTCCCAGGTCGTTCCATACATGTAACCATCAGAAGCGACCAGTTTTTTTTCAAATGCCAATACTGAAGCTACGTTTTTTTCTTTTGCCATGATGTTTTCCTTTTGAATGTAATCTTGAATTTAATAAGCCGAAACCGGCTCCATGGATTGCTGACACAGATAAAGTGCACGGCCATCATCAAAGTGATAACGCCATAAAATCTCATCAAGTGCTGTGATCTTGTAAGTCATCTTAAACTCGCCCAACGTGACAACGCTTTCCGCAAAGCGATGCGGCGTATCGGGGTCACGCTGATTCTTCGCTTGGCCTATTTCCAAAATACCCTGAAAACCGATAGCGATCGGCACGATCCAGCCCGGCACTTTGCGTCCACTACTCCATAACACCTCTTCACCGTTTACCTCACAATGGTGATGCACCGCCAAATACTCCAAAAGTGTGTCTATGGCATCGGCACCCGCTTGCATTGCCTCTCTCATCAACTCCCGCCGCTCGACGATGGCATACCCCGGCATCAGCTTTCGCCGGAGTTTGCCCAAATCGCTTTCGTCGCCTTCAGCTATCCTGAATAGCTCAGGTTTTTTAAAACCGAAAATATCGCCGCCGGCCATTTTCATACCGCCATGCAAATGATGTGATACTTTTTCGATCAATTGTTCTTCTTCGTCTTTGCCTACGCCGTCGTATTCGATCAAAACCGAGACATCGAGATGAATCCGGGCTTCTTCGATAAACGCAGCTCTATTGCCGTCTTTTTCCAGCGGATTGGCAGTACCGACGATAGAATGCACGTAATCGCCCGGCCCTTGATAGGTTTGCAAATCCGCTGCATGACTGATCACGCCGACCCCTTTGAAGACGAGCGAGGAAAATCCGTCGGCCTTCAGTTTCCGCTCCAGTGCATGCGATGCACCCAGCCATGCCGTCATGGCCGGGAAGCCTATCGTAAACGGGCTGGAAAGCGCGTTGGCGTTGTGCACTTTCATATGGGAAATCACAAGCAGTTTTCGAATATCGCCTATCATCGCAATGCCTCCTTGTTTGCTTCGACTGTTTTCAAAATATCGAGATACTCCTCATTGCCAAGCTTTACAGATGTTTTGCCAATGCTTCTTTCATACTCTTTAACAATCCATACTGCAATCTTTTGGATCAATTCATTCAGCCAGCTCTCCTGCGTTTCCCTTTCCTCTGTATGAGCATCCAGAAGCCATATTTTCTGATAGAGCGCAAGCTGCGAACTCTCCTCGAAATATTGACTTTCTGCGACGGAGCGAACCGACCACATCTTCTCGACGATACGATCTATAAGCTCCCCGTACCAGTAGTATTTGGTATTCCTGATTTTCAGATTTGTATAGTCGGTTTTGAAGATGTTATGAAGAGAAGAAAAAATCTCTTTGGTTTCATAAGGTCGCATCGATTCTTTAAAAAAGTCCTGTTTGGGAAAATGTAGGGAACGTTTATCGATCACCGGCGGCATAGAGCGCAATAAATACGCTTTGCCCCCGTTCTGGTTGTTGAGTACGCTGATATTCTGCGGTTTCGTACCGCCATAGCCTATGGTCGTCAAATGATAGAGTTCGCTAAACCCTTCATCGCTTGGCGCGTTTTTGCGTTTTAGCTCTCGAAGCTCTTTTGTCTTTTCCCCATAGCGCATCGCGTCAATACGCTTTTTTAGTTCAAAGATCAGCCCGGAATTACTCAAAATGGAGAGCTGATGATAATTCTTGTCCACCGGAAAATAGACCTGTTTGATCTTCGAGCTGGTTACATGTTCCTGCTTCTTGCCACCAACCATCGCCAAAAAACCGCTACGAAGCGTTTCATAGTCGTTCCCCTGCATACTCAACAGTTTTTTGGCAAGTTCGCTTTCCTGCTCTATGTGCATCATAAGCGTTTTCCCGTCACCCATCCGGAGGTTGAGAAACTTATGTACGTCAAGCACTGCCGCATTTCCAAGCGCATCGAGTGCGACGCTTACGTTACTGCTTCGAAGCAGACCATCCGCCGCGGAAGCGTTTTGCGCAATAATGGACGTAACGTAACCATTTTTGTTTTTACGGGCACTCGGATGCGAAAACGTACATGGATGCGTCGCCATAGACATTTGTCCCGCCCGCTTTGCAGCGTTAGGTAGCCACTCTCCAAGGGAAAAAAGCTCGTTGCACTGCTCCTGTAGCCCAAGCACCTCGTCATCGGACATCGACGACTTCTGACTTTTCTTCATCCAGGCTTCTTTGCGTTCGTCAAAAAAGTCGGATATGGCTTTATCGATCACAACATGACCTCCTTATCGTTTTATAAACCCAAACTGGTCGCTATATTCATACGTATCACCATCGTGATGTACGAAACTCAATTCCCCAAACAGCAATGACACCTCCTTCTTGGTTTTGTTTTTCCTGATCGATGCTTCCTCCAGTGCCGAAAGGTAATCTCTCTCCAGCCATAGTCTTTTCCGAAGCGCTGGATCAAGATCGCGCTCTTCGATCCGCAGGATAGCTTCACGGTTTACCGGTTCGCCATAGTCGTCGATTTCGGCAAAATAGCAACGCTCTTTGCGCTCGTCGTAAGTCAAATACAATTTTGTCGTCGGTTCGCTTTTGCGAAATGGATGAAAATGCTGGGGATGAGCAGTCACAAACCATGCTTCATCGAGATACCCTTGCATTGTGTTGGCACCTTTTTGATGATAACCGGTCAAATCGTTTTGCATAACGAAATGCTCCAGATCGGACAGAGACTCTTTTGGTTGCAATACCTTCGGCTTTTGTATCCTCGGTGTCGCATCCAGTCGTCTACCAATCTGATCAACATCGATCAAGCGCTTTAAATCATGCGTTGCCATCACTGTCGCGGCACTTTCGTACCCCGGATGACAAAAGTAGTGTTTACCCGCTATATCGCCCTCTTTGAACGCTTTGAAGTTATACTGCATCAAAGTGATATTCGGTACCTCCGTTTCACCTTCTCTGTGACGCCGTACGCGCCCCGCCAACTGAATAATGGAACGGTACGACGACGGCTCCACGACGGCCCAGTCGAAATCGTGATCCCGTCCGACCTCTTCGACCGGAGTGGCTACGAGGATAAAGATCATATTTTTTCCCTTGCTGTGCTGAAGATGACGGCGAATCACAGCATTACCAAACGCCTTTGGCAGTTCGCCGCTTTTTTCCTTGCGTTTGAGGACCTCATCCATATGCTTTTCCTGAAAGTGCCGCAACAAAAGTATCTGCTGTGAATGGTAGGCCATCACCCGAACCTCTACCCCTTCTGGAAAAGAAGCTTGCAGTAAGAAATCGCTCAATGCGACGCATGGGGAGATATTGGCCATGCGTACCACTCCGAACGACACTTTTTTCCCTGTTTTTTTGTCAATCGTATGATGTGCTTCGTGCTGAGCAACAATCGCATCCCGGATCGTTACGAAATAGTTTGTTTGCCTTGTCTCTTCAGTAGATTCTCCTATATCGGGACATTGAACGATCAGTGCCTTTCGTTTGGGGAGCATTTTTTCAAGATTTTTAACGCGTTTCTCGATGAACCCCGTATGTAATTCCCGATAGCGCTCTAATGCTTCGTGCGCGTTAAAGATATTGATCTCCTGTGTCTGTGTTTTAAATTCATCTACCCAGGCACAGACGACTTCATGTCTGACGTCTCGGGTCGCGGCAAACAGCTGCCACCCTTTTTGATATACATTGAAATACCCCTCCGCGAGATCCGGCGGTATCGTCGCTGAGGAAATCATCACTTTACGCCCAAGCATCGCCGCCAGATGGATCAGTCGGCCAATGGCAATCAAATCCGACCCGCTAAAATCGTCGATCTCGTCAATCACCAAATCCGAAGACATCAACCGAAGACTGGGAAGAATATAGCGTCCGCCACGTTTGGTCTCCACACTTCCCATGAGATGATCAATCGTACAGACCAATACCGGCGCGTAAAGGAACTTTTTCTCTCTCTGGGTAGATAGCAGCGTTGCCAGTCCCTCCTCGGGTATAGCGCAATCGTAATCGACCTCTTCGTCCAAAAGAGGCTCCAACGATTCGGAACCCGCAATTTCGTCCCCCGGTGGCTCTTCAGATACACCCTCATGATGAAGCTGCATTATAGCTTTGGAGCCGATAAGTACCGCTAACTCCGTATCATCCAGCCCGATACGTTGCCGATATTCGTCACCGGTTTGTAGGGTTAGCGTCCTTAAACCGAGTGCCAACACATAGCGTAGACTTTGCGCATCGTTTGAGAGGGCCTGCATGATCTTGGCATTGGCAAAGGTCTTGCCGCTTCCGGTACTTGCCATATTCACGACGAAACAACCGAACTGCTCTTTACCTTTGACCTCTACAGCGATCTTGGCAACTGCTTTGTCCTGCCAGGCAAATGCCTGCGAAGACGCTCTTTTCAAAATTTTCAAATCAGTCGCGCGGGGCGGTTCTTTTTCGAATGCGGGTAGAAGATGGGTCATATTCAATGCATATTTTGCAACACCGACAAGATGTTCATCGAGTTTTTGTTTAAATTGCCCGGTTTTTTTATCCGTATTGGCGTATAGCCCGATATCCTCTTTCCAGCGCACATCGGCATCGCGTGAAGAGTAATAGTGATCTCCTAACATCACACTCAAACGGGCATGATGAAGCACCACCCTGTAACTGCCGTCTTGTAACGCCATTTTTGCCAATGGCAGTGCGGCATGCAGTTTCACCGCCCATTTTTTTACCTCTTTCATCCAG
The DNA here is from genome assembly GCA_050290965.1 of Sulfurimonadaceae bacterium. Taxonomy (GTDB): domain Bacteria; phylum Campylobacterota; class Campylobacteria; order Campylobacterales; family Sulfurimonadaceae; genus JAFGUB01. Next base: position 9,063 of record JBNKJB010000016.1, read on the forward strand.
TGCGGCGATTGGCTCATTAGCCCCTGCGGAAAAGAAAAACACCCTTTTACACGGCGTAGATACTCTTTTTCGTCAAAACGGTTTTCATAACCCCATTCTTTCGTAATGTATTTCAAGGCTTCATCCAATGTATTGGCTTCTTCACCTCTCCACTTTTTAACTTCATCTATTGAAGTTGAAACACTTGGCAACTTGTGATGGGATGCGATCAGCCAAAGTAGCAGCCCAGCAACGGGAGGAATATCACGTAGAGGTTTTTGAACTTCGTCTTCGAGATGCTTGATTATCTTTTTTTCGTCAATGGCACCTTGCGCCATCGCTTCCAGCCATGCGTCATCCGATTGGGTATCGTATTGCGTCACAAATGCATGTAAAAGCAGCACGGAGATCCACTCATGTCTGATAGGATCGCCCGAATAATGGTTTTTACTATTAAGAGTGAGCTTTTCCTGAAAGAGTTTCGTCGCCTTTCCCCAATCGTGAAACAAGGCTGCCAACGCACTTATTGCCTTGATAAGCGGAAGATAGTTCCAGTCGTTTTCATAATAGTCTTTGAGCATATTTTTGTGCGTATAATGCACCGGCACAATTCCCCGATCATTGAACTTACCCCGGTTCCCCACAATCCACAGCAGTTCGGTTCGGCTTCGGCTGCGGATCCAGTGGCAACTGACGGCGGTGCTTTTGGATGCCGTTTTTCGCAGCAGTTTTTTTACGGCTTCGAGTCCCTCTTTTGTAATGATGGTCTGCCACGTGTTGTCGCCAATGCGATCGGCAAAGCTGTCGAGTACGCGGCGGGTGCGTTTAAGCGCTTTTTTCTCGCACTGCGATACGAAAGTGACCATCATAGGGATTCATCCGATGGATCAAGATGAGATAGCGCGATCTCTTTGACCCGGTTGAACATAAAGTCCATTGCCCCGTGTTCCACGAATGCCTGAAGGCACTGCGCGCGAAAAGCGTTCTCGTCCATGCGTTCCTTGGCGGCAATAAACGCCCACGGCAGCACCAGTGCGTCTTTGATTAGGTCTGCTACGTCAAACACCAGCGCTCCCCGTCTTGTCTTTCCATGCATTACCGCGAACCCATGGGGAATGCCAAGCACCCACAGTGTCGTGGCGGCAAGGCCGTAGGCCAGATAGTTGCCGTGGTTGAGAAAATCGTTGGCAAGATCGGCGCTGTTGTGCTCACGCACAAAACCCGACTGCCCTGTGGCAGTGGCGGCGTGTTTGTAGAGCCGTTTGGTCAGGTCTGCCTCGATTTGAAGCAGTTTTCCGACATTAGGAGCTGCTTCGATGCTCTCGCGGGCCTTATGCAGCATCTTTTGTATCTCTGCATTCTTGGCATCGAACCCTTCATAGTGTAATTCCCGATCTTTCGACCATGTCTTTTCCAAAAAACCGATGCGTGCCGTCTGGAACGCTTTGGCGGCTTCAAGCCGCTTTGTCTCGTCAAACCAGAACCGCATCCATCCCTGAATGTACTCGGTCGGCCGGTATTCGCTCTGGGGTGTCAACCACTCGATTTCGTTGGCCATCAGAAGCGGTGTAGCACCGCTGCCGCTAAACCCTACCAAAACTCCTGCCTGCGCAAGCATCCGCATCGCCGCCTGGGTAATCGACGTGCCCGTACCTAAAAGTAAACACGTTGTATTGGCAATGGGGATGTTCCAGTATTGAAGTTCTTTGCTTGCTTCGCTCAGGTAAAGAACCCGACCGTCTTTTTGCATAACCCGGCATTTTTCAAGATAGTAGATATTGGCCCGTTTGGAGTGCAGTATCGCTTTTAAATCGGTAAGTTGTTCCATAACAAATGACTTCTGTTTAATATTGGTGAAAGCAGTTTTACAAGAAGTTTATTAAAGTTAGCTTGAGTACAATCGCACTTATGAACGAAAAAATTAAAAAGAAACTGATGCTTGCCGTGATGGCGCTAGGCTCGCTTTATTTCCTCTATACGGGTTTTAGTCTGTTATGGCAGGAAGCGGCGCACCAAGAGGATAATGCATCGTTACACAGTGCAGCGAGCCATGTTGACGCACCAGTACCGAGCAATCAATAGGCACAATCTCACGGTCTGGAAATGTTGCTTTAAAAATGGCGATGGCATCATGATCTTGGCTCACACCATAAACAGGCAGCAAAACGGCACCATTTACAAATAAAAAATTGGCGTAGGTAGCAGGAAGGCGTTCGTTGTCAAAATAGAGCGCATCACACATGGGCAGGGCAATCAGTTTAAAAGGCATCTGCAGCAGTTCGGTTTCCATTGCTTTTAGCGCATCGTAGTGCTCATCGTTTGGATCATCACATTGCACATACATCAGCGTCTCTTTATCTACAAAACGGGCCAGAGTATCAATGTGGCTATCGGTATCGTCTCCCGCTAAAGAGCCGTGATTAAGCCAGTAAATATCGTTTACATGTAAGGTCTGTTTTAAAAAGTGTTCAATCTGCGCTTTGTTCATTGTTGCATTACGATTGGGGTTAAGCAAACAGGCACTTGTTGTGAGTAGTGCTCCCTTGCCGTTGCTCTCTATAGCGCCGCCTTCTAAAATAAAATCGACACTTTTACAAGAAGAGATGCTTTGGCTCATGGCGTTGTCACGCGTGGCATCAAATTTGCCGCCCCATCCCGTAAAGGTAAAATCCAGCAAGCGTGTTTCACCCTCTTGAGTTACACTAATGCTAGAGCAGTCTCTCGCCCAGGTATCATCAGTTTCATAGGGGATAAAAACAAGATTGGTGTGATCATCAAAAAACGACATTACATGTAACACATCCGCGCAGATAATGACACAGGTTTCAAAACGTGCTATGGCTTTAATAATCGCGCTAAACGTGGCTTCGGCTTCAGGCAAATATGCGACCCAATCACTCTTTTTATGAGGGAAAATCATCTGAACATAACGCTGTGGTTCGAACTCGGCAGGGTATCGGTTATAATGTCGCATGGCATTCATCACTTTGAGCCGTCAGGCCTTTTTTCATAATCTTGATATTATAGCTTCAAAAACCGGTGATACCGACAAAATTGCGTTGGTATTAAAAGATAATGCGTATGGCCACGGCTTGATGGAAATGGCGCAGATGGCACACGAATACGGCATTACGCGCGCTGTAGTGCGCCATCTTAATGAAGCGCGGCAGATTGAATCTTTGTTTAAAGATATCGTGATGCTTGATGATGTTATCGACACTCCTTCGGCCATGATTAGTACTACGCTCAATACGCTAGAGATGATCCCAAACATTCCGCAAGGCAGTGTGGTGGAGCTAAAAGTGGATACCGGAATGCATCGCAACGGTATTGCTATCGAAGCGCTTGAAAAAGCTTTTGATCTTATGGCGCAACACAAGCTTACATGTAAGGGAATCTTTACCCATTACCGTAGTGCCGATGCGCTTTCAAGCGAATTTTTCTGGCAGCGTAAAAATTTTGAGGCCGTTAAAACAAAAGCGCGAATCCTAGGATTTAAAGGGCGCTTTCATAGTTGCAACTCTGCTGGGTTGTTTCGTCATGAGCATTTTGATGAAGATATCGTACGTGTAGGGATTGCGGCTTATGGTTGTTTGGAACTCGATGCTGTTTTTGAGCCGCCGCATCTTAAACCTGTACTTTCACTTTGGGCCAAGCGGGGCGCTTCGCGTCTGCTCAAAGCGCAGCAACACGTTGGTTACAACGCTACAGGTAAGGTTGAGACCAATACCAACATCAGCACCTACAACGTAGGATATGCTGATGGATTGTTTCGTCACGCTTCAAACCGATATGTATTGCCAAATGGCGCCAAAATTTTAGGGCGTATCTCTATGGATAACTGCACCCTTACATGTAACGATGATGAGGTACTGATTTTTAACAATGCCAACGACTTTGCACGCGCGGCAGATACCATTGGCTATGAAGTGCTTGCCGCACTCAAACCCAATATCTCGCGTACTATCGTTTAAATCTTGATGATCGCTTCGGCAAAGATAATACCATCAATGCCTTCAAGCGCCAATCGCTCCATTGCTTCGTCATTATGAACACGGCAGAGAATTTTGGCATCAAACAGATAGTGTTCGGCACATTTTTGAATAGAGACAGCGTTGTCTTCGTCTGTAATAATGTAGCTAGCACCAAGATTTTGGGCAAAAATTGCTTCTTTGAGCGATGTGACTTCCAAAGCAAAGGCAATGGCGTTCTCTTTTAAATAGGTAATGATGTCAAGATTATTGACATCAAATACTAAAAAAAGAGTGCTGTTTGAAGGTGTTTTGGCGATGGCCTCAATATCACTAATATGGTAAAAAGGTTCATAAGCAATATAATCATGACCGAAAAGTAGCATCTTAGCCTTCCATACAGTCACGGCTGCAGTAGTATTTGCCACCTTTAATTAAGGCATCAGAAACACTGGTGTAAGTGCCGCAGGAATCACATGCTACCATGTCATCGCTTTGGGAGTTTTTGGTGTCGTTGTGGCTTACTTTGCCGTTTTTTTTAAAATAGAGAAAATAGATCACCCCAACTACGGTGATCAGAAGTAAAATTTTCAATAACATGTTTAACTTTCTATCAAAAGGTAGTGACGGTTTTGTGTCTGAATAATGCGATAATTCAGCGAATTGTCAACTTCATCATATACTTTTTCACCTTTATAAAAGAGCAAAAGGCTTCCTTTGGCATACAAGCCCTTGGCCAGTTGCATCAGCATGGCCGTATCGGTAACAGCGCGTGATGTAATAAGATCAAACACCTGAGGATTCAGGGTTTCAACACGCACATTGGCAACGCTGACATTATCAAGCGCTAAATCGGCTTTGACAAACTGTAAAAAGCTGGCACGTTTTACCAGAGGTTCAGACAATGTAAAATGGGTTTGTGGCAATGCCATAGCCAGAATCATCCCCGGAAAACCTGCTCCCGTACCAATGTCAAGCGCCGTTTTCACAGGCGGCAAAAAGGCAAGCGGGTAGAGGGCATCGGCAATAAAAGCATCCAGTTGCTCTTCAGAGCGGATACCGGTGAGATTATGCGTAGCATTCCATTTAAGCAGCAAAGTTTTGTAATGGTTTATTTTCTCTTCAAGCGCTGCATTAACCGTAATGTCTTGTTGCTCTAAAAGGGTTTTGTAATCCATTTAAAGCAAGTGCCCCATCTCATCTTTTTTCACCTGCAAATAGCCTTCGTTATGAGGGTTAGAAGGAATGATGACCGGAACACGTTCCACAATCTCAATGCCTAATTCTTCAACTACAGCCACTTTTTTAGGATTGTTGGTAATCAGGCGAATGCGTGTGATGCCAAAATCTTTAAAGATTTCGCCCACAACATCATAGGTGCGTTCGTCCGCTTTAAAACCCAGCTCCAAATTGGCTTCAATGGTGTTTTTACCCTGATCTTGCAAAGCATAAGCGTTAATTTTATTGAGCAGACCAATGTTACGCCCCTCTTGACGGTGGTAAATTACCATGCCGCCCTCTTTGGCAATCATACCAAGCGCACGATGCAGCTGATTATTACAGTCACACTTAATACTGCCCATGGTGTCACCGGTAAGACACTCAGAGTGCACCCGCACCAGTGGTGTTTTAAGTTCTGCTATGTTGTCACTAAAGATGGCCAAATGCTCCTGGCAGCCCTCTTTATAAACCCTGATTCTAAACATGCCGTACTTAGTTGGAAGCGAGGCAATATTTGATTTTTCAAATAATATGGGAGACTTTGAATTCATAGCGCGTATTATAGTGACTCGAGTCTAAAAATGTGTGTAAACCTCCAAGCTTGTTTTATATCTAAGCAATCACAAGAACTTTTTAAAGCGCCCATCGTTATAATAGATGCTTTTAATTTTCAAATAGAGTTCTTGCAAAACTGCAAAAACTCTAATCTGCCCAAAAAGGGCAAGCTTTAGTGCCACAGCGGCTAGCGTAGTCAGATGGGCTTTGCTCATCTGGCGTTTAAAAGAGTTTTTTTTGCAAAAACTTTAATAAAGTAAAAGGAACAGGATGTTTCAGCGCCTAAGACGTACCCGACTCAATACACAGCTTCGGGCTCTGGTACGTGAAACGCATGTGCGTGTTGATGATTTTATCTACCCTTTATTTGTACGTAACGGTGAAGGGATCAAAAATGAAGTGGCGTCCATGCCTGGCGTGTATCAGATGAGTATTGATGTGATGCTGCGCGAGTGTGAGAGCCTTAAAGCTTTGGGCATTTTTTCTGTCATTTTGTTTGGTATTCCCGATGTTAAAGACTCTATTGGTTCTGATGCGTTGCATGATCATGGCATTATTGCCAGAGCCATTCGTGAACTCAAACGCGCGCACCCGGATATGTTTGTTGTGAGTGATCTCTGCTTTTGCGAATATACCGATCACGGGCATTGCGGCATTATTGATCCCGTTAAAGAAACGGTTGATAACGATGCCACGCTTGATATTTCTGCTAAACAGGCGATTATTCATGCCAAAGCGGGGGTGGATATGATTGCACCATCGGGCATGATGGACGGGATCATTGAAACACTTCGTGAGGGGCTTGATGGAGCAGGGTATGACAACCTGCCAATAATGGCGTACTCCACCAAATTTTCTAGCGGTTATTATGGACCGTTTCGTGATGTGGCCGAATCTACCCCAAGTTTTGGCGATCGCTCTACCTATCAGATGGATCCGGCCAATCGCCGCGAAGCGATTGCTGAGAGCATCGAAGATGAACTTCAAGGTGCTGATATCTTAATGGTAAAACCGGCTTTGGCATATCTGGATATTGTGCGGGACATCCGAGAAAAAAGTTCGCTGCCGCTTGCGGTCTACAATGTTAGCGGCGAATATGCCATGTTAAAACATGCAGGCTCGGCAGGACTTATTGATTACGAACGTGTCGTGATGGAAACAATGGTTGGATTTAAACGTGCAGGTGCCGATATTATCATCAGCTATCACGCCAAAGAAGTGGCAGCACTGCTCGCGTAAAAAAATGGGGTATAATATTAAAATTGTGTACGAAGGATGTATTTGAGACATTTTCTATCGTTAAAAGATTACACTAAAAATGAAATTCTAGAGATTATTGATCTGGGAATTGCCATAAAAAAAGAGCTTAAATCGGGTACATGTAAACCTTATATGGCTAATAAAACGCTTGCTATGATTTTTGAAAAAAGCTCAACACGTACTCGGGTTAGTTTTGAAACCGGTATGTATCAGCTTGGTGGGCACGCACTTTTTTTATCCAATCGTGATATCCATTTGGGGCGTGGTGAACCGGTAAAAGATACGGCGCGCGTTATTTCATCCATGAATGATATGGTGATGATTCGCACCTTTGAACATGCCATGATCGAAGAGTTTGCTTCATATTCCAAAGTGCCTGTGATTAATGGATTGACCGATTCATACCATCCGGTGCAGTTGCTTGCGGATTATATGACATTAGTTGAGCATCAGCACACGACGGATCTGAAAGTTGCTTATATTGGCGATGGCAATAATATGACGCATTCATGGTTGATTTTGGCTGCTAAACTTGGCTTTGAGTTGCGTGTGGCAACGCCGCAGGGGTATGAATGTGATGCTTCTATTGTTGCCATGGCACAAGAGTTTGCCAAAGAGAGTGGGGCAACGCTTATTATTGGCAATGATCCCAAAGCGGCAGTAAGTGGAGCTAGTGTTGTTACAACAGATACATGGGCTTCTATGGGCCAAGAAGATGAAAAAGAGGAACGCATTGCCAAATTTGCCGGCTACATGGTAGATGATGCCATGATGGCATTGGCACAAGATAATGCACTTTTTTTACATTGTCTTCCGGCATATCGCAATCAAGAGGTGAGCGAGAGCGTCTTAGAAGGTACTCAAAGTGTTGTTTTTGAAGAAGCTGAAAACCGTTTGCATGCGCAAAAAGGTTTGATGGTTTGGTTGGATCAACAACGTTAAGAAAGGATGAACATGCAAAAGTTTATATATTTTCTAATAACAATTGCTACACTGGCATATGCCGAAGTAGGTGATGTGGTCGCTCTTACCGACCGTTATAAAGACTCTACACAATGTAAGGCATGCCATAATCAGATTATAAAACATTGGCAATATTCGTGGCACTCCAAGTCGCATTATGAGAAAGATGAGTATTTTCAAAAGAGTATTGATTATCTCAGCCGCAAAAGCCGTAAATCTAAAAACGCAATCAAAGTAGAGTGTGCGGGATGTCATAATCCAAGAATTTTAGTGACGGAAACCAATATTGATTATGAGATACTGGTTGCCATGAAGCTTGATAAAAATTCAAAAGTTAATAAAGCGTTAGAGAGTGATGCTCTCTCAGAAGGTATCAATTGTGTTGTGTGCCACAATATTGATAAAATTCACACCAATTTACCGCCTGATAAGCGGGGGGTTCATCGTGTAAGCTGGATGCCACAGGGTACTATGGTTGGGCCTTTTGCTAATGCGTTTTCACCGTATCATAAAACGGAGCAACGTGAACATTTTACCGATAAAGCAAATACGTTATGTTTGGTATGTCATGCTAATGATCGTTCAGAATCAGGGCTGGTATTTACCAACATGGAATCAGAATATAAAGAAAATGATAAACAGTGTATCGATTGTCATATGGGACCAAAAGAAAATGGTATAGCCTCAACCTTGCGTCTTAAAGATGGCAAACAAGTTCCGCGAAAAGTGCGCAAACATACTTTCATTGGAGCCCATAGTGCAAGCTTATGGGAAGGTAGTATGAAATTGCGCGCTTCTAAAACAGGGACATCTTTAGTGGTAAGTATTGAAAATCCCAATCCCCATAATATTCCAAGTGGTTTTGGTGGACGCGAGCTGATTGTAGAGGTAGAGTATAAAAGTAATGGCACTGTACTCAAACGTCATAGTATGTCGTTGACACGTACGTATACTTCAAAACGTGGTAAGCCAACTATCCCCCATTTGGCTACTAAACAGAGTGATGATACATCCATTCCTGCGCAAGGAAGCAAGAGTCTTAAATTTCCTTTTCTACAAGAGGCTGACAGTGCGGTAATAACCCTTTCGTATCGACTGGTTAACGATGAAATCCACTCATTACTTGAGTTAAAAGATCCAATCTGGTCAAAAAAGATGCTGATCAATACGCTTAGAATCAAGTTCTAAGCGCTAAGAAGCTATAATTCCGGAAATATTGCCGAGAGCTGCTATCTACCTTCTATCTTCGCGATACTTCATATGAATACGATACTATATGTTTGGTTGGTATATGAGAGTAGCATCTTTTGAGATGCTTCCAAGAGATAGCGGGACTTTGCAATGTTAATATCAACATTAAAAGAGAACCATGTCTCCACTTAACAACACAACCATTCCTGGAAGTTTTGATCAGTTTGGTCTAAAAAAACCGATCATGCAGGCACTTGAATATGCAGGCTTCAAACAGCCAAGTCCAATTCAAGAGTTGGCAATTCCTATTGTCATGCAAGGACGCGATGTCGTAGCACAAGCGCACACGGGTACAGGGAAAACAGCAGCATTTGGCCTCCCTGTTATGAATAATATGCACCTTAAAGGCGGGGTAGAAACACTTATTATTACCCCTACACGTGAATTGGCCAATCAAGTGAGCGATGAGCTTTATAAATATGGCAAAACATTAGGTATTCGCACCGTTACCGTATATGGCGGTACGTCATATGGACGTCAATTAGGGCTTATTGAGCGTGGCGCACAAGTTGTGATTGCTACTCCTGGACGTATGCTAGATATCCTTAAGCGTGGAATGCTTACAAATTTTGTGCCAACCACTGTTATTTTAGATGAAGCAGACGAAATGCTTGATATGGGTTTTTTGGATGACATCAACGAGATTTTTTCCTATCTTCCAAAAGAGCGCCAAACCTTGCTTTTTTCGGCTACGATGCCATTACCTATTAAAAAATTGGCAGAAAGAATCTTGAATAATCCTGAATTTATTGCGATTACAAAAGATGAAACAACCAACAAAGACATTGCGCAACAGTATTATGTTATTGATGAAAAAGAGCGTGACGATGCCATTATTCGTCTGCTTGATGCTGAAGAGACTGAAAAAGTGATTGTTTTTTGTCGTACGAAAAAAGAGGTAGATCGTCTTAGCAACGTCCTTTCTGCTGTAGGATACAATGCGAAAGGGTTGCATGGTGATATGGAGCAGCCGCAGCGTGAATCAGTGATTCGTGGACTTAAAAGCGATGCTGTCGATATTTTGATTGCAACCGATGTTGCGGCGCGCGGTATTCACATTGATAATGTCTCACACGTTTTTAATTTCCATATTCCTTTTGATCCTGAATCTTATGTGCATCGAATTGGGCGTACTGGCCGTGCTGGGCACAAAGGATTGGCTATTACCTTGGTAACCCCTATGGAGTTCAAAGAGTTACAGCGTATTCGTTCTGTAGTAGGAACTACGATGGAACATGCTTATATTCCTAGCAAACATGACGTGCAAAAAGCACATCTCAACAAACTGATTGATCAAATTGAAAAACAGAGTGTTTATGATGAAGCGCATCAAGTTATTGATGCCCTTGGTGATGCTATAGATCAAACACAAATCATTTATAAATTGATTTCATTGCTCTTAGACAATCAAAATATTAATGGCCCAATGCATATTGGTATTGCGCCGCAGCGTTTGGAAAAAATCTTATCGGCCTTAGAGCGTAACAAAGGACGTTCGGGATCACGCCCACCGCATAAACGCCATAATAATTCATCGCGGCCTCAACGCTCAAATGGGCATCGAGGTCCTAGAAATAAAAGCAATAAAGAATCACACCACAAGGCGTGATTGTAGTTGCATAATAAATTCCTCCATTGGAGGAAAAGTTAGCGTGCTATTACGCTGCTGTATGCCCCACATCGGCTCTGGAAAGTAGCTATCGTTTTCAAAGCGTGCCATGATGTGCCAGTGAACATGCGGTAGCATATTTCCAAATGATGCAATGTTGATTTTATCAGGATTGAAATACTCAAGCATCAGCCGCTCTATAATGTCCAAAACCCGCCAAATCTCTTCTTTTTCTTCTTGGGCGCATTGTGAAAACTCTTTAACCTTTCTAGCGGTAAACACTTTAAGCCAAGGGATTTCGGATTCATGGAGTTCAATAAAAATGTGTGCGTTGGAGTAAATCATAAAAGGCCTTGTTTGTCATGTTTAGAGCGGGAATAAAGATGGTTTGTTTTTGAGCAGAATAAGAAGATGCTAGAGCCCCTGATAGGGCAGGATAAACTATATTCCTTCTCCTGCAAACGGAACCAGGGCACTTCCCCAGGTTAAGCCGCCGCCAAAAGCATCGAGCAACAAAAGATCGCCTTTTTTAAGCTTACCGGATTCGTAAATATCATTAATTGCCATAGGAATAGATGCACCAGAAGTATTACCGTATTTCTCAACAGTAAGAACGACTTGCTCTTCTTTCATTTTCAAAGCATCACCTACGGCTTTGATAATACGATAGTTGGCTTGGTGGGGAACAAAATGGGTGATTTGATCAGGATGAATAGCGTTTTTTTCTAAAATCTCTTTGACATCACTGGTGAGTGTACGCACAGCCACTTTAAAAGTTTCATTGCCTTTCATTTGCATGACGACTTTATCACTTTCTAGTGAATCATGTGCTGAACCTGAACCACCATTGGGTGTCATAAGTAAGTCTGCATAGGTACCATCTGAACCGGTATTAACATCAATAATGGCTTCTGAAGCATCTTCGGTTGCACTAATAATAGCTGCTCCGGCACCATCACCAAATAAAATGCAAGTGGCGCGATCTGTATAATCAGTGATGGCACTCAGTCTTTCTGCACCAATAATAAGCACATTTTTTTTCATACCGGATTCTATAAATGCCTTAGCAATACCAACAATATAAACAAAACCGGTGCAAGCGGCAGAAATATCAAATGCAGTGATATGTTCAAGTCCTAGCTTGGTTGCAATAACAGTAGCGGTAGAGGGCATGTTAAAATAATCAGGAGAGATTGTGGCACACACAATCATGTCTATATCGCTTTTATCAAGGCCGCTGCGCTCTATAGCGAGCTTGGCCGCTTTGACGCCCATGTCGCTGGTGGTTTCATTTTCCGCAGCGATACGGCGCTCTTTAATACCGGTGCGTTTGGTAATCCATTCATCCGAAGTGTCAACCATACATTCAAGATCATGATTACTTAAAACTCGTTCGGGCGCATACGCACCGATCGCACGAAAGGCGGCATAACTCATCGTATTTCCTTGTAAACTCCAAGGCGTGTTTCAATATGAGTATTCACTCCGGTATCGATGTAACGAATCGCCTGAAATATGGCATTTTTGATTGCTTTGGAGTTGCTTTTGCCATGGCTGACTATGGCACATCCATTGATTCCAACCAAAGGAGCACCTCCAAATTCGGCGTAGTCAACCTCTTTTTTAAGTAGCTTAAATACTTTACGCATCAGTAATGCTCCGGTTATCGCAATTGGTGAACGGCGAATATAATCTTTGAGAAAATAACTGATTGCCGATGCTACGCCTTCTGAAGATTTGAGTACAAGGTTACCAATAAAACCATCGCAGACAACAACATCAACACTACCGTCAAAAATATTGTTGCCCTCAACATTTCCAATAAAGCCTTCAAAAGAGCCTAACTTTTTAAATGCTTCTTTGGTAACTTCATTACCTTTAGAAGGCTCTTCACCATTGGCAAGCAGCCCCATTCGAGGTTCAGTAATTTTTAAAACATCATGAGCATAATAGTGACCCATAATGGCAAACTCCACCAGATTCTCAGCTCTACAGTCGGTATTGGCACCTACATCAAGCAACACAGTGCGTTTACCGCCACGTGCTGGCATCAAGGTGACAAGTGCAGGACGGCTAACATGTTTGAGACGACCAATTCGTAAGGTTGCCAAACTCATGGTAGCGCCGCTGTGCCCCGCTGAAACAACGGCATCGGCTTCTTTGTTTCGTACCAGCTCCACCGCTTTATAAATAGAACTTTCTCGTCGTTTGAGTGCATCCGTGGCCGCATCATTCATGTCGATCACATCATCAGCTTCAACTATAGTGATTCTGTTAAGGTAGGATTTTGGTATAAAAGGAAGGATTTCGCTGCGTTTTCCAACAAGAATAGCATCGAATTTTTTTTCTTTAAGTGCTTTGATGGTCCCATTCACAATAGGTTCAGGACCAAAGTCACCGCCCATTGCATCGATAGCAATTCTTGCCATCGATTATTTGTACTCACCTGTTGTTGGGTTAACATGATGTGGAAGGCGGTAAGTGCCATCAGCGTCTTTTACCGGACGCGCCAATGTGATTTTGTAATGAGTTCTGCGTTTTGCACCACGAGTATGTGATACACGTCTTTTTGGTACTGCCATATGTGTTGTTTCCTTTCTAAGTTATTTATTACTGCATGAAGGACAATGATGGTAGTCGCTTCGATGCATTTCAAGTTCTGAGATAAAAATCTCGTTAAGGTCGATAAAACCATCAAAAATTTCGACAACGTCGAAATCTTCATCACTACCCTGATAGATACCGTCCGAGATCAGTATGGTCAACTTTTCGTCCAGTATTGTATCGTAATTTTCGGCGCAAAGGTCGCATGTTAGCTCCAATGAGCCTTGGATGACTCCATCAAGACGTACAAGGTTTCGTTTGTACGCACTTAAAGAGCCGTTAAAGTCAATGTTATCCTTTGGAAAGCTAAATTCTTGGGGAGTTACACCAACTTTTCGGAATGGAATTTTCATAAGAAAACGTTATGAAATTTCGCGCCCGGAAAAGAAAAAGGCAATTTCGATAGCAGCATTTTCCAAAGAGTCGCTACCATGTACCGCATTGGCATCAATGCTTTCGGCAAAATCAGCACGGATCGTACCGGCTTCGGCTTCTTTTGGATTGGTCGCACCCATTAAAGTACGATTTTTTGCTACGGCGTCTTCACCTTCAAGAACTGAAACAACGACTGGACCGCTGATCATAAACTCTACAAGATCGTTGAAAAACGGACGCTCACTATGAATAGCATAAAAAGCTTCCGCATCAGCGCGGGAGAGTTGAAGTTTTTTGGTAGCAGCGATTTTGAGACCGTTGCTCTCAAAACGATCAAAAATCTTACCAATAACACCTTTTGCTACAGCATCGGGTTTAATGATAGAGAAAGTACGTTCCATGACGTCTCCTAGGGGAATTGAAAAATAGAGGGGGATTATATCGAAAAAAATATTGATTTATTATTAAAAGAAGGAAGAGTTGGAAAAATAATAGAACAAAGTAAGGGTTCAAAGTACCTTTTTGGTACTTTGAATTTATTCAACTACTGCAGTACTGCGATCGCGCTTATCATCACCGATTTCTTCTCGGTGTGATGGGCTCTCACCAACGGCATCCCAAACAATACAGCCTTCAGTAGGACAGGCAGTAGCACATGCAGGCTCATCATGATGGCCCACACACTCAACACATTTGTCGCCATAAACGTAATAAGTCTCTTCACCCGTTGGGTTATCATCTTCATCAACAATAGCTTCTGTTGGACACTCGTCAATACAAGCGCCACAGTTAATACATGTGTCTGTAATATAAACTGCCATGTAATCTCCTTGAGTTTAAATTTACGGTAACTATAACAGAGTTTTTTTAAAGGTAAATAAAAAAACAAACAAATAAAAGTAAATTATTTGAGAGTGTTACTTTAAGGATTTAACTCTTGATAATTTACTGGATTTGAGAGAAAAAATAGTAGTTTTTCCGACCGAAAAAGGCATGCCATAAGATGCCTTTTTCAGTTTTTAAAGATTTAAAAAAGCGCGAATGGCTTCGGCTTTGTCGGTTCGTTCCCATGTAAACTCATCAAGTTCACGACCAAAGTGGCCGTAAGCGGCAGTTTTTCTGTAAATGGGGCGTAAAAGATCAAGGGTATCAATAATACCTTTAGGCGTTAGATCAAAAAACTCATGAATTGCTGCCTCAATAAGCTCTTCATCCACTTTATTTGTATTGTGGGTATTGACCATAACCGAGATGGGTTTAACAACACCGATGGCATAAGCAACTTGGATGGTTGCGCGTTCACATGCTCCTGAAGCCACTAGGTTTTTTGCAACATAGCGGGCAGCATAGGCAGCAGAACGATCAACTTTGGTAGGATCTTTACCGCTAAAAGCACCACCGCCATGTGGGCAAGAGCCTCCATAAGTGTCCACAATAATTTTACGTCCGGTTAAACCGGCATCACCTTGCGGGCCTCCAACAACAAAAGAGCCTGTTGGATTGATGTGATACACGATATTTTCGCTTATAAGCTCTTTGGGAATCACTTTAAGAATGACTTCGTTAATGACATCTTCTCGGATCTGCTCTGGCGAGATATTCTCGTGATGCTGTGTTGATACTACAACGGTTTCTACAGAAACAGGTTGATCATCAATGTATTTAATACTAATTTGCGCTTTGCCGTCAGGTCGCAAGTAAGGGATGATTCCCTCTTTGCGTACAAAAGCAAGGCGTTCGGTGAGACGGTGTGACAGATGGATTGGTAGTGGCATGAGTTCGGGAGTTTCACGGCAAGCGTAACCAAACATTAGCCCCTGATCTCCAGCTCCAATATCACCGTTTTCTTGATCAACACCCTGGCGAATTTCGGCAGATTGCTCTCCTATACCATTGAGTACTGCAGCAGAGCGGTAATCAAATCCATAGGTAGCATCGGTATAACCAATTTCTTTAACAACTTGACGGACAATGTCTTGCATGGGACTGTAAGCAGATGTTTTCAGTTCTCCCGCAACAATGCAAAATCCATTAGAAACCAAGGTTTCGCATGCGACACGTGCGTGCGGATCTTTGGCAATAATATCATCCAGAATAGCATCACTGATTTGATCCGCCATTTTATCGGGATGCCCTTCCGTTACAGACTCAGAGGTGAAAATATACTCTTTTGTCATCGATTTCCTTTATTGTAAATAAGAGCGAAGTATATCCCAAACAAGATTAAGTATTTTAAAGCGCTTTAATCTTTCAGAATAGTTTACGCTCCCAAAAGAAATCGATCCATGTGGTAGCTTCTTTACATGTAAAGTCAGGTTGAATCGATGCGGTAGGTTTATAATAAAGCGAGGCACTTTTAAAAGAAAGATTGGGGTATTGGGTTTGCAGTTTCTCCAATAAATGTTGAAGAGTCTGACCACTGTCAATAATATCATCTACAATTAAAACACGTTCACATTCAGATAAATTGGGCATGTCATAAAGTGTTAGCGTAGTGCGTTGCTCTGTATTGTCGTAACTTTCAATGCGAACGGTTTGAATGTTTCTGATATCTAGGGCATAAGCAAGCAATTGTGCGGCAATGAGACCACCTCGTGCTACGGCGATGATGGCATCGGGTTTAAAGTGAGAACACGCTAATGCAAGTGTTTGGATATCGTGAGTAAGTTCATCAAATTCATAGGGATACATTTTGCTATTATAGCAGCCTAGTTTATTAAAGTTCAGGAGTATCAATGGAAAGATTTGAAGATTTTTTGCACATAACGGTCTTAAGTAACACAATTCAAACGTGGTTAATTGGTATAGGGATTATAGTGGTTTTTATTATTTTACGATTCAAACTCATTGCATTTTTTGTGCGCTTGCTCAAGCATTTGGCAAGTAACACTAAAACAACGATTGATGATAAAATTGTTGCAGTCATCGAAAAACCGTTGCAGTGGATTGTGGTCATTGTTGGTTTTCATCTTGGTATTTCTTATTTTACGCTTGGGGCCAGCATTGCTGCTGGTATGGAGCATTTCGTTCGTTCGTTATTGATGCTGATGACCATGTGGATTGTTTATAATGCTTTGGCAATTTTTAGTGATATTTTTCGTGCGGTTGCCATGCGGTTGCATTCAGATTTGGGTGAAAGCTTGGCGGGATTACTGCTTTCAGTCATCAAATCGTTAGTGATCATTATTGCCGTTGTTGCTGTGTTACAGGAGTGGGGTTTTAATGTCAGTGCTTTTTTGGCGTCACTGGGATTAATAGGGATGGCCTTTGCATTGGCGGCTAAAGATACCGCATCCAATCTTTTTGGATCGTTGGTTATTTTTACGGATCGTCCGTTTAAAATTGGCGACTGGATAAAAACACCGCACGTTGAAGGAACCATTGAAGGCATTGGAATACGCTCCACCAAAGTGCGCACTTTCGCACAGGCTTTGGTGAGTGTTCCCAATGGAGTTTTGGCTAATGTTGCGATTTTGAACTGGTCGCGTATGCCCAAACGCCGAATTAAGATGACCATAGGATTAACATATGCCACCACGTCACAGCAGATGCAAAATATTCTTGATCAAATTCGCACTTTGTTACAAAACGATTCCGATATTCATCCTGAGACAATCTATGTGCATTTTACCGATTTTCAAGAGAGCGCATTAGGTATTTTTTGCTATTTTTTCACCCAAACGACACAATGGGGCGAGTATATGGCGGTGCGAGAGCGTATCAATCTTGAAATTATGCAAATCGTTGAGCAAAACGGCGCGTCGTTTGCGTTTCCTTCGCAATCGGTGTATGTTGAAACTTTTCCTCAAAACGATGTAAATGTCTAAAATGGAACGCCTTGTGTTGGCGGAGGTACACAATACCCCGCTTCAATATTTTAAAGCATGCTTACATAAGCAGACCGAGTATTCTTTGCAGCTAGCTTAGATGAATTTTAAATACGGCCATAAAAGCTTGCCGTTTTATAAACAGCATATGAATTATCCGCCGTAATAATCGTACTGCTCATCGTAATTGTAAAAATTGCTTTCTCGGCGCTGCATGGTTTCGATCTCTTGATTTTCCAACGTTTTAATAAGATTGTCACGATCGTTTGGTTCAAAATCTTTAAAATCAAGCAGTTGCACTCTTTCATTGAAATAAGGACGACCTGCTGTCAAGCGCGGAGTTAAAATAGGCAGCTGAGAAGGCTGTCGGATTGTAGTTTTTACGACCAAAAGCTTAAAGAAGCGGATTAAATTCGCTAAAGTCCTTTTTCTGTTTTTGAAAGGGGGCATATGCTTAAAAAAGGTGAAGTAAAAATGATACACCAGA
>JBNKJB010000017.1:0-29187 GCA_050290965.1 Sulfurimonadaceae bacterium
CCAGACACCGAAGCCCTATAAATGCCATGGTAAACTGGATATCAGCCCTTGTCGCTTACTCTTATCAGGAAAAAAAGCCTTCCATCAATTTCTCAACAAACGAAAGAAATTTATTGATGGCTTAAACGAGACTCACGTTAAATAATCATCTTTAGTGTTTTAATATTTTTTTTAAAATAAAAAAATTTAAGCTTGTGCATAAAATTAAAATAATAAAATCATTGTGGTTGACCTATTTTAGAAGCGTTTCTAAAATAGCTAGGAGTCTCTCGTGTTCATAGAGATAGTCGTATTTACTGGGTGCCCTTTAATAGTGGGCATTGCATCGTAAAGGAGGTACTACGATGAAAAAGCAGATAATTTCAAAACAGGTTGCCGAGCGTATACAAAAACACTTGCAAGAGATGGTTCAAAAAGAGCGAAAAAATCTTTTTCCGCTGCATATAGACATTTTAAGAAAAGCATCGAATCTTGACATTAAAGAAGACGACGAGGCGATGTACAAAGCGCTCACCGAAACGATATGCGGTGCAACCGACGATTCGCAACCCGTGGAGCAATATGACGGTACATTAGGGGTGACGCAAGGATTTGTTGCAGTACACCAAGCTCCTGTCGGTCAAATACAGTGGAACGACAATCTTGCTTCGCTTTATACGAATCCGGGGACACTCTCCGGTATGAGATGGTGCAGCGGTACTCTGATCTCAAACGACCTTTTTCTTACCGCAGGTCATTGTTTTGATCAAAGCGGAAGCGTGCCGCTTGATAATGCAACGCACAGTGCTATTTCTCCACAAGAGATAGCAACCAATATGCACGTTAACTTTAATTATCAAGTCGATCCTTCCGGTACGCTGCGTGCAGAACAATCTTATCCTGTTTTAGAGCTTGTCGAGTATCGTTTAGGCGGGCTTGATTTTGCGATTGTTCGGCTTGGGGGCAATCCGGGAGCTACCTGGGGTAGTACCAAAATATCAACCGGCGATGCGTCATCCGGGGACATGTTGTGTATTATTGGACACCCTGCGGGATGGCCAAAACGTATTGAGGCCGGTCCTTGTCTTGATGTTACGGGATCGATCATTAAATATGATGATATCGACACCCTTGGGGGTAATTCGGGCTCAGGAGTGCTTCGTGCGAGCGACGGCAAGATAGTCGGCGTGCATACAAACGGCGGCTGCGGTGCGGCTTCTCCGGGGATAGGTTATAATTATGGTACCAGTATCGCTGCCATGATTGCGCAATCACCAACGCTTCAAAATCTTACTAAAATTCTTACTTTGAAATTTACTGATGATCTTCACACGTTAGCTTTTAAAGACAATCCGATTACACTGAAATATCTTGACGATCCCGTCCATACATTAGCTTCCAGTGATAATATCACATTAAAATTTGTTGATGACGGGCATACGATAGCTTCAAGCGATACCATTCCAAAATTAAAAGTTCTTGACGATCCTATCGGTACTTCGGTTGTTGGTGATAATCCTCATACATTAGGAGGCGGCGATCAGGTTAAAGTTGCGGGATATGATGTCCCTTGGGATTTTGACAGGTCAAGAGTATTTGTGGATCCGGATACCTATAGATATTGGGGTGCATTGCAGCAACAAAAAACACAAACGCCGTTTGTTTTGTCAACGCCGCATCACTCCATGGCGTGGAGCGGGGCCGCCGCAAGTAGCGAAGCGGCGGAGATCAATGCGATGATTGCGTCTTATCAGCAAGCGCTTGCTCAGTTGGAAGCGACGATGCAGCAACACCTTGATACACTTAATCAACTCGATGCGCATTATCAAAAAACAGTTGCGGAATATCAGGAGTTGATGCAGAAGGTCAATGGATGATCGCGATCATTTCCGAAGCGAATGACGTTCATGCTCAGGCGGTAATGTCTGAGCTTGATGTCCAGGGGGCGTCTTATCGCCTGATTGATTTTGCCCAATATCCGGTTCAATCATCTTTGACAATCGATTTTGAAGCAAAGCGCAGCGGCGCAAACGCACTTTGGGGCATCAATAAAGAAGCGTTGAATTTTCAAGATTTTCAAGTCATTTGGTGGCGGCGGCCGCAGCCTTTTCAGATTGATCCCTATATCACGGGTGCTGAAAATAAAAATTTTACCTATAGCGAATCTGAAAGCGCCCTTTCGGGTTTATGGCTGGCGCAGGATGCTTTTTGGATCAATCATCCCACCCGTACCGATGAAGCGGGGCGAAAAGTATTGCAGTTGAAAATAGCACGGGAATTAGGCTTAAAAATTCCAAAAACAAGAATTACAAACAGTGTTGAGGATGCCAGAGAATTTATTTTGAATATGGGCATTGAAAACACCGTTTATAAAGCTTTTTCAGGCACGGAGCAGGCGTGGCGTGAAACACGGGTTCTCAAACCTGAGGAGTTGGAGTTGATTGCCAATGTCCGTTATGCCCCGGTGATTTTTCAAGAATACATTCCCGCCGGTGTGGATCTGCGCATTACCGTTGTCGGCGATACAATATTTCCGGCCGCGATTCATTCGCGCGGTACGGAATATGAAGTTGATTTTCGAATGGTCATGGGAAGTGCGGCGATTCAAGAAACAACCCTTCCCAAAAGCATAGAAAAACTGCTACTTGGATTGATGAAAAGATTAAATCTTGTTTATGGTGCGATCGATATGCGTCAAACGCCCGACGGCGAGTTTGTATTTCTTGAGATTAATCCAGCAGGCCAATGGCTTTTTATTGAAGAAGCGACTCGTCAGCCGATAGCAAAAGCACTGGCTGCATTAATGATAGAGAAAGACAAGCGCAAAACAGAGATTTCCTAAGTCAAAATTGCAACGTAATGGCTTCGCCGGTAATAGCATCAACATTTTCAATATCGCTAACCGTACAGTTGTCAATACTTGCATATCCGAATTCTCCCTTTTCCATATGGTTGTAAGAAAACTCGATACCGGTAATATTGCCGCCGTCAAACCGCCCGTCAGAATAAATCGTGTAAGCGCCACCTGCTAGGTAGTTGTTGGTAACGACAATGTTGGATACGGCTCCAAAATAGTTGTCGATCATTACGGCAGACGTTTGTTTGGGAACTCCTAGCATGGTGTTGTGTTCAATACGGATATCGCTTACGTTGCCGTCAATCTGGATTGCGTCGTAATGGGGATCGTTGCCGGGGGCGTGAAGATCATGAATATAGTTGTCAATCAAAACAGATTTGCTTCCGGGGGTGATACCATTTTCCACACCCGAGATGTCGCATCTTCTCACTAAAGCCGTTCCCCAAATGCCATGCGAACCTTCCGTTCCTTCAGAGCGTGCGACACCGTTGATTTGAGAATCTTGGATCACAACATTTAAATACCCCTCTTCTATGGTAATTGATCCATAAGAACTGCCTAAAACGCGCGTGTTTTGTATGGTAACATCGGATGCTTGTACTAAGATGGTGCCATGGACTTCGTAACCGTCAATAAGAGTGCCTGGCACGGTAATAATTAGGTTCTGTGTTACTGTGAACGCAGTATCTTCTGCTACACCCGTAGTTGACGCATTAGGGTAAGAAGGTGATAGCTCTGTATCGGGGGCAACTTGAGAGTTTTCGTCATTGTCAGAACAACCTGCCAGGCTTATAAGTGTTATGACAACAAAGAGTGCCGTTTTGAGTCTGTTCACACGATCCTCCTAAATTGTTTTTGAATATTGATAGTATTACAAGTTTTTTTATATGAAATAATAACATAGCAGGGCATTTTTGAAAATGGTATTGTAGCCTCTCGATTATTTTTCTTAAAAAAATATTAAGTTTGGACTTAATAGTAAATTAACACTTTAATTTTAATATTGCAGACCCAGTTACGTATATATCTATAATGTATAGTAATTAGTGGTGTCGTGCACCGGAGTGATCATACAGCGCCTTCCTTAGACACTTTACGCCGTGTCTCCGGTGTCACTTCATGAATCACAGGAGAAGAAATGAATCACACTGCCCGGTGGGGAAGAATGGCGCTTGCCCTTTCACTTACACTTAGTATCTCACATGCCAACGAAAATCTTGGACTAATCAGTGTGGAATCATCAACCATTGATGATCGTTTTGCACAAAAAACAGATGAAGTTTCCTCAACAACATCTGTTAGCGGTGAAACCGTTGATAGCTCACACGTCGAAAATGTTCAGCAGATTTTACAGTCAGTTCCAGGCATTACTACAGAATTTAGTAATGGAGATTCGCTTAAAATTCATATTCGCGGGGTTGAAAACCAGATGTACATGGGTGAAAAGCCTGGTGTTGCTGTGGTAATTGATGGAGTACCAGTGTTTGAACGTACGGGTAAGGTTAATATTGACATGGATAATATTGAAAGCATTCGTGTTATCAAAGGTGGGGCAAGTTATCTTTTTGGTGATGATGCACTCTCAGGTGCAGTCATCATTACCACCAAGCGCGGAGCCAAATATAACAACACCTTTGGTGCGGTGGAGCTTGGCAGTTTTGGTTATCAAAAATATGTTGCACGCGCCGGATATGCCAATGATGATCTCTCATTTCATATCCAAGCCAGTGATCGTAAAGCCGATGGTTATCATGAAAACGGTGATTACGATACCAAGTATCTTAACGGTAAGCTGCAATATTATATTGACGACACCTCCGACATTAGCTTAGGTATGGAATATTCGCAGCGTGAAAAAGATTCGCACGGTACTGTTGGCGGTATGACTGAAGCAAAAGAGAATCCTGAGAGTATCTACAACGGTTATCAGCCCAGCCGCGACTATGCACGCTTGTTTGATGTGGATCTTTTTAAGGTTTTTGTCACCTACGCTAAAGACTTTGATGCACAAAGCAACCTATTGTTAAATGCTTACATGTACACCGATACCACCAATTTTGTATCGGGACCGCAAACCAAAGATGCCAATAATACCTACAACCCGAATTATGGCGATGATGATTATGTTTATGACAACCATTATGAGCAGATTCAACGCGGTGTCAAAAGCGAATACCGCACGGCATTTGAGAGTTCTGCAGCACTGCTTGGGGTGGATTTGCGCATGAATCAATATGACAATAAAGTCACCTACCGTGTGTCGCAGCGTCTTAACTACCGTCCTCCGTATGAATACTCACAACCGGGTGATTTTAAAAGTGACGACACTACTGATGAAAATGTTTATGCTGTTTATGGAGAGTACAAATACGCACTAACCGAGGTGTTGAGTGTTACAGGAAACTTGCGCTATGACAACATAAATCTTGATTATGAAGATTCCAAGAGCAATACGCTTGATAAGACATTCAACGTGTATTCCTATCGCCTTGGAACAAGCTATTTAATTGGAAGTTCTGATGCAGTTTTTGCTAATTTCTCTACGGGTTTTCGTGCGCCTACTATTTCGCAAATGTTTGCCGGAGAGGTCAGCACTTATGGCAGCACTGTTAGTAATCCTGACCTTGAACCTGAGCATGCGTATAACTACGAAATCGGTGTGCGTGGCGAGAAAAACGAGATTAATTACGAAGCATCCCTGTTTTGGATTGATCGCAAAGATTTTATTATGAAAACTTCGGGTAATTACGGCGACACGGATGATGAAGATATGTGGGACAATGTCGGTGGTGCCGTAAGCCGTGGTGCCGAAGTGGCCGTACATGGCCCTATTGGTAACGGTATTGGATTTTCGGTAGCGTACACCTACCTTGATGCTTATTATACCGATTATAAAAATTTTGGCATTGATCTTGACGGCGATCCAGACAACTCCAGCGTAAGCGTTTTTGACGTGACCGATAATAAAATTCCGCGAACTTCACCGCACACCCTTAATGTGGTGCTTGATTACCGTCCTAGTGCCGCGGTGTATTTGATGGCCGAGGTTAATGCCCGTTCTTCGTATTACGCGGATGATCTTAATGAGATTAAAATGGCGGGATATGGCACACTGAATTTACTGGCATCATATCGTGCTACTTGGGATGATGTGCGTATGGAGTTGTTTGGGCGTGTGGATAATGTTTTTGATCGCCACTATTACGCTACAGCGCGTTCAAGTTCCGATCGTAATGATGATGGCATATTTGATGGGGAAGACCTCTCGATTACAGTGAATCAGGGGCGTACCTATACAGCGGGCCTGAATATTAAGTTTTAGAGATGTGCATGAAAAAAACGCTTTTTCTTCTGCTGCTAGCAGGCGTCTTAGGTGCCTCTGAAACACTGTTGTGGGAGTTGCCAAAACCGTCACGCCATGGTAAAGAGAGCTATATGCTTGCAGGAAGTGACATGGCAAAAATTACCTTCATTGATTCTCAACTTAAAGAGAAAGCACTGCAAACGCAAAGTGATGGTGTGGTATTGCCGCGTGGCATGTTTGATAACTATCATGTGTTAGTAGCCGAGCATCAAGAGGGTAGCCATTATGAAAGCGCTGTAACCTATATTTACCGTCATGGGCGACCTTCAAAAATATCGCCCGTTGCATTAACGTCTTTGAGTAAAGCTGCTTTTGAAATTATGCCCGATCCACTGCCACGTGAGCATGATCGTTATACGAGTTCTAAAGCGTATCGTTTTTGGCTCAAGCAAGCGGGCCAACCGGTTGGCGGATCATTAACACTGCAAAGCTCCAATGGTACAATACAGGAGTTTAAGGTTGACGCCAAGGGATATATAGATGTGACACTACCGAATGATTTTAGGGATGTTACTAGTGATCGCAGTGCTAATGCACCGGCAATATTCACACTGCATGCTTCGTATCAAAATGAGGGTAGAAGTTATGAAAGTACATTAACACAGCAGTATTGGGTCAATCCCAATGATTATTGGCGCAGTGAACCTTATGGTGTGGCCGTGGCACTGCTTGGCTTTGGCTTGGGCGTTTTTTTTATGAGGAGAACACAACGTGGATAAATTGCTCACTCTTACGACGTTACGACGTGTTAGCCAGCTCTTCTTTTTTGTTTTATTGGTTTATGGCGCACTGCTGCTTAATACCTTTTATTCGCAAGATAAACTAACCCAGTCACTTCCTGCACTCTCATGTGCATATGATAAGGCAGGAGGAGATTATTGTACACTCATTCCCTTGCAGCATCAAATGGATCACCGTGTTTCAGGTATTTTTAACGGCTCAATTTCTGTAGCACAAGGTTTGATGAGCACAGGCATTACGCTGCTGAGTTTTGCACTGTTAATTTTTCTTTTTAACAAGGCATTTTGCGGATGGACGTGCCCGTTGGGCTTTTTTCAAGAGATGCTTGCTTTGGTGGCAACTAAATTAAAAATTCGTCAAATTACGTCGCTCTCGCCGCAAACTCTAAAAAAAGTGCGTCCAATAAAGTGGCTGATTTTTGCCTTTTTAATTTTTATCTTTCCTCTTTTAACAGGATTGGGATTTGTTGGACATGAGCTAGGCGATCCTTTTTGTAAAATCTGCCCCAGTCGCATTATGACTACTTTGGCTACGGGAGATACCTCTCAGCTTTACATTGACAGTGCCTCATGGGGTTATATGACATTCTCTATTATTGCCGACTTTCTGTTTGGATTAATCATTGCGTTGACACTGTTTATGCGTCAGCCGTTTTGCCGTATCTGCCCGATGCTGCCAATGCAGAGCGTATTTAAAAAATTGGGTATGCTTCGACTGGTAAAAAATGGTTCGAGCAAATGTGACAGTTGTGGACAGTGCGTGCAGGCGTGTCCTATGGATATTTATGAAATTCAGTATCACGCCGAAAATAAAAATATCACTTACGATGATTGTACGCTTTGCGGCCGCTGTGTGGAGTTTTGCCCGCATGACAATGTGTTAAGCCTTAAATATGGCCCGCTACCGCTTTTTAGCTCCTCAAAAGCTTACTTTAAAAAGCGTGTCAAAATTGAAAAATGGAGTCGAAGTTAAGTGGAAATTGCAACGCTGCTTTCGCTTTTTTTAATTGGCCTTAGCTATGGCAGCAGTGCGTGTTTGCTTACATGTATGCCTGTGCTTTCACCTCTATTATTAGGCAGCGCAGCGCAGGAGCGTTCGTTTGTTCCCGTATTACTGCCGTTTTCGCTAGGCCGTCTTGGCAGCTATATGGCTATGGCGGTAGCAGCATTTGTGAGTGCCGCATGGCTTAAAACAGCGCTGCAAGAGAGTAATGCATCGCAATATATTTTAGGCAGTGCAACGGTGGCTATGGCTGTGTATATCCTTTTTTTTAGTGCCAAAAAAGGGTGTGCAGCTTCAAAAATGCAGCATATTGGAGGGAGTAGCGGATATTTCATGATGGGGGCAGGGCTCTCACTGAGTGCTTGTGCTCCAGTGATGACGCTCATTGGCGTGAGTATGCATGCCACTTCTGTCTTATATGCGTTGTTAATGGGAGCCGCCTTTGGGTTGGGAGCCGTTGGCGCCATGCTAATTGTGTATGGCGTACTGTTAACACCTATAGCCAGAGAAACGGTGATGCGTTTTCGCACGCATCACAAGGTTATTGAAAAGAGCGCTGGCATAGTATTATTGCTAGTAGGCGGTGCCGTTTTATTGGGATGGGTACATCTTTAAATCATTACATGTAAAGGAAGGTTATGGATACACATTTAATGCAGCAGGCGATAGATTACGGAATTATCGGATTATTAGGATTTATGGCGTTTATGTCGCTGTGGTTCTGGATTGAGCGACTGCTTTTTTATCGTGGCGTTAAACTCGAGCAGTATAACACCAAAGAAGCCTTGCAGATTGATCTGACGAACCATTTGGGTGTTATTTCATCCTTTGGCTCTAATGCCCCTTATATTGGATTGCTTGGAACCGTTTTTGGTATTATTTTGACCTTTTATATTATGGGACAAAGCGGTAATCTGGATGCAAAAAGCATTATGACCTCGCTAGCTTTGGCGCTTAAAGCTACGGCTATGGGTCTTGGTGTGGCCATTCCAGCCATCTTCTTTCATACGCATCTGGTGCGTCGCCTTGAAGTGTTGGTAGCACGCTGGGAGATTATGCAAAAGGAAGGTTATGACCGTTAAAAAGTTTGAGTCGATTAACGTCGTTCCGTTTATCGATATCATGCTGGTATTGCTTGTTATTGTGCTTACAACGGCTACCTTTGTAGCGCAGGGAATTATTCCTGTGGATCTGCCAAAATCTCAGGCGCAAAATAAAGAAAAACCCAAAGAACCACTGCGTATTACCATTAAAAATGATGGGGTTATTTTTATTGAAGAAGAAGCCATGACGCTCGAGAGCTTGGGAAATTCACTTAAAAATGGCGATGCCAAACGTCCGGTTGAAATTCGCTGCGATCAGCAAAGTGCCTTTAAATATTTTGTGAGTGTTATTGATCTGCTCAAGCGTTATGAGTATAACAATTTGGGAATAGCAACCGAACATGAATAGATACGTCCTTTCGTTTTCAATGGCACTGGGAATCAGCATATCGCTTCTTGCAAGCATATTTGTACTGACGCATCTGAACTCAAAAATAAGTGATCGCCACTGTGACAAAAAGTCGCATATCTCTTTTAGTGTATTGGCAAAAAGCGCTCCAAAACCCATACAAGAAACGCCAATAAAGCCGCAACCTCCCAAACCTGAAAAGATTGAGCCACCTAAGCCAAAACCCATTGTTAAACCTAAACCGGTAGAAAAGATCATACCAAAGCCTGAAAAAACTGTAGTGGCAAAAAAAGAGGAACCTAAACCCCAACCACCCAAACCTGAACCCGAAGTTACCCAAGCACCGCCGCCACCGCCACCTTTGCAAAATGCGGTGGATGAGGCCAAAGTGAGTGCGTTGGCACGTGCTGAAAAAGAGGCGCAGATAGAGGAAGTGAAACGGGCTTTTTTAACAAAACTGCGTGAAAAAATTGAGGAAAATCGTCACTATCCTCATCGTGCTAGAATGCGTGGTATTGAAGGTACGGTGGATGTAGCTTTTGAAGTGCATGCTGATGGCAAGGTGCATTCGGTAAATATTAAATCAGGACATCAGCTTTTAGGTCATGCAGTAGAAGAGGCAATCAAAAAAAGTTTTCCTGTACAAATTCCCAAGCTGTTGAAAGCTTTTCCAATGAATGTCACCTTGCAGATAGTGTTTAAGCTCAGTTAATAAAAAGCACAAAATAGAGTAGTAAGATCAAAATAGTGTGCAATTAATGTGGGATTTATAATCTTAAAATCCTGTTAACAATGTTGTTATAAGTGTTAACACAAAAACGCTTTTTTTGGTGTAAAATTCGCTCACTATGGAAAAAACAAACAAACTACGAGTCTTTCTCGCATATGGATTATTCATTATTGTGTTGGCTAATATGCCGGGTCAATATCTTCCCGGTATTTTAACCTTTTCTCCTTCACTCAATCATGTGATGGCATTTTTTGTCATGGGCCTTTTGTTGCATCGGGCCGTACGTACCGGGTATGCTGAAATTGGGGCGATGCTGCTGGGAGTTGGTTATCTTATTGAATGGATGCAACTCTTAGGCGGGTATCGAGAGTTCTCATTTATAGATCTTTTCTTTGACATTATAGGCATTACGCTCTATATTGTAGTGACCCACTATTATCAAAATCGCAGTATCTTCAAAGCCAAAGGGTATTCTGAGTTTTCAAGCAATCCCTTGGCAGATGCCTTAGGACTTGAAACGAATAAAGTTCCGGCTCACTACTAACCTCTCTTTAAAACCTCTTAAGCTACTAGGCGCACCATCTTTTGATGAATGTGCGTCAGGGTAGTTAAAATTTTAGCTCCAATCCTGCCGAAAATTGTTGCCCTCCAAGCGGTGCTGTTGATTTTAGAAAAGAGAGATGGTTGTATGCCATCGCATTGGTAATATTTTCACCTTTAAGATAGAGTGAATACTCCATAAAACGAACTTTTTGGCCGTATGAAAGTATCATGCTTAGCCAGTTGTAACTTGGTGTGTGAGTTTCATTTTTAGCTTCAAATCGGCTTTGATCGACATAGCGATAGGTAAGGTTGCCTTTGTAATTTCCAAAGGTATGCTCCAGTGCTAATGTCGTACTGTAAGTAGGAATACGTGGGAGATTACCGCCATCAAGTAGCATGCCACGGATGGCCTCTAATCCTGCTTCGACACTAAGTTCATGAGCGCCAAGTATGGCGCTGTAGCGCTCTTTAAATGCGGCGCCAAAAATACGGGCACCTACACCTTGAATAGCCCAAACATCAGATTGATGAAACGGATCAATCAGTAGTGTGCCGTTGGCATCAGAGAGTGGATCTTGATAGATGTAATTAAAAAAGTGGTAATAAAATCCACCAAGATGGGTGCTCCATGCGCCGTTGGTATAGAGGGTATCAACATCCAAATTGATTGAACGCTCATTATTGATATCACGATTGCCAAAAATATAGCTGTCGGTGGCATGATGAAAACCGTTCCAAAATATTTCAGTCGATGAGGGCAGACGTTCTACATAACCTAATGAACTTTGAAGTGAAAAGGCATCGCTCAAATAGCCAAACCAGCCTACTGAAGCACTCAATGAGCTATCTTGCAAAGTGCCGTAATAGTTGGGATTAATCTCTGGAGTGACGAGCCATACTTCTTGAATATTACGACTATCGGGATCGATAATGCGAAATTCTGCACGCAATGAGAGGCTTATTTCATTATCACTATCGTTGTAATGTTTTAGTGCCATACCTGCTTGAAAAAGCGATTCATCAATGTTGGGCATAGGATGTCCATGCGCATAAGGAAGGCCAAATGTTTCAATGTTTTGTGTTAGCTCTTCGCCAACATGAGCACCGGTACGATCAGCATCAAAAAAATGGGTGCATTTTCCGTGTTCATGGCACACTTGAAGGGCGCTGTTTTTATAGGCAATGTTTGTACTGCTTTCCCATGATCCAAGCTGAAAATCCCATTGGCTTGAGAGTCCATATTGAGTTTGTCCAAAGAGACCGTCTGCTCGTTTTGCTTCAAGTTCGGAATGAAGATAATCGCTGTATTCGAGTTCGGTTTGAACCTGTGCACCAAAAAGATCAGCCACATGCCAGACCATACCGTAACGCTCTTGCTCCATCTCAATGGTGGTGCGCTCTTGTGTAGAGTTAGGAATGCCATAATCTTTTTCCATGCGATCGGCATAGAGCTTGATGATATGATCGCTATTAAAACGATATCCCAGTACCAGATGTGATTGTAGCGAAGTCGTGTCGGTATCTTTGACCTTGTCGCCATGTCCGTCATTGTACGCAGTAGCATCATGATAAAACGTATTGGCATACAGCGAAAGATTGTAATCACTTGCATGCATAATAGCGCCAAGAAGCAATCCTGAACCATTGCTGCCATAAGACGATACCGTTTCTAGCGATGCGCCTGTAGGCAATAACGTGGCATCATGCTCTTCACCTAGAACGCGAATAACACCACCGCTATAATTACCATAAAGCAGCGAAGCCGGTCCTTTTATCATTTCGATACGTTCGCTAGAGCGCGCCATCACGCCTACAGCGTGATCTTGACTCATGGCAGAGAGGTCATTAAGAATGATATTACCATTAGTGACTCCCACGCGGTAGCCATCCATACCACGCACAACAGGACGTCCTACTGCAGGGCCATAACTGGCTGAATCAACAAACTGCTCATTTTGCAAAAAATCGCCTAGCGTTTCACCTTTGGCTTCTTTGGCCAAGTCGGCACTCTCTTTAGTAGTGCGCTCTTCAAGGATCTCTTCAAGAGCTGAGGCATCGACATCGATGTTACCAAGCGATACCGATTCGGCACAAAGATGGGTTGCGGTTAAAGCGGCAATGAATATGATAGATTTCATTCTTGTATAAGAGGTTGAATTCCAACCATCATCTGCGCACTCTTGCCGCTGCCAAGAAGATCGGAAAGATCCCATGAATTATGCACGTGATACACACCATCCTCATGCGAATCGACGGAATAGACTTTTTGGGTATTAGAGAGAAACAACAAGACGCCATCTTCCGTTGAGCTTATGCCCACACCATTGCTTTCGCAATTGCTTGATACTGCCACAGAGTCTTTAAAAGTGTACGCCGAGTCGTAAATATACATCGTGCCGTTAGTGCCCATGACATAGTAAAAAGTTGCACCTTCTTCATTTTCAAACTGATGAAACATACATATTCCATTGGCTTGTGCAGGTAGGAGTGAAGTTAGTTCGGTTTTAAGATTCTCTTGGGCTGCTAGATAGGTATTAAGACGGAGCATAGCATTGTATTTAGCACCGTCCGTAACGTTAAATTCGTCATTATCGTGTGCTGCCAGTTCGTAAGAGGTCATGTTATGATCATCGGTGTGGCTGTGAAAGTGGCCCAGATAATAAAAGTCTTCCGATGTAGCGTTTCCATCATGTGCAAAATCGTACTCTTGAGTAAACATCAAAACCTTTTCTTCATCGTTAGAGGCGTTATCGTCGCCTTTGTTGTCAATCCAGACAAACAAGCGTCCGGCATCATTGGGATTCATGGTAAAGTTGGTAATCGCATTAAGGTCTGTTGTACTTTCGCTATCCACGTTAAAAGCATACTGTTCGTTGGTAGAAGCACTGTAAAAAATGAGTGTTTTACCATCAGATTCAAGCTCTAATGGATCACTAACACTATTATTGCTGCTGCTGTCGCTGCCGCATCCGCTTAACATTAAAAGAGTAGCCACTGTTGCAGCCATAGGGGTAAAGTAGTTTTTTTTCATAGGTATTTCCTTGACGTTTTTTAAAAATGGTAGAAGGTATGAGTAACGATCAAGAGTGAGGCGGTGCGCGGATAGCCGATTGGACAATCGGCATAAAGCAGTAAGATGAGCATGCAAAAGGGACAAAAGAAAAAGGAATAAAGAGTATTGTAATCAATAGTGCAATAGGAATATTGGCAGCAAAAAAGAGCGCTTCAAGTACATAAACTGAGCAAGAGGAGTCGTGAATGTGGTTGTAGGGATTATGAAATGATCCATGGAGCGCCGCAAAAATAAAAGCAGTCAGCAAAACCCCAACCAGTCGTGTGCGTATGGCTGAGTGAACACTAATAAAAAAAGAGTGAAAATGTAGTATACGCATGGTAAAGCGAATCATAGCGCTTCGAACTTTAGATATGCATAATATTTTAAACAAAATTAATTTTAATAGTGATTATCAATTTTATAGAAAATAAAGCACTGAGACTCTATAATTTTGATATTAATTATCAATAAAGGAGATTGTATGTCTGCTGAAATGCTGAAAAATGAAGTGGCTACTCTGATTTTACGTTCGGGAATGAAGCCTCATTCTAAAATGCGCTGCGCTTTGATGCGCACGTTGAGTATGCGCCATGGCAACATTGAGCGCTCTATCTTACGTCATGCCGTTGAGTGTTCGTTGCAGGAACTCTTATGAGCTTTTTGCTCTGTGTTAAATTGGATAAGGAGAATATGATGCCAAAACGACCAATGAAAGGAGAACCCTATTATTTTGGTGTTGAGGTGCTGGAGTTAACGTTTTCTATTATGATAACGGCATTTTTCTGGTATATCGTTGCTTTGATTGCAGGGTATTGAGGTTGGTATAAGTTCATCGGAAGCTGCAACCGATGAACTTGTGATTTTAAAGATGATTTTTGAATATGGAGATGTAAATATTTGTGCATTTAAATGGTTACATGTAATGTCATAGCACTCCTTGCTTATAAGATAAAGATATTTTTAGTTATTGATTCAGATACGGACGTAGCATACCGATCCAGGTGTCGATACGCTCGGATGAAAGCTCGCTTTGATTATCTTCATCAAGTGCCAATCCCACAAACTCATCGTTACGTACGGCAATGGAAGCGTCAAAGTCGTAGCCCTCTGTTGGCCATGATCCGATGACCGTTGCACCGAGTTCGGTGATTTTGTCGTAAATGGTTCCCATGGCATCGAGATAGTTGTCGGGGTACTCTTCTTGATCACCCAAACCAAAAAGTGCCACGGTTTTATTGGAAAAATCGATGGCTTCAAGATTTGAGATATAAGAGTCCCAATCGTCTTGCAGGTCTCCTTCGCCCCATGTGGACACTCCCATAATCAGATAATCGTAATCTTTCATGGCATGAGCATCGCAGTTATCTAGATTGTACATGGTAATGTTTTGCTCTTCAAATTGCGCTTTGATTTTTTTGGCAATGCGCTCGGTATTGCCGGTAGAGCTGGCGTAAAAAAGTCCTATTTTTTGCATGTTTTTCCTTTTCGGTTGGTATAGGTAAACGAGTAAGGAACCATTTTAAGGCACGCTCCCGTTTGACTTTGAATGGTGATGTGTTGTCTGAAGTGATCGGTTTTTGGATAGATCAGATAGATCTGATCGATTGCTTCGTTTTCAAGCTGTTGCAAACCGTCGTTGATTTGCGAAGCGTTGCGTTTAAGCAATGCGGGATTCACATGTTTCCATCTAGGATGCAGCCGCGTCCGTACGCCGTTTTCGTTAATATGAATATACGGCATGTCCAGTTGCACCGTTTTGCCCGGTTCGGTTTTGATGCGCCGATAAACGGTTTGGGTAAAAATATGATCCAGATCCAGCATCATCCCTATCGCTTTACCGTCAAAGATCATGTTGATCATTTGAGCTGCTGGGTGTTCATAGGATGCTTTAGGGAAAAAAGGGCGGTCAAGCTCCCAGTTTCTCGCCAGATAGCGTGCTTTTGGCCGTGTGCACTGTTTAAAAAATGCTCCAAACAGCAGGCTTTCCGCGGCATAAATGCGTGTAACGGGGCGACTTTGTTCGCTACGAAGCGCATTGAGCTGAAAAGTTGAAAAAATCTTGTCTGTAAAAATCGTGAACAGGCTCTTTTCAAACGTACGGCTCTGACGCAGATCAATACGCATTGAAGGATCAATCAGTTCGTTAATCATTTCAAAAAAAAGACGGCGTTTCGCCGACGCGACCACAATACCGTAACTTGTCGGCATGATCTCTTTAAAGCCCTCTTTGGATTTGATAAAACCGATTTTACGCATGACACGCTCCTTGTTCGTCTAAAAATCTGCAAAACTCCTGCTCAATGCAGGCACTGCCGCGACGGGTACAGATCAGCGGAATATTCTGTTTTTTGGCCTCTTTTTTAAAATAACTCATGGAGTTGTGCTTCAAAAAATCGGTGAGCATAATAATGGCATCGGTATCTGATGGAATCTGTTTATGCGATGTAGAGTTTCTGCGGCTGTCCCAGTGTGTGGTGCGTGTCGCCCCCAAAGCCTGAAGCCGTGCCTGAAGCGAGTGAATCTTGTCGCCGCCGATAATTAAAATAGACATTGCGTTACTCCTTTTTGATAATTGATATCAAAACTATAGAGTACCCTAGCTTAAATAATAATGATAGGAGTTATCAATATCTAATTTAGAGTTTTAGTCGATTGCGTGTGAGAACCAAGGATGCCATGCTTTTTTGTTAGCTTTTAATAGAGATACATGTAGTTCTTCATTGCTTGAAGTTTCGAGAAAACATAAGTATTAGAGTTCTTGCAGCACTCATTTGAAACGTAAAACGAGCAAAGCCCGTTTTACTACGCTAAGGCCGCTGTGGCCGCTAAAGCTTGTCTCTCGCGAGACAGATTTAATTATTGATAGTACGTTTAATCATCATAATGCCTAAAAGAGCCGCAATAAATGATGCAATAAAAATTCCCAGTTTCACAGCAGCAATAATGCTTTCATTAGCAAATGCCAAATGGGTAATAAAAATTGACATGGTAAATCCGATACCGCCAATAAGACCTACGGCAATCACTTCGTTCCAGCCTAGATTATCAGGTTTATGGGTAAGACCTATTTTTGATGCCAGATAGGTAAAGCCAACAATACCAAGTGGTTTACCAATAACAAGTCCAAGTACTACACCCAGTACAATCATGAGATGTTGTGATACCGAAGCAAAATCTATAATAACTCCGGCATTGGCAAATGCAAAAAGCGGCATAATAAAAAAGGCGCTAAAGCCGTGTAGCAAGTGCTCAAGCTTCACCAGAGGATTTTGAACGTTATCATAACCGTAGGCAATATTTTCGAGTGCATCAATTTGATGATGATTCAAAATAGGGATGTCGTCAATATGTTTTTCAAACGTATCAAGCGCTTTTTTACTGTTTTGAATAAAGCTGTGCTCTTCGATTTTTGAACTAATAGGAATGGCAAATGCCAGTAAAACTCCGGCAATGGTGGCGTGAATACCGATGGCATGAATGTAAACCCATAAAAAGATACCAAGAATCAGATAGGGCCAAAGTGCTTTGACACCTTTAAGATTCATGATCCAAATCAGTGCATAGATCAAAGTGGCATGTAGAAAATAGGCACTATGAATTTCGCTGGTATATACCGTAGCAACGACCAAAACGGCACCCAGGTCATCCACTACGGCTAGTGCCACCAAAAAGAGTTTAAGCGCGGGATTGACCTTTTTGCCAAGAAGCAGCAAGATGCCCAGTGCAAAAGCGATGTCGGTTGCCATGGGAATGCCAAAACCTATGGGATTGTCGCTATTAAATAGCACATAAATCAGTGCAGGAATAATCATGCCTCCTAGTGCTGCCACCACAGGAAAAGAGGCTTTTTTTACAGAAGAAAGTTCTCCAATAAGCAGCTCGCGTTTTATCTCAAGACCCACCATTAAAAAAAAGAGCGCCATTAATCCGTCATTGATCCACATATGCAGATTCATACCCATGGAGTGTTCTGCTAATGTCACTCCAAGACTCATGTGCCATAAATCATAATATTGCGATGAAAGCGGAGAGTTGGCAACAATGACGGCAAGCAATGTGGCACCAAAAAGCAAAAAGCCACTTAGTGCTTCTTTAGAAATAAAGTCGGAGAAGATATCAATGTTTTTGGTCATAGTGGCGTCTCATATTAGATAAATTGTAATAGTTTCAATTGAGAAAAACTGTGTTTAGCCTTCACTGTAAAAGCGTACATGTAAAACAGACTTGTAAGAATATGCGCCGAAATAATGCCGTATATTCCAAAAGCGTATGTTAGCAAAATACCCAAAATAAGCAAAGTGACCAATGCGATAAGAAGTATCCTATTAATAAATTCGGCATGGCCTCCATAAAGCAAAAGACGTAAGGAGATATTACCAATTTCCAAAAATATTTGCGATGTCGATAAAAGTATCAATCCATAATAGATGCTCTCGTATTCACCATTTTTTCCGAAATAACCTAAGATGGTTTTTCCAAAAACAATATAAACCAGTAAAAGAATTGTGAAAAGTGTAAAAACGTTTTTGTTAGCTTTACGAATTAAATTTTGCAATGCCGGTAGATTGCTTTCATCATGAAGTAATTTGCTGATATGTGGAGATAAAAAAGTTCCCGAAGATTGTGACACAAGGCTAAAGAGTCCAGCTAAAAGCACAATAGCAGCATAATGTCCTATAATATTCTCATCTTCATGGACAGTTTCTAAAATTATTTTATCAATATAGATGAAGAGCAAAAAAAGAAGGTTGGAAAATAAGTACTTGATAGAACTACTTTTCCACTCTTGCTGTTGATTGAAAAAAAGCTTTTTGTTTGAAAAAAAGAGAGCAAAAGGAAGTGTTGTTTTGTTTTTTCTATTGTATAGAATAATCATAAAAATGGCTAATATGGAAAAGACTGTAAGGTAAATACCAGATAACATGATATCATTAACTTTTATGTGCAGTAAGTCGAAAAATAAAAAAAAGATTGCAATCAAAAGCAGATAGCGTAAGAGGGTGTTGATGCCTGTAGATATAACAACAAGGTTTTGAGTGTTGAGATAAACGAGCATCAAAGCATATAGTGCTGCTATTGGTGTTGCTAGTATGATCCAAAAAGAGGTGTGTAGGTCTTTGGTGCTTTCCAATACTGTTAGTACAAAAATGGAAAAAACTACTAGAGAAAGAAAGCCGTAAAAGAGCTTTTTTACAAAATGAAAATTCCATGTAATAAAACTTTGTGCGGCATGTTTTTTCTGTAGTAGAGGAATAAATTTCATAGCACTTATTTCAGTGCCAAAAAGCAAAAAAGTAGATGCAATTTCAAGGATATTCAAACCGATGCAAAAATCCCCATATGCTGCAGGGCTCATGTTGTGTGTTAAGTAGCGATGGAATATCAGATTGAGTAAAAATCCGACAGAAGACAATATAACAATAAAGAGTGTAGTGTTTTTCATGTAACCACTACAGGCATCATCGGACTTAATCCAAAAGGATCACTAAATCCATATGCCCTGAAATTTAAAAATTCACCGTCAAAAAACTCTACTCTCAGTTGCCCTCGCCATGGTGTAATACTATTTTTGTTTTCATCCTCATAATAGAGCGTTTCTGCTTCAAAAGATTCCTGTGCAATATAAGCGTCTGCTTCTTCTTGCATAATTTTACTCACAAGCGCATCGGATGGATTTAAGTAGACGCCTTGCGTGTGATAGTTATCAATAGGTTTTAATACAAAGTTTTTACCAGATCCAAAAAAAGAAGCCAGTTCTTGTGGATTTGAAAAACTGTTTAGCATCTTTGATTTCAGCGTAATGCTGTGCAGTACCTCTATCTCTTCTTGGGTTAAACCATAATCATTAGGTTTTAAATCAGACAAGACATTTAAAAATCGCTTATCGCCGATTGTCCAACACCATGGATTGGGAAAAAACATCTCCGGCATTTTTGTAAACAACGCAGTATAGTTTAAAAATTCATCCTGATGATGTTCCCAATTTCTGGGAATAACCATATTAAAAATTCCATCATACTCATCACCATTCCACATGGGTTTATTGTTATTAGAAATCGCTGCATCTTTTGCATACACGACTTTGGCATTGATCCCGTTGCGTTTCAAAAAATATTCGATGTATTTATAATGCTCAAAATAGTGTTGACTTCGAGTTAAATGATTAACGCATAGCGCAATGTTCTCACCTTGAAACCGCTGTTTTAGAAAATGAGCCAGTTTCACTTCAAACCCGTCAGTAAAAATTTCAAATTCCAGATCAAAATTTTTAGAAAATAGTTTTGGAAACAGTTCAATCAATCCAAAATGCCCTGGCATAAAAAAATTCAATTCAATCAGTTTCATCTGATCTCCATCGATATGAAAGTCGGCACTGCCAAAGAAATCTTGTTTTTTAATAGGTACTACGGGTAAAAACCAGCCTCGATCGTAAACACGTTCCTGGTAGGTTGTTTTGTGTAAAAGACTCATAATAGCAGGGAGAACTTTTTGTTGCAGTATTGTGGCATTTTCTTGTTTTAAAAAATAAGGGCCTGTAGAAAGCGCATAAAGTTTTCCAACCTCTTTTTTAAAATCGTGTTGATACTTTTTATAGCGTTCTTGTGTAAAATTTTTAGTGTAAAATTTTTGGTATTTTTCTATCACGTACACTCCTTGGCCAGTATGAAATTTTTATGAGTTGTAATTATGTTACTCATTTCGTTTCTTTTGATTTTTCCTAAATCTGTTCGTGGAATGGCGTTTTCAAAATAGATTCTTGTGGGAATTTTATAATGGTATAAATCTGTTATGTCATATTTAAAATGTTTTTTTAGCGTGCTTATAAGCATCTTGCAAATGATTTCGTGTCTGTATTGGGCGTTGGCAACAATGACTAAGCATAACTCCTGTACCGCGGCTATTGTTTCAATCGTACAAACTCCACAATCATCAATGACATCATAATTTGAGACAATCGTTTCGATTTCATGAGGAAATATTTTTAGACCATCCATACTGATGGTCTCTTTTACTCTTCCCAAAACTTGAATAAAGCCGTTATTATCGACTCTGCCAATATCTCCTGTTGCAAACCATCCATCTTTAAGTGACTCTTTTTCATGTAAGTATCCGGCCATAACATTGGGGCCTTTAATGTATAACTCACCCTCACCATTATCGCTTTGATGCACTATTTTAACGGCGACACCATCAGCAGGTTTACCACTCATATGCTCTAAACCGGGGTTGTCTTTGCATCTATTGACAATACTTCGGCTTGCCTCGGTTGAACCGTAATAGGTGCAAAAATTCAGATGCGGCAGCAAATGCAGCAATGTTTCAATGGTCTCTTTTTTCATAGGCATCACATTAGCAAGCGCATAACGTAGTGTTGATCCCGCTTTTTTCAGTTTTTCTTGATGGCTTTTAAGCACAGCGGTTATTAATCCTGGTGTCAACAAGACACCTGTTGCTTGTTCATCTACCAAGGTATTTAAAAAAGCATCAATTCCAGCAGCATCAAGAGTGGCATATAATCCTGGATAAAGTCTTGCATAGTTGCCTAAAAATAAACAGGCGTGAAAATGGCCAAGTCCACCTGTAGAACCTAGGGGCAAAAGTATGACCTCCCGTTCTAATTGTGCTCTCATTCCTGATAGTTTAATAAGCGTATCCGTAACAAACATAACATTTTTTTGTGTGGTAACCACCGCTTTAGGAGATGAGGTAGTTCCGCTTGTAAACATAATGTAAGCGATCTCATTTGGATTTTCATTATGAGTGGGTTCAAGATTGTGGCAAGAGATAAACTTTAGAATTTTGGCACCGTTGGAGTTTCCTAAAAATTTATTGCTTACAACGGCTTTTGCTTCTGTATGTTTGAGTGCAAACTCAATATAGGCATCTTCTCTTTCAGGATACGTATGGACACTTATGGCTCCAATATTAAGCAGTGCAGCATAGACAATAAGATGTTCAATTTTTCGATCCAAATGAATCAACACATAATCCCCATTGCTAATGCCGCTATGGAGCAAAAAAGTTGAAAAACGTGCCATGTCATCATAAAAGTCTTTAAAACTCCATGTTTGTTCTCCATCGCTTAAAAATATTTTATCCGGTATCTCCTGGACTCTATTTTTAAGATGCGATAGAATTGTAGGCATGCTGCTTTTCCTGCTTATTGAGTTCTTGAATGACAAGATGTAACGGGTTGATAAATTCAAAACTTTCAAGCATCTCAATAGGCAGTGGCGTCTCTTGTTGTTGAAGATATTCAATAGCAATAGGAAGCTCCGTGCAGCCGAGCAAGACGGTTTCTATTTCATACGCATGCAGTGCCTTTAAGAGCGTTACACCATTTTTGAGCACTTTTTCTTTATTAAAAGATTTGACACCTTCAATGATATCTAGGAGGTGTTTTTTATAGGGTAGTAATGTGGGGATCTCCTCTAGCGAGCTTACATTTTCTAATGAGGCATACAAACCGTTGTAGGCGCTAAAGTCAGTTTGTAGCACAATACTTTTTTTATCATGAAATAGGTTAATGTTTTTTTTGACAGAGTCAATGAGAGAGTGAAAATTGAAGCGATGCCGAAGATTGCAACGTAACAATGCATCGTGTATATATTGATGTGCACTGTTGCATAGCACGATAAGATCTATTGGTGTATCGTCTGGACAAACATCAATAGCACTCTTTAGCGCTGAGGATAAAGAGGGAGAAACTTCAACACCGATTTTTCGCTCAAGAATGCCACAGGCCTGAAAGAGTGTAATAGATGCATTGCTAATGTTCTTAACAACATCAACAGTTCCATAAACACCAGCCAGTGGCCCCATTCCCCCTAGCAGCAGAAGATGACGATGCGCAGTCTCTTTTGAATGCATTGAAAAAACGCTACACTCAAACGCTTGATCCCAAACTTTAATGCCTTGCTTTTTAAGCATTTTTGAATCATGGTAAAGTAATGCTTCATAATCTTTAAGATTGCAAAGCATCCCATGCCTATTGGCGGCTTCTTGGAATAATGTAGGTTTAAAATCAATCATGTCATGGTTTTGCTAGTTAAATTTTTTTGCTATCGCTGTCATAGCGTCACATATCTTGTCGACATAAGTCGCTATCACCTCTTCTACCAGTAGCATTGAAATCTTTTCACCAGAGGCTTTTTCATACTTTTCAATAGCATGCAAAACGGCCATAAAGTGATGAATTTCAGTTTCATACTCGTTATGAACATCAATGTAACGCAGGGTATCTTCAAGCGCTTGGCCTTTAATATCGTAAAAATGTTCTATGCTGTATTTGAACGTTGCATACGAATAGGCATATTCGGCATGGTTGTAAAACTCTGAAAACATGTTAATACATAAAGCATAAGGTATTGGCTCAAGCAGCATACTTTTATAGACCCATTGTGAAAAATCATCAGCCTCTTTTGTACTATATTTTGAGCGTTGCCATGCATCACTTTGTACCATAGAAAATGCAAATTCATTGTAGAGCTGCCCATGAGAAACAGCATTAAATCCCATTCCTAAATCTTCATGGCTGGTTTTAGCATTGAATGCAGAGGCTTCAAGATAGGCTATTTTTTGATCGGTATCATCACACGCCATGCCCAGTTCGTTTAAGCGACAGGAGGTACCGTATATGGGCAGCATCTTAAGATGGGTTGATTTCCAGCCGTTAAAAAAGAGATACATGGTTTCATTGGGATATTTTTGAGTGCATATTTTTTGAAACGCTTTTTCTATGAGCAAAAACTTATCAATTTTTTTTTCCACAGATTGCATTATTGTCTGTTTTAGCTCTTTATCTGGCAAGAGCTTCAACACGTCATTCATTGTGTCACGCATCGACTTTTGAATTTCCATGCCCATAATGGTTCTCCTGATTTTTTTTAAAACCAGTTTATCATATTTAAATCATTTTTCTATGAAAAACTGTTAATTTAATTTATTAAAACCATTTGATGTGTGCTGTACGTCAATTTTTTTGTAGTACTAAATGTTCGCTTTTAAGCTAGCACGTTACAATTAGCATCTGATGTTATACACTCTTCTTGATAAGAGTGGGTAAGGTCGGTTAGCATGCATTATCAAGGTACATCATGATCACAACAATACCAACGCAAGATGGCTCCAACACCGCTTACAGCGCGCTTTTTAACGAACATTATCACTCTACCAAAGATGGTGCGCTTAATGAATCGCTGCACAAACATGTGATTCCGGCACTCTTACATGTAAAAGATCGTGATAGCATCAGCAT
This sequence comes from Sulfurimonadaceae bacterium, assembly GCA_050290965.1. Taxonomy (GTDB): domain Bacteria; phylum Campylobacterota; class Campylobacteria; order Campylobacterales; family Sulfurimonadaceae; genus JAFGUB01. The sequence continues at coordinate 23,982 of JBNKJB010000017.1, forward strand.
ACTCGATATCTGTTTTGGATTGGGTTTTAACACGTTGGCAACACTGCATTATTTACATGTAAACAAGATACAAAAGCAGGTAAGTATTGTTTCACCGGAGTTTGATGGTGCGTTGGTTCGGAGTTTGGCAAATTTTGAATACCCCAAGATATTTACACCTTTTGCATCCATCATCAAAGCCATTAGCGACACGGGAGAATATAGTGATGAACACTTACATGTAAAGGTCATTATTGATGATGCTAGAGCCTATTTACGCCGCTGTGAAGAGCGTTTTGATATTGTCTATCATGATGCGTTTTCACCTGCTGTCAATCCTACACTCTGGACCCAGGAGTATTTTGCCGACATTGCCCGTCTTATTAAAGACGATGGCATTCTTACAACGTATTCGATGGCACTCAAAACCCGTTTAGCGTTACATGTAAACGGTTTTAACGTCTATCTTAATCATGGAGAAGGGTATCGAAGCGCAACGCTGGCATCTAAGAGTGTTTTGGATTATACGTTGATAAACATGAAACACAAAATAGCGTGCAATCCTAATATTACGACTTTAAAGGATGCTGAAGTATTAGAAAAATGAATTTTGTTTATATTGTATTTAACGTTGCATGTTAGTTTTCGACACTATAAATACACTATTTTACTCTTTAAAAGGAGATGTTTTGAGCTCAAAATGCAACAAAATGCTGCTGGTTCTTGTCGTGTTGAGTATTGTGCTCTTAACAGGTGCCGCATATTGGTATCCTAATCGTATGCCGCCGTTTTTTTTGATTGGTGTGGTGGCAATGGCAATGGCGAGTACATTTTTTTTGTGGAGCTCTTATACGTTTTATAATTTTTCAGATCACGCTTTAAGCCATTACGATCCGCTAACCAATTTGTACAATCGTCGTGCATTAGAGCGGATATTTAAAAAAATGATTGCGCGTAATCGCCGAAACAATACAAAGCTGGCACTTTTTTTCCTGGATATAGACAATTTTAAAGAGGTCAATGACTGTTTTGGACATGATGTTGGAGACAAACTGCTGCGTGGCATTACGTTGCGATTACAAGAAGTGATACGCAATCAAGATGTGATTGGCCGCATAGGTGGAGATGAGTTTGTCATTTTGATGGACGAGTTAAAAAATTCCGAAGAAGCTTATGTGATGGCAGAACGAATGCGTGAAGCATTTTGTGCTCCTGTTAACATTGATCATCATACTTTAGGGAGTACTTTTAGTATAGGAATTAGTATTTATCCTGACAATGCAAGCGATTATGAATCAATGCTTAAAGCAGCTGATAGTGCGATGTATCAGGCAAAACAAAATGGTAAAAACCAATATCAGTTTTACAACGCAATACTTGATGCCAAAATTAAAAGTGAAATTGAACTGAAAAATGCTCTAAAATTGGCACTTCACAACAATGAATTTGTGCTACATTATCAACCTAAAATGGCTTTGGGAAATTCTAACATTTGTGAGGCTGAAGCATTACTGCGCTGGCAACGTCACGATGGCACCTTGCATATGCCTGCTGCGTTTTTGGCCCAAGCAGAGCAAAGTGGCATTATTGTAGATATTGGCAAATGGGTGATTACAACCGTATGTCAAGAGATTGCAGTGTTGGCACAACAAGGGGTTCAATGCCGCATTGCCATCAATCTTTCATCCGTACAAATCCGTGATACCAGTTTGGTTGAGCATGTGCGTTATGCCATTGCTTTTTATCAGATCGATCCAGGATTACTAGAGTTTGAATTTTCTGAAAGTTTGCTCTTAAGCGAGTATGAAACCGCGTCAAAAGTGATGCAGCAACTTGAGCGCGTTGGCGTGTGTCTTAGTGTGGATGAGTTTGGACGTGGATTTACCGTTATGGGGTATTTAACGCGTTTGCCGATTCAAAAAATCAAGATTGATCGCAGTATGATGAACGATGCACGCTTAAATTCCAAACACAATACACTGCTTCATGCGCTTGTTGCCTTGGGGCATCAGCTTAATCTTAGTATCACTACCGAAGGTATTGAGGTTGATGCACAGTTGGCAGCAAGCAAAGAACTTAGAGCCGATGCCGCACAGGGTTATTATTATGCCAGACCTATGGAAGCGGGTGCTTTTGAGATGTTTATGAAAAGCGAACGTTATGCGTCATAATTTTTTATTTGAACGCAGTTTGAGCAAAGCCCATATTTTTTTAATACAGCGCGCTGATACGCTCAATGTCACTCCAGCCTTGAGGCTCTTTTTTATGCGCTAAAAGATGCTCAATATAGCGGGCAAACATGTCGGTTTCAATATTAACACGACTCCCTTTTTTATAATTTCCAAAGAGTGTCTCTTTCATGGTTATAGGGATGATCGTGAGTCGGAAACTGTTATCAAATACCTCATTGACTGTCAGGCTAACACCATCAATGCTAATGGAGCCTTTGGGTACGATATAGCGGATATATTGGGCTTCAACGGCAATAACAACATCATAGCTGTTGCCGTTGTTGGTTATTGAAGCAACAGTGCCAATGGTGTCAATATGGCCTTGAACAATATGTCCTTCAAAACGATCTCCCATCATCATGGCCGGTTCCATATGCACGCGCCCTTTAAGATTTTCGGTGGCAATGTGCGCCGTGGTCTCGGGTGAAAGCTCCACGCTAAAGCCGTCGTTTTCAACAGAAACAACACTCAAGCAGGTACCGTTAATGGCAATGGAATCGCCAAGTTTTGGCTGGTACGAAGCACGCAGCGAGAGTTTGGAGCCGCTAAAACTTTTAACCTCCGCCATTTCACGAATGAGTCCTGTAAACACGTTCTTTCCTTTACATGTAAAGCGTTATTATAGCTTATCATCTCCTATCTAACCGATGCCAACTCACTCCATAAAGATAAAATCAAAAATAAGTTGCTTTCACTATCACAAAGCGATAACGTGAGTGTTTCTATCGTAACTTTGTATTCCTCGTTCCCAAGCTCCAGAGCCTGTGAAAGAACTACCAAAAGCCAGAAATAACCACAGATTAGATAAAATAGAAACATATTATAACGAAACAAGAGGCCACATAATGCCGCAATATAAAGAGGGGCTAAACCGCCGTCAACAACTGCTTTTTCCGCTAAGTCTGGATGAGTATGTCGATGCCGATAACCCGGTAAGGGCTATTGAGAGCTATATCGATAGTCTTGATTTAGCTACTTTGGGTTTGCTTACATGTAGCAGTGTCTCTGATGGCCAACCGGCTTATCATCCTGCGCTTTTGTTGAAGATCTATCTCTATGGTTATCTCAATAGCATTAGAAGTTCGCGTAAGCTAGAACGCGAACTCAAACGCAATGTGGAGATGATGTGGCTCGCTGAGGGATTGACACCTGGCTACAAGACCATCGCCAACTTTCGTAAAGAGCATCCCGAAGTGCTTAAAAAACTGTTTCGTGAGTTTGTCATACTATGCCGTTCTATTGATGTGATTGATGGAGCCGTTGTTGCTATTGACGGTGCTTTCTTGCGTGCCAACGCCTCTAAAAACCAACTCATCTCCGAAAAGACAAGCCGAAAGGATATGGAATCGGTTGATCAGAAGATAACAGAGTATTTATCAACGCTCGAATATAGCGATCAGTGCGAAGCCAAAGAGGCGACACCGATAGTACGGATTGAGCATCTGGAAAAACTTAAAAAGCATAAAAGCAGACTGAGCGCTAATCTTCAAACGTTAAAAGAGCATGATACTACGCAGTATTGCAAAAGTGATCCCGATGCTACATTAATGCGCAAACCTGCCCATAACCTTATGGCTTACAATATCCAGATTGCCGTGGATGACAAATATAAATTTATTGTCGCTACCGATATCTCTACCAAAGGGGTCGATCTGGATCAGCTCCACACCATAGCGACTCAAGCTAAAGAGATAACAGGCAATGAGCAGATGAAAGTCGGAGCCGATACCGGTTATTACAACCCCAAAGAGATTAAGAAGTGCACCGATGATAATATCGATGTTTATGTACCGATACCCAATAAACAACAACAGCAAAAAGAGCGGGGAAAGTTTCCGCGCGATGCCTTTACCTACGATGAAACGCAAGATTGTTATATTTGCCCCAATCAACAGATGCTCAAGCGTATGACGGCGACTCAGGAGAAAAATGGAGTTACCAATTTCATTTACAGCGCCGTCAACCCTACATGTAAAGCTTGCCCGTTACGTTCGCAATGCCTACCGGAGACCACAGGTGCAAAACGTCTCTACCGCTGGGAACATGAAGCACTCATCACCAAATACAAAACGAAGATGCAGACATTAAAAGCCAAAACCATCATCAAACAGCGCTCGGCATTAGCCGAACACCCTTTTGGCACTATCAAACAGAATCTTGGCTGGAGCTAAATAATAAACGTGGACTCCGCCGCTGGTGCTACGCACAACAGCTCTGGTTCCGAGGCTACAAACGACAAGCAGTTGTCGTTTACTTACGCCTCTCACCTATAATTTCAGGCGGCTGTTGAATCTCATTGGTATAACACTGTTTCAAAAGCTGATGAAAGCGCTCAAAATAGGCGACCTTGAGAGTATCAAGCAAGAGATAGCCGAGTATCTTGCAGTTTTAGGCTCTTTTTTGGCTTTTTTGCTTCAACAAAGTGAATGGAAACGTTGGAACGCTTCCAAAAACTTTGAAACTCATGGATTCGGAGGTTTACGTGGTTAGTTCTTTCACAGTCTCTGGAGCTTGGGAATGAGAAAAAAAAGAGCATAACGTTCAACCGTTTCAATGGCCTGAAACGTTTAAACTTGAGCCCATTCGAATGAAGCGCTATATGCCAAACAGCAGTGACCGTTTTGACAGTCATGTCGATGTGACCGATTACAATTCGGCGCGGAGGTTTCTGGTAGTGTTCATCTACCTTAACGACAATTTTCAGGGCGGCGAAACCGACTTTACCCAACTCAAAGTCAAAGTGAGACCCAAACAGGGAAATATGGTGCTCTTTCCACCCACGTGGAATTACCTGCATACCGCGCACCCTGTTACAGGAAATAACCCTAAATATATTGTGGGGACACTGCTGCATTATGTTTAAAAAAGTCACATTCATTATGCAACAAATTAAAATATTTTCATTGATATTCGTTAACAGTTTGCTACAATATGCCGTTTTTTATACAGTAAAAAATAAAAAATAATAACAATATTGCATGAAAATATTCTAAAAC
>JBNKJB010000018.1:0-1715 GCA_050290965.1 Sulfurimonadaceae bacterium
AGTCATTCCATTATTTGATGTTGGTGAAATTATGGTATTTGATGTTGGATATCTAATATCAACCATTGTATCTTTTTTTATTGGTCTTGTTTTATTTATTAAACCAAGTGTTATTGGTGATCTAATGGCAACAAAAAAAGGTAATGCATAACAAAATAATCATGCCGCTCACTATCGTTCGCTTGGACGCCCTCGCTACGCTCGGCCTCCCCATATTTAGCCGTTATACGTAAAAGATATGGATTGCCCACGTTGCATTGAAAAAATGGAAGAAACCATCAGTAAAGGCATAATTATACATACATGCTTTTACTGTAATGGCACGTGGATAAATAGTGATTCTCTAAAGATTATTACTGAAAACGAAAATAATACATTATTTCAAAATGACATTAAAAGCTCATTTGAATCACTGAAAGTAACTAACAAAGACAGACACTGTCCTGAATGTAAAAATCAACAGCTTTTTGAAATTACCGTTCAAGGTACTGAGCTTGATCTGTGTCCAGAATGCATTGGAGTATTTTTTGATGAAGGGGAGATAAAGCAACTTCTACCTTCATTAGAAAACAAATCAAAAGAAGCAGGAGTGGGCTCTTATTTGGTTGGCGAAGGGTTGTTTTGGGCAATTATTGCATTTTTATCAGGCATAAATTAAACGAAAGCACGTATAATCAGGCCTTCCAGCGGATACAGACGCTAACGCGCCTGCTCCGCTAAAGGCTACGTTAGATTTAATATGAGCATCTGGTACAAATTATCTCTCGCGAGTGGATTGATACCTCTGATAATAGGGGGCCTTATATTTTTTTCATGGCTAGTCACCCGCGCTGATTGGCTTATGTTGGCAGGTATCTACAACATAATGGCCGGCTTAGCGCTATTTTTATGTGGCCTTGGCTTTCTATTGGTGTACGGTCAAAAAGAACGAAAATTAGGTATTGGATACCCTGTAAAACGAACGCTTATCTTGCTGGGAATACTCCTATTTAACTTCCCAACCGCGGCGCTTGTTCTGTACTCAGCTGAATACATTATAAGCACTAGCACAGCTACAGTTAAAAACAGTTCTTTGTTCGAGGTAACTGATATGGTGCTGATTGAAAGAGAACAGTCTTATCCCTTTCCGCCTATAGCACCTGGTCAAGAAGTGATTGAGCATTTCCACTTCAAATATGAAGGGTCGGTAGACTACAAGCTGTCCTTAAACGGCTCTATTAAAACAGGTATTATGTTTAGCTATGTCACTGGTGGCATGGGCGAGAACGCCACGATGGTTATACATAGTGATGGTGCTGTTGAAATTGGAAGATAAATCTAACAAAAACATCAACTTCTCGCCTGCGGCGCCGGATGAGCCTCCCCAAGAAAAGTTGACACCAAACTCAGCAAGAGAGGTGTCAAATGCGAAAGAATCATTCAATCGATCTAAAGATCAAGGCGGTATTGAAGGCAAGCAAGCCAGGAATCACGGCGAGTGATGTGGCGCAGGAAATAGGCATTCATACCTTTTCTCTGTATCGTTGGAAAAAGGAACTACGCGATGCGGGGCTTTTGAGCAAAATGCCAAAAAACAAAGATCTTGAGGTGGACTTGGAGCTTGAGGAGAGGCTCCGACAGTTGGAAAAGGAAAACCAGCGGCTACTGATGGAGAACGCCATCCTAAAAAAGCTAAAGGAATATGGCGACGCCAAAAGAAAGAAGCCTTCAAAATA
>JBNKJB010000019.1:0-162915 GCA_050290965.1 Sulfurimonadaceae bacterium
ATCGAGATTCTTGATACTGACATCACTCTGCTCTTCGTCGTAAAACTCCATGATTCCCCACTTTTAGGAGCCTCAAAGCACATCGAATGCCACTTTGTCAGGGAATTCTGGAAAATGCTGAATCGGGGTGCGGAAAGTGGGCTGCATAACGATTGAGTTGATAAATATTTGAGCCGCAGGGTCAAATATTTCTCTCCAATGCTTTGTTAGCTCTAATCTTTTAAAATCCCATCTTTTTTAGTTGGTTTTACTCTAGCGGAACCTGAAAGTTTGAGATTTTCTTTTGTTGAAACAATTCTCAACACAGCCATACTTTTATGAAACTCATAAAATTTTTCGGCGATAGTTTCATCTACAAATTTTTCTCTTGAATTACTGTAAGTGTATTCAATTTTTGAAATATCTAAATTGTTTGCTACAATAAAACTTTTCACTATTACAGAAAAGGTTAAGGGTGATTTATGATCAACTTGACACTCTTCCCACTCTACAATCTCACCAGATATTACACACTGAACAGGTCTATTTTTAAACTGTTGTATTTTAAATTTTCTAATTCTATCATGTACTGTGAAGCGACAAGCTCTAGAAAATGTTTGTATATCTGTTGGCAATCCGTTAATCGCCATTCTATAACTGAAAATATCCTTTTCCTCTTTTCCTTCTGTTTTTCCGAGGAAGAAAAAACATTTGGTTGTTCTAAAATCTGGGTGGCGATCAACGACAACACCAGTTATTCTGTTTTCTGCAAACCATTGATTGAACTCTTCATCATCAGACTCACAGCCGTAAACACAATCTTGTGCATACTCTGCCATTTCCTCAGGTGTACCTTCCTCTTTAACACCCAATGCAATCAAATCTATAGTATCTACATCGGAGAGGGTTTCACCAAAATTGTATTTGTTAAGTATTTCTTTATAAAATTTTAGTGCTGAAGTTTTTGATGAAAATGTTTTATTACCTATAGTAATTGCAAATCGACTCATGAAGAAAATTCCTTATTTATGTATAGCTAACGGTGGCGCGGGTCATTGACACGCCAACGGAAAAATTTTAATTTTTTTGTTGTGCTGCTCAATGCAGCCGCTTGTTATCTGGTGCGCAGCAGCAGATGACTAGCGGGTGTTCAGCCCGCGCCACCGTTATCTCGGATGCGTAGCGTCCGAGATAACGCTTGGTTCAGGTGCGCCGTAGGCGTCACCTGGAACCACTTGTTAAACGTCTCTTTCGGTATAGTTTGATATTAACTTTTCACGCTCATAGCTTAAAAACTCAGGCTTCTCATGTATTTTTTTATTGATAATCTCTTTTATCACCAAATCTTGATTGAGATCTTTATCTATATATTTTTCTATTTTTTCTATTGCTGACCTTGGGACACCATACTCGGCAAGGATGGTAAGGTTTTCTCGAACAAAGTCACTTTCGATTGAGCTTGCATAGAATGTATAATTACCAGCCCTTAGACCCAACTCACTGCAAACAAATCTTTGAAGTTCATTTACAACAAGTAACCATTTTGGAATTTTATACTGGAACCAGTGACGTAAAATTTGAAAACTATCTCGTATCGCTTCATCAAGTATTTCTTTGTCACTCCAACTATCATAGCGCTCAAGCTTTTTCTTATAAACAAAGTTGTTTTTTACTAATTCAATGATGCTTTTATTAATCCCATAGTCAAAAGTAACCTTAACAATTTTTTTCTTCGTCATAGGGTTAACATTTTCACCTGGTTTTACAAGGTAATCCCAAGCAAGACCTAAGCAATATTCAAGCTGTTTGTATTTTGGGGTGGAATCCCAACAGATCAGCTCATGGTTTTCTCTTATGTCTTGTCTAATTCTTGAGATCAGTGAATCTTGGCCTCGTATGTAAAGAGAGTTCCTAGAAAATAGTTCCTTTTCATTTTCAGGGATTCTTGACAAATATTGATATTGCTCACTTTCCTTATCTAGAATGTTCTCATTATTGATATTTATAAGTACTTCATCTGAAATAGGGTTTTGCTCGTAAAAGGGAATATCAATATATATTTGGTCATGCTTTGGAATTGGATTAAAATTGAAAATCCTACCAACATAATGCTCCATTAACCGTCCAGCTCTACCTTTTATATTTGAGTAGTCAAAAAAGTCAATTGGAGTATTTTTTCCTTTCTTTTGGTCAAAAAATACTACATTTTTTGCGGTTGTGTTGACACCTTCGATTATTGTTGCGGTACAAAATAGAGCCTTCAATATCCCGCTGTTGAAATAATCAATAATTGATGATGTTAAGTGTTTCTGTAAAGCTCCATCGTGAACTCCAATTCTATATTTTAAACAATCAACAAGAGTCCAGTCTTCAGAGACATAGGTTTTTATCCAGTCTATGATTGACAGATCACATTTTTGAGGAGACTCGCTTTTTTCGATCAAATATTTTAAGAATTCAGCTGATAAATATCTGGCTCTAGCTGGGGAAGAACAATAGATTATAGTATTCTGTTCTTTGAGGTCATATAGCAAGTCAAATAGTACTCTTTCTTTATATTTTTTCTTTTCTCCTTGCGCACCAAATTTACCTTTGTGCTTTTGGTATATATCAATTTCCTCACATCCAACTAGGCTATAGCTTGTTTTGTAAAAAATAGCATTGTACTTTTCTGAAAACCCTTTAGATATTCCCTCTATGTTAGGGCCTAACAGATAAAACTTAGGATTGAATTCTTCTAAAATATATCTGAATGCATTATTCAAAGAATCCGATCTTTCATCGTCTCTCTTTGAGCTTAATTTATAAAATTCGTCAATGATAAGAAAATCAATATCTGGAAAATTTTGGTATTCGTTAACCCTCTCTGAGGTTAAAAGGAATAAATTATTTTTCTCAGTAGATGCTTCTTGTGATGTTCGAACTATTATTTTGTAATTTTCTTCATACTTCGACAGTTTCTTTCTAGTCTCGTCTAAGAGCGCTAATGTTGGTTGTATTACAACAATGTTCTTATATTTGTTAGATGCAACAATTTCTTCAATGAGCAGACTTTTTCCGAAGCTTGTAGGAGCACTTACAATTACATTGTTATCTGAGTTCAATAAATTGAGAACATATTTTTGTTCTTCGTGAAAATACTTATCTTTTATGTTTGAAGATAAACTAGCTACTTGTCTGATTCTGGAGCTGGTTGATGAAAGATTTAAGCTTTCCTTTTTTAGGTATGGGTAGAAGCCGATAGATTCCACCAAGTCAGCCAACATTTCATCTAATGAATTTGAAAACTTTTCCCTTGAGTTTAATACGTGAATTAAAAGATTAATTCCTTCTTCTTCATCCTTAATCAAGGCTGCTGCACAATGACGATAAATATCAAATGTTTCTGAATTATTGAATTCAGCTTTTGTTTGAATTTTCTCTAGTATTTCAGTCATTTCTACTCTCCAACAGATTGCAATAGAGAGAGGTTATGGTGCAGTTTTTTTACAAGTGTCTTCTTACACTGGACAGGGAGAAGTATTACTATTATTCGTAATTTTGACTTTAGTGGGTGATTGTTTCTGTCATCAAAATATTTTTTTAATTCCCTGATCTTATTCTCATACTCATCGATAAAGCTAGGATTGTCCTCATCATCGTACTTTGAAAACAAGTCGCAACTATATGTGCATAACAATGGAATATAAATTTCGTTTAATTTGTCTTTCAGCTTTGTTGATGATGATAATAATTTTTTCCAATGTTCAGATTCTGGTATATTTTCAAAATGCTTTATCTTCTTTGCAATCAGCCCAAACTCTGAATCTAAGTAATCAACTTTAAAATGCTCTTCTATGTCCTTTATTAGTTCGCTAAGTCCACGCTTCGGATCAAGATAGAGCTTTGACTCTCCTAACCAGAGCGTTTTTGTTTCTGGTTCAATGTGTACGCAGTCAAAGCCATGAACGGTATGACCAAGCGAGTCTTTAAAATATATTTTAGAGAGAAGCGGTATTGTATTGAAGTGATCTCTTAGTATCAAATGAAGAATTAGCTCTCCAAACTCTCCTCTTCTGAGATACGTATTATCAAGCTCATCGTCAATATGACCATTGTTTTTATAAATATCTCTTACTTTCTGAAATTCATCAATTTTATAAATTGAATTTGCAGCTTCAATAATTTTTTCAAGAGTTTGTGTGTTTTCAGTGCTTGTACCTTCATGAAAACCAAATGAAAATTCATGGATTACATTTGTTATTTTTGTTACAAGCTGTGACCACCTATATTTGCTAACTCCATCATCATCTAAATCAAAACCAACTAGAAAGCTCTTAAGGTTGTCTTCTGATATTTTCGATTCAATTACATTCCTTGAGCCGAATGGTCCATTTTCCATATAAACTCCATAATTCTGTTGGTTGATGATCTAGAGGTCTTGGGCAAAGACGTTTAACTATTTATTGATACCCACAATATGCCTTTTTGCCAGAAATCCACCAGATACTCGGACATTCAAAATGTCCTACTATTAAAAATTCTCACTCAAAATTAAACAAAATAACATATTTTTTTAAATTCTACAGCTAAAAGCTTAAAATTTATGTAGTTTTGATGTCCGGATGATTTTGATAGCCAGACATTATGTCCGACTATCAGGTAAAAATCGTAATAAAAGGACATTTTGTCCTTATGATTGGAAAAACCATCGCTCCACAGCAGCAATATTGTAATGATGCACATGCTGTGCAATGGCCTCGCCACTAGGCGGATTGTGTTGCGTGGCAATCCAGCTTTTGGGGCTATAAGAGGCTATGGCATCAAAGGTATTTAAAATGGTTTCGTTCTCAAGTGGCACTTTATGATAGTGCGTTATGCGTCCCAAATTGTCTGCTTCATTAAAGCGAAGCAGCTCTAGTAGCAAGGCTCTGTCTTTTTTAAAGCTTTCAAAAAAGGTGGCCACTTTAGCCGCGCGCATCTGTGTGAGTTTGGAGATTTTGGTATGGTTGTCAATTATAAAGAGCATACGGCTTTTCAGCTTTACGGGAATCTGCATATCAATTAGCGGCTCCACCAAATCTTTGCTCTCATGGCTTGCGCCGTTGCCGTACTTGCGATAGCAATAGGGTTTGGCAATATCATGATAAAGCGCGGTGAGTTTTAAAAGCGGTGATTCTTTTTTGAGCTCTTGCATCACCATCATGGTATGCACAAAAAGTGATGCTTCTCTATGATGCTGCGTTCCTTCTTTAAGCGTTGTTAGTGCATAAATAGACGCAAAAACAACATCTAAAACGCCCAGCTCAAACAGTGTTTCAAAAAAAAGATGCGAATTTTCCAGTTTTAGAACCTTTTCAATCTCTTTCCAAACGCGATCACTTTGAAGATACTTTAGCTCTTCTCTCATGCGATATACCAGTACTTTTGTTGATGCATGGATATTCCATTCATAGCCAAGCGTTGCCCTAAATCTGGCCAAACGCAGTACCCGTAGCGGATCTTCAACAAAAGCATCGGATGTATGCCGCAAGATTTTTTTGTTAATGTCATCTCGGCCGTTAAAAGGGTCAATATAGAGGTCATTCTCTTCATCATAAGCCATCGCATTAATAGTAAGATCGCGGCGCATCAGGTCTTCTTTAAGTGTTACATTAGCAGTATCGGTTTCAAAACCGTTATAACCCGCTCCTGTTTTGCGCTCAACTCGTGCTAGTGCCAGCTCCGAGCCATCTTCGGTGAGAAAAACAGGAAAATCTTTGCCCACTTGTTTAAGATCCGCAAAGTCATCCGCACTATAGCCAACAGCGACATAATCTTTATCTTTAATCTCTTTGCCTATCAAAGAGTCTCTAACAGCGCCTCCGACAAGATAAATTTTCTTTTGCATGTGCTACCTGTAATAGTTTATGTGACATTATACATCGTGATAATATATCAATATATCTTGATATATAAAAATAATTACGCTATCATACGCCATTACATGTAAGGAGCAGGGATGGAGCTATTTTTACAAACCGTCGCAGCGCTTAATGATGAAACCCGTGTGCTGATTTTGCGTTTTTTAGATACCCATGGCGAGCTTTGCGTGTGTGAGCTTCAAAATTCATTGGGGATGATTCAATCGCGCCTTTCGCGCCATCTCAAAATTCTTAAAGAGGCGGGATTCTTGCGCGTGGATCGTCGCGGAACCTGGGCGTATTACAGCATTCGCCAGCCCATTGACCGCTTTCGTTTGCAGGCAATTGAAGAGATTCGCACGCTTCCCATTGAACTGCCACCACTTAAAAAGGAGTGTGCACTATGAAAAACGTTCTGATCCTCTGCACCGGCAATAGCTGTCGCTCTATTATGGCCGAAGCGCTGATTAATGCCCGTTTGGGTGAGTGCGTCAAGGCGTATAGCTCCGGCGTTAAGGCCAGCGCTCAGGTAAATAGTGATGCTCAAAAACTTCTAAAACGTCAGGGGCTTTGGCGCAATGAATACCACTCCAAAACAATTGATACCGTGCTCTCATTGCCTTTTGATCTGGTTGTGACTGTGTGTGATCATGCCAAAGAGAACTGCCCCATATTTCCCAAAGCGCTCAAAACCTTACATGTAGGCTTTGATGATCCTAGTGGCAAGGCTTTTACAGAGTATGAAAAAACGCTTGAGCGCCTTGAAAAAGAGCTGCTGCCTCTTATTAAAAAAGAGCTCTGCTAATGTGGTATGAACTCAGCCGCCACATTGTGGATGCCTTTGGTTTGGAAGGCGCCCTTGATGAAGCCGTACACTTTTTTATTTACGATACGATCAAAATCTGGGCCTTATTAATCACCATTATTTTTGCTGTTTCGTTTTTGCGTACCTGGATGAATGTGGAGAAGGTGCGCGCGTACCTTGCAGGTAAAAACGAATTTGTTGCCAACACGATGGCGGCACTTTTTGGCATTATTACCCCTTTTTGTACCTGTTCGGCGATTCCGCTCTTTTTAGGTTTTTTGCAAGCGCGCATTCCCATAGGCGTAACCTTTAGTTTTCTTATTAGTGCGCCGCTCAATAACGAAATTGCCATTGCCATGTTGTTTGGACTTTTTGGCATTAAGATCACAGCATTTTACATTGGGTTTGGGCTTGGCGTGGCGATTATTGGCGGTTATATTATTGGAAGGCTGGGGGTTGAAAAGTATGTGCTGATTCAGGTTCCCGTTATGGAGGGCACTTTACATGTAAGCGATGAAAAGCTCTCATGGGCCAAGCGCATTCACGAAGCGTGGGGCAATACCCGTGATATTTTCAAAAAGATTTATCTTTGGGTGATGGCAGGTGTGGGGGTAGGGGCTTTGTTTCATGGTTATGTGCCTACCGAGTGGATTGCCACATACGCCGGAGGCGATGCCTGGTACACCGTGCCGCTTTCGGTGCTGATGGGGATTCCCATGTATGCTTCGGCGGCAGGCGTGATGCCGCTAGTAGAAGTGCTCACACAAAAAGGAATGCTGCTAGGAAGTGCGCTTGCTTTTATGATGGCTGTTACTGCGCTCTCTTTGCCAGAGGCAATTATTTTAAAACAGATCTTACATGTAAGGCTAATCGCACTCTTTTTTGCCATTATTGGTGCAGGAATTATGGGTATTGGTTTTATTTTTAATGCAATTTTATAAAGGAAATAAATAATGAAAATTGAAATTTTAGGCATCGGATGTGCCAAATGCATGGCGCTTGAAGAAGCCGCAAAACAAGCCGTAGCGCAGTGTGGCATTTTTGCGCAGGTTGAAAAAGTGGGTGATCTTCAAAAAATTATGGATTATGGCGTGATGAGTACACCGGCTTTGGTGATTGATGGCAAGGTTTTAAGCACGGGCAAAGCACTTAGTGTTAGCGAGATTGTTGCGCTTATTAAGGCGCAATAGTCTCTTGCACGGCTACAAAATAGCTCTCACACTCAAACACCGCTTCAAAATCATTACGCATCAGACGTTGAAGAATAGGCGCTTTAATATCGACGCTGCAGACATGGGTAATACCGCTCTCACGTAGCCAGTATGGGTCAACTCCGGCAGAAAATCCGGCAAGAATGCGCACCGAAGCTTTGGGACTCATGGCCACTAAGGCATCCACGGTTGAGCCAATCAGCGCCGCTCCGGTAATAAGCAGTACATCGGCATTCATTACGGCTTCATACTCAAAAATATCATTGTACACTCCCTCGGCAGGATTGTTGGCACTACGGCAAAAAACCTCCACATGCCGTCCTTGTGCGCGCAGTTTGGCTACAACTGGACGCAGGTTGCCAATGATAACAATGCGGCTGTGTGCATCGGTGAGCGCAAGGATTTTTTGTGCCAGCAGCACGCGCATATCGGGGGCATAGCGCATTGGCGTGCTAGAGCGCTTATGGGCAAAAAGTGCGTTCATCACGCTTAGTGCCGCCGCGCGTCCAAAGGGTTCATAAGCCTGCGCGTGCTCAAGAACGCTACGCGCATCAGAGTGCAGCGTGGTTAGGGCTCCTTCGCCTTGCGGGGTGAGGGCAAGTCCCACATGTGTATGTTCTGCGTGACGCACTACACAATAAGCGCAGGATAGCGTCATCCCCAAAGCCTCAGTTTGATACGCATCAACCGTTTCAAGCGCGCGGGTTCGTAGGGTTTCAAAAATACTCAAAATCGTGCCTCCAATCCCGCCATAACGCTACGGGGTGCTCCCACATAATAGGCGGGTGTATCCTCAAGCATATCGGCGCTGCCGATTGTGGAAATATAGCGTTCATCCAGCAGATTGTTTCCTGCAATCCAAACTGCCGTCTCGGCGTTAATGGCATCAATTTTAAGACGGTAGGTGTAGTGGGCATCAAGCGTAAAGTAGCCATCAACTTTTTCACTGTTGCGCACATCGGCATAACGCGCGCCGATATAGCGTCCGTTAAGGCCTAGCATGTGCGCATCATAGCGATAGATGGCACCTGTTTTAAGGGTAAAATTGGGGGTTTCGCTCATTTCATTGCCTTTAAGCGCTACCGTAGCAGCACCAAAATTGAGATCTTTTTCTATGCGGCTTTGCATCAATGCGGGATTACAATAGAGCCAGAGATTGGGCAGAACTTCGGTATCAAGCGTGAGTTCAATGCCATAAATGCTTGCATCGCCAACATTTTGCAGGTAGTCAATCTCTAGTGTTGGGTCATAAACGCTAGAGAGCAGATGGGTGTGGTGATGATAAAAAAGCGTGGCACCCAGTGTTGCGCGCTCAAGATAGTAAAGCCCACCCAGATCAAAAAGATCAGATTCCTCCATTTTCCACTGCGACACAATATCTTGTAAGCCTTTGCCTTGTGCTTGCAGTTTATCGCGCAGGCCGTTTTTGTTGGCACCATAAGCCGCGGCAAACGAGTAGCGGTAAGGGCGCTGATAGCCGCGTCCCCATTTGGCAAAAAGTTCGCTCTTTTCATCAATTTGATAGTGAACGCCCAGACTTGGAAGCATCAGAGAATAGGTCATGGCATCAACGCTGCCGCCAGGAGCAATGGTGCCGCTTGCAATGGCTTTATCGTAATCTGATTCGCTATTTTTTGGTAAATAGGTGTCATTGGCCGCTTCTTTATAATACATGCTGCGCAATCCTGCTTCAACCCGCCACGCACTCCATTCGCCAGAGCCATAAAGATAAGGCGAGATCAACTCACTCGCACCATTGTTTTCATTAAGCCATTTCCAGCCTTGATGCACACGCTCGGGCGTAGCGCTGACGCGGCTTACGTATTTTTCCAACTCGGCGCGCTCCATCCATAGACCCGCTTCGCCTTGCCAGATAGCATCTTCATAGTGCGCAGAAGCAATCAATCCGGTACGTTTTGCATCTACAACACCTTTGCCATCTCCCTCGTCGCTCTTTTCAAGATAGCTTGAGCCATAAAGCTTGAGCTTACATGTAAGCGCAAAACACCCCCGTTCAAGATGCAAAGAAAGATCATCATAACGACCATTTTTTTTGTGGTAGTCGTAGTAGTCGCTACGGTTGTTTTCACTGCTTTGAAAATCCAGATCGTAGGTGCTTGAAAGATCTTTTGTCTGCGCGTAATTTAGCGGCATAAAATCGTGACGTTGATGCTGGGTGTGGTTATAAAAGAGGCTTACATGTAAGAGATCGCTTGGAATGTCTATGCCTAATGCAATGTTGGTACGTACTCCAAGATCGCCTTCGCCTTTCCATTTTTTAGCGCTGCTTTGGCTAAAAGAGCCAAAAACCATTAACGGGAGTTGCGCAATACGCCCGCTCTCAAGACGTGCATAGTGTTTATAAAAATCATCACTACCAACGCGGCTTTGCAAGGTTGCGGCAAATTTTTCTGAAAAACGGCGCCAGCGCAGATCAATCAAGCCGCCGCGTGATCCCACTCCGGTATGGTTTTTAGGGCTTTGTGCGCCACTGTAAAAGTCAAGCGAATCAAGATTTTCAAGATCCACAATATCCACGCGCGGCCCGATTGGACGGATGGAGTAGATGGGAATCCCCTCAAGAGTAAGCCCTAAAAAGTTGCTATCTACTCCGCGTGTACGCATGGAAGAGCCCCCTAAACCATAGGCATCAACACTCTGCACATTAACTCCCGGCGCCATATCAAGCGCCATCACGGCACTGCTTTGGGCTTTGGGACCAAAGAGTGAAAGCGTCTGAGCGTTTAGTGTTGTTTTTTGATCAAGCACTTCCGTATTATTGGGTAAGGGTGCATAAAAATGTTCGGCATTTATATTAATGGGCGAGAGTTCTGTGGCGTTAAGTGAGAGCACAGCAAGAGCGCTCCATGTAAGTTGTTTTATCATCATTTTTACTCTTTGTGTTGGTGTTTCATAAGGTGATCTTCGTGTTCATGTGCAAATGTTACATAAGGGTGTCCTTCATGCCAAAAAAGCCGCGCTCCAACACCATAGAGATCACTCAATTGGGTTGCTTCAAGCTCATGGGCATCCACATGTGCTTGCAATGCTCCATCACGTAGCAGCAAAAGCGTGTCGCAATAATGCAGTGCTTGCTGCACTTCATGTAGCACAATGAGGGTTGTGATCTTTTGCGCCTTGGTCACCTCTTTGATGCGTTGCAGTACTTCCAGGCGGTTTTTAGGGTCAAGATGGGCAATGGGCTCATCAAGCAACAACAGTTTGGGTGTTTGTAACAGTGCGGCGGCAATCATCACCATCTGACGCTGCCCACCGCTAAGAAGCTCCAGCGGCACTCCTAAAAGCGCGTGCAGTTCAAATGCGTTGATCTGGCTTTCAATCGCGTGGCGTTGCTGTGATGGGGCACCAAAAGGACGGCGTGCTAGTTCAAGTACTTCTAGCACGCTCAAGTGGACATCCGGCAAAAACTGTGGCAGATACGCCATCCATTGTGCCCGTTTTTCTGGTGGCGTTGTGGCAAGATCAAAGTGGTTAAAACGAGCCTCACCATGATAAGGAAGCAGTGATGAGAGTGCACGCAGCAGCGTTGTTTTTCCTGCACCGTTGGGACCTACCAGTGCACTCATTGTGCCGGGATTGGCTTCGAAACTGATGTTTTCAAGCAGGGTTTTTGAGCCGATGCGAACACCAAGATGAGCTACTTCTAACGCCATGTACGCCCTTGTCTAATCAGCAGATATAAAAAGAGCGGTGCGCCTAAAAAGGCCGTTAAGATACCTACGGGAAGAATACTTTGCGCCATAAGGTGCTGCGCCGCAACATCGGCACCCAGTAACAAAACTCCCCCACCAAGCGCGCTTAGCGGTAATACGGCGGCATGGGAACTGCCAAGTAAAAGCCGTATGAGATGCGGCGCAATCAGCCCTATAAATCCAATAACTCCAAAATAGGCAACGGCTAAAGAACCCAAAAGCGTTGCCATAAGCAAAAGCCACAAACGCAGACGAGAGGGACGCACCCCTAAGGCATGAGCATGAGCATCGCCTAAAAGCAGGGCATCTACTTGCCAGTGAATTCGCCACAAAATGGCGGCGCTTGTAGCTAAAATGCCCAGAAGAATCCCAATATGATGCCACATCGCTTTACCCAAATCTCCAAACGTCCAAAAGAGCGTGGCTGCGGCATCAAGATCGCTAGCAAAGTATTGCAATAGCATGGTTGATGCTCCAAAAAGTGCGCCAATTGCCACGCCTCCCAACACCAGCACTTCGGGACGAAAAGCAATACTGCGTCCTAGAACAATCACAATACCCATGCCAAAAAGTGCCGATGTAAAGGCGCAAAGTGTCACACTGTAAATGCCGTTTGCTCCCTCATACGCACCTAAAATGATAATAGCAAAACTGGCACCAAATGCCGCGGCTTGCGATACTCCAAGCGTAAAAGGAGACGCCAGCGGATTACGCAGCGCACCTTGCATTAAAGCGCCTGAAAGTCCTAATGCTGCGCCACACAGCAACGCGCCCAATAGACGGGGCAGACGAATCTGCGTAATAATCATCTCTTGCGTTTCATCAAGAGGCCATTGCAGTGGATATAAGAGTGCGGTATAAGAGAGGATGATTCCCAAAGCCAGCAGTATAAATGCCGCACTAATGCGCTTAATCTGACGATGTTTTATGTGTTGATATTGGCTCAAGGATGCACCAGTTGTTTGGTAGCATTCTCACCTAAAAAAGTGTTATAAATCACATCTTCTTCATGCGCTACGTCAACGTTGGCACCCATCTCTTTGGCGATAACCCAGGCGTTAACAAAGAGGTTTTCAATATTGGCATTGTAAAAATTTGAGGCGCGCAGCGGATGAATGGTTCCTTGATGCTCCAAGAGCTTAAAAAGAAAGGGTTTATCACGACGTTCTTGTGCAACAATTGCTGCGCCTAGGGCATCAACAAAAATATGCTTGGGTTTAGCAGAGAGAATGGCCTCTTCTTTTACAAATTGATGACCTTTTCCCTGCGATGCCACCGCGTTGTGCATACCAAGTATCTCAAAAGGGAGATAGTCGTGTTCGGTGCTGGTGATGCCTTGGGCTCCCTTGTAACCTAAGCCCGCAATGTAGGCACTTTTGCCTTGTAAATGTAATGCCAAAAGCCGCTTTTGCTGCGCATTCATAAAGTCAATGAGCGTTTGGGCACGTTTTTCATGATGTGTGATTGCGCCTAAAAGCTCCAAAGAACGTGCAATCGCATCAAACTTTTGCTCCTCCCCACGCCCGCCATAAGAGCTGCCATAACTGAGCGCTACTACCGGAATTTTGGTTTTTGCTTCAATAAGATCAATCTGCTCACGCGATAAAAAAGAGGTAATAATCAAATCGGGTTTAGCAGCAAGAAGGGCTTCAAAATTTGGGAGTTTTCCCGCGCCACCTTGCGCAACAATGGGCAGTTTTTTCTTTTGAGCCTCGGAAAGCCGCATGCGATAAGGAGCATGAGAAGAGGCTTTAAGCTCTATGCGTTCAATACCGCAAAGACGCGCTTCAAGCTCCATGTAAAGCACCAAGCGCAAGGCACCCGGCCCCAGCGCAACAATTTTTTGTGATTTTTCAAATTGCACGTTACGATCTAGCATATCGTGAACATTTGCACCATAAAGAGCGAAGACCAATATATAAGGAAATAAAAAGAGTTTCATAAGAAAGATTATGCACAGATGCACGTAAAAGAGCTCTAAGAAAAGTGATTTCTTATATATTTTAAGGACTTAAGTTTTTGATTACATGTAAACAATGAGACCATCGTATGGTTATGGCTATTAAGGCGTAATAATCAAAAACACGAACTCGAACACAATATGCATTTCTTTAACTAAAATCTCGCATCCAAAAGATGCGGGAAGCTTTAGGGGTTTGCTACTTTTTGTAAAGTACGTCACCTAAAAAAAGGGGTCTCTATGGCATTAGTGGTTCTTGAAGATGACAATATCAAAGTCAAAGCTCCTGTGGGTACTACAATGCGTACTATTGCGCTAAAAAGCGGTGCTTCTATGGAGTTTGGGTGTCGTGTAGGTGATTGCGCCACCTGTATTGGCCGTGTTACAAAAGGAGTGGAGTTTTTAAATGCTAAAAACGACAAAGAGATCAAAGCGCTTGCAATGATTGATGCTAATAGCCCCAATTTGCGTTTGATGTGCCAATGTGAAGTCATCAGCGATGATGGCGAGATTGTGATTAGTTATGATCGTCACAGGGGGGCTGCATGTTAGAACCTATTGTATCGCTTTGTGAGGGTGTCTATTTTACGGGGGTGTTTGATCCAAAAATCCGTACCTTTGACATTATTATGAAAACGGCCAACGGCAGCTCGTACAACAGCTATGTCGTGCGCGGTAGCGAGGGCGTAGCTGTTATGGATACGGTCAAAAAAGAGTTTAGCGACGCCTTTTTTAAACGTATTGAACATGTATGTACTTATGATGAGATCAAATATATTGTGCTACACCATCTTGAACCCGATCATTCAGGCGCACTT
This sequence comes from Sulfurimonadaceae bacterium, assembly GCA_050290965.1. GTDB lineage: Bacteria > Campylobacterota > Campylobacteria > Campylobacterales > Sulfurimonadaceae > JAFGUB01. The sequence goes on from JBNKJB010000019.1 coordinate 14,369, forward strand.
TTAGAGCTGATGGCACGCGCGCCGCAAGCCAAGCTGATTATTTCGGGACGCGCGGTCATGATGCTCAAAGCGATTGTTAAAGCAGATGACATCGCCTTTGAAATAGCCAATACCGGAAAAACCATCTCGCTGGGCACTAAAACCATTGAATTTTTAAGCACACCATTTTTGCACTGGCCCGATACCATGAGCTCATATCTGCACGAAGACAACATCCTCTTTAGCGGCGATGTATTTGGCAGCCACTATTATGATGAACGTCTTTTTGATGATAAAGTAGGGGACTTCTCGTACGCCTTTAAATATTATTACGATCATATTATGCGCCCGTTTAAACAGTATGTTTTGCAGGCATTAAAGCTCTATGAAAAGTTTGATATCGCGCTGATTGCACCACTGCATGGTCCGATTTTGCGTACCAACCCGCAATACTACATTGAGCAGTACTCCAAATGGAGTTCCGAAGCCAAGTTTCGTAAAAACGAGTTTGGCAAAAAAATGCTTTCGGTCTTTTATGTTTCAAGCTACGACAATACTCTGGGTATGGCCAAAGAGATTACCAAAGGTGCCGATAGCGTTGAGGGGATTGTGGCAAGTATGTACGATCTAACCTCGCTTGAAGAGAGCAATATGATTGATCTGCTTGAAGAATCCGATGCTATTATTGTGGGATCACCCACCATCAACAGCGATGCCGTCAAACCGGCGTGGGATCTGCTTAGCTGTATGTGTTATCTTGAGAGTAACGGCAAGGTGGGTGCGGCATTTGGGTCGTATGGTTGGACAGGCGAAGCCCCCGAAATGCTGCATGAACGTATGCGCGGACTTAAGTTTCGTCTTCCCGAAGCACCGCTAAAAGTTAAACTCATTCCCACCGATGAAGAGCTGATAAGCTGTAGTGCATTTGGACGTGAAATTGCCGAGATCACCATGGGCAAAATGGTGGAAATGGAGTTGTAATAGAATGGTTCATGCATATGGTTTTTAATCACGCCAAGGAGATATCATGCAAACCAATGAAGAGATGTATGACGCTGTAAAGTCACTGCTTGTGGCTCATGCCATTGATGATCATGCCAAAAACGTGCTCGCACCTCATGTTGCCCGCATATCGCTTAAGATGAATCATCTTTATGAAGACCTGGGTTTTCATAGCCGAAGCGAGATGGGAAAATTTATGATGGCAAACTTTCCTACATTGGCCGTGCATAAACCCAAAGATAAACTCTGGAAAAAATTTTTATACGATGAAGTGGGCGCCGTAGCTCCTGCATGTGCTACATGTAATGATCAGATCACCTGTTTTAGTTGCCTGCTTAAGGAGATGAGTGCCTAATGACCACACCGCATATTTCAACCACCGAACTTTACAAACATCTTGAAACCCTCATTCAAACCGATACACCGGTTTTTATTCATGGGAGTCCGGGGATTGGAAAATCTTACATTGTTGCTGACGTCGCTCAAAAAAACAGTCTTGAGCTGGTTGATGTGCGGCTTTCGCAGATGGATCCTGTGGATTTGCGCGGGGTGCCATCGATTAAAAATGATCAAACCGTTTGGATGCCACCCGTGTTTTTCCCCAAAGAGAGTAGCTCCAAAGGCATTTTATTTCTTGATGAGCTTAACTCCGCACCCCCTTCGGTGCAAGCTGCTATTTATCAGTTGGTGCTCAATCGGCGTATGGGCGAATATGAGCTTCCAAAAGGGTGGCGCATTGTGTGTGCGGGCAATCGCGTTAGCGATAGGGGTGTGGTGTTTCGCTTGCCCACGCCTTTGGCCAATCGTATGGTGCATCTAAGCGTTGCTGCACGTTTTGAAGATTTTAAGCTCTTTGCCATTAAAGCAGGAGTGCATTCGTTTGTGATTGGATTTTTGAGCTTTCGTCCTGATTTGCTCTCTACCGAACCTGTAGTTGAAGACGATGCCAATCCCGCCTTTGCTACGCCACGAAGTTATCATATGCTTAGCAATATTTTGAAAATCGGCAGGGATATCAACGCCATTGCCCCCGTGATTTATGGCACCATTGGTTATGCAGCGGGGATTGAGTTTGTTTCGTATGTCAAAGTGTACGAAGAGCTGCCCGATATTGCTGCTATTTATGAAGGGCATTATCCTGAAATTCCTAATCAGCCCGCACTACTGTATGCGCTGGTTTCGGCGTTGGTAGAGTATTACGACGGTTCGGATGCACACAAAGCACACCTTTTTGCTTTTGGAAAAACACTCAGTAAAGAGTTCTTTGTGATGCTCATAAAAGATGTGATTGTTAAAGACGAAAGTCTGGCCACACACGAGGCGTTTGATGCGTGGCTAGAAACGTATGGCGAGTATATAATTTAATCCTTACATGTAAGCCTAATAACGAATCGAGAGATAAAAACTCAGATCAAAATGCCCTGATGGATCAAGATAGCTATTAGTGCGATAAATGACATATGAGGGTTTGGTGGTGGTTTCATAATCGCTTTGGGGCAACCATTCGTGATACACCCAACGAATAAATTTAAGGACATCGCCATGCGCACCTTGCAGATCAAAACGGGCATAGATACCATCAGAAATATCAAAAACCGGTAGTCGGTAGCGTGATTTTTTAGGAGTCTGATCGGTTAAAATACATGCAACATAATGACACTCTTCTAGCGGCGTTACCGTAGGATTGTCATGAAAAAGTGCAATTTGTTGGTAACGGGTAATATCATTGTGAAAACACCATGTTTGCAGTTTTTGCCACGTTTCACGCACCGCGTCGTTATAGCCGCGGTGTCTTATATAGTAGGCTTGCATACGGGGCATTTTAAGAATTTCAGGACGCAGATGCTCAAACGAGGCTTGTGACGTACTGGCAAAATGCGATGTCCTTAAAATTTTGGCCGAATAATCACCATATCCGCCCTGACGCCATGCTTTTGGGGTCATGTCAAAACGCGCTTTAAAAGCTCTAATAAATGAGGTCTGAGAACTGTAGCCACAAAGCTGTGCAATATCGGTAATGGTCGAGTAGCGATTCGTCAGCAGTAAATTCGAGGCTTTTTGCAGTCTGATTGATTTGATACTTTCATAAATATTACGCCCAAATACCTCTTTAAACACCCGCTGCATGTGAAAGCGGCTAATGTCTAGATCGCGGCTGAGTGCATCAATGTCAATATCGGTATCAATGTGTGTATAGATATAAAACATAATGTCATTGGCAATTTGGATTCGCCGCTCAAGTGTGTTGCGTTTCATACAAGGATTATATAGAAGAAAAACTCTATTTTCTAGTTTACATAATATTTTCCTTGCCGGCTATGTTTAAGTAATAACAAAAATAGCATCGTAAAGGGTAAATTGACGATAATATTGACGATAAAGCTTTATTTAATCGTCATAGTAATACAATTCATCTTATAATAAATATAAGGGCACCTCTAAAAACCCTAGCCAAAGTTTGACTAGGGTTTTTAGAGGTGCCCATAAGGCTAAATAGATGAAAATTGTCTTTCCAACAGATGAAAACAACGGCTTTCTTTCCAAACGCGGTGCGCATTTTGGCAAAGCAAAATACTATACAGTAGTAACACTGCAAGAGGATACCATTGTGGATGTTGAAGGGATTAGTAATCCAGGTCACAACGCCAATGGCTGCTCTGATGCCATTTTGAATATTATGGCCTTAAAGCCTGATGCTTTGGTGGTTTCTGGGATCGGAGGCTCACCCGCTGCAGGTTTTGCTAAAGCAGGTTTGGAAGTTTTTGTTGACCATGAGTCGCCGACAGTTCAAGAATCCATCACACGTTTAACGCGTAATATGTTGCAAGCGATTCATGGACAAGGAACCTGCTCAAGCCACTAATTTAGAAGTACCTCTTTAAAATAACTCGCCTCGTTAGTACATCACTTTAGCTTTTCGTAAGAGAGGTTAAAGTACCACCAATACAATAATTATGTAAAAAAGTCTATTTTTAAAACAATAAAAGAAACTATTTAGAGCAAAAATAGATAATAAAAAAAGCAAATTAAGTGAAGAATCAGATCTCTAAAACCCCTACAATGACAAATACATTTGATACAGGAGTCGTCATGCGTCGCAAAATTAGTAAAATTTTAGTGGCCAATCGCGGTGAGATAGCGCTGCGAATTATTAGAGCGTGTAAAGAGCTTGGCATTAGCAGTGTTGCCATGTTTTCAGAGGTTGATATAGAGGGCGTGTGGGTACGCAAGGCTGATGAGTGTTATCCTATTTTAGGAGATGCGCTTCAGGCGTATTTGGATTATGATCGTATTATCTCTTTAGCAAAAAAAGCAAGATGTGATGCCATTCATCCAGGCTATGGTTTTTTGTCTGAAAACGCCGACTTTGCCCGTGCATGTGAGGATAATGATATTATATTTATTGGGCCGAAGCCTGAGCATATTGAACTTTTTGGTGACAAAATGGCTTCCAAAACAGCCATGAAAAAGGTAGGTGTTCCGGTACTTGAGGGCACAGACACGCCTATAACCGACCAAAAAGAGGGCGAAGCCATTGCCACCTCCATTGGTTTTCCGGTGATTATCAAAGCTGCATTTGGCGGAGGAGGGCGCGGTATGCGCATTGTGCGCAGTGCCAAAGAGTTTGGCGCGCTTTTTGAAAGTGCTACGCAAGAGTCTCAAAAGTTCTTTGGTCGAAGCGAGGTGTTTATTGAAAAATATGTGGAAAATCCTCGCCACATTGAAGTGCAGATTATTGCCGACAAGTACGGTAATGTAGTGCATCTAGGCGAGCGCGACTGCTCTATTCAGCGCCGGCACCAAAAGGTCATTGAAATTGCACCTTCGCCAAGGCTTTCGCCTGCAGTGCGCAAAGAGCTCTATCGCATCTCTACCAAAGCCATGTTCAAGCTAGGTTATGAGAGTGTTGGAACGGTAGAGTATTTAATTGATGAGCAAGACAACATCCATTTTATCGAGATGAACACGCGTGTGCAGGTTGAGCACCCTGTAACTGAAATTATTTCAGGAATTGACATTATTCAGCGTATGATTGAAATTGCCGAGGGGGATGCGCTAAAGTTTATGCAAGAAGAGATTGCTTTTCGCGGTTACGCCATTGAGTTTCGTATCAATGCTGAAAATCCGCAGCAAAATTTTATGCCCACAAGCGGCACCATTAGCGCCTATCTCACTCCAGGTGGTCCGGGTGTACGGCTGGATTCTGCCGCTTATGCGGGTTATAAGCTACCCATCAACTATGATTCGATGATTGGTAAACTCATTGTCTGGGCGCTAGATTGGGAGGGTGCAGTTAAAAAAGCCCGTCGCGCGCTAGATGAGTTTTATATTGACGGGTTAATAACCAATATTGCACTGCACCGCGAGATTGTACGCGATGAAGATTTTATACAAGGAAACCTAAACACGCGCTACCTTGATACGAAACTCCCCGAGTTTAATCTGCATGCCGTGGATGCATTGGCTCATGAAGAGCAGCGTATTGCGCAGATTACAGATTTGATTGAAAAAATTCGCACGCACAAACTTACCGCGCGATAAAAAAAGGGCATATCATGGGTATCAACGATCTTATCAAGGGCAACCGTGTCTTTAGAGAAGTACGTTTTCCCGAATTTGAAGAAGACGTTGCGGCGTTGGTACACAACGGTCAAAACCCAGAAATTCTTTTTATTGGGTGTAGTGATAGCCGGGTAACCCCCGATTTGATGCTTGATACCAAACCCGGAGATATGTTCATATTGCGTAATATGGGAAATTTTGTGCCCCCTTACTCTCATGTGCGCGATTTTCACGGTAACTCTGCTGCTATAGAGTATGCGGTGTCGGTTTTGGAGGTCAAGCATATTATTATTTGCGGTCATTCGCATTGTGGAGCGTGCAAAAGCCTTTATGAAGCCCCTAAAGATCCCAAACGTTTTGTGCATATGAACAAGTGGCTTGAACTGGGTAAAAAAGCAAAAGAGTACACCTTGCTGGCTTTAGGAAACACAGACGACAAAGAGCTGCTTTATCGTACTACCGAACGTATTTCAATTTTACATCAACTAGAGAATTTGGTGACCTTTCCCGAAGTGGCCAAAAGGGTAAGAGAGGGCAGCTTAACGCTGCATGGATGGTACTATCATATTGAAGATGGTAGCATCGAATATTATGATGGCGATGCCTGCTGTTTTAAGCCTATAGAGCAGAGCAATATAACACAGGACTAATAGCGCTCTTCATCCTCATCTTCTTGGTCAGCTTCTTCGTTCATATCATCGTAATGATCGTAATCATCCAAGTCATCCTCAAAGCCTTCATTATAGTCGTCATCATCCGTATTGATGGGGAGGTTATCCTCTTCTTCAAGAGCGGACAAAATGGTTTCTACTTTTTCAATAAAAGCATCAATGTCACCACCATAAAAGCGTTTGAAGCGTAGCGCTTCACTAATAAATTCCGGGCCGCAGTGCTCAGCGGCAAGAAGGTTTGAGAGGGTTTCTTCACTGATGGATGACATGCATGCTCCTTAGCGTTTTTAAGATAGATTCTGTAATCATACTCTACAATTTGCAAATTTAAAATACAAAGATTTATTGCGTTAAAAACGTTTGGCACATAAGGCCACTATGGTGAGCTTTCATCCAAAATACATCTCTCATGTAAATGCTTGATCATATGATTTGATATCTTGATGCTTATTTCAGTATTTTATAAGGGATTGTTTAAAAGTTGTTTATAATGATACGATTATGCAAATACGCTCAAAAAGCTGTTGGCATTCACTTTAGGAGAAATCGTATGAAGTACCGGATTCGCACAAGAGCCGCATTTTATTCTATGGTACTTTTAACAGCTTTTACAAGTTTAAATGCTCAAACAAATGATATTTTGGCTTCTATCTCCAATGATATGAATCACTATAGCGAAGTGGCAACGGTTACCAAGCAAAACGAGAGTTACCAGCCTTATATCATCTCTGTCTTTCAGGGCGAAGAGCTTGAAAAACTAGGTGTGGCGAATCTAAAAGAAGCACTAGAACTTGTTCCTGGTGTTGATATGGCAACCGATAATCTCAATACAAAAACACCGATCTTCAGAGGTTCCAATTCACTCGCGTTTGGTCAGTCAAAACTTTTTATAGACGGTACTTTGGTTAATAACCTCTTTTTTGATGCCTATTCCGAATATCTTGGGCTACCTATTGAGATGATAAAAAGGGTTGAAGTTGTTCGCGGTCCCGGCAGTAAAACTGATGGGGTAAATGCATATGCAGGTTCCATTCATGTTATCACGTACGCAGAAGATTTTAACGAATTCGAATCACGTGACAAAATAGTATTAAAAGCCGGTTCATACCACTATAAAATGGGCGGCTTTATTAAAACATATAAAGCAGATGATTTTAAAATTTTCGTAGATTTTTTCTATCAGGAGGATGACAAACAATTGCATGCCGGTCCCGATGGATATTCACAGGGTTCTATGAGTATTCCCGGACTCTTTGATAATACCGGATTATCTAAAAACGGAGATGCTCCGCTTTGGCTTAAAGATTACTCCCTTAATCTTAATCTTCGCTATAAAGATTTCTCCCTAAAAGGGCGCATCCTTGAACATACTCAGGGAAATGCTTACGGGATCAACTTGTCACTTCCAGAAGATGGCGGGAGAGTGAAACTGCCCAGTTATTATCTTGAAGCGGGTTACAACAGAAAAATCAACGATTACACTATTGATATCAAAGGGGGCGTCAAATATGACGCTTTTGACTCCAAAGACAAGCTGGCACCTGACGGACTTACCTTTATGGACATGGTTCAGTATGATACCGATCACACCGTTAATTCTGTGACATTTCCTGATGGAGTCTATGGAGAGCACTATGCTCTGCAGCGCACCCTTTACCAATCCTCATACCTTAAGTATGATGGTATCAATAACCATGTGGTTACAACTGGGTATCGCTTTGTAAAAGAAGAGACAATTGAGATGAGTTCAAAATTGTCAAACTGGGCAACAGGTGACGTTGCACTGGTTGATTACACAGAGATATACCCATTTTTTGACAAAAATGCCAAACGCGATACGTTGATTTTCTCCCTGCAAGATGAATACCGCTTTAGTGATGATCTTAACTTCATTTATGGCTTTAACTATGAGCAGACCTCAAATAAAGATGCAGGTTTTGAGCCCAGGGTCTCTGTGGTGTATCAAGCAAATTTGGAAAATATCTATAAAGCCATGTACAGCCGTTCTCATAGGAATCCCTCATGGCAAGAGATGTACACTATGAACAACCACTCAAGGGTAGGTAATGACAATCTGGAACCTGAAAAGGTAGATGCTTTTGAGCTGGCTTACATTAGGAAATTTTTAAGTGACACCTATGTGCAGACCAATCTTTTTTATCTGTTTAACAAAGATCAGATCTATCACTCCGCTATAGACCCCGAATACAAAAATGTTGTTGATACGGATATCTATGGTTTTGAGGTTGAGTACAAAGGGCATATCTCATCTGTTGACAGGTTGTATCTTAACTACGCCTATGTTACTGGCAGCTCTGAAATAAAAGATGTCAAAGAGAGTGAATCACTGTCTAATATTGCGCATCATTTAGTTAAAGGTTACTATATTTACAATCTTGACAATGATCTATCCCTGAGTAGCGTTGTTAAATATGTCAGCTCAAAAGAGAGAGCATCCGGAGATACACGCAAGAAAGTGCCGGCTTACACTACCGTAGACACGACGCTGAACTACAAGAATCCAAAATATGATTATACGCTCATGTTGAGCATCAAAAATATATTTGATGCCGGTGTGACATACCCGTCTTTGCCAAATACTTATATAGAAGATTATGTGCAAGAAGGCAGAAATTTTTTAATATCTGTACGGAAGGAGTTTTAGATGAAAAAGATAATTTTTCTTTATATCACTCTTTTTACGCTGGCGTACGGATATAACTATGATGATTTGGTGTTAAAAGCACAGGCTTCTATTTTTCCCAAGATTATACTCCTTGACAAGAACCTCAAAGATAAGCTTATCGACGGAAAAATTGTCTATGCCATTGTTTATGATGCAAGCGATTACGCTACCGCGGTAGAGATACGTGATTTTATAGATATCGAATATCAGGGGCATTGGGGAAATTATGCCTATGAAATCAAGCTGATTGAATTTAGTGCTTTATCTAATGAAGTACAAGCCAGCGCGATTTATGTACTCAATTCATATGAAAACATCGCAAAAGCGGCACAAATTTCTAAAAATAAAGGGATTGTGGCTTTCTCTTATGATGTCAACAATTTAAAGCAGGGGCTCTCATTTTCTCTTATGCTGGAAAAATCGACCGTGTTGTATCTGAATAAAAATGATTTGTACACAAATCGAGCAGATTTTGTTGATGATTTGTTGCGGATCGTCAAATTTATAGATGAAGACAGGGTTTGAATAGAATATCAAATGCATATTATATGTAAAAAGCCGTGCTATGTCCGAAGCTCTTACAACCCTTCTTGAAAAGATTCGTATTCAGTTTTTATTTGATCACCCTTTTTTAAGTGTGCTGGCGCTCTCTTTGCCAATGCAAGTGCGAGAGAATCCGCATGAAGCTTTTGAAACTAACGGTCGTGCTATTTTTGTTGATGCGTTCAAATGCACCCGTTTTAGTGACGCTCAGCTTAAATACAGTTATGCTCATACGCTCTTACATGTACTGCTTAAACATCCGTTTCGTCTTGGTGAACGTGACCTTAAAGTGTGGAACCGCAGCAGCGATATTGTAATTAATTTGCTACTTAACGACTTTGAGCGGGTGGGTGAACGCCCCGAAGATGAAGTGTTGCTGGAAAAGTTTGCCGACATGAGCGTTGAGGAGGTTTATAACACCCTCTATAATGAAAATCCCGAAGGCGAGGGTACCCCTGATGAACAAAACCCCCAAGAGCAAAAACGTGATCTCATAGAGAGCGAGGGCGACACCGAAGCCGCTATGGAAGAGCTTGACGCGCTGATTGTGCAGGCTATGGGTGCGGCAAGTAAGCAGGGGAATATTCCCGCATCGTTTTTAGAAGTTATCAAAGAGGTTATTCGCCCTAAACTGGATCTGCACACGCTGCTTCATGCCTATTTGAGTGAGAGTTTTTTTGATAAAACCACCGATTTTGCTTCGCCTAACCGCCGTTTTATTCATCAGGGAATTTACCTGCCAGGATACAAGCGCGAACGCAACCGGCTTAATCTTTACATTGCACTCGATCGCTCCATGAGCATTAGCCGCGATACGTTTTCCCGTTTTTTGGGCATTATTGATTCGGTACTGCGCATGAGCTCGGATTTTAGTGTCAGTGTGATCCCTTTTGATGAATCGGTAGATGTTTCGGCCATTGTCTCTTACGATTCGCAATCAGCAAAACCACCCGATATTGCGTTTGCCAAAGGCAATGGCGGCACTGATTTTGCACCGGTTTTAGAGTACCTAAAAAGCGCGCCAATTCACCAAAGTGCCGTAATGGTTTTGAGTGATGGTTTTTTTAAAATAAAAAACGCCGCAGAAATGCCCATGCTGTTTTTGTTAAGTGAGAAAAAAAATCTCTCACGCTTTGAGCGTTTTGGGGATGTGGCCTATTTTGAGCTCTAAGCAAGAGGGTGATTGTGTGAATACACTAGAATACAAAGATCAAATCGAAGCACTTAAAGATGAAAACGATTTTGAAGCGCGCGGCGATGCGCTGTTTATGTACCATGATGATGTCGAAGCACGTCTGGAATGGGCATTTTACCGCCCTTCGGGTTCGCATCCCAATCAGGTAAGCGATCCCGATCCTTTGGTGAGTATTATGGCGTTTAATCATTCCCGCCTGGGCGCATTGGAGCGTTTTAAACGCTTACATGTAAGGGTAATTAATGAGGATGCCTTACGGGTTAAAATCCGTAATCGTAGCCGGATGCTCTTTCGTGCCATGGTGGATGATGATTTAAACGAATTAATGGAGGTGCTAGAGATGGCACCCATGTTTTTGGATCAGGCGTGCGATCAGATGATTAACGGACGCATCTGGAACGACACCTGGGCCAATCCCGTAGCAGCAAGCCGTTTTATTGCCATGGTAGAAGATCGGCTTGATAGCAGGCTGTTAGAGGGAATTAAACGGCGTCTGCAACCAATAAAAGATTTGGGATTTGAAGCGGCAAAGCTCTATTTGGAGCAGTTGTTAAGTCAGGAACCACAGTTGCATAGCATGATTAAGGCGTACTATGTTGCGGCTTATGAAAGATGGCTGGAATCGACATCGCTGCACCCGTTACAGCGCATCGCCCTTGCCAAAGAGATCAACAAACTCAAGGATCATGCATGAGCGAGAATGAAATTCGCGTCATTCAATCAATTTATGCGTTAAGTGACGATATCGATTACAATCTTTATGAATCCATAGATATAGCCGAGTATTGCAATCTTGACAAAAATGTCGTAGATGAGCTGATTGCGTCACTTTATGAACAAGGCTGGCTTGGTGAGTGTATGCGTATGGAAGATGACGGATTTGATACCTATCATCTGAAAGAAAAAGCATTGGTGTATGTTGAGGGCTGAGTGAATGAAGATCATATTATTTTATGAAAAGCCTGGATGCGTGACTAACACAAAACAAAAAGCAATGCTGCGCCGCGCCGGATGTATGGTGATTGAGCGCAATCTACTAGATCATGTCATGAATCAAGACGAGTTATTGGCATTTTTAAAACCTTTACATGTAAGTCAATGGTTTAATCCCAATGCCCCTAAAATTAAAGACGGTACGATCAATCCAAACCGTATCAGTGAAGCGGCAGCCATTAAGCTGCTGATGCTCGAGCCTTTGCTGATACGTCGTCCGCTTATTGTGGCTTTGGGACAAAAACTATGCGGTTTTGATGCCAATAAACTTGAGAGTATTTTGCAAGTGCGTTTTGAAAGTTATAGTAGTGAGGCATGCAGCAGCCCCGATAGTGCTTGTCAATAATCTATACGCCCACCTTAGTAGCGGGCAGCTAGATTACACGGCACCAAAAAGAGTTTTCTTATCGTTGTTTTGAAGTGTTTTGGCCTCTTCATAACTTTTTTCTACCAAAATAAGATTGGTATTTTTGAGTTCGTCATAAAGTGCATCAAGTTTTTCTTCGGCACTGAGTTTTTTAAGATCACCTTTAGAAAGATCGGCATAATCAACCAGTTCATTCCAAACAGAACTCTCATCAAGTGCATAAGCATAAATATGAAGTCCCTCATATTCAAACATGACATTGGCATCAAGATCGACAACAAAAAGTGTAATGAGTGTCTCAGGCGTTAGAACACTTTTGTATTTCTCTATTAATGGTTCAAAAGATTCAAATGTCTCAAGCTCTCCGGCCATAAATAAAAACTTTTCCTCATCAGTAATAATCAGTGCTTGTTTAAGCGTTGCTTTTGGCGGCAACTGTTTATCGGCAGAGAGCACTTTGCCCTCGGTAATTATTAATGCACCACGGTATCCGAGTCGTCCTGCTACACTGGTAGCACCTTTAAGTGATGCCTGCCATTGCAGATTGTTGTCATAAATGAAGTCTAAGGGTGTACCCATACGTTTTATCCTTTTTTGTTAAGTTGAAGTTCGCGTAATCGTCTGCGGACCATTGTTTTAAAATCTTTCATATGAGGGCGCGTAATCATCTGCATCGCCTCCTCACGCAAGGGACGAATCTCATCAGCAATAGCTGCATTTGCTTCATGGCGACCCATGGCAATTAGTTCAAAAACAGTATTATCAAAATAGCTGCTTTTTTTCTCCGGTAATGCATCATAAAGCATCATAAAAAGCGCACGTCCCTCTTTATCCATTTTGCATGAGTCATCAGCAATTTTGAGTGCTACGGTAATGGCGCAATCAATATGAAAGGGCTCAAGCGTGAGCGCAATCTCTTTAACCAACTTCGTTTTCACTTTCGGGAGCCTGTTGGACTTCTTTTTTAATGCCACGCATCGTTAGTGGAATGTCAGTGCGGAATTTTTTCTCTCTGTACGCAGGCGATTTGATATCGCCACTTTTGCTTACACCAAGTTTGTAGAGTTCTTCATTTTTGAAATGTTCGTCAAACTCACTTGTAAAAGGCATATCCCAGGTAATACACCCAATGCTTGGACAGATTGCAGCACACTGGGGATCATCAAAAAGACCAACGCACTCAACACATTTTTCAGGTTGAACGTAATAGCGTGATTCTCCGGTAGGATTGTGCATATCATCTACAATCGCATTCGTAGGACAGTTTTGCAAACAGGCATCGCACGTAATACAACTTTCATCAATAATAACTGCCATTTTAGCTCCTTACATGTAATTAGTGTATGACCTTGCATCATGTAGCTACAATCATTCTTTGCCTATTGATTTGCAAAAATTGTTCTTGAAGAAAAGGTGGAGAAAAGCGTACATTTTTGTATGAGATATTAGGTTCTGATATATTCTTTGAATGATTGTTTTTATTTAGAAGAAGAAAGCGATCAAAAATTTATGATGTCTTTTGATCGCAACATAAAATGATTAGTTATAAAGTTTTAGTGTTTCGCCAACACTCAGATGGGATTCTCTCTGCTCCAAAGTAATGTTTTCGCGCCATGCTTGAGGAGCTACTTCGGGAGATAAAAGCCCTTTTTTCTTGTGAACACGAATGACATAATTGTCACTTTCGACAAAATAATCGTTGTGCTCTGCAATATAAGGCATATCCCACACAATGCATCCTTCGGTTGGGCAAACGTCGGCACATTTGGGTACAGCGGCATCAACACATTCAATACACTTTTCAGGTTTGACATAGGTATATTCGCCATTTTCAAGCGGCGAATCGTCGGCGCTTACAATAGCGCTGGCAGGGCATTCGTCGATACAGGCATCACAATTGATGCAGGCATCAGTGATTAAAACGGCCATCAGGCACTCCTTGCTTGGGCTTTATGATAAATACGCAACAACCACGGCGGAGGGGTGTTTTTAAGCATCTCCTGCATGGCTGCAATAGCCGTGTCGATACGTTCACCTTCGCTGACACGCACCGGGTGGATACGAGATGCTTGCACCATTTTTGATGCAGTTGGCCCGATCTGTGTGCAGTACATAATGTCGGCTTCATTAATGGTTGCAATTTTGTAGTTTAGCTTTTCGTGTTCGCCTTCGAGCTCTTTAGAGCTGTCTATGGTTTTTAAAAGCTCGGCATGATCCATGCCTACCTCATAAAGATAAAACTCTTGAGACCAACCAAAATGCTGATTAATTGTCATGCCGTCATTTGAAGCGAATGCAATACGCATTGATATCTCCTAGAACGAATCCGCTACGTTGGCGTGAGCGTTACGAACATCAATGCTAATATCTTCTAAAAACGCTTGAGACTTAACATTAGGTGTCATTAAACCTTTTTTCTTATGTTCACGAATTTTATAGGTTCCATTTTCATGACCTTCAAGATAGTAATCGTTGTACGCTTCGTTATAAGGCATATCCCATACGATAGAACCTTCGGTTGGGCAGGCTTCGGCACAGCGTGGTGTATCGGCATGACCTACACACTCTACACAGGCTTCGGGTTTGACATAAAAACGCTCTCCCTCAAAGGGGTTTTTCTCATCACCATCATTCAAAATAGCGGCAACCGGACATTCCGGCGCACAAGCATCACAGTTAATACACTCATCAGTAATCATTACAGCCATAATTATAGTTCTCCTTGTTTGTTTATCACTAATGCCATTTGCATATTATGTTCTTAAAGTATGGGAGCTAGTTTAATATCAACAGCTTTAAGCAGCAGTACAACATGCTCACCATTTTCAATTTCCATGCGTTCATAAGCATCGGTTGTAATCAATGATTTAAGCTCCCCACACTGCGTATCAAAACGTACTTCGCTAAGTACATCACCTTTTTGAACCCCCGTGACCGTGGCATCAATGCGGTTTTCTATGGAAACGTCTGAATTGTGATCACCCTTGCAAATAGAAAGTGCGGCTTCGGCAATATGGCACTCTACCGTATCGCCCACGCCAAGCCATTGGGGAAGTTCGGTTTTTAGAAGCTTTAAACGAGCTTCGCAGTTAACCCCCAGATGAACAATATTAAAAAATGCGTCGCTTTTGATGCCTTCGACTTTGGCTTGAATCTGATTCATCGCGTTTTACCACAAATAAAGCACAATATTTTTATCAATCGTCTCTTCTAAAATGCCAATGATCATATCTGCCGTAGAAGTTGATCCCAAATGACATCCCGAACAGGCGCCAAGATAACGCAGCCAGATTTGCGGCGTTTCACCGCTAATGTAGTTAATAAGTTGAATACCGCCTTCATCCTTAGCAAGTGCCGGAGCAATTTTGGCACTAATGACACTTTGAATCATATGACGCTGTGAGGCTTCATCAAGAGTACGAAACGAGGAGTTTACCAGTGTGGCCGTAGCGGCATTGGAAACATAGGTAATAAATTGCTGAGCTTGGGGATCACCCGCGTGGGCTGCTTGTATGAGCCAGTACATCGCACTGGTCGTATCTTTTTCTTGAAGCATCAATCCCAGTTTTACCATGGCAGTAACATTGCCTTGCGCTGCTGCAAACTCATAATAGCCGTGAGCACGTTCCAAATCTTTTGCCACGCCTACACCATTTTCATGCATACCGCCAAGATAAAAGGCTGCCAGTTCATGCCCTTTTTGTACGGCGCCATCAAACAGTTCTGCTGCCTTGGCAAAGTTTTTGCTGACACCTTGACCTTTGACATACAGCGTTGCCAGATTCACCATAGCATCAGTATTGGATGATGCCAAATCACTCCAGATTTCAAATGCTTTGCCATAGTGATGCTGATCGTATGCCTCAATGGCCTGTGTCATCAGGGGGGTTGTTTGCATCTCTTGCTCCTTAAGATAATGTTTCAAATGCTCTAATGCTTCTTGGTAGGCTTCATCATAGGTATCGCCAAAACCTTTAACATCGGGATACGCATCAAAATAGACTTCATATCCATCTCCCTCTTGATTACCAAAGAAGTAATAGTGTGTTTTGAGTTCGTGAAGATTCTTCATAACCAAGATAATTGCAAAAAATGTTCTTGTGCTTACATGTAAGCGTACAAACATTTTTGTCAACATTTAAAATTTCTAGAATATTGTATGCATATACCACTTTAATCAACGTGCACAAGGAGCTATTTATGATTGCAATACCCATTGAAAGCGCTAAACCTACCATGATGTCATCTAAACTTTTTGGTAATGCGCCAATGTTTGCGGTGTACGAACCTGACGAAGAGCAGTTTTTTGTGATTCAAAATGAAGGCGAGGGTGATGGGCTGAAAACAGCGTCATTCTTAAAGAAAAAAGGGATTACCAGTGTTGTCTATACCTATTTAGGCGAGGGGCTTTATAAAGCACTCAATAATGATGGTATCGAAGTCTATTATTTAGGTAATGAATCACTTCCGATTACAGGAATTATTGATACGCTTGATGAAGGAGGGTTTGTTAAAGTTGAACCTGCCAATGCCAAGAGCTATCTTAATCCCGGTACCGATACTGGTGATTGCCGTTGTGGATGCGATCATGGTTGAGATTATTACACGCGAAATGGAGCAGTTGCGCCAGATGATCGCATCAACAGTAGCGCGTCGTGAAAGCATCAAACAAGCGATGCAGACATGGTATAGCGAACACCCCTCGGAGCGTTTTGATGGTTTGAATGATCTGATTTTGCTGGATAACACACTCTCTCAGCTTGATAGCCATTACAAACGTTTGTGGGATTTTCATAACGCTAAACAGGCGTAATGTCGTATCATACCAAGGGCAGACTGGCGCAAAGTGTTGATGATATTGCACAATATCGCCGTATTCTTGAGGCGGATCGTTTTCAAGAAGATGAGGTTCACTGGAATAGCGTTAGTAAAACAGTTATAACACTGTTTCAAGTATTGATTGATCAGGATTTGCGTGATTTAGTAGCCGTGCTAGAAGCATATCCGCGTTATATCCCCATTGTGTGCGAGCATTTTCGCTATGCATACAGTTACAGTGAAAATGTTGCTGATATTGATGCCGTTTCAAGGCTGTTGCAGCTTGGAGAACCTTATTTTACAAAACAGTTTGTGCGTAATGTCACACGTAAGCTGCCTACGATAGAATTTCAAGAACTTGATGCACTCAAAGCATTTGCAGAGCATATTGCTGCGCATCATGGTATATGGCATCATATTGTTACCAATCACTACTACGAAGCGCTTATACGTGAGCTGGATCGACGTGCATTGCATCCGTTGCAGCGTCTTGCAATTCAAAAAATAATTCAAGATATTCGTATGGTTGAGACCTTTGATTATGAAGCCAAAGATCGTGACGCAGCGCTGGATATCCCTTACATGAATTAAAAAAAAGGACTATTATGGACAAAGAACAACAAAAACGCAAGCTACTTAAATTGGCCAAAGAGGCTTTTGAACTGGCGTGTACTTTAAGTGAATCACAGCGTATTGAAGTCTATCTATTAGATGGCAAAGCTGAAATATCGGATATTTTACGTGATGATGAATCACTGGTATATGGCGACAATCGGATATTATGCTACCAAATTTACGGGCATGATTATCTTGAAGGCGAGATCAAAACCTGGATTGATTTGGCGCGTATCATCACACAGCCCACGGACGACATGCCTATGCCCGAACCCACAGAGATTGAAACAGCCATTCGTGAACTTGCGGCAGAAATTGCCAAAACCAGAGGGGTTGCGAGTGAGCAGATTAGTTCCAATGAAATTTTTGCTAATCTTCCGGTAGATTTATTAGAGCAGATTGAAAATTCTATTATTGAGTATTGGTGGCAGGGTGAAGTAGAAGAAAATGGTAAAACGCTTGCTACCGAGCAGATCGAAGCGGCACTGAAAACGGTTTAAAAAAAGAGCCATATCAGCAAAGCAATACCAAGACTAAGGTTAAGCCAGCTGATACCATCTTTAAAGGTATAAATCAGAGCGTCATAATAGTAATGCAAAACTCCTGGCTCTAATGCAAGCATTGCAGTGGCGTAGTGTGTAATTTCAGCTCCCCAAACATACGCCACAACTTCAGGAACAATAAAAAAAACAACAACACCTAAAAATCCCCAAATATTTTTTTTGGGTTTCATAGAGTGCAAGGCTGCCTTTGTTTCCGGTGAAGCGGCAACTTGTTTTACTTTTTCAATGCGCTGTTTCATGGCGTGATTATAAAGAAAAAGCCATTAAATTAAGTTCTATGCTAAAATGTTTGATAAAATTTGTTGATAAGTGACAAATTACAACAAAGGGGGCATGCAATGATTGAAGGCATTGTATTTGCAGTAGATGAAGATCCCAAAACCCTAGCACTCTATCAAGAACTATTTTGCGATAAAGCAGATCAAAATGATGCTTGCCTGCTTCAAACCTTTGGGAGTGCAAAAGCGTATTTAGAGGCACTATCAAAGCATTATGCCAATGGCAAACAAGTGGCAGTCTCTATCATTGATATGGGACTATCCGGGATGCATAAACTGGATGTTGTTAAACAGGCTCGCAATATTGATGCAAAGATGAATATCCTTATTGTAGAAGCTTCTTATAACAATTCCGTTCAGGAACTTTTGAGACAATTTGGTCACAATATTTTTTATATATGCAAACCCTTTTGTAATGATGCACTTTATGCTTTGGTGCTCACAAGTATTCATCACTGGAAAGACAGTACTAAAACCGATATTGAATTAAAGCAACAACTCTGTGATGAGATTGAAAAACGCAAAGAAAAAGAAAATATGCTCTTTTACCAAACCCGACAAGCTGCAATGGGAGAGATGATAAGCATGATTGCCCACCAATGGCGACAGCCCATTACTACCATAGGCTTGGGTGTGGAAAATACGCTTTTAGACATAGAACTTGAGATACTCGATATGAAAGCGTTAGAAGAGAATATGTTAATGATACGTCATCAGGTGGAATATCTTTCCAAAACCATTGATGATTTTCGTAACTTTTTCTTGCCCAATAAAGAAAAAGAGCATGTGTGCGTTCATGAGTGTATTGAGGGCGCTTTGGATCTTATTGGCAAAAGTTTGCAAAACAACGGTATCGAAATCAAAACGCATTATCAGGATACGACACCATTTGATCTTTATAAAAATGAACTGATTCAGGTCATAGTGAATCTGTTAAAAAATGCCAAAGATGCTTTTGGCGAACACACAATATTAAATGGCCAGATAGAGATTGATACGCAAGAGCAAGAGAGTGATTGTGTAATCCGTATTAGCGATAATGCTGGGGGCATACCTCAACCGATTATTCATAAAATTTTTGATCCTTACTTTACAACCAAAGATAAAAAAAACGGTACAGGGCTTGGACTTTATATGGCAAAAACCATTATTCAAGAGCACTGCTGCGGTACGATTGAGGTTGAAAACGTCGATGGCGGAGCCTCTTTTGTAATAACATTGCCCAAAATATGCAATTCGTCCGAAACACTACCTGCGTCAAAGCCGTAGTTACCAAATTGTGCTAAATTTGTTCTCATGTACCTGCGATTAACTTTGTATGTCTAAAATTTAATCGCTTGTATTGTTTGAGAAGCGTTTGTCTATATTACAATAATTGCAAGGAGTTCAGATGAAGATTTATGTTGTCGTTTTTGGTACCCTGTTGGTCATAAGCAACATAGGCTTGGCAAATCAAGAGTTTTCACTTCAAAACTCTTCGGAATTTCTACAACAAAAAAAGCGTTCGCGCAACACTATTGCAAATGACATTTCGCAACACCTCATCAATCGTGGTATGGAGGCTTCGGCTGTAGCTGAAATGATGCGTGAGCCAGTCAATATATCGCAAGAATTGCTTGGTGAATTTCAGGCAATTTTGCAAGATGTCTCTTATGAGCGTTTGGTAAAAACACTTGCAACACGTCTTTTGCAAGGTCAAAATATAGATATGACACGCCGCGAGACATTACTGGCTGTTGCGCAGAGTATTAAAGGTCCTGCACTTGATGCCAAAACACGCGAAGCGTTGCACCTGCTTGCTCAAACCTTACATGTAGAAGTGCAAAACGCTTAAATGAAATCGGTCTATCTTGCCGGACCGGATGTTTTTCTGCCCGATGCCATCATGCATGGCGAACGCTTGAAAGCGTTGTGATTGTGTTTTGGCCAATCTGTCGCCGTTTCGTGGCCCAGAACCCGATAGCGGTACCGTTTTTGAAGTAGGTTATGCCGTTGCCAAAGGCAAAACGGTTGTGGGCTATTCAAGCGATCTCACGAGTTTAAAAGAGCGTACCAACCGATTGTTAAAGCTTAATAATAGCGATAGAGATCATGAGGGTCTTTTGATTGAAGACTTTGGCCTAAGCCATAACCTTATGTTTGCCACATACGTTAAAGCCGCAAACGCCGAAGAAGCGCTAAAATGGTTGCAGGAAAGCTGTTAGCACCCTTTTACATATAACATGATGTTATGTCAATATAGGAGAAAAATATTAAAGCAACAGAGATCCCTTTTGTAAGTTATATTGGCATTCAAGAAGAGAATCATGAACTTTCATTAAACTTCAAAGAGCATGTGCTCAACCACATCAAAACAATTCATGCTAGCGCTCAGTTTACATTAGCAGAAACACAAAGCGGGATGCATCTTCAAAAGCTCTTTCCAGAACTTGAAGGAAAAGTATTACCTGTTTTAAGAGATGCGCACATTACATACAAAAAACCCGCAATAGAGAAAATTATTGCCTATTCATCAGCCACTGAAGAAGCCACTACAAAATTTAAAACTCAGTTTGAGAAAAAAGGTAGAGGTTTGATTCAAATTGATGTGGATATCAAAGATATCAATGATGTCTTAACGTGCCAAGCAACTTTTAGCTGGTTTGTTCAAGCACTTTAAAGAAAAAATAAAGGGGAGTAAAAAATACAGCTCAGGAAATGAATGGCTACTTTTTATGCATTCTATTTTTTCACTACATGTAATCCAAACGCTTAAGACCTTAAATCCAAAACAACTCTCATGGCATCGCATAGTTTTGCATAGGTTGTGTCATCAATTGTACCTATTTTTTCAATAACTCTTTCGTGAGATACCGATCGCATTTGTAGCGCATCAGCAGTTGACGCTTTGATGAGTCCTGTAGATTCTGAGGGTTCTATTTTAACCAGCCAGCTTTTATCATGATTTTCTTTATAACCAATGAGCGGAATCACGATTTTTAAAGGCAATACCCCAATATCGTTATTGCTCACAATGATGCAAGGGCGTATCTTTTTCATCTCTGCGCCACGTGTAGGATTAAGATCGACTTTATAGATATCTTTAGTATTCATGGATATCTTCTTCAAACCTACTAAGCTCAAGGATTTCAGGGTTGTTTTTATACTCACTCACCATCGCTTCAGCCTCTTTTCGCAACTGCTCGCGCTGTTTTTTTTCAACATATTCGGCAATAGCAGTTTGATAGATAGCATTCATAGAAAGATGAAGTTCTTCTTTGAGCTTAAAAACTTCGTCTTTAATATGACTAGGCAATGTAATAGTTACTTTTTCCTGTGTCAATACCGCCATAATATTTCTCCTGCATTATTTACCAGTATTATAACACAGCAGATAGTTGTAAAAATGGCTTACATGTAAGAATAATAACCGGCTTTGGCTATTTAGCCTATTCAGACATAAATAGCGTACCAAACGTATGTTCTCCCCTTAGCAAAAATGATTCTGCCGAGCTTAGATCAAACCCACTGCAAAGCAGCATTTTTCTACCACGTTTCATCAAAAAATCGGCTGCTTTTAGTTTGGTTACAATGCCCCCTGTGGCAAACTGGTTGTTTGGAGTATAAACATCAATGAGTGCATTTTTAGGTAATGAGGTAATGGTTTTATATATCTTTGCATCTTCGTGTTCAGAAGGGTTTTTATCATAATAGCCGTCTACATCGCTTAATATCACTAAGAGTTCTGCATTGGTTGCATTAGCTACATAGGCCGAGAGTTGATCATTATCACCAAAAAGTTCTTCTGAGGTTGCCGTAATGTCATTTTCATTGACAATAGGGACAATATTATTATCAAGGTGGGCATCAATGATATCTTGAAACATTTTAGTCCGTTTCCTCGAATCAAAGTCATCTTCAGTGAGTAGAATCTGGGCAGTATCAATATCATAAATGTCAAATTTCTTTTTATAACTTGACATAAGAATGGGTTGTCCTGCCGCAGCAATGGCTTTTTTGCCAATCTGTTTGCTTTTATCGAGTTTTAAAGCCGAATATCCTGCGGCAACTGCTCCCGAAGTTACTAATATAATGTCATAATTTTTTTTGAGATTAGCAATGAGAGAAACAAGGTTGAGCATGCGTTCTTTTGCTATTTGATTGTTTTCGGTTAAGACGGCACTGCCAACTTTGATTACAATTCGTTTCATGTCTATTCCTTGTGTAGCTTAAAATTTTTTTGTTTTTAGGCATAAAATAAATGATAGTGTATTGAAAGTTCGTAATAATGGGGTATAAGGGTAGTACCGCCAGGCGGTTGAACTATTTTCAAATATATTTTAGGTGCCTAAATATAGGCTTTTAAGGCTTTTCTATCTTTTTTTAGCTTCGTTTTAAGACATCTTTTGTCTTACTTTCTTTGCGGTATTGTAGTGTTTTTATCTTAATTTTTGTGTATATAAATAGAAACAAGAAGCATTGAAAAAACCTGAAGATATATAAAAATCTTTGCATTGAATAGCTAAACTGTCAGTGAACTCAAACGTTAGATACACAAGGCACACATGAAAATCAAAAAGCTAAAATGTTCACCAAGTTTAATTTACATATTTATTGGAGCACTCTTAGTATTGGCTTCTCTTGATTTTTTAGGTATTGACCATTACTACAGGATGGACATACATAAAGCAAACAATAAAAGTGGTCTATTTGTATTAATGATAGCTTTTCTCATGTTTGTGTTGTCAAAACTTTTTTGTGTTTTTAAAGAGAAAGCTGTTTACAAATTTCAGACAAGGAGTGAAAAAAACGAAAAAAGTGAGTAAATCCGGCCTGAAACTTAAACGGTGAGAGATGCCCTCAAGTGGGGGATTTTAGCGCGTCGTTTGACAAGGGGAGTTATTGGCCCTTAAAACAGGGGTATCAGGGTGGTACCGCCGGGCGGACTTGAACCGCCACGCCCGAAAGCAACGGATTTTGAATCCGTCGTGTCTACCATTTCACCACGGCGGCATGCGTTTAAGGGGTGAAAGTATATGTTGTTTTTTCTTAAACTATATTAAAAGGCCACCAACATAAATGAATTGTCATATTTGACGATACTATCTCCAAGAAAGTGGCATCGCTTTTGCTAGATGTCAATATAACTCAATCAAGAGGTGTTATATGCGTATCACAAACAGTATGTATTATCGCGATATGTATGGAGAGAACAACAAGATGGCTCAGGCGCTGTTTGATGTCAATAAGCAGATCTCTTCAACTCAAAAAATCCAATATGCTTATGAAGATACACCAACCTTTATTAATGCGATGCGTCTTGATAACGAAATGACTACACTAACTCAGGTGAAAAAAAGTACGGAGAGTGCCTATAAATTTAGTACTCAGACCGATACCGTACTTGGAGAGTTCACCAAAACGCTTGATACAATAAAAACCAAACTGGTTCAAGCTGCCAGCTCAACACAATCACCAAACAGTATGCAAGCTATTGCCAACGATTTGCGGGGTTTAGAAGGTCATCTTAAAAGTCTTGCAAACACCTCTATAAACGGTAAATTTCTTTTTTCAGGCAGCCAAACAACAACCAAACCAATTGATGCCAATGGTGAGTATCAGGGTAATAATAAAGTCTTAGATGCGTTTTTGGGCCATGAAATACGGCAGCAATATAATATTTCGGGTTCCGATCTCTTTTTAGGCGAAGAGAGTACGGTTAATCGCAAAATATCAACCAATGTACGCCAGCTAGATATGAATGCCCTTTATCCCGATGTGATGCAGGCTTCAACACTAGAGCGTGTTAATGGAGAAGAGTCGTATATAACCTCACAAAGTACAATTCGAGAACTCATGGGCGATACCGATACCGATACAACGAACGATCCTCAAACCTATTTTTACGTTCGTGGTACGGGGCATGACGGTACAACATTTAAATCAAAAATTTCTATGAACTCTGCTGACACAGTAGATGATTTAATGGCACAAATTGAAAATGATTATTTAACCAAAACCAATACCAGTGTGAATGTTAGCATTAACGAGTACGGTCAGATTGAAATAGAAGATAAAAATGACGGATCAAGCAAACTTGATTTTCATATGGTAGCTGCCATTGATTTTGATCAGAGTGATCTTGTGGATGATGCCGATGTAACGGATATTGATCTTTTAAACGGTGCCGAAACGGATTTTAAAGTGGTAGCGGATGATCCCGCAACTGCTGCTTTATTTGTTAAAGAATTCACAAAAAGCGGCATGAACTCAAGCGTGGGTACTACAATTGATGGTCTCATGTATGATCGCACCGCATTTGAAAAAGATGGCGTCTATCTTAAAAGTAATGTGCCGCAGATTGTGGGCACAGATAACAGTTATGCCACTGATAGCACACTGTTGTCTGATGTGTTTTCAGATTTAAGCTCTTCTTTACATGTAAGCGGTCAACGGCTTGATGGCACGGCATTCAATATTGATATTGCATTTGGTTCGCCTGCGGCGGTTAGTGGTGATTATGCATATAATGTTGGAGACGGGCAGGGTAACGATACCGATGGAAGCGCTATGACATATCGTCAGTTGATGGATGTTATTAATATGGCAATGAACAATGTGACTCCTGCGGATAATGACGCCGGATATCGTAGTGCCATTGAAAGTGCTAATGCCAACTCTCATGTGACACTTGATGCCAATGGAACTATAGCGCTTGAAGATTTTACGGCAGGAACATCAACCCAGGCAGCGCTTAGTATTTATGACAATAATAGCAATGATTTTTCTCTTAATGCTTCCATGGTGAGCTTTAATGCCAACAGTGCATTAACAATCAGTGATCCCAAAACCAACTTTTTTGCGCAACTCAACGAAGCCATTAGCGCCGTGGAACAGATGCGTTACCGTGCAGATGGTGATGCCACAGATCCACGTAATGGCGGTATTCAAAATGCAATTCAGATAATTGATAATCTCAATCAACATACATCACGTATGCAAACCAAAGCCGGTTCACAATCGCAAGCCTTAAGTGCGGCTACAACGCGCAGTGATATGTTGATTCTAAATACCAAAGTGCTTAAATCCGAAGTGCTTGATACCGATATTGCAGAAGCCACGCTAAAATTAAAACAGCTTGAACTGAATTATCAGGCCATGTACTCATCGATTGCCAAAATATCCAATCTTTCATTGGTAAATTATCTGTAAAATGTGACACATAGCCTTAAAAGCGCATCTTTTGCGCTTTTTTGTTATACTCCGCAACACTACATGTAACAAGGATTCGCTGTTTTGCGTGATGCACTACTTATAACATTTTCTGGAATACTTTTTTATCTGGCATTAGCCACTATTATTGGGACATCAGGTTTAATTGGATCATTTGGTTCAACCTTCGCTCAGTTTAATCACACAACCTTTGGCTACCTCTCGTATGTCTATCTTTTTGCCATGATGACACCGCTGATTTACTGGTATCGAAGTCATGACTTTTCAATGCGTAGTCTTGAAGTCACTGTGGCATCGCTATTGCTCTTTTTTGCCTTTTTGATTTTGCAAGGCATGCTGGTTGATGATGCTTATCGAGGCATTATTGGTGCGGCGTTTGTGGATTTTACAAGCCCCTATATTGGACTTTTTGGAGTCTGGGTATTTTGGTTGATTGCCACGCTAGTTTCTCTTGTTATTATTTTTAATCGCGGGCTTGATGAAATGCTAGGCGGTTTTAAAAGCTTTTCTAGCTTTGAAGAGTCTTCTGGCAGCACAACAAGTAATGATGAAAGCTTTTTGTTTGAGTATGAGGATGAGGCTTCATCGGATGATGTTTATGAGACCCCTTCGTATGTCCGAAAAGAGTCCAATAGCCTCAGCCGTCCCCAAGCTGATTTACAAGATCCATTAGCAGAGGCAGACACCATTAAAAACACAAGCTCCGAGGCAGCCAAAGAGGAACATACCATTCTTGCACTTGCCAATAAAGTGAAAGATTCCAAACATGCCGTGGTTGTTGAAGAACTTGAAGAAAACACCAAATTGCTTGAGCAGATTGAAAGAGGCAAAACAGAAAAACCCAAAAACTTCAGACTGCCTAAAATTGATTTTTTACAAGCACCGCCCAAACGTAAAGGCGCAATAGATGAGAGCGAACTGGATGAAAAAATTGGTGATCTCATTGAAAAACTGGCGCACTTTAAAATTGAAGGCGATGTGGTGCGCACCTATGCCGGCCCCGTTGTTTCCACTTTTGAGTTTAAACCGGCACCGCATATTAAGGTGTCTAAAATTTTAAACCTGCAAGACGACCTGGCTATGGCATTGCAAGCAGAAACCATTAGGATTCAAGCTCCCATTCCGGGTAAGGATGTTGTGGGGATTGAGATTCCCAACAGAACGGTTGACACCATCTTTTTACGTGAAATTTTTGAAAGCAAGCTTTTTAGAGAGGCTTCTTCACCGCTTACCATTGCGCTGGGTAAAGATATTGTAGGCAAGCCGTTTATTACCGATTTGAAAAAATTGCCCCACCTGCTGATTGCAGGAACAACAGGAAGCGGTAAGAGTGTGGGAATTAATGCGATGATACTAAGTTTGCTTTATCGTAACTCTCCCGATCAGCTTAGATTGTTGATGATCGATCCTAAGATGCTGGAATTTTCGATTTACAACGACATTCCGCACTTGCTGACTCCGGTTATTACTAAGGCTAAACAGGCCATTGTTGCTTTAAATAACATGGTTGGAGAGATGGAACGCCGCTATAAAATGATGAGCGAAACGCGTACCAAAAACATTGAAAACTATAATGAAAAAGCCAAAAGAGAGGCCTTTGAACCGTTTCCTTATATTGTTGTTATCATTGACGAGTTGGCCGATTTGATGATGACAAGCGGTAAAGAGGTAGAGTACTCTATTGCCCGTTTGGCACAAATGGCGCGGGCAAGTGGGATTCACCTTATTGTAGCAACGCAGCGTCCTTCTGTTGATGTGGTTACCGGACTCATTAAAGCCAATCTACCATCACGCATTAGCTACAAAGTAGGGCAGCGGGTTGATAGTAAGATTATTCTTGATGCACAGGGTGCGGAATCGCTCTTGGGCCGCGGTGATATGCTTTTCACGCCTCCGGGTGTTAGCGGTTTGGTGCGCCTGCATGCACCATGGAGCAGTGAAGACGAAATTGATAAGATTGTCGAGTTTATTAAAGCGCAACGCGAACCGCAGTATGACAAAAGCTTCTTGTATGAAGAGAATGAAAGCAGTGCTTCGGGAGGCTCTGGAAGTGATATTGATGAACCGCTTGATGAACTGTTCCAAGAAGCAAAAAGCATTATCCTAAGCGATAAAAAGACATCTATCAGCTATTTACAGCGCAGGTTGCAAATTGGTTACAACCGTTCGGCACGCATTATCGAGCAGCTAGAACAACAGGGCGTTTTATCGGCTCCTAATGTCAAAGGCAATCGTGATATCTTGTAAATTAGCTTACATGTAAAGGCATTATGTTACAAATATCTACACAAAAATAGCCGTTTTTCAATTTATTGAGTAATAAAGTAACATATTGGCATTGTGCCGAAAAAGATTCAGCTATAATCACTCCGAAATAAAAATAAGCAGGAGTCATAATGGCTTTTTTAGAAGATTATAAAGCTCATGTTGCTGAGCGCGAAACTTTAGGTGTTCCAGCATTACCCCTTTCAGCTGAACAAACAGCAGAAGTTATTGAACTCATTAAGAGTAACTGTAGTGATACGTTACTAGACCTTCTTACAAACCGTGTTGCCCCGGGTGTTGACGATGCTGCTTATGTGAAAGCCGCTTTTTTAAATGACGTTGCGGCTGAAAATATCACTGTTGATGGCATTGCTCCTGCACATGCTGTGAAAATTATGGGAATGATGCTTGGCGGTTACAATGTTAAACCTCTTGTTGACTCATTAACTTCTGCAAACAGTGAGGTTGTTGAAGCGGCTAAAGAGGCACTCAAACATACACTGCTTGTTTATGATGCGTTTAATGATGTAGAAGAGTTGCACAAAGCGGGCAATGCAGCGGCTACCGAAGTAATGACTTCTTGGGCCAATGCGGAATGGTTTACATCAAAACCGGCGCTTGCAGAAGAGATTACCGTAACCGTATTTAAAGTTCCGGGCGAAACTAATACCGATGATCTTTCTCCAGCTTCAGAAGCGTTTACACGTTCGGATATTCCACTGCACGCCAACTCAATGCTTACTGCAAAAATGGATGATCCTATTAATACGATCAAGTCATTAAAAGAAAAAGGGCATCCCATTGCTTATGTTGGTGATGTTGTGGGGACGGGTTCGTCTCGTAAATCAGGTGTTAACTCGGTGCAATGGCATATGGGCGAGGACATTCCTGGTGTACCCAACAAGCGTACGGGCGGTGTGGTTTTGGGCTCTATTATTGCTCCTATTTTCTTTGCTACCTGTGAAGACTCTGGCGCATTGCCACTAGAGCTTGATGTTAGCGCTATGGAGATGGGTGATGTGATTACAATCTACCCTTATAAAGGCGAGGCGCACAAAAACGGCGCCTGTATTGCCACGTTTAAACTCAATCCAAATACCATTACCGATGAAGTGCGCGCTGGTGGGCGTATTCCTCTTATTATCGGTCGTGGACTTACTGCTAAAGCACGTTCTGTTTTAGGTATGGGTGCTACAGATATTTTCTTAACAGCCGAGCAGCCTGCTGATACGGGTAAAGGCTTTACGCTTGCTCAAAAAATGGTGGGTAAAGCGTGTGGTCTTGATGGGGTTCGTCCAGGTATGTACGTAGAGCCGGTAACATCAACGGTGGGAAGCCAAGATACCACAGGCCCCATGACACGTGATGAGATCAAAGAGCTTGCTGCACTGGGATTCTCGGCCGATCTTGTGATGCAATCATTTTGCCACACTGCGGCGTATCCAAAACCCTCCGATGTTGTGATGCACCACACCCTACCTGATTTTATCTCTAACCGTTCGGGTGTAGCGCTTCGTCCGGGTGATGGTGTTATCCACTCTTGGCTCAATCGTATGGTGCTTCCCGATACGGTTGGTACGGGTGCGGATTCGCACACACGTTTTCCTATCGGTATTTCATTCCCTGGTGGTTCAGGTATTGTTGCGTTTGCCGGTGTTACGGGTTCAATGCCATTAACGATGCCAGAATCGGTACTGGTACGATTTACGGGTGAATTGCAACCGGGTATTACACTGCGTGACCTTGTCAATGCTATTCCTTATCAAGCCATCAAAGAGGGTCTTCTTACCGTTGAAAAGAAGGGCAAGAAAAACATTTTTGCAGGGCGTATTTTAGAGATTGAAGGTTTGCCGGATCTTAAAGCAGAGCAGGCGTTTGAGCTCTCCGATGCATCGGCAGAGCGTTCAGCGGCAGCATGTACCGTTAAGCTCAACAAAGAGCCGGTGATTGAGTATCTTAAATCTAATGTTGTTTTGCTTCAGTCTATGATTGATGCGGGGTATGAGGATAAACGTACTTTAGCGCGTAGAATTGAAAAAATGAACGCATGGCTAGCCAACCCAACCCTTATGGAAGCGGATGCGGATGCTGAATATGCGGCAGTGATTACCATTGATCTTAATGCGATTAAAGAACCAATTTTAGCCTGTCCAAATGATCCTGATGATGTGGCAACACTCTCTGAAGTGTTGGCATCGGATCGTCCGAAAAATATTGATGAAGTCTTTGTGGGTTCATGTATGACGAACATTGGCCACTACCGCGCATTGGGCGAAGTGCTTAAAGGCGAGGGCGCTGTACCTGCGCGCTTATGGGTGTGTCCTCCAACAAAAATGGATGAGAAACAACTGACGGAAGAGGGATATTATGCACTCTTTGGCGCGGCAGGTGCACGTACTGAAGTACCGGGCTGTTCTCTTTGTATGGGTAACCAAGCGCGTGTTGCAGATAATGCCATTGTGTTCTCAACATCAACACGTAACTTTGATAATCGTTTGGGTAAAGGGGCGCAAGTGTATCTTGGCTCTGCAGAACTTGCTGCCGTGTGTGCAATGCTTGGACGCCTTCCAAGCGCTCAAGAGTACAACAATATTGTTCCAAACAAAATTGCAGGTAAAGAGGCCAAGATTTACAAATATCTTAACTTCAACCTTATCGAAAACTACAAGCTGGGATAAACCCCGCCAAGCATTACATGTAAGCTTATTACATGTAATGCTCTTTTTTGCATTAACAACACTTTTTAATTAGAATCACTCTCTCACTTCAATATAAAATTTATTAATGTCACTTAAGGAACACGATAATGAAAAAAACACTCTTTTGGATCGTTGGTATTGTTATGGTAATGCAGTTGATCAGACCTGATTTTAGCAATCCAAAAGTTGATGAGACTTTGGCATTTAAGAGTGACGAACACGTTATGAGTGTGCTAAAAACTTCATGCTACGACTGCCACTCTAATGAGACACAATATCCTTGGTATCACAATGTTGCGCCACTTTCTTGGATTATGTCTGATAATATAAAAAGTGGGCGTCAAGCGCTTAACTTTTCAAATTGGGAAAGCATGGAGACTCAGCTAAAACTTAAACGACTCAAGCGTGCAAAACAACTGATTGACAACAATCGGATGCCTAAAAGTGAGTATCTTATGATGCATAAAAACGCTGTTTTAGACAAAGAGAAAAAAGAGACGCTTCAACACTTGTTTAATACTCAAATAGAGAAATTGTCGCGTACCTAAGCGATGGAACAATGAAGATAAAAAGAACCGCTTTTGAAACCGATTCCACGGGTGAGTATGCCGAGCTTTTTTTGCAGGTGCGAGACTATATACGAATCTGTATTGGCAACGATGTCAAAGAAAAATACAGCGAAAATATTACCACCTTCTATTCCAAAGAGGGCGGGTTTTGTTACATACGAGTCAAAGATGATTATATTCATTTAGGCTGGTTTCGAGGCCGGCATATAAAAGATAAATATAACTTGCTTTTTGGAAAAGGCAAGACGATTAGAGGGCAGAGGGTGTATAAGCTCGATAAACAAACACGAGATGCCATCAAAGAGTATGTGCATGAAACGTTAATGTTTTTGTTTGAGCATAATGCGTTGATGCAATTGAGAAAATGATTGACATTAAATAATAGATAAGCTAAACTTTTACCAAACAACCGTTTGGTAAAAAATATGGCAATCAAAAAGACATCACGTGAAGAGATTTTAAAAGAGGCTATCAGACTTTTTAAGATTCGTGGATATTACAATACCTCTATGGCAAATATTGCCGAGGCTTGCGGGCTTATTAAGGGGAGTATCTATCATCATTTTAAGAGTAAAGATGCGATTGGTTTGGAGTCTTTGAAGTATATTCATCACTATTTTGCAGAGCATATCTACGCCATTGCAGATAGAAGTGATTTATCGGACATTGAAAAGATAAAACTCTTTGTAAAAAAAACGGATGATTACTTTTTGCATAGTGAGGGTGGTTGTTTACTTGGAAATTTAGCACTAGAAGTTTCTACTGAGAATTTAGAGTTTAAAGAGGAGATAAAGTCTTATTTCACGGCTTGGGAAAATGCTTTGGCAAAGATCTTGCGAGGTCAATATAGTGAAGAAAAAGCTTACACGTTGGCAAGAGAGTATGTAGCACTTACTCAGGGAGCGATTATGATGATGAACCTTTATGGCACATCAAAAGATTACTTACATGTAGGTGAAAAGATTATCGGTTTGCTTCGGTAATTATTTATTAGAGTTCTTGCAAGAAGTTTATTGAAACGCACTTTGAGCAAAGCCCAAAGTGCTACGCTAGCCGCTGTGGCACTAAAGCTTGCCTCTTTGAGGCAGATGACTTTTTGCAGTTTTGCAAGAAGTTTATTCAAACAATCGTTTGGTTGTTAAAAAGGGAGAAAGAAAATGTTACCATCTTTTGATTTTGAAAGTGCGACCCAAAAAGTGAGAATGGCTGAAAATGGCTGGAATGGGAAAGATGCACATAAAATAGCACGAGCGTATAGCGTAGATAGTAGCTGGAGAAATCGAAATCTATTTATCAACGGCACCAATGAAATCATCGCTTTTTTAGAAAATAAATTTGCCCACGAGTTAGAGTATCGACTATGTAAAGAGTTGTGGGCATTTACAAAAAATAAAATTGCGGTTAGATTTGCTTATGAGTGGCATGATAAGAGTGGACAGTGGTTTAGAAGCTACGGCAATGAAAACTGGGAATTTGATGAAAGGGGTCTTATGAAAAAGAGATATGCGAGCATCAATGACTTAAAGATCGACACAAATGAGCGAAAGTTTCTTTGGAGTGACAATATAAGACCTAATAACTACCCATCACTGAGTGAAATGGGCTTGTAAATTTTCTACATGTAGTATGAAAGCATAATTTGATTACTATACGCATCATTCTTAATGAAAGTGCGTAAGGTCAGATTTTAAATGTTAGTAGATAGAGCAAAATGTTACACCTGCTATAGACCTAAAAGCTCATGCATGTGTGAGCATATTCGTGCCATTGATACCCAAACCAAGTTTGTTATTTTGATGCACCCTAAAGAGTTTAAAAAAGTCAAAAACGGTACGGGGCATTTGACCCATCTCTCACTTTTGAATTCCGAGCTTTTTGTAGGGATTGATTTTACATATCATGAGCGTGTTAATGCAATACTGCAATATTATGAAAGCTATATTTTATACCCTTCATCAAAGGCAATGAATCTTACTCATGAGCCTTTACATGTAAAGAAGAATATAGCTATTTTTATTATTGATTCAACATGGGCATGTGCTCTTAAAATAATGCGTTCAAGCCACAATCTGCGTGGACTTGCTCATATTAGTTTTGAACCTACGAAGCGTTCGGAATTTAAGATAAAAGAGCAACCTTTTGAGTACTGCTTGTCGACGATGGAGTCTACGCTTAGTGTTTTGGAACTTCTCAATCAATGGGAAGTTGAATTGATAGCGCAAGAAAAGCTTGATGCGTTTCTTACCCCTTTTCATGCCATGATAGCGTATCAATTGGAGTGCATTGAAAATCTAAAAAGCAATGCGGTACGGTTCAAGCCTAAGAAATCCTAGGCTTTTAGTTCATTCTCAGAGCACACGCCTCATCAAAACTCATTTTTTTGGCAAACAACGTGGCGCCTTTAAGGGCATCACAGAGTGCATCAAGTTTATCTTCGGCATCCATACGTTTGAGCTCTTTTTTATCCAGATCAGCATGTGAAATAAGTTCGTTCCAAACAGAACTTTCATCAAGTGCATAAGCATAGATGGTGATGCCTTCGTATTCAAATGCGCAGTCGCTGATAATGTTATCGACAAAGAGCGTTACAATGGTAGCGGGTGAGAGAATCTCTTTATAAAGAGCAAATGCCGATTTGAAATGATCAAAATCTTCAAGTTGTGCAGCAAAAAGCAGTGTTGTGGTTTCATCACTAATAACAATGGCATGTTTTAGCATTAGTTTTGGTGGCATTTGATCGGCTGAGAGTGCCAGTTCACCGCGATAGCCAAAGCGTCCGGCAACGTTTAAGGCACCTTTTAGTGCGGGTTGCCATTGCAACTGGTTGTTATAAATATAATCAATTGGGGTACTCATAGGTAATTCCTTGCGTGGGATTGTATCCGTTCAAGTTATGTTCGAGCACCGTAATGGAGCATGCTGTTACGCTTAAAAGAAGAACTCTCTCAATGCATAAACCATGCTAGTTTAAATCTTACATGTAAGCTTTAACGAAAAGGTGATGATAATTACTTCCTCCCTTGATTTGTCCGTAACTTTGCACTGATTCAAAAATACCTGAGCGGTGAAAAATTTCATATCCCACCGATAACTTGGTATCCAAAAGATACTCTAGTGAAAAATCAAGATGATTCATAAGTTGACTGCTCTCTTTATAGCCATCTTTTTTATTTGCCCAGCGTTCGACATAGGTGGTTTCGCTGATATAAGAGATTCCCGTTGCTACACCCAGTTTAAAATCATAGGGTAGATCAAAAAATAGTTTAAAGGCGCTTACACCTTCAAGTGCTTCATTTTGCACGGCCGATGCTACATGTAAGGCCACACCACTGTGCAGATAAAGTGCGCTATCCTTGCCAAAAATAGTGTTTTGAAGCTGATATCCGTAAAAAAGCGAAAGCATCTTGTTGGCGTAAGGATCGCTTGGCGCCGAGAGGCTAAGAAGTTGTGAAAAACTGCCTAATGTGGCAATTCCCCAACCGATACGCAGATAGGTTTTATGATTGTAGTGGTAAAAATTGTTCCATGTTCCCAATCGTATGCCGGCAATCACCTCATGAACATAGGGGCGTTTGATGGCTTGTGCATGTTGCGCTTCTTGGCCGAGATATTCGCTTTTAAGCCTTGTGTACAGTTGCATATGAGGTGTTAAGTTTAGTGTGCTTTCAATACCAAGTGCCGGTGCAAAATCACCATGAAGTTGCTTTTTAGCTCCAAAATAGTAACGATTAAAACGTTTATCGCGGTACTGCAGTGAGGCAAAAGGGGTGATGTCAAATATTGTGGTATGCCATGCATAAAGGCCAAAGAGTTCGGCATAACTGCGCATAGAGCCATCTTGCATCCACTCTAATACAAACGAGTAGGAATCTTGAGTGACATGTAAGCTTATTCCGCTATCAACAACATCGCCACTAAAGTATGTATCGGCAGAGCGGGGCATGTCAACATGGCGGATTTTGGCCAGAACATTGCATTCAAAGAGCGCATCTTTATAAAGGTGGATTCCATAGCGGTTGCCGCGCATATAAAAATGCTCTCCCTCAAACCACATCCATGGTAAAAATGAGTACATGTAAGTATCGTTACGATTGGTGCTATAGGGAATCGTAGCAGCACGAAAACCTGCCATAATGGCATGAGAATCTTGGGGTTCTTGGGCAAAAAGTGTTAAGAAAAGTAAAAAAGGTAAAAGGAATCGAAACATACTTTTAAAACACACTTTGAGCAAAGCCCAAAATGCTACGCTAGCCGCTATGGTACTAAAGCTTGCTCTTTTTGTTTTGAACGCACTTTGAGCAAAGCCCAAAATGCTACGCTAGCCGCTATGGCACTAAAGCTTGCCTCTTCGAGGCAGATTTTTTTGCAGTTTTACAAAAAGTTTATTGTAGAGTATTTCGCTTTCATTACGGTTACAGTGTTAGCGAATAATGTCAAAACCTTTGGGTATAACCGCTTTGAGGGCTGCTGAATCAATGGGGGTATTATGCAAAACGTTAAAAAAGTTAATAGTTGTAAAATTACCAAAATCATCGTTGTAATCAATACTAGAGAGGGTCTTGTTGTGTAAGCGTATGTGATATTCACGTCCATTATAAAACGCTAAGTAATGTGTTGGGTTGATCTCTTTAGATGATTTTAAAATGCCAATAAGATCAATGGTATTATCTAATTTTTTTACAATTGCTTGTTCTAAATCGGGTTCAACAATGGTAACGCCGGAATTGGCAACGTAGATATCTTTTTGCACGGGAGTTGCATAATGCCAGTAGGCAAGAGCCGGTTTTTTGGCCTTCATTGTGCCGGTATAAACGATGGTTTTGTTTTGATCATCACAAATAGTTTGATTAAAGTCTGATGCAATGCTATTAAGCTCTATAGGAAAAGCCATTAGCACGCGACATGTCAATATCATAGTAAAAAATAGTTTCATAAATTCTCTTTTTTTTCGCGATTATAACGAACATAGGTAATACTTTTTACCGATTCAATAGCTTTGAAGTGCTATAATCCATGCTCTTTAAATAATAAATCTGCAAAATTACAAGGCAATATATGCTTCAAGAGGCTTTAGGAAAAATTTTCGGAACCCTTAATGATAGAGAACTTAAACGTTATAAAAAGGGTGTTAAAAAAATCAATGCGCTTGAGAGTACCTATGAGACCATGAGCGACGAAGTGCTTCAAACCGCATTTTTAGAACTCAAAAATGCAGTCCTTGAAGGCAGTAAAACATTAGAAGACGTACAGTATGAATCGTTTGCCATGACGCGTGAGGCCAGTAAACGTGTTTTGGGAATGCGCCATTTTGATGTCCAGTTGATCGGTGGCATGGTTTTACATGATGGTCGGATTGCCGAAATGAAAACAGGTGAAGGTAAAACGTTAGTAGCAACATTACCGATTGTTTTAAATGCAATGACAGGAAAAGGCGTCCACTTGGTTACCGTGAATGATTACCTAGCCAAACGTGATGGAACCGAAATGGCGCCACTGTACGAATTTTTGGGTTATTCTGTCGGTATTATTCTTGATGGCATGCATGATCCATATGAAAAACGCAAGCAATATGCAGCGGACATTACATATGGCACTAACAACGAGTTTGGATTCGATTACCTTCGTGACAATATGAACTATTCACTCAATCAGATGGTGCAGCGTAGTCACCACTTTGTTATTGTGGATGAAGTGGACTCCATTTTAATTGATGAGGCCCGAACACCTTTGATCATTTCAGGACCTGTCAATCGTCAGATGACAAACTATCTAAATGCGGACGAAGTTGCCAAAAAACTTGTTAAAGATGAACACTTTACGGTAGATGAAAAAGATCGCATTATTTTAATTACCGAAGAGGGGATTACAAAAGCCGAAGAGCTTTTTGGTGTTGATAATCTCTACAGCATTGAAAATTCGCGTTTGTCGCACCATCTGGATCAGGCACTAAAAGCCAATCATCTGTTTGAGCTTGATGTGGACTATGTGATTAAAGAGGGTGAAATCATCATTGTAGATGAATTTACAGGACGTCTTTCCGAAGGACGACGTTACTCTGAAGGGCTGCATCAGGCATTAGAAGCCAAAGAGCGTGTGGATATCAAAGAAGAGAGCCAAACGCTTGCCGATATTACCTTTCAAAATTATTTCAGAATGTACGACAAGCTTGCCGGTATGACGGGTACCGCGCAAACTGAAGCAACGGAATTTTCGCAGATTTATAGCCTGGATGTTATTTCAATTCCAACTAATGTTCCTGTAGTTCGTCAAGATTTTAATGATTTGATTTATAAAACCGAAGTTGAAAAATTTGGTGCTGTTATTAAAAAAATTCGTGAACTTAACGCGAAAGGACAACCTATTTTGATTGGAACGGCATCCATTGAAAAGTCCGAAGTACTGCATGAATTATTGAAAAAAGAGAAGATTGCTCATACGGTACTTAATGCCAAGAATCATGAGCAAGAGGGCGAAATTATTAAGCACGCCGGTGAAAAAGCTGCGGTCACTATTGCCACCAATATGGCGGGTCGTGGTGTTGACATTAAAGTGAGTGATGAAGTCAAGGCACTTGGCGGACTCTATATTTTAGGTACCGAACGTCATGAAAATCGCCGTATTGACAATCAGCTGCGTGGACGTGCAGGGCGTCAGGGCGATCCTGGAGCCAGCCAGTTTTACTTGAGCCTCGAAGATAACCTGCTTCGTATTTTTGGCTCTGATAAAATTAAGTCAATTATGGAGCGTTTGGGTGTTGAAGATGGAGAATATATTGAATCTTCAATGGTAACCCGCGCGGTTGAAAAAGCGCAGAAAAAAGTGGAAAATCTTCATTTTGAAGGGCGTAAACATATTGTTGAGTATGATGATGTCGCCAACGAACAGCGTAAAATTGTCTATCGCTTCCGTAATGAGTTGCTTAACCCCGAATATGATATTGCTGCTAAAATCAATGAAATTCGCACAGAATATGTCAATACGCTTTTTGTCCAATGTAATATTTTTGATGGTGTCGCACGTGAAGATTTTGATTTAGAACGTCTTGAGGCATTACTGGCAGAAGAGATCCGTTTTGAGCTTGATATTGAAGCATTAAAAGCGCTTGATTACGAAGAGCTGCATGCAAAACTGCTTGAAATACTTAAGGCATCGTATGATAACAAAATGAGCATTATCGTTGAAGAGATGCGTCATAACGTTGAGCGTGAAATTTATCTTAAAACACTTGATACTGCATGGCGTGAGCATCTCTATCAGATGGACAGCATGAAAACGGGGATTCGCCTTCGTGCTTATAATCAAAAAGATCCGTTGGTTGAGTATAAAAAAGAGAGCTTTAATCTTTTTCAAGAATTGGTTGAAACCATTAAACTTGATACCATTAAAACTTTGCATATCATTCAATTTACAATGGGTTCGGCTGAAGAAGAGGCTGAGGCGCTTGCCAAGCAGCGTGAAATTGAGCAAAAACAGCAAGAACTGGCCCAATCACTGCATCATGGAGATGACGTGGTTGATTCACAAAATAGTGATACAACAAAAGTGGCACGAAATGATCCATGTCCTTGTGGTAGTGGTAAAAAGTATAAACAGTGTTGCGGTAAATCCGGTCCTAAAAAAGGTGTTTTTGCCTCTTGAGTGTCGTTTCTTATCTGGTCAAACGTTTTTTAAGGTTTGATAAAGAACAGCCGTTCATTTTTCTATCGGCGTTGTTGGCGTTTTTGGGTATTGCACTGGGTGTGATGGTATTGATTATTGCCATGGCACTGATGAACGGTTTTGATAACGAGTTCAAAAAGAAGCTAACGGTGATGAACTATCCGCTCACGATTGCTCCAAAATTTTGGGGTAGCGTCAACGAAACGCTTCTTATTGATCTTGAAAATAAATTTCCGCAGCTTCAGTTTAGTCCGTATGTCTCTTCTCCGGTTATGGCACGTTCGGGATCACGTCTAGAAGGCGGTTATCTTTTTGGCGTTAATTTTGAAGATGAACGCAAAGTTAATGCCGTGATTGATAAAGCATTAGGCGATACGCTTCCTTCGGATTATGATGTTGTGATTGGCAAAAGTTTGTATGAAGAGTTTCGACTTAAAGATGAAAAACTGACCTACATTTTCACACATATGGAGCCAGGCGGGTTGGGTATAACCCCACGCATGAAACGTTTTAAATTCGTAGGTATCTTTGATTCAGGTTTGCATGCTTATGATAAAGCGTATAGCTACACCACTATTACGTCGCTGCAGCGCATTTTGAGATTGCCCAGCAATCAATATGATGGAATTCATATCTATTCAGAGCATCCGCAAGAGGATATTTTGAAAATTAAAGCCGAGCTTCCTGCGTCGGTTGTGATTCGGGGATGGTGGGAAGAAAATGTCAATTTCTTTGCCGCATTACAGCTTGAAAAAACGGCACTTTTTATTGTCTTGATGCTTATTATCCTTATTGCATCAATCAATATTATTTCGTCGCTTTTAATGACGGTGATGAATCGTCGAAGCGAAATAGCGTTATTAATCTCTTTGGGAGCGTCATCGGCCGAAATTAAAAAAATATTTTTGCGTCTGGGCATTGTTATTGGTGTTGCGGGTATTGTAGCGGGGACTTTGTTAGGCTTAAGCGGGCTTTGGATTTTAGGAAATTTTGAAATCATCTCGTTGCCCAAAGATGTTTACCCTACGTCAACATTGCCACTGGATTTGAATATCATAGATCTCTTTTTGATTGTTGGGGGCGCATTTGTTATTGTGCTGCTCTCCTCTTTTTATCCGGCTAAAAAAGCAAGTGAAGTGGATGTGTTGACGGTACTTAGAAACGAGTAGGTGCAGGAACACTAATATTATTATCCTGTTGCATCAATGATTCAAGCAGATGAAAAGGGTAGGTTACGGTACGCAACAAAATATTAAACGGTGCTACTATGATGTCTCGTGCAATAGCATTTTGAATTTTTGGATTGTCAATAGGACCATTAATTTGAAATGAAGTTGCTGCCGTGCCATCGTCTCCCACTAAAATATAACCCACAATTGGTACATTGGAAACATTCTTTCCTAGAGATGTTTTCAGATTAAGCAGTAAATCAATCGTATTGTTCGCAACATCGGCACTTCCGTTGCCATAAAGTGAAAACTCTTTGGAATTCAAGTTTATATCGCTGAAATAGAGACGCTGATCCTGATAATGAAATGCGCTATAGGCATTATTGACTTTGATCCCTTTTTGCTCATATGAAGGAAAGGAAAAACTGGCAAGTGCCGGAATGGTGTTGATAAATGCCAGCATGTTGTTAAACAGTACGTAATCTTTGATGCGGGTATTTTCAATTTTGGCTACCCCCATAAAATCATCAAGCTTTCCCCTAGCAGTGATGGAAAAAGAACCTCCTTTGTGCTCAGAAAGCGAAAAGAGGGCATTCATAAACGTATCGTTTAAATTGTCTCCATAAAGATAAAAATCGTTATGTTGCATTTCTAAATTGGCACGGCCTTTGTTATACATTAACGTGCCAAGAAGCATATGTTTACCATAGCTTAGCGTAATGCTGTCAGATAGAATACGGCGATTTGGAGCGAGATAAATTGAGCTATTGGCAGCGTTAAGAACCAAAGTGATATTGCTCTCATGCGATTCTGAATTGTTGGAATCTTGCAAAAATTTGGCAATATCGGGTAGATTAAAACCACTTTTATTGCAATCGAATGAAAGTACATTATGACGCAACTGTACTTCTATCGTGTCATTGATTGTTGCGTGATGGTCTTGATTTTGAAGTATCCCTTTAATCGTATAAGTATCTTGCGGTAAGTTCTCTTTTACAAGCCATTTATAATCGGAGTGCAGCGTGCTTGAGAATGCAATGCTATCGCTTTGCTCATCGCTTTGTACTAAAAGTGTTCCTGATGTAATGCCATAGTGTTGCAGCATTTTAGAGTAGGGTGCCAAGAGGGCTAGATTATTGCAGTGAAGTTCCCATTGCTTATCTGTAATTATGATTTCGGTTTGCATTGAGGGAAGGGCAATATGTGTCTGGGATGCGTATTGTTTGATATTGGCAGGTATAGCGTTTTCAATATGAATAACGCTGCCAAGTTCCGGGGTTTGGATATCAAGATTTGATAGGTCAAAATCACCCGAAGAGTGCTCTGTATTCATACTGCCGTTGATATCAAAATGGATAGCATCCAAGAAGGCAAGTTTTGTCTGTTCTAAAATAAGCCTTTTTGGAGATTTTGTGATGTGGATCGGTGCTGTTTCTAGCGCCATACCATCAATAAGCCATGACGTTGCATCACTTTGAATGACGCTACTGTTACCATCATAGTGCATGCTTACATGTAAAGGAGATTGCTTTAACATGTATTGATCAAGATGAAGTGTTTTGATATTCGCATTAAAATCAAAAAGCCATGCTTTTAAATCAATATCGACATTGACATCAGCATAAGAGTGATCATCAAGATAAACGCGATTATTAGTGATAACACCCCGCAGTGAGTCATAATCTAAAACACTTTGTATGGGATCAATAGTAATA
Organism: Sulfurimonadaceae bacterium; assembly: GCA_050290965.1. Classification (GTDB taxonomy): domain Bacteria; phylum Campylobacterota; class Campylobacteria; order Campylobacterales; family Sulfurimonadaceae; genus JAFGUB01. Next base: position 55,930 of record JBNKJB010000019.1, read on the forward strand.
CGATGATTTTTATAATTCCAAGAAGAAGGCGCAATACTAAGGATATCAGGTCTGTGCGGCGAAAAGGTATAGTTGGCATCTAATGTGGGTTGTGCTAAAGAGAGATCTTCAAAAAGTGTGACACGCTTAATGGCGGCACGAATGCTACCTTCATCCGTGGCAACATCAATCGTGCCTTCTGCAGTACCAAAAACGCTATTGTAATAGCTGGTGTTGATCTCTTTGAGCGTAATGTTACTATCTTCAAGAATGACTTGGCCAGATTGCACATAAAGGGGCTCTTGATAAATGGTAAGATTAGTATCTTGCAGATCAAATGTTCCTTTTGCATGGGTGTTTAGGGTTATAAGATTCACGTTAAGTGTTAGATCGGCATAAGTGCTGCCCGAATGCTGCTTTAACGGAAGAGTAATGCCGTAATGGTGAATTAGCTTGATGAGTGTGGCATCTAAAATGGCGTTGGTATCAATATGTAGTATTAATGTGGGGTCAGGTAGCGTAAAGTCTATGTCAAGTGCGGTATTACCACCCTGGTGTGAATAAAATGTGGCATCTATAGGTTTAATATGCAGCTTGCCGTTTTCAAATGTGATGATGCCACGTTTTGCATGGGCAGGTTTAAAACCTCTTGCAAAGGTATAATCAACATTGTCCCAATGCGCCTTGGCATGCAATGCATTAACAAGAGTTTTAGGATCTTTGATATCAAAAGTGCCGTAAAACTTTTCTAATACAGGTACATCGCCTTTTGGGTAATCATTAATCCATTTTGGAACTTCAGGATCAAGATCCAAGGCATTGACGATGTCTGCAAGATGGGTTATATTGTGTTCGCCAGGAATATTAAAGCTAAGCATGGAATCATCTGTTCTGATATAACCAACAATGGTGTCACTGTTTGAAACATTAAGATCAAAACGTGTCAAAGCGCTATTATTGTGACGTTGATATAAAGTTTTCAAACCAATCCGTATGGGATGTTCTCTCATTTGAAAGCTCATTTGGTTGGTAAAGAGTAACTCATCCGAAAGCATGATATTGGTATCAAGCGTATAAGATGGTGTGGTTACATTAAGATCAAGAAAGGCATTTTTGTAGCGCAATGATCCATTAATATCACCCATATGAAAGTGGACAATATCTAGAGTGCGAATATAGCGTCGTAAAAGTGATAGGGTGTCAAACCATGAGGCAGCTGTTTTAGAATCTTGAGCATCATTTGAAACTATGTTACTTTTTGTAATATCTATGTTTTGGGCCGAGAGGATAAGGCCATTATTGCATTTTATGTATAATGCGTCGATTTCTAGGGATTTTAGTTCGATTTTTCTAAGATAAATCCCATCTTGAAGCAATATAAAAACGATGAGAAATAGTGTGACAATAAATATAAAAAAAGTTGAAATGCTAAAATGGATACCTGAAATAATTTTTGTAAGTTTGATATCCATTTTATATTACCTGAATTTGCCGATGAATAGCCCAAAAGTGCTTTATGTTCCTCAAGGAAGTATTAATAAGATTATAACACACCTTGGTGAGCGTAAACTTGATGTTAGCACACTAGATGCGTTTGCAATGCGCTTTATAGGATATCCGCAACATGGCTGGATTGAATTTGAGTCTACGCATGTGAGCCATGCCGATTTTCTTTATGCCCTAAGCAACCAAAAAGCGGCTATGGTGTCAATCACACTGATTCCGGGAGAAACAAGTTACTTTTTTCTTAATGACTTGGCTGCGAAGTTTCATCTTAGCCCATCGCGGTTACAAAAAGCACTAGAATCTTATTCGCCTTATCTTGAAGGGATGTTTGTTCCTGATACCTATAAACTTCCTATGGGTATTACTGAAGAGCGCGCTATTAAATTGTTGCTGCATCCTTCCAAAGTTAAAATGAAACAGTGGTCAGAAAAAATCTTTGGAACATATGATGAAGCTAAATGGTTTCAATATGTAACACTTGCTTCAATTATTCAAAAAGAAGCTGCGTCTGTTGAAGATATGCCGATGGTAAGTTCTGTGATCTATAATCGCTTGAAAAAAGGGATGAAACTTCAGATGGATGGCACGCTTAATTATGGAAAATATTCACACGACAAAATTACATCAAAACGCATAAAACAGGATGATTCAGCCTATAATACCTATAAAATATCCGGCTTGCCGGAACAGCCGGTATGTAATGTAGGTCTTGATGCCATTAAAGCAGCTATTTTTCCAGCAAAAACAGAGTATCTCTATTTTGTTAAGGGCAAAGATGGTAAACATCACTATAGTAGTTACTATTCTACACATATAAAAAATATACAAGGTGCTACAAAGTGAAACACATTGTTGAATTGTAGTACTTCTTTAACAGAGTTATAGAATGATTTCTTACCTTAAGTGTTACACTGCTTCTTGAAATTTTCATTCCCACAGGAGCAGTGATGTCAAAAATTATTTGGTCAAAAATTGACGAAGCCCCGGCTTTGGCTACGTATTCTTTCTTGCCAATTGTAAAAAAATTTTGTGCAACAGGTGGTGTTGACGTAGAATTGAGCGATATCTCATTGGCAGGGCGTGTTATTGCAACATTTTCAGAGCGTTTGACTGACGCACAAAAAATGGATGATGAGCTTGCAAAGCTCGGCAAACTCGTCTTACAGCCTGAAGGTAATATCATTAAACTTCCTAACATCTCTGCATCAATCCCTCAATTAAAAGAGTGTATTGCTGAACTTCAGTCTCAGGGCTATAACATTCCTGACTTTCCAGAAAATGCTAACAATGATGAAGAAAAGGCAATAAAAGAGCGCTATGCTGCATGTTTGGGTTCGGCAGTAAACCCGGTATTGCGCGAGGGTAACTCGGATCGTCGGGCAGCAGTAGCTGTTAAAAATTTTGCTCAGAAAAATCCTCATAAACTCAGAGCATTTGAAGAAAATTCAAAAGCATGTGTACGTCATATGAGTGATGGTGATTTTTATGAAAACGAACAATCTGTTGTCACTGATAGTAGCAGTAATGTTACGATTGCATTAAACGGCAGTGTGCTTAAAGAGCTGACTGATGTTGAGAACAAAGAAGTGCTTGATGGTACCTTTTTGTCAGTTGAAGCACTCCGCGTATTTTTACAAGAGACAATAGATGAAGCGAAAAAAGAAGATTTGCTCTGGTCTATTCATTTAAAAGCAACGATGATGAAGGTTTCTGATCCTATTATGTTTGGTCATGCGGTTGAAGTATTTTTTAAAGATGTCTTTACTAAATATGCCGATCAGTTTAAAGCCTTGGGTGTCAATCCTAATCTCGGTTTGGGCGATTTAGCAAAAAAACTTGCAAACTCTGACATCAAAGATGCGGTAGAAGCTGATTTAAAAGCGGTTATCGATGCGGCAAGCCCTGCAATTGCAATGGTTGATTCTGATAATGGCATCACCAACCTTCATGCATCTAACGATATCATTATTGATGCTTCCATGCCAGTCGTTGTACGTGATGGCGGTAAAATGTGGAACAAAGACGGTAAGGTTCAAACGTGTATGTCGGTTATTCCTGATCGCTGTTATGCTACTATGTATAAAGAGACAATCGATGATTGTGTGAAAAATGGTCAATTTGATGTCACAACCATGGGTAATGTTGCTAATGTTGGTTTGATGGCACAAAAAGCAGAAGAGTATGGTTCTCATCCGACAACGTTTGAGATGGCAGAAGCGGGTGTTGTAGAAGTGACACAAAACGGTAATGTGCTAATGCGCTTTAACGTACAAAAAGGTGATATCTGGCGTATGAGTCGTGCTAAAGATATTCCTATTAAAGATTGGGTACGTCTGGCACATGAACGTGGTAAGCTTACTGGTGATCCTATTGTTTTTTGGCTTGATTCCAATAGAGCCCATGATGCAAATATGATCAATAAAGTGATGGAGTATCTTCCGCCATTGCTTGCCGAAACACCAATAGAGTATTATATTATGGCGCCAAAACAAGCTATGAAATATACGCTTCGACGTGTTAGAGCAGGGCTTAATACCATCTCTGTAACAGGTAATGTATTGCGTGATTACTTGACAGATCTTTTCCCAATTCTTGAATTGGGAACCTCTGCTAAAATGCTTTCAATTGTTCCACTTATCGCTGGTGGCGGTCTGTTTGAAACGGGTGCTGGCGGTTCGGCTCCTAAGCATGTGGATCAGTTTCTTGCTGAAGGGCACCTGCGCTGGGACTCTTTGGGTGAATTTTTGGCACTTGCAGAGTCGTTACGTATGATTGAACAAAAAAATCATGATGCCAAACTTGCTGAAGTGGTTAAAGCTTTGGATAGTGCCAATCAAGCCTATTTAGATAACAACAAAGCACCTGGCCGTAAAGCAGGTGAACCTGATAACAAAGCATCACACTTTTTTGTGGCGCAATATTGGGCTGATGCACTTTCAAAATCTAACAATGCTGAATTGGCCGCTAAATTTGCTCCTGTAGCAAAAGCACTGATCGAGAATGAAGATAAAATTATGGCTGAACTTCTTGCGGTTGAGGGTAAAGCTCAAGATATCGGTGGATACTATCATCCCGATACTGCTAAGACAGAAGCAGCGATGCGCCCGTCTGCAACCTTAAACGCTATTATCGACGCTATCTAAAAGTGTTATCGGGGATCATCCCCGATTTCTTCTTTTATATGACACTGTAGGGTGTTATATAAAAGGCGAAAGTCTTTACATGTAAGCGATGTCGCAACTTCTATACTTAAATGGTGTGTGTTAGCACATGGTGTTTAAGTGTATGAGAAAGGTATTGCTTGCGAATGAATTAAAGGAGTGCATATGAACCAAGGGAAAAGAGTTGGTATCGTTGGTGCAGGAAATGTCGGTGCTACGGTTGCTTACTCCATTGCAATGCTCGGAACATGCCACGAAGTCATATTAAGAGATAATAAAATTGATGTGGCAAAAGGTAAGGCGTTAGATATGTCACAAGCAGCCGCTGCTGTAAGATCCCATACCGTTGTAAGTGTTGCTGAAGATATGTCACAACTCACTGATTGTGATGTTGTCGTTGTCACTGCGGGTAGCCCAAGACTGCCAGGGATGAGCCGTGATGATCTTTTAATGATTAATGCCAAAATTACCAAAGATGTTATTCAAGGCGTGGCTAAATATTCGCCCGAAGCAATTGTTATTATGGTATCAAATCCTTTGGATGCCATGACTTATGTGGCATTAAAAGAGAGCGGGTTTGATCGCAATCGTGTTATTGGCATGGCAGGTATTCTTGATAGTTCTCGTATGGCTGCATTTATTCAGGAAAAACTGGGATATGGAGGTGGTCAGATTCGTGCCTCGGTAATGGGAGGACACGGTGATGATATGGTACCACTTCCTCGCTATTCTACGGTTGCCGGTGTTCCTCTGACTGACGTATTGTCTGATTCAGAAATTGCAGAAATTGTTCAAAGAACGCGTCATGGCGGCGCAGAAATTGTAGGTTATTTAAAAACAGGTTCTGCATATTACGCACCGGCAAAATCAACATCAATCATGGTTGATGCTATTTTAAAAGACACAAAGCAAATTCATCCTTGTGCCATTTACCTTGAGGGTGAATATGGTTATAACGATGTTGTATCAGGCGTACCAGTAATGTTGGGTGCCAATGGTGCTGAAAAAATTATTCAAGTTACATTAAATGAGAAAGAGAAAGAGATGTTTGCTCGATCGTGTTCATCGGTACAAACCTTGATTGACACCTTAAATGAAAACAAATTTTTTGAAGGAGACTATTAATGAGTTTTCGCATTGAAAAAGATACGATGGGTGAGATAGAAGTTCCTCTGGATGCCTATTGGGGTGCACAAACACAGCGATCAATCCAAAACTTTGCCATTGGTGAAGAGCAGATGCCCTATGAGATCACTCGCGCATTTTCATATTTAAAAAAAGCGGTGGCACTGGTTAATAAAGATTTGGGAAAAATTGATGCGCTTAAGGCTGATGCTATAGCGCGCGCTGCTGACGACATGCTTATGGGAAAACTCGATGGCAGTTATCCGTTGGTTGTGTGGCAAACGGGTTCGGGTACGCAGTCAAATATGAACAATAACGAGGTTCTTGCCAACCGTGCTACCGAGATTCTTGGCGGTGACTTTCGCAAAGAAAAACTGATACACCCTAATGATGACGTAAATAAATCACAAAGCTCCAATGATACGTATCCTACAGCCTTACATGTAGCATCCGTTATCGCGGTTGAAGAGCGTTTATTACCCGCTATTGCAAAACTAAAAGCGACACTACAGGCTAAAAGTGATGCCTTTAGCGGTATTGTCAAAATAGGACGTACCCATTTACAAGATGCAACACCCCTAACACTAGGACAAGAAATTAGTGGTTGGGTTGAGATGTTGAATAAATGTGAAAAAATGGCCAAAGATTCGCTAGATGCAGTACGTGAACTTGCCCTTGGCGGTACGGCTGTAGGAACAGGGCTTAATGCTCATCCTGAGCTAGGAGAACGTGTTGCTGCCAAGCTTTCTGAATTGACAGGACATCAGTTTGTGACCGCTCCTAATAAATTTCATGCGCTTACCAGTCATGACGCACTTACCTTTGCTCATGGAGCACTTAAAGCTCTTGCGGCAGATATGATGAAAATTGCGAATGACGTACGCTGGTTGGCATCGGGACCACGCTGTGGACTTGGTGAGATCACCATTCCTGAAAATGAGCCGGGATCATCTATTATGCCAGGCAAAGTGAATCCTACGCAAGCTGAAGCGGTTACTATGGTGACATGTCAGGTTATGGGTAATGACACGACAATTGCTTTTGCCGCCAGTCAAGGTAACTTTGAGCTTAATGTTTTCAAGCCAGTAATTGCCTACAACTTTTTGCAATCGGTGCGTTTATTGTCTGATTCCATTATATCGTTCAATGATCATTGTGCCGTGGGTATTATGCCGGTAGAGGAAAAAATAGATCACTACCTACACGATTCCTTGATGCTTGTAACGGCATTGAATCCCTATATTGGGTATGAAAATGCAGCTAAAATTGCCAAAACGGCACATAAAAACCGCTCGACACTTAAAGCGACCGCTGTTGAACTTGGTCTTTTAAGCGAAGAGGAGTTTGACAAATATGTTGTACCAGAAGAGATGATTGCACCAAAAGCATAGCAAGCACAAATTTAAATACGGGAGAGATGAATGAATATACATGAATATCAGGCGAAACAGATTTTTGCCAAATATGGTGTGCCAACACCACGTGGTATTGTGGCTAATACTGCGGATCAAGCAGTACGCAATGCAGCAGAACTTGGCGGTAATATCTGGGTTGTTAAAGCACAGATTCATGCTGGTGGCCGTGGTCTTGGCGGCGGTGTTAAATTGGCGAAATCGCTTGATGAAGTGGCGGAACATGCAACACATATTTTGGGCATGAATCTCGTAACACATCAAACCGGACCCGAAGGTAAATTGGTACAAAAAATTTATATCGAAGAGGGCGCTGACATTAAAGATGAATTTTATCTTGGTGTTGTGTTGGATCGTGCCAAAGAGATGCCGGTTATTATGGCTTCTACCGAAGGTGGGATGGAGATTGAAAAGGTTGCTGAAGAATCACCTGAAAAAATTATCAAAGTAGCTGTTGACCCTGCTATTGGTTTTCAGGGATATCATGGACGTGAACTTGTTTTTGGATTAGGTATTACTGACAAAAATGAACAACGTAAATTTATTGATTTTGCATCAAAACTTTTTAAAGTTTATATGGAAAATGATGCGGAACTGATTGAAATTAATCCATTGATCAAAACAGGATCAGGTGATTTCTTTGCGCTTGATGGCAAAATGGGCTTTGATGATTCAGCGTTAGGACGCCATCCTGATATTGAAGACATGCGTGATATTTCCGAAGAAGATGCAGATGAGCGTGAAGCAGGGCGTTATGGTTTATCGTATGTATCCCTAGATGGTGAAATCGGCTGTATGGTTAATGGTGCCGGCTTGGCGATGGGAACTATGGATACAATCAATTATATGGGCGGTACTCCGGCAAACTTTTTAGACGTTGGCGGTAAAGCCAATGCTGAGACAGTAGCCAAAGGGTTTGAAATTATTTTAAAAAATCCAAAAGTCAAAGCAATTTTTGTCAATATCTTTGGTGGTATTGTACGTTGTGATCGTATTGCTAATGGTATTTTGGAAGCGACTAAAATGGTAAATGTTAATGTTCCGGTGATTGTACGCCTTGATGGAACAAATGCACCAGAAGCTGCAGAAATTTTGAAAAATGCCAATATCCCTAATGTTGTTGCTGCATCTGATCTTGCTGATGGAGCGCTTAAGGCTGTGGCTGCGGCGAAAGGAGAGTAAATGAGTATTTTGGTAAATAAAGAGACAAAAGTTATTGTACAGGGATTTACAGGGCAAGAAGGTTCGTTTCACGCGGAGCAGTGTATTAACTACGGTACCAAGATTGTTGGTGGTGTTACCCCAAACAAGGGAGGACAAGAGCATCTGGGCAAACCCGTATTTAATACCGTACGTGAAGCGGTACAAGCTACCGGCGCAACAGTATCGATGATTTTTGTTCCTCCTGCCTTTGTTGCAGATGCCGTTATGGAAGCTGCAAGTGCTGGCATTGAGTTGGCGGTGATTATTACTGAAGGTGCTCCGGTACGTGACATGCAGGCAGCCAAAGCGTTTGCTACGAAAAACGGTATGCTGACCATTGGACCAAACTGTCCGGGAATCATCACGGCCGAAGAGTGCAAAATCGGCATTATGCCGGGGATGATCTTTAAAAAAGGGCGTGTTGGTTTGATCTCTAAATCAGGTACGTTAACCTATGAAGGTACCAATCAGGTTGTTAAACAAGGGTTTGGGATTTCAACTGCCGTAGGTATTGGTGGTGACCCTATTATTGGACTTTCTTACAAACAATTGCTCCCAATGTTTGAAAATGACCCTGATACTGATGCGATCGTAATGATAGGTGAGATCGGCGGTGATCTTGAGATTCAAGCAGCCGCTTTTATTAAAGAAAACATTACAAAACCTGTTGTTGCATTTATTGCAGGTCAAACAGCGCCCAAAGGTAAACGTATGGGGCATGCCGGTGCTATAGTTTCAGGTTCTGCAGGTACGGCAAAAGAGAAAATGGACGCGCTTGAAGCTGCTGGTGTTAAAGTAGTGGTTTCTCCAGCAGAAATTGGTAAGGCCGTTGCCGAAGTGTTAGGCAAATAAACAATGATTCGTGAGTTTGAGGTTGCCAATATTCGTTGTGGCGGGTGTGCTGCAACGATCAAGAAAGCCTTAAGTGAAGCGGGTTTTACTTCGATAGAAGTAGATCTCTCGTGCGAGCCTCGTAAAGTATCAGCTGATATTGAAAATGAGGCGCAACTAGCACAATTTAGGGTTGTTTTAAGAAAACTGGGCTATCCTCTTGCCGATGAAGATATTAGTTTTCTTGATTCAGCGGGACTTAAAGCTAAAAGTGTAGTTTCTTGTGCCGTTGGCAAATTTTCAGAAAACGAAGAAACCAAGTAGATATTACTTAATATACAAAGGAGAATAGATGGCAAGTGGTATGATTGAATATCCTGGCAATGTCCCGGTATGGGTGAATAGAGATAATTGTAAAGCGTGTGATATCTGTGTGTCGGTATGCCCATCGGGTGTACTTGGCATGCGATATGATTCAACATCAACATTGGGTGCAATGATCTCAATTGAACATCCTGAATCATGTATTGGATGCAATGAGTGTGAGATATCCTGTCCTGACTTTGCGATTTATGTTGCTGAAAAATCGCAGTTTAAATTTGCAAAACTAACAGACGAAGCAAAAGCACGTCAAGAAAAAGTTGCCGCAAATAACTATATGGCACTAGATTAATAAGGAGTAATACAATTATGGAAACAAGAGAAGTCATTTCGACAGGTAACGACCTTGCCGCACGTGCAGCAGTAGATGCTGGGTGTAGATTTTTTGGTGGTTATCCTATTACCCCTTCATCAGAGATTATGCATACGATTTCGGATCTTCTTCCTCGTGTGGGTGGCGTAGCGATTCAGATGGAAGATGAAATTGCCGGTGTTGCGGCTGCCGCAGGTGCTGGTATGGCAGGTGTTCGCACCATGACCGCCACATCAGGACCCGGTGTCTCTTTGAAAGCTGAAAACCTAGGATTAGCACAAATGGCTGAAGTACCACTGGTACTTGTTAATGTTATGCGTGGAGGACCATCTACCGGTCTTCCTACGCGTGTGTCACAAGGTGATGTGCGTCAAGCGCGCAATCCATCACATGGCGATTATCGCTCTATTACATTATGTGCTGGCAGCCTTGCCGAGTGTTATACTGAAACGGTACGTGCCTTTAATCTTGCTGATCGTTTCATGCAACCTGTTATTGTACTACTTGATGAGACCATCGGACATATGCACGGTAAAGCTATTATACCAACACAAGAAGAGGTTAAAAACGCTATTGTTCCTCGTAAACGTTTTGATGGGGCACCTGAAGATTATCGTCCTTACGATGTTGCTCCAGATGAAGCTGCTGTGTTAAATCCAATGTTTGAAGGGTATCGTTACCACTTTACAGGACTGCACCATGATGGCAAGGGTTTTCCTACAGAAGAGATTGAAACCTGTCGCAAACTGATTCAACGTCTTGAAGATAAAGTGATGATGCATACCGATGAGCTGGAACTCAATGAAGAGTTTATGCTTGATGATATGAGTGGAGAAGCGGGTGAAGTGCTGATCATCGCTTATGGTTCGGTATCGTTAGCAGCTAAAGAAGCGATTCGCCATTTACGGGCACAAGGAATCAAAGCCGGGCTATTCCGTCCTATTACGCTTTGGCCAAGTCCTGCAAAAGCAATCCGAAAATATACTGACATGATTAAAAATGTTCTTTGTGTCGAGCTCAATATTCGTCAATATACCGAAGAGGTAGAACGTGTTTCAGGCAGACTTGATATAGAAGGTCTTTACAAGGTAAATGGCCGAGCAATCTCGCCGTATGAAATTGTAAATAAAGTAAAAGAGGTATTCTAAGATGGCTTTCAACTATGACAAATACTTAAGACTTGAAAAGATGCCAACACTTTGGTGTTGGGGTTGTGGTGATGGTGTTATCCTAAAAGCGTTCATTCGCGCAATTGATAAACTTGGCGTGAACCAAAATGACGTGTGTGTTGTGTCGGGAATTGGTTGTTCAGGGCGTTTTTCATCTTATGTCGATTTTAATACAGTCCATACAACGCATGGTCGTACCATAGCGTTTGCAACGGGCATTAAATTGATGAATCCCGATAAATATGTGATTTGTGTAGCTGGTGACGGTGATGCTTTGGCTATTGGCGGTAATCATACTATTCATGGAGCACGCCGCAATATTGATATTACGTTCATCATTATCAATAACTTTATTTACGGACTAACAAACTCGCAAACTTCTCCTACAACACCACAGGGGATGTGGACAGTTTCTCAAAAAGCAGGCAATATTGATCCTACATTTAATGCTGCAAATTTAGGAATTGCTGCCGGTGCTTCTTTTGTGGCGCGCGAGACAATGCTAGATCCTAAAAAACTTGAAAAAGTACTTTTAAAAGCATTGCAACATCGCGGTTTTTCATTTGTTGAAGTGATGTCCAACTGTCACATTAATCTTGGCCGTAAAAACCAGATGAAAAATGCAATGGAAAATCTTGAATGGATTGATAGTATCACTATGGCAAAGAAAAAATACGATGCCCTTTCAGAAGAGGAAAAACTTAACTATTTTCCAACAGGTATCTTAAAAGAAGATACTAATGCACGTGAGTATTGCGATGCATATTATCAAGACGTCATTGGGTTTCACCAAGGTAAACGTGGCCGTATTACGCAAGATGACTTTGAGAAAAAAATCTAAGGAGAACACAATGGCTAGAAACATAATGCGATTTACAGGTGTTGGCGGGCAGGGCGTTCTCCTTGCCGGTGAAATTTTTGCTGCTGCTAAAATCAAGACAGGCGGACATGGACTCAAAACAGCAACCTATACATCACAGGTTCGCGGTGGTCCAACGGTTGTTGATATCACTTTGGATGATGAAGAGATATTTTATCCTTATGCTAACGATGGTGAGATCGATTTTATGCTCTCTGTTGCACAGGTAAGTTACAACTCTTTTAAAGGCGGTGTGAGTAAAGGTGGTACGATTGTAGTGGATCCAAACCTTGTGCACCCATCTGATGAAGATAGAAAAATGTGGAATATTATTGAAATTCCAATTATTACCATCGCAAAAGAAGAGGTTGGTAACGTGATTACGCAATCGGTTGTAGCTCTTGCTATTGCCAATACGCTAATGAAACCTATTGACAAAGATGTTCTTATTGAAACAATGCTTTCAAAAGTTCCTGCAAAAGTTCATGATGCCAATAGAAAGGCCTATGAATTAGGCGAAAAATATGCCAATGAGGCCTTAGCAGCAAGCTAATTTCTCTATAAAAGGCGGCGTTAGCCGCTTTTTTTGGCAAAATCAATAATATTAAATAATATATATTTACTTTTTATAAAACTATGTACTACACTTGCATCAGTGTAACAGTTGACAGCTTGTATCATGCAAGAGGAAAGTCCGGGCTGCCGTAAGACAGAGTTCCATCTAACGGATGGCCGTAGCAATGCGAGGGAAAGTGCAACAGAGAGTAGACCGCCGTTACATTACATGTAACAGGTAAGGGTGAAAGGGCGGTGTAAGAGACCACCAGTCTTCATAGTAACATGGAGAGCTTGTAAACCCAACTTGGCAGCAAGAGGCATATGGTTAGCGTCTTACAGTGCTAATGCTTCGCTAGAGCCCCATGGTAACATGCGGGAGTAGATTAATTGTCAATGAAACAGAACCCGGCTTATGTTACACTGCTTTTAATAAAAATTTCCATTTTTTTTCATGAAACATATTTATAATAGAATTGCAAAGTAAAAATGCAAAGGAATAATTATGTTTAAGAAGGTAACACTCGCTTGCTTACCCGTTGCAATAATGATATTTAGCGGTTGTGGAGCAGATAACTCTACCCAAGTTCGTATGAATTTCATAACGATGATTAATGCAACGCAAAATACCATTGAAGCCAATCTTTTTAATAATGACAACTATATGTTAGCACCTAAAGCGTCTGAAGATGATGATTATGAAGCTGTCAGCGAAGCTCCTGTGGTGGGCTATGACAAAAAGGGCGAGTACACGATTTCGAGTTCAAAGCTTATTAACGGTTATATTGCTACTACATGTAATGCAGATGAGTATCTAGTGCACAGTCCAAGTCGGGGAGAATTGCATATAATCAACACAACATCAACTGAACTAAGCGTCACTGTAAATGGTCTGCCAGCCATCACTGCAGCACCATGTGCCATAACTCAAGAAGCAGCAATATTTGATAATAAGAGTATTGCTATTGGCATTGGATCCAATAGCTTAACGTTTACACCTAACAGTGATGAAGTTTATGATGTTGTAGTTTTTGAAGATATGAGTATTCAGGCGTATAAAATTAAAAGTATAGAACTCTAAGTAAGCCATCTGGCCGTAGCCAGTGGATTAAGAGGCTTATTGTATGCTATTGGTGTAATCCTCTCGTAAAAGCTTGATGATTGTAAAAAGGTCATGACCGCTTAATGCATCAATAGCTGCATTTGTAGAGCTGTTGGCGCTGTTGCTTAAAATAACAAATACCATATCATTGACTGGGTCATACGAATATTTAGTAATGAACCCGGCCCCACCGCCACCATGACCATAAATGTTAGGAGATAAGCTATTAGAAGGGTCTTCTTCAAGTGTAATGCCATAGCCGTAGTTTTCAGGTGTTGTTGTCACAGAATTGAAGAGAATATTTCGCGTATCACTTGTAATGAGTGTACTACTGTTTCCAAGATAAGCGTACATGTATTTTGCTAAATCTTGTGCCGTCATAGCCATACCTCCGGCACTCCATGTCAGTGCTCCTGAACCGGTGAAAAAGTAGGGCTGAACATCCAGTAGATTGCCAAATGTTCCTGATGTACCTCCTTGTGTTGCCAGATCATCATAAGGTTGCGCAATAGTAGCTGGAAGTGCATCTTGAGGGAGCAGGGTGCTGCTAATCCCTAAGGATGCGGCGATATCTCCAAAATAGTTATTGAGTTTTTTACCTGTTTTTTCTTCTATAATCATCCCAAGTAATACATAGTTGGCATTAGAGTATAAATAGTTTCCAACATTAGTAAAATCATCACTGAGTAATGCCAAAACATTTTCAGCTTTCCATGCAGAACCCATCACTAAGGATGCAATAAATGAATAGGCGTCAGCACCCATGTAGTCTTGAATACCTGATGTATGATTAAGCAGTTGTGCAATAGTTGCATTTTTATTAATTTTGTTTCCATCAAGCGCATCAGCACGGGATCCCAGTGCTTGTGAAAGCGTATCTTCTAGATGCAGCGTTCCATTTTCTACAAGGCGCATAATCATTGAAGCCGTGATTGTTTTAGTGATACTGTAGAGCATTACCGGCGTATCCGTTGTCATGGTAGCTGATTCTGATGCTTTCCCAATAGCATAAGAAAAAGCAGGGTACCTATTCTTATAAATAGCGGCGCTTAATCCTGCAAGCAAAATATTTTAAGAGAATATATATTATGTTAACCAATAGATAAATTTAAAGATAGAGTGTTTATACGGCATTCTGTATGCTGAGCTCTCTTTTGCCACGTTTAGGTACTTCACCAGCGACGGCGTACATTTTGCCATCACTCCCTCGCGCTCGTAACTAAAACTTGCACCACCGCTAACAACACCACCCCCTGCAGCTAAATGGGCAGCTTCGTGGGCACGGACTTGTGCATCGGCTGTTTTAAGTTTCTCAAGCTGGGGATCAAATTTCAATATAGTATTTCGGGGTGTCAATGAAGCCGAATTTGATGTTGACGTATTAATTTGCATAAAACAATTATAACATTTTAGAAACCATTAATGTGAGCTACAATAAGATAAAAGAGTTTTTATCCAAAGGAGCGGAGATGGCTACAATTACATTGACGGATCATCGCAATGGAAAAAGTTATGAGTTTGATATATTGTCACCAACGGTAGGACCTGATGTGATAGATATACGCTCTTTGTATAAAGAAACGGGTATGTTTACGTATGATCCTGGATTTACTTCAACGGCTAGTTGCAGTTCGGACATTACGTATATTGATGGAGAAAAAGGCGAACTCCGATACCGTGGATATGATATTAGTGATTTAGCATTAAAAAGAGACTATTTAGCGACGATACATCTACTGATTACAGGTCACCTTCCCTCTTCTGCAGAACATATGGAATTTGATCATGAACTTAGAAAGCGTTCCTTTGTGCATGAAGGTATTAAAGAACTTTATAAATCATTTCCTGATCAAGCACACCCTATGGCAATGATGGCATCTGCGGTATCGGCGCTTTCTGCATTTCATTTTGAACATTTGCATATCACTTCAAAAGAAGAAAACCAGGTGATGGCACGCCGAATCATTGCCAAAATGCCCACCCTCGCCGCTTTTGCATATCGTCGTACTTTAGGGATTCCTTTTATTTATCCTAGTATTGAGCGTTCATTTACTGAAAATCTTTTATATATGATGCGTGCTTATCCCGGGTGTGATTGTGACATCCCCGAAGTAGAAGTGCGTGCCCTTGATACTATTTTTACGCTACATGCTGATCATGAGCAAAATGCTTCTACATCTACCGTTCGTGGCGTTGCTTCTACGGGGGCCCACCCCTATGCAGCTGTGGCTGCGGGTATTAATGCATTATGGGGTCGTGCACATGGCGGTGCTAACGAATCAGTGATTGCACAGCTTAGTTATATTGGTTCGGTTGATAAAGTAGATGAGTTTATTGCTAAAGCAAAAGATCCAAACGATCCATTTAAACTTATGGGATTTGGTCACAGAGTGTATAAAAATTTTGATCCCAGAGCTAAAATACTTAAAAAACTGCTTGAAAAACTCAAAGATGAACTGGGTGTAGATAATGAATTGCTTCTGATTGCACAGCGCATAGAAAAAATTGCTTTGGAAGATGAATATTTTATATCGCGTAAGCTTTATCCAAATATTGATTTTTATTCGGGATTGATTCTCACGGCATTAAAAATCCCCAAAGAGATGTTTACATGTATGTTTGTTATTGGACGAACCGTTGGCTGGATTGCACAGTGGATGGAACTAAAAGATGATACCGAAATGAAAATAGCACGTCCACGTCAACGTTATGTTGGACCTATGGCACAGAAGCTTTAAATGAATAGCAATAGTAAAGAAATTCTGATCCATGATATTGAGCAATTACTCAATAGTTATGATGGTATATCACAAACACAGATTAATCCCGAACTGCTTTCATTTATGGATGAAACAACATTAAAAAGCATTATTAGTGACCTTTTAGACCAAAAAGAGCGTGTGAATGATGAAAATAGAGAGTGGCTGGAACAATTTAAAACGCATCAGAATGAGTAAGTAACGGTAACAGTGCTGAGATTTTTTTTGTTTTGTCTTCACACTATTTTAAATTGTTAATTTTATCTAAATGTTTTTTGTGTACAATACGTGTCATGATATGGTAAGCATTACCATAAAAATTATTAAGAGGTGAAATATGTCAGCAGTTGACTTGGTACGTTTAACGGAACAAACAAAAAAACTTACAGCAATGGTTGTTGAAGATGAAAAAGTTGCTAATGAACTTTTGAGTTCCACATTTAAAAACTTTTTTTCTGAGGTAACATCGGCATTCGATGGTAAAGAAGCGCTACGTCTTTACGAAGAAAAACAACCAGATATTTTGTTTGTAGATATTATCATGCCAGAAATGGATGGTATTGAGTTTTCTCGTCGTATTAAAGAGATTAATCCAGGTCAAATTATTATTGTGATTTCGGCTAGCAATGACATTCAGAAAATTTCTGAATCTATTGAAATTGGTGTCAACAGTTTTATTCAAAAACCGATTGATACTAAAAAAATCATTGAGCTTCTTGACAGCATTACCGTACTGGTCAACAAAAAGAAAAAAATTGAAACTAAAACATTTTCAATCTCTTTGCCACTTGATATGTATGAGTTGGTTGATGAAAATGCCAAAGCTGAAAGCATTTCAAAAAATGCAGTTATTATTCGCGCTATTCGTTCGTTTTACAAAGATCACGAGTAATGCTAAAAATCCCATTTTAATGGGATTTTAAGTTTTTCGAAAATATAATTCCAGCCTAACAAATTGATGGCCCCATCGTCTAGCGGTTAGGATCCATGGTTTTCATCCATGTTACCGGAGTTCGAGTCTCCGTGGGGTCACCACTTTAACGCGCTCTTTTATGAATCAACAATGTTATTTTTAGAATCTCTTTACATCACGCCCTAATTTCCAAACAACCATTTTTTGTCAATTGACAGATATAATTGCAGATCAATGATGGTATCGTATGAGGCAATGCCTGATGCTTATTGGAAAGAGCATCAGATTAAAGCTTTAATTGAAAAATTTCAAGAGGGACAAGTTGTTATAAAAGTTAATGGAGAATTGGCAGGATGTGCATTCTCTATTATTGTCAAATATGATGAATTTGCAAATCACCACACCTACAAAGAGATAACAGGCAACTATACCTTTAGCACTCATACGGATAAAGGCGATGTCCTTATCTCTTAGCGCGTAATCCATAGCGCTCCTAATAAAATAAGAACACTACCTCCCATCTCTTTGATCCCTGGCACTATTCCAAGTATTAAATATGAAAATAGCAGGGTGAAAATAGGAATAAATGCCACCATTGCCGAGAGTTTTGTGATGCTAATATGGTGCAGTGCCTCAACCCAGAGAATTTTGGAGACAACAAAGACAAGTACTGCATTAAGGGCGATATACAAGAGCGGCATCATAGCACTAAAGGGATTGACAAAAGGTTCAAAGATGATAGCCATGATGAAAAGAACGGGCAAAGCTATAAGATTGCGAAAGGTTAAAATACTTACCGAAGCCACACGCAATCGTGCAC
Organism: Sulfurimonadaceae bacterium; assembly: GCA_050290965.1. Classification (GTDB taxonomy): domain Bacteria; phylum Campylobacterota; class Campylobacteria; order Campylobacterales; family Sulfurimonadaceae; genus JAFGUB01. The sequence continues at coordinate 74,018 of JBNKJB010000019.1, forward strand.
GCTGTTGATACAAATTGGCCAACGGCGCAATAGCAGCTCCAAAGAGTATAATAAGATCACCCCTGTTAAAGTGATAGGAGTGCGGCATTAAAATAATAATGGCACCCGTTCCCATTAAGACAGCACTAAAAGTATGCAAAGAAGTCATACGCGCACTGCCTATGATATTAAAATAAAAATAGGAAAAAAAGAGCTGTAAAATCATAATAACGGCGGCATTAGATGGCGTGGTATAGCGCAGGCCGATAAAAACAGATAAAAAAAGTAAAGTGATAAACAGCGCTGTAAGCAAGAGGTCTTTTAACGCAGCTTTGTTAAAAAGTTCATGAAGCAAACCACGCTGCCACTGAATCAGCAACAACAACGGTGTGGCCAATAGCAGCGTATAAAAATAGCTGTATATGGCACCCAAATGCGCAATGGCAAGAATAGAAAAAATAGGGAAAAAACCCTCTAAAATCGACAGTAGCAGCGCATAAAGCTCGCCACGTCGTTCGTTGCGTTGTGAATTCATGCGCGCATTATAGTGATACTATGCTTCTTTAGGAGTCGTTTCGTTTTTTTTCTTGGCAAAACCGGAACCTTTTTTAGTTTTAGCCTTTAGTTCAAGTGCTTCTACCGGTGTGCGGTAATCGATGCCGCGCTGATGCATGATGACAAAACTTTGTACAATCACGGCAATGGTATTGGGAACCTCCCCTTTCTTTTTATAGGCTTGGAGATTTTTTTCGCTTACTTGGATGAGCTTGCTAAATTTTGGTAAGCTTATTTCTGCATCCAGCAATAGCTTTTTAAAGTCAATAAATGTCATTTTAGTGGACCAATAGGTGATTTTTTGATGATTGTAGCACAAATCAAGAAGATTATTGACTTTATCCTTTATTTTATATAGTATGTCTATATAATATTACTTTTTATAGGTGATGTTACCCATTTTAAAGGAGACAATATGGCTAAGGCCCTTAAGAAAAAAGCAGTTACAAAAGTAGCATCAAAAGCAACGAAACGTGCCGTTTCAAAAAAAGATGTTAAAAAGAAAGATGCTAAAGAAGTGACAAAAAAAGTAGCAAAAATGGTACTAAAAGCAAAACCTACAAAACGCAAAGCTGCCAAAAAACTGGCTAAAAAAGCCGTTAAAAAAGCTGCCTAACACCTACCCTACTACATTTATGGGCTTTGCCCATAAACATCACAAAATCAAAACATTTCTTTGCTTCTTGGTAACCTAGAGGTAACACGCTACGCATAAAATCGCGGAAATCTTGAATAAGGTAATTTCGTGATTAAAGTTGATCTGCACCTGCACTCGAAATACTCAGACAAACCCGCCGGTTTTTTTTCTAAAAAACTGGATATCCATGAATCTTATGTTTCGCCACGTGAGCTCTATGACACCCTTTTTGAACGGGGCATGACACTTTTTACGATTACGGATCATGATGACATTCGGGGATGTCTTGAAATTAAAGACCTTCCGGGTGTCTTTATTAGTGAAGAAGCCAGTGTCTATTTTCCTGAGGATCGTTGCCATATTCATGTACTGTGTTATGACATTACAGAGGCGCAACATCAAGAGATTCAGCGTCTTCGTTATAATGTTTACTCCTTGGTGGATTATCTTCAAGCAGAGCATATCTATCATGTATTAGCCCACCCTCTTTATGATATGGACGGTCGTTTAAACGAAACGCACATTGAGAAGTGTCTGTTGATGTTTGATAATTGGGAAATCATAAATGGCACACGTTCAGGGATCTCTTCTAAACTGACCCAAGAGATAGCTGAGACTTTTAGCGCCAAAAAGCTTGAAGCTTTAGCGCAAAAACATGGCTTTAATAAGCGTCAGCGTGAACATATCAGCTTTACAGGCGGCAGTGACGATCATGGTGGTTTGGATGTAGGAAAAACGTTTACTACAGCGCCAGGTACACTCTTAGAAGATCTTAAAACGGCATTGGACAGCAATCAAACAAGACCTCAGGGTGATTATGGCTCGCCCATTCGTTTATCACACATGATTATGAATATTTCGCATCAATGGTCCAAGTCTAAAAAACGCTCAACTTCTTATTTGCTAGAGTATCTTTTTGCCAAACCAAAACTTAATGTTTTAACGCAGCTTATGGGAATGAAGCGGGTTCTTGAGCAAGTAGAGCATGTTGCAGGTATGAGTATCAATGCCAATTATGAAAATCGTCACGAAGTGGTGCACAGTTTTTTTAAACATCTCTTTCCCTATTTAATGAAAGAGTTCTCCGATACCAAAAATTTGAATATGGACAAGGTGAGTATGCTGCTAGGACAAAGCCTGCTCTCTATTATTCCAACCGCCTATTATCTGAGTGTGTATTGGCAGCGTTCGCATGAAAAGAAACGTTCGCGTGAGATTTATCGTGCACTTATGGATAAAAAAAGGGATGCTACAGGAAAAGTAGCCTATTTTACCGATACCTTTAATGAAATCAACGGTGTGGCACTGACCTCGCGCAAGCTTCATGCCATCAGTAAAGCCGAGCATTTTGATGTTACATTTATAACAGCGTATAAAGAGCATGTGCGTGATTCGCATCGCCATAATTTTGAACCCATACTCTCCTTTGCCCTGCCCGAATATGAAGAGATTACGATCAACATTCCCCATTTTCTTGACATGCTCGAATATTGTGATGCCCAAAATTTTGATGTAATTTATGCTGCAACACCTGGTGTGGTTGGAATTTATGCTTTTTTTATTGCCAGAATTTTGCATACTCCTTATGTCACAACCTTTCATACTGATTTTCCAGAGTATGTAGGCAAATACTCAGGCGATCATTTTTTTAAAGAGCACATTTGGAATGCGTTTGCCCTCTTGCTTAATGGATCTCAGAAGGTGCTTTCTCCTTCTAAGGCTTATCGCAAGCTGATGGTTGAAAACGGAGTTAAAAAGAAAAAGATTGAGCTTTTTACACGCGGTATTGATCATGCACGTTTTAATCCATCACATGCGTATCGGCTCTTTTGGAAACAGTTTGATCCAACGTATGATGCTCAAAAAGTTGTGCTGTTTGTTGGACGCCTTGGCAAAGAAAAAAATCTTGATCTCTTTTTGCAGGTGGCAAAACTCTTTGAATCAAATGATGCCATTCGTTTTTTTATTGTGGGCGATGGTCCCTACCGGGAGCAGATTGAAATTCTTAAAGGAAGCAATGTCTTTTTAACCGGTTTTTTAGAAGGTTTGGCACTCTCAAGAGCTTTTGCATCGTCTGATATCTTTTTGTTTCCAAGCCAGACTGAAACCTTTGGCAATGTGGTGCTTGAAGCTCAGGCATCGGGTGCTATTGCGATTGTTTCAAACAAAGGGGCGGTTAAAGAGAATGTGATTGAGAATGTAACGGGCTATGTTGTTGATGGCAACAACCCTTTTGATTATGCACAAAAAATTGAGATGCTGCTTGAAAACAGTGCATTGCGCCACTACATGCGTGAAAAAGCCATTGAATTCATGAAAGACAAAGATGAAAATACGCTACTGCTTGAGATGCTTAATACACTCTCTTTGGGTAAATTGTCGCGCCGTGAGCGTCTTGAGACATTAAAGGAATATGCTTCATGAGAGTGTTGCTTTTTACCGATACTCTGGGTGATCTTAATGGTGTTTCACGCTTTATTAGCGATATGGCTGAAGCAGCAAGAATGCATCACGATACCTTACATGTAATCACCTCTACAGCCAAACGTTGTCCTGAGGCTGAGAATATTCATAATTTTGAACCGCGCGTGCGTCTGAGAATGCCTTTTTACAAAGAGCTTGATTTGGCATTTCCCCCGTCACGCAAGATCGAAGCTTTTGTGGATGCGTTTAAGCCAGAAGTTGTTCATATCTCTACACCCGGCCCTGTTGGGATATTGGGACGCCGTATTGCGCGTAAGCTGGGCGTGCCGATTTTAGGAACCTATCACACGGATTTTCCTGCCTATATTCGAGACAATACACGATCGGCAACACTCAAAAAACTCACCGATCGTATGATGCAGCGCTTTTACGCGCCCTTTTCGCATATGTTTAGCCGTTCGCTCATTTATGAAACCGTTATGCGTGAAGAGATTGGCATTGATGGGGCAAAGATTAGCACCATTCCTGCCGGTACCAATTTACTGCGCTTTAGCTCTGCGCATCGGGAAACACGCTATTGGGATGATTTTGAAATAAGCAGTGAGAGTGTAAAAGTTCTCTATGTTGGGCGTATTACGGTAGAAAAAAATATCCCCTTTTTGTTAAAGGTTTGGAAAAAGCTTCGTCACGATCATCCAGATTTGGATGCTGATTTGATTCTTGTTGGTGAGGGCAAACTTAAAAAACAGGTTAATGCGCTTGCCAATCATCGAGTACACTATTTTGGCCCCATTTATACAGAAGAGCTCTCACATATTTATGCGGCTTCGGATCTGTTTGTGTTTCCATCCGTTACCGATACTTTGGGTCAAGTGGTTATGGAAGCATCGGCAAGCGGTTTGGCGGTGTTGGTCTCAGATCAAGGCGGTCCGCAGAGTTTAATCAATACCAAGTTGCAAAACGGGTATGTGATTGAAGCCAATAATATAGATGCTTGGGTGGCAATACTGGTGCGTTTAATTGGAAGCCGTTTGTTGCGTCAAGAGCTAGGCTATGGCGCACAGCAAAACATGCAAAACTTTGATATTAGAAACTCATACGAGCATTTTTGGCAAACACACCGGCGCTATTATCCGATGTAGCGTTTGCGCTTTTGCGCTTTTAAGCGCTGCAGGTCAACAATAAGAAAGCCGTCCACGCAATTATCGAAATCACGATCAATCCCAAAATCAACAAATTGCACCCCACCCTCTTCACACAGATCACTGTACTGTTTGTAAAGCGTTGGAATGGCTAAACCCATGATCTGAAGTTCATGCTTGAGTGTGACAATATCTTCGCGGTAGTTGTTACATGTAAAGAGCTTTTGAAAGCGATGTTGCTGCTCTCGTGAGAGTTTATAGCTCTCTTTGTGCACGACACTTTGGTTTTCTGCTTTAAAGTAATTTAAATAAAAAAATACAAGCATCGCAACGGCTTCGTTGTTGTAAGAGCGGGAAATACTGACCGGACCAAACATATAGCGAATCTGCGGATTGGCACGAAGATAAGCGCCAATACCTTGCCAGAGGTAATCAAGTGCTCGGGAGTTTTGATATTTTGGTTGGACAAAGCTGCGTCCGAGTTCGATGCCATCAACAAAGTATTTGGTGAACTCTTCTTTATAGGTAAAGAGGCTGGAGGTATAGAGCCCTTCAAGATCAAACATCTCAATCATCTCTTGCGCTTTAGCGATGCGATACGATCCTACAATTTCAAGATTTCTCTCATCCCACAAGATGATATGCTCATAAAAATAGTCATATTCATCCAAGTCGCGTTTTTTCCCACTGCCCTCTTTAACCTGACGAAAACTGATTTCACGCAGACGGCCAATCTCTTTAATTAAAGCACTGTCATCATCATTTTGATACAGATAGATTTTTTTGCCATCACTGGTTTCGCCAATTGCTTTGGCCAAAGTTTCAAGCTCAAATTTAAGCTCTTGTCTGTTTTCGGCCAGTGCAATTTCGTTGAAGGTTTTAAAAATCCCCTTTCCTTTTTTGGAGACTTTGTAAAAGTGCTTGCGAAAGAGTTTGACACGGTCGTTGATATTAAGCGAAGGGAGATGATAGCTCTCAAAGGGAACGCTTTTACCAATGCGAAAACCGATTTTTTTATTATGGTATTTAAAAATTTCACGCGGTATGGTAGCTGTGGCCAATGACTTGTTCATCATAGAAATAAAATAAAAACTGCGAGAGTTCTTGGCCTCAATATAAATAGGAAGTATCGGCGCTTCGAGTTTATCGGCAATTTTTAAAAAACCGCTGCGCCATTTGGTGTCTTTGATGCCATCAGGACGTGCGCGGCTGACCTCTCCAGAGGGAAAAATAATCACCATCTGCTCTTTTAAAAGTGCCGAATAGATAGCCTTTAGGGACTCTTTTTCCATTTTGCCGCGCACGTTTTCTATGGGGATCAGCACTTCATTAAGGTTTTCAAAAGCGCTTAGAAATTTTGAGGCTACAATTTTGACATCTTTGCGTACATCACTGATGACATGCAAGAGTGCCAAGGCATCAAGTGCGCCAAGCGGATGATTGGCAATAATAACGCATTTGCCATATGCGGGGATGCGCAGAAGTTCATTTTTATTAATGGCGATATCGAGATTAAAATATTCCATAATCGCTTCAATAAATCCATAAGCATCTTTATGGGCATGATTTTCAAGAAAGGTATTGATCTCGTTTTCATGAAATAATTGACGAAAAAATGCAAGTGTTATTTTTTTAATGCGTTGTGGCAAGCGCTCGAAAGCGGGATAATTGTGAGTAAAATAGGTTTCAATAGAGACGGCCATGTGCTGCATTACTCCTGAGTAAGTGTCATTTTGGATTATGCCAAGGCAGCGTTGCAAAGGCATTACGCCAAAATCACAAAAACATTACATCAAGCAACCATATAAATGGCAAGCAGCTCTTTGGCAATGGTGTTAATATCAAGCTCTTCATGATAGAGGGTTTCAATATAATCCCACTCTTCATCAATAATCATAGTAGCATCAAGAATGTTCATACCGTGGCGTTTAACAAGATGGGCAATTAGGGTATCTGTAAGAGGTGTCATCGTCGCTCCAATAAGAGTGTTACGATGAGATGATGCACTAGTGGTATTGCCAGGGCGTTACGTGGAGTTTACAGTGCGGTAACAAAGTGAAAAAATCTAAATATAGGATAAAAGATGCAATCCTAAATAGAGGTTGTACATAATATAAGCTATTAAAAGCATCGCGCCTTCGAGTCGGTTAATGCGCCCTTCGCGCCCTTTGAAACCGTATGCCATCAGTAGGAGCATCAGGGTGAGAAGTAGCATAACGGGCCAGTCTCGATAAAGCACTTCGGATGAAATGTTGCTCATAGGAGCAATAACAGTAGCAATACCAATAACGGCCAGAATATTAAACATGTTAGAGCCTACCACATTGCCAATGGCAATATCATGCTCACCTTTGCGCGCCGCAATAATCGAAGCTGCCAGTTCTGGCAAGGATGTTCCTAGTGCCACAATCGTAAGTCCAATAATCAGATCACTGACGCCAAAAGCGTGTGCAATGCCCACCGCTCCCCAAACCAGAATACGCGAACTTAAAACAAGTAACACCAATCCAATGACAAGCCATGCAATGGCTATGCCAAGAGTCATTTTATGGGCTTCAAGTTCACTATCAACATCTTGTTTAAGCGGATCATTTTTGCTATGGAGTGCACTAAAAATAGAGTAGCCAACCAGCGCAAAAAAGCCCGATAGTAAAAGAACGCCTTCTGTAAAACTTAGCGCGCCATCAAAAAGCAGATAACCGCTAAAAAGTACAATTAAAAGCAGTAGCGGCAGCTCTTTTTTAACAATGTTTGAGTGGACTGAAATGGGGGCAACAAGGGCGGTAACACCAAGGATTAAGGAGATATTGACAATATTTGATCCCAAGCCGTTGCCAAGAGCAAGTGCGGGATTGCCCTCTAGCGCGGCAATGGCAGAGACAACCATTTCAGGTGCTGAGGTTCCAAATCCTACAATCAAAATACCAATAAGCAGCGAGGGCATACCAAGATGGCGCGCCGTAACGGCAGCACCCTCTACAAAACGATCTGCACTCCACACTAACAACGCAAAGCCTGCGATTATAGATAAAAGGTAAAGTACCATGCCATTGTGCCTTCAAAAAAGATCTAAAGCGGCATTGTACTCAAAGCATACTGACATTACATGTAAAGAGATTACTGTAGTGGATAACGCTCCATGCTAAGCGCTTTGATACCGCTGGATTGATCAATTTCCACACTTTTGTAAACATTTTCAACCGGTTTAACGTGTGCGTCACGGCCATAAATATAACTCTGCTCATCCACAATAACTTTATAGGCTTTATTAAGTGTTAAAGCACGCGCGGCATCGGGGATAATCAAATAGGAGACATCATTATGTAGCGTGTTGATGGCATCGGTTTTAAGTGTGCCATCGGCATTTATAAAACGCGCCATGATGGCATCATTGCTGCGAAATTCATCACCGGCATGGTTTTGCTCAAGGTAGAGTGTAAACTCATAGCGTCCATCATCCAAACGTGGCTCTTTAATATTCTTGAAGCCACTCTCGCTTTGTGTCCAGTGATACCAGCCCATCTGTTTGGCCGTGTGATCAAACTTGCGAGGAAAAACAAAAGTGGAATCCACAATAGCGCCGATTCCCGAATGGCACCCAATACAGGCTAAGGTTTCTTCATAAGTTTGGGGTCTTAAAAAGCCATCTTTATCTTCAATAAACCCTTGATAAACCCATCCAAGACCCGTATTAAGCCCCTGCTCTGCATTACCGGTGATGGTGCGCAGACGATCAGGAAAAAGATCTTTTTCCATAATTTCGCTTTTAGAAGCATTGGAAAGTTGCGCATAATTGTTCCAGTTGCTTTTGCGCCCATAACGCAGCTCTTTCATGCGCGGTGCCATAACAATATTTTTGTTGTTTTTAACATCAATATAACGTACCGAGTGCAAAAACTCCGTCCCTTCGGGATAAAGCCCTGGTGCCATATGAAGGGTGTTGTCAATTTGAGCATTTTTGGCTTTGCCGACATAATGCATGGAGTAATTGGAGTAGGTTTTTGAAGCATAATCGTATGTTGGAGCGCTCCAGCGAAATACTACAGACGTTGCTGTATCAAGCGTGCCGTTTTGGTTAAGATCGACGCCATAACTCTTTTCATCGGTAGCTTCAATGCCAATATCACTCTGTTTAATCAGCGATTCAACAATCGCCAGGTTTAGTTTGTAAATGGCAACATCATAAACCCCCTGCTCGTTTTGGCGCATGCTCTCTGGGAGACGAATGAGTACATCATCTGTTGAGCCATTGGTAGGCCAGAAGGTTCCTAAAAAAGGATAATAAGCAAATGCGCGCCAACCTGTTGGTGTACCATCGGGTGCGTTATCAAAACCTTGCGTGTCAAAATTGAAATAGCAATCAGGTAGGTAACCGTTCCAGTTGCCATCTTTGTTGACATCCCAAAGTTCTGGAACATTTTTTAAAACTTTTGCCAGTGTTAGCGTGTTGTTGGCATCTTTATAATTGTCTTGACGGACATAACTTAAGATACTCTCATCATTAATGGCGGCTACTGCGTCGCTACGATCTTTAAAAAGATTGGTAAAACGATTGATGCGCGTATACTCACTCATGGCATAAGATTCTTGTAAATCAGCATCATCAATATAGTTGGGCTCTTTAGAATTGATATGACAGGTAAAACAGGGATTGTGCACTGCTCCTGAAGCCTCTTTGGTTTTGGTGTAGCATTGCGAACTCACATAAGCACCACGGTTATTAATAACCGCTTGTGCCGTAGTATCTGTGAATGTCTGCGTGGTGCGTATGGTTGCCTCACTTGATACACTCTCGCTTTGGTTGTTAGATGTAGTATTACTACCGCAGGCCGCAAGTAAAATAGCTACAGATAGTGCAATAAAATAGTGCATAAGGGTTTCCTATAATATTAGAACGCATTTTGGGCAAAGCCCACAATGCTACGCTAGCTGCTGTGGCACTGAAGCTTGCCCCGTTTGGGGCAGATTAGTGTGTAGCGCGCGCATTTGAGGCAGAAGATTAGCGTGTGCCTTTGCCATCGCCTGTAATAAAGTCAAACGGTCCAACAACGCCGATAAAAGACTCTTTTTCCAAGCTAGAAGCCTGAGAAACCAGTGAATATTCACTATCTGATTCACTGATTTCACCAAAGGGGTGTTGTGTTACAACGCTTAAGTAGCCATATCCGTTGATATCTTTGTACCAAAATGGTGATGTTGTCTCCGAGCCGTATGGTGTTGAAAGAATACGTGTAAGTTTGCCGCTTCCAATATCAAACGACCAGACAAAATCGTTAGGGTGTGCGCTGGTGTCTTCGCCAATAACTAAGATGTTCTCACCTTCTAAATAGGTAACATTGTCAGGGTTTGCAATACCATTGACAGAACAGGTATAGCTCTCATATGCTGAAGACGCGGGGTATGATGTAGGTGCACCGGTAACAATGCCATACATATTTTTAACAACATAATCACTATCAATTACGCCTTGCAGTGCGTCGTATGCCAATTCGCTAGGACCATAAATATCAAGTCCATAAACAGCTCCGCATTTGTTTTCTTGAAGTTGAATGTCGCCTTTAGTATCAGTCATACCTTTGCGTACTTCACTCATCGCTACGTAAAGCATGTTGTTGTCGGGATTAAATGTAATCCCCTCTTCTTTACGAAACTCCGTAGTAGCACCAAGCATGGCGGCGTAACGGCGTGTTTCCAAAAAGGCAGCTGCTTTTTCTTTGCCGCTTTTTACTTTAAGACACTCTTCGCCCGTTGCAGTGTTAACATACATGTATCCTTCGCTACAAGTGCCATCAACAACATCAGAGGTTTCAAAAATATCGCTAAATGTCGGTTGCGCGGCTACGATGGCTTTAATTTCGGCATCCGTTGCATGAGCCAGTTTGATCCATAAAAGATCAGCACTTCCAGCACCGACGTTTGATGTTTGAATCCATTTTGCCGCATAAAGCGTACCGGAGCTTAAATCTTTTGCTGTATCGGCCACATACATAAAGAATCCTACATTAGTACCATCATCAGAAAGATAGGCTGTGCGCTCATCGGGCATTACATAGGCAAGTTCCCATGCCGCGCGTCCCATGCTGAAGTGTTTGGTGTAGTTAAATGTTGGCGTAGCAGCAGATGCATCTACGCTAACTTCTGGAATCCAGCCGTAATAGTAAGGGTTATTGTTGCTGTTAACGTTGGCGTTGTTTTCATCTTTCCAAAAGTATTTGGTGACTTCATCAAAGTTTTTATCGCCACTTAGCATGGTAGTTGTATCAAGCCCTGTTTCAATGGCGCGAGCGTTTGGCTCATACTCTTCTGAACCCAAATGTGACTCCCATGGAGTGGTCACACCCGCACAGTGTACCCAACCGCCAAAACCATCAAGTTGGCTAATGTATTGCATGGAGTTTGCTTTTACTGAAAGGGCTCCGTTGGCAGCTTGCTCAAGCTCCATACCGTACATACCGCCCACTTCACACTCAAATTGATTAATCATAAAAATGCGTCCATTTTTCTGAACAATAGAAGAGTGATCCAGACCTGAACCGATGGCATCGTTGGTGCCGTTACAGATATAAGGCGAACCGTCAGGGAAGGTAATAGGGTTGTTTTGATAATCTTTAAGCAAACCAAAGGTTTCGCCGTTGTTGATGGCGGCTGTTGCCATGAGGTTGGTAAAACCAATAGTATCTTTTGCACCTGTTGTTTCGTTTGTGATTGATGTTGTAGCACGAATTGCCGCTTTTTCAGTTGATGTTACCGGTGCTGCAATCTCATCAAACGCCCATTTGGTTGATGCATTAACAGTAACAGCAGGAATACTGACATAAGGTGTTTCACCATCAGCTCCATTAGCGCCATCGGCACCATTTGCTCCCGCAGCACCTACTGCACCGTTGGCGCCATCTTTTCCATCACTACCGTTGCATCCTGCAAAACTCACTACCAATATCGCTGCCGCAGCAAGCGAAAGCCATTGCTTATTCATAAACTATCCTTCAATTCTTAAAGATTGGCGCCATAGTAATATGTGGGGATTTCGTGTGTATTACCTCTATGAAACAGTACGTAATCAATCAAAGCACAATTGGGTTACAAATGATTGTAGAATCGTTCCAGACATTTTTTAAAATCGCTGCAACGCACGCATCTTACATGTAAGGATGTTTGCTTCTCTTGGCTGTACGATGTGCCGTTTTCAAATGAGAGCACCCAAGCATACGGTGCATTCCAGGCATAGGTTGTTGAAGTCCAATAGGGACGGGCTTTGTAGTAGATAAAGCCCTTTTTAATCATACGCCCTCTTGGACGTGAACTATCAACAATGCTGGAGAGTTCAGATTCGCTAGGCAGCCACCAGTCATCATAATCGCTTAATGTAAGCGCTTCGCAATAGCTTTTGGCATCATTCCAATTGTAAAGCGTACCTTTGTTCTCTGCCGTGTCTTGCCACATCAGCGCCGTTTTGTCATCTACAAACAAAGGTGCTGCTATGAGGCTTACATGTAAGAGTGCGATGAGGTAGCGTTGCATTAGAATTTAGCATCTAAAGATAGGGAGTATTCACGCCCGGTTTTGTATGAGAGTGTGGTATTACTACCTTGTTCCCAAAGCGTTGTTCCATCAAGCAAGTTGCGAATTTTAAAAGTTAAATTCATTTTAGATGAGAGTGCATCCACATTAAATGTTTCAATCCATGTAAAATCAAGGAGATGCGGTGGAATCTCATAATCATCCAGCCCTAGTACAACATTGCCATTTTTAAGCGCAACGCGCATCAGACGTTTGGACATTTTATTATAAGAGAGATTGAGAGAGCGCGAGTTCTCTTCGCTATAGCCTAGTGAAAGGTTAATGACTTCGGGTGAGAGTCCTTGTAAACCACGGCTTTGAGTGACAAATTTTGCTTTTTGCTCATCGGTGAGTGAGACTTTGGAATCAATATAGGTGTAGTTACCCGAAAAGATGAAACGCTCATAAAAGCTACCTAAGAAGTCAAAATTTTTATACCAACTAAGCTCTATTCCTGAGAGATCGGCGGCATTGGAATTATCAAATGAATAACGCGGTAATGTCGAGGTAGTAAACTCTTGCGTATCTTCGATAGGATTTTTCATATGTTTGTAAAAAAGTGCCATAGCAATGGATTCGGTGCGGCTAAAATAGTAGTCATAACGTAGGTCGTAGTTTTGAATATCGGTTTCTTGTAAATTTGGATTTCCTGAGACTTTGGCCAAAAAGACAGGGTGAATAAATTCGGTATTAACAAATTCACGAAAATCGGGATAGATAAACGTTTGCGAATAAGCCGCACGAAACTGATGCGTATCATTAGGTGCGTATTTAAGGCCAAAACTCGGTAGCAGTTTGTTAAAGTCCAGTTTGTTGGGTTCGGTAACAACACTATTTTGCTCGACATCAAACTGATCCACATGCTGTTTAAGATTAACCTGACGAGCGCCATAGGTGATTTCAAAACTCTCAAGAGGTTTACTGAGTCCTTTTAAATAAAATGCATTACGTTCAAGAGAGGCATCATACTGATCTTTGGCTTTCGAGTTAAGATTGTTGTTCATATGCGATCCGTCACCATAATTGATGATGTCGTTAATCGGGCCAGAAGTGAGGGTTTCATCGCTGAGTTTGCTTTGCATTTCAATCTCAACACGGCGCCCTTCACGCTCTTTGTGTTCGCCCATATATCCCAGCTCTATATAATCTTCATCATCCAACAGGGGAATGTTGGTGTGATTTTTGAGATAAAAACTTGTGAGGCTGTCATCGGTACTGCGGTGATTGTATGTCAGTTTGCCATCGGGACGTTTGAACTCATAAGGCTTGGCATCAAAATATTTTTTGTAATTGTAACTCACATCATTGGGCACGTATTCGCTGGCAGTTGCAGCTTCAATACCGACATCAAAACGCTGTGGTGTCCATAGTACATAATCAATGCCGGTATTGATTTGGTCAATATTGAGTTCACGCTCTTGCCACTCTAGCATGAGCTGATGTTCATTGGAGTTGTTTTCACCAAACGTACCGATGATGTCACGGGTTTGATTGAGTGTATTGAGTACATAAAATTTGGTATAGCGCAGATCAAAATTGCGAAAGGTATATGAGGCGTTAAAAATACCGCCATGCTGAATGGTGGTGCAATAAAGATCATTAACGGCCGTGTTGTCAGCTTCGCTTTTTTGCTCACCACTGCTTGAGATGATGTAATCGTGTGATGTGTAACTTAGCAATTGTGATTCATTTTTATAACCGTAGCTTAGTAAAAAGTTAAGCTGATGCTCATCGGCAATGGTGACATTTTTAGAGAGTTCAACTTGCGCTTCAAAACCAAGCGGCACACTCTCTTGTTTAACGTTGAGATCACGCTTTTGATACATAGCCTGCATCTCTTGTGCATCATACTCAAGTATTGGCGGCCTTTCGCCTACCACCGGTAGCGCCGATTGGGTAACGCTATTTGCAAAGGGTCGGTAGGAATGATCCTTGCCACTCCAATCACTGCTTGAGCCTTTATAGGTGGTGGCATCCTTGCCGTAACTACTATGCATTTTAGTGCCAAGTTTGATTTTGGCATAATCTTCATCGGAGCCTTTTTTGGTACGCACATTCACATACCCCCCGCCAAAGGCACCGGTAATATCAGGCGAAAAACTTTTTTGCACCTGCAGTGATCCGATTACCCCGCTAGGAAACATGTCCAGAGGAACCGTGCGCTTAATAGGATTGGGCGAAGGCAGTGACATGCCATTAAGCTCTGTAGAGGAGTAGCGATCCCCAAGTCCGCGTACGTAAATGCTTTTGCCCCCTATGACAGTAATTCCGGCAATACGTTTAAGAGCACTTGCCGCATTGGAATCGCCCTGCCTTGCCATCTGTTGCGATCCTACAATATTGGCAATAGTATCGGAGTTTTTCTCTTCGGCTACCATAGATGCGATACTGCCTTCAATATGGGGTACTAGCACGATAAACTCTTCAAGTTCTAGTGATGAGGGAGTCATCTCAACCGATTTTTCTGTTGTTTTGGTTGCGGCAATAGGTATGTCGCTTAGTGTTTGCGAGCTGTACGATCCGTGAATAATCGAAATGGTCTGCACGCCCTGAGGCAGTGTTATTGTGACGTTGCCATCTTTATCGCTACGCCCTTCTATGGCCATACCTTTTACAAAAATACGCGCACCTCCGATAGGCTTTTTCTCTTCTGAAGTCACAATATGAAGGTGTAATACGCCTTTTGGCTGTTGTGAAAGGTTTTGATCATCTTGAAGTTGTGTGTTGGCTTTTGGGGTTTCTATATCTTCAAAACTTGGTGTGTTTTGCTGATTTAGTGTGATGATAAGCTGCGTATTTTGCCCATCAACAATCATAAATGGTTTTTTAGCATATACCAATGCCCTCTCTTTTTCACGGCCAACAACTTCAAGCATATGCATACCTGCTGAAAGTGTTTTGTTAAGATAGCCGTCATTATCGGTTTGAAGCGACATTTCGCCATCAATAATAATGTCGTTTTGAGCTAGGGCTTTACCCTCTTTAAGCAGGACAAACGAGAGCGTTCCATACCCTTCTTTAGCGTAGCCAAAAGCAATAAATAGTGATAATAACAGTGTTACATGTAAGAGGTTTTTCATAAACATTCCCATCGGTCAACACGGCATTGCTCCATGTTGTTTCTTAGTGTCATCCCTTTAGTGAAAAGGTCGGGTTTCGTTAAGGTAGAAAGCAGCGCTTCGCTGGCGTCATAATCACCGTTCATATAGTAGGTATAAGCCAGTGCGTAACGAATCTCTTCGTTTTTTTCAAGCAGTCCAATGCGTTCTAGATCTTTTTGCATCGCTACGGCGCGATCATATTCGCCAAACTCAATAAAGATTGCCAGACGCTGTTTTAATTTTTCCTCTTGATCGAGCACTTGCGAATTGAGATAGAGCGCATGCACAAAGGCTTTGGCACGGCGATACATTTCAGAGGACTCTTTAGTATAGGCGTGATCAAAATAACTGGCATGTTCAAAAAGTGATGCCGCAGAAAAAATTTGATTCTTGCCAATATAGAGGTGTGCCAGCAATACCGTTAGTTTGGGATCACTTATAAACTTTAACCGCCCCTCTTCTAGCATTTTAATAGCCTGATCAATCTCTCCCGCGCGTTGCAGGGATGTGGCAAATGCCAAATAGGTTTGTGCATCCACGCTCTTGAGTGAGCGTTGTAGTGTATTCATGTGTTGCGTTGCTGTTTCAACGGCTTCTTGAAACAGCCCCAGTTGCACTAAATAAAAGAATTTTTGCTTGCTAAACATGGGATCATCGCCAAAACGCGTACTAGCGCGATCAAGCGTGCCGATGGCCTCGGCATGGCTGCCCTGCTTCCAGTAGGCTTCGGCTCGAAACGCCACTAAATTAGGACGTGCATCTGCCAGTGCACCAGCATCATCAAGGGCTTTGATCGTGCGTGCATAATCTTTGAGTTTATAAGCGGCTTCGGCAATATATAAATAGACGCTGTGCTCGGTTTGAGGATACTCAAGCGCCAGCTCAAAATAACTAATAGCATCGGCGTAATGTGTTAATTTATTGGCCACAACGCCACGCAACGTATAGTAGTAACTAAAATTAAAATTTTTTTGTGTGGTATCCACCTCTTTAAGCGTGTCATCGGCACGTTGATAAAATCCATCGTTCACCAAAAGCGCGGCCAGTGAAAGATGATCAACCTCGTCATTGCCCGTTTTTTTATTCTCTTGTGCCAGTGTCATAAAAACAAGAAGCAGTAGTGTTAAAATTATTTTCATGGCCTGATCCTATTGAAACTTAAACGTAATTTTTTGTTTGGCCCAGACTTTAACCGCCTCGCCCTGGTAGGTTGCCGGCTCAAAGCGCCATTGGCTCACCGAAGCACTCGCCGCATCATCAAACACGCCCTCAGGCACGGATTCAAGAATTTTGCTGCGCTGTACATGACCATCTTTGCCAATGAGCAGGTTAAATAGCACATAGCCTTGAATGCCTTTGCGTTTGGCCTCTTTGGGGTATTCCAGCGGGGCACGCTCTTGTGCTTTTGGAAGCGAATCAACGCTTGATTCGGTCATGGTTAAATCTTTACTCACATCACCCAGCAGTTCGCTGCCTGAACCCATAATGTTGCCTAGAGCAAAATCAGGGATTCCCATGTCAACGCCAGAGAGCGCGGTATTTAAATTTGGCAGGGGTGCTTGCGGGGCGCGACGCGCTTTTTGGGGCTTTGGTTTGGGCGTTGGCTTGGCTTGTGGCTTGGGTTTTGTTTTTTGTGCCAATGCAATGTCAGTGCTTTTTTTGGAACTTTTTTCTTCTTTGCCCATATCGCTAATATTCATTGATATGATCATGGCAATCATTGCTAAGGTGCCAATCACCATCCATAAAAGTGCCTTAAAACGTATCACGCTTAAACCTCTTTGTCTGTAGCAACGGCAACATCTTTGGCTCCGGCGCTACGGCATTGATCAATCACATCAATAAGGCGTTGGGCTTGTACATTATTGTCGGTAACCACCAACACCGATTTGCTGGTGCTCATGCGCATCATGTCGCGGATTTTGCCTTGAATAGCCCATACTTTAACGGGCTGTTGATCGACATAGATATCACCAAACTTATCAATATAGACTTTGATAACTTTAGAAGATGCTTTTGTAGCGTTTGACGCCGAGGGGCGCTCAAGTTCGAGTTGCATATCTTTTTGAAAGGTAGTTGATACCATAAAAAAGATGAGCAGAATAAAGACCATGTCAATCAGTGGCGAAATATCCACTTCTTGTAGTTTTTCCTCTTTTTTACGTAGTCGCATGTGCTTCTCCTTGCGTTGTGCAGACAATGTCTTTGATCTGTTCAAGTTCAAAAATGAGTGATTGCTGTTTTCTATCGAGAATACGCCCGATAATCAGCCCTGGAATGGCCACGCCCAAACCAAACTGTGTGGTAAAAAGCGCTTGTGAAATTCCTGCTGCAATACCGCCGCCTTGAGTAAAAAGTGCGCTTGATTGCAACGAATCAAAGGTTTCGATCATACCAACCACCGTGCCCAATAACCCCGTTAATGGCGCTACGATAACAATGGTTTTCACCAAAGTTGAATGCGCTTTAAGTTCACGTTCAAAAGTGAAAAATGTCGTATCAAGCGCACGTCTTAGATAGCTGTGATCTTTTAAATCACGGCTTACATGTAAGGCATCAACAATGGCACGATCTAAAATGCCTTTGATTTTGGCTTCGCCGCTCAGATGCTTTTCAATCAAACGGCGTACCGCCACTTTTTTGCCGCGCTTAAGGGTATGAAAACGATACCCCAGCCCATACCACAAAAAAAGATTGGCAATAAACAGTGGCCACATCACAAAACCGCCACTACTCATGAACTGCAAAAAGAGTTCAAGAAACTCTGAAATCTGCATGTTTAGCGTCTTTTGTTATAGATATTGACAATACGAAGCGCACTGTGCTCAAGATTGTCTTTAATGCTATTCGCCCAGCCAGAGAGCAAATTGCCAATAAGCAGTAAAGGAATGGCTACAATAAGCCCCAGTTCGGTTGTAACCAGTGCGATAGAAATACCGCCAGCAAGCAGCTTGGGATCACCTGTTCCAAATTCGGTAATGATGTCAAAGGTGGCAATCATCCCCGTAACCGTACCCAAAAGCCCTAGCAGTGGTGCTACTGCCGCAAATACAAGAACCATAGAGCCAAAACGATCCAGTTTGCTTGATTCGTTAAGAATGTTTTCACTAATGATGTCTTCTAAATGGGCACGATCACGATCAAGATTACGCATGGTGGCTTTAAGCACACGTGCCACTGAATTGGAATGATTTTGCAACACAACAGCAGCTTCTTCAGCGCTTTTACCCGATTCAATAGCGGCAACAACACGGCTTGAAAGTGCTTGGGTATTATTGCCGGCTCTCATTAGCAAAATGGTACGAAGCAGCGTTAGTAGCACTCCAAAAGCACCGAGTCCAACAATGACCCATCCAATAATGCCACCATCATCAATAATCTCAATAACACTTTTTTCTTTGGCATATTCCACCTCTTTTTTGAGGTTTTCATAAATAAAAATATGCAGGGGAGAAGGGCTTTGACCTTGGGCAATCATGCGTGCGGTCTCAGCAGATTCTGGCATATTCCAAAGTTTATAGGCGTTGTTGCCTGCTGGAGCCAGTGCGCCTGTAGCAGTAGGGCTTGAACCGTATGCCGCGATATTACCGATTTTAATAATCTCGCCATCAACTTTGGAGCCATCGGGAAGATAGAACGATCCTGCCTCACGCGTCACGGATGCAAGGTCGTTAATCAGCGTCAGTGAGCGCTTGAAAATAGCTTCCATTTTGCTCACATCAGTGCTGTTTTGATCAAATGAAAAACGAATACCGTAAGCATCAAGCGATGCTTTAGATTGGGTGATGGTGCCATCAATAAGCGCAGAATTGTCAATACTACCCTGCTCTGCCTGCTGCGCTTTTGCCAGACGCTCTGATGCCGCATCAATTTTGACTTCAAAGCCTAGTAGGGTATCTTCAAGCTTATCAACATCTTTACGCGCAGCACTTAATTGGGCGTCATAGCGTATTTTTTGTTCGGTCAGCTGTTTTTTAAGAGACTCTTTTTGTGCTTTTAAAAAGGCAAACTCTTTGGCATAAGCACGCTCTAATGTCATGGCATCGGCTTTGGCTTGCGCTTCAATTTTAGCTTTGGCATCCGCTTTGGCTTGTTGTTGTGCTGTGGCATTCATATCGGCTGCGCCAAAAAGGGAAACACCCAAAAGTGCTGTTATGATGATGGTGCGGATCATTTGATACCTCCTTGCTCAAGCACGGCATAAGGCAGCGTAAAATATCCGGTACGAATCTGCTTGGTCATGGCATCAAAGAGTGTGAGAATTTGCTTTTGACGTGCTTGGTCCTGCTCTGTCACGTAGGTGTAAGCACTATTGTCTTTTTTAGCGTATCCCACTTCGCCAGTAGGCAGTTTAAAAAAGAGCATTACCGTTCCCAGTTTGACAACTTGAGCCAGTTTTTCTTCGCCACCAATCGTAATGGTTTGTTTGAAAAGACCGTTTTCACTACTCATACGGATGACATCATCATAGCTGCCCCAGATTTTTGCTATGGCTTGTTCGGGTGTTATAAGATCGTTTTGGAGTTGATCTTTAATCTCTTTGATGTCAGCAAGACGCAGTGAGGTTTTAAATGGAATTCCCTCTTTAATCGCCAGCATCAAGTTATCAGATGCCGTGAGGATCATAGGTTTCAAGCCTTCGGTTTGACTTGAGCGTTTTTGAATGAGTGTGCGAATTTGAGCAATCTCTTGATCAATTTTTTTAAGTTGCGTTTCTTGACGATTGATCTGAGCTTCAAAATCGTTTTTTTGAAGTGAAAGTGACTTCATTGACGATTGATACGCATCCTTGTCATCTTCTATTTGCGAGTGCAGTGATTCTACATCGGCTCTAAGATTCATGAGTGATTCGACCATAGCATCGTCTGTAGCCATCAGAGGTATGGCGGCAAGCATACCCAAAGTGAGCATGGCGGTAAACGTCGGTTTTTGTAACGGCATTATGACTCCATCAATTTGTGATGCTGCAATGCTACAGATAGGGGGTTACTTTTAAATTACTCAAAGGTCACAAACAGGTTACATGTAAGAAAAAAAGGAAATTAAAAAAACGGACGGCAACCCGAAGGTTGCCAAAGGAAGGAATAAATAAATATTTAGATTGGCCGTGTGATAAACTTTATTCTGCTGAGCCGTCGTTGGCAGTCCAACGTGCTTGAGCGTCAGCAGCACCGTCACCACTGAATGTTTCAGGGCTAAGAGTAACGTCTTTAAATGCAATAGCTGCTTTTTGAGAAGCGGTCATAACTTTTTTGGTATAAACAGCGCTATCGGTAGCATCAACCGTTACCGAACCGTCAATAAATGTTGGTGCTGTCGTGTCGTCTTTAATGTAAATACCGCCTTCATCGCTTCCCGCTACCTTGGTAATAGTGAAGTTTTTAATGATTGGAGATGTCATAGGAGCATCACCGCCGCTTGAGATTTCAAAACCTGCGTGAGCGATTTCAGACTGAGTGACGACAATGTTTGTAGCAGTACCGACATACCCGTAATCAAGGTCAAAGCTGTCATCTTGGCAGTTGGTGAGGTTAAGATTGCTAACGTTAACCGTACCGCCCCAGATTTCGACACAATCGTCAGAAGAGTTGGTAACGGTAATGTTTTCAACAACGGTACCAGCACCAACGCCCGCGAGTGAAAGACCGTTGATTTCCTGATCGGTACCTACGGTGATACCGGAGTTAAGAATTTGGACATGACGAAGAACCCCGCTGTTATCGTTGGCATCAGTGCCGCCAAATGCAAAGTCAGCATCGTTTTCATCAACTTCATAGTACGGATTTTCATGGTTGGTCGGTGCATTACCAAGAATGGTCAGACCGCCCCATTGGCCTACGTCTGCATTGGCAGGATTGTTAAGAGCTGCTTCTGATGTAAATACGATTGGCTCAGACGCCGTACCTTCTGCCATAATTTTGGCACCTTTCATAACCACAATGAAATCGTCGCCGCTTTCGTCGCCGTAAATTGTTGTACCCGCTTCAATAGTCAGTGTTGCACCCGGGCGCACTTTTACCAAACCGTCGATTTTCCACTGTTTGTCTTTAGTGAGGGTTGTATTGGATGTGATGTCACCGCTTAGTACGGTTCCTGTAATGCTGGATCCTGTGCTTGAACTTGCCGCCGTAGAAGAGCTAGATGTTGTTGGAGTATCCGAAGAGGAACCTCCGCCGCAACCTGAAAAGCTAAGCAACGCTGCTGCAAAAGCACTGATTGTGATGATTGATACATTTTTGACTGATGCCATTTTTTTGAACTCCTAAATGATTGTGTCGCTGCAATCATAAGTAAGCTCTATTACATCAAAACTACCCATTGGTTACATCCATGTAACAAAAAAAATATCGTTGTAATCATGCTGCAATAATTCTCATTTACCATATCGCAACATCAAGAAACAGAGAAAGATAACTATGACTCATAAGGCGCAGATTCTTATAGTAGAAGATGATACCGATTTAATAGAATTACTAGAATACCGACTGGGAAAAGAAGGTTATGAAGTATTGGGCTTTTTAAGCACCAAAAATGTCAAGCGTGCGCTACAAGAAGAAGCAATCGACCTGATTATTATGGATCGCAATCTGCCTGATATTGAAGGGAGTGAGTTTATTGGTATGTTACGCGAAAAAGGGATGGATATTCCTGTAATCTTCTTAAGTGCCAAAGAGAGCAAATATCAGATCGAAGAGGGCTTTCGCCGCGGCGCAGACGATTATATGACAAAACCTTTTGAAATGACCGAATTGCTGCTGCGAATGGAAGCAATATTGCGCCGCACCAAACGCAAAATGCGAACACAAGATGTTAACTTCCGCGATATTCACCTGGATGTCAGCTCACGGGTTGTTTATGTTAGCGATAAAGAGGTAGAACTAACCAAACTGGAGTTCGATCTGCTGCATACCTTTATTTTAAACGAAGGCAGCGTGCTAAATCGCGACTATTTATTACGTCAGGTGTGGGGAAAAGGCGGTAGCTATCAAGGACGTACCGTCAATGTGGCCATTAACCGGCTTAAAGAAAAAATTGATCCTATTAAAGATAAAAACTATATCAAAACCATACGCGGTATAGGCTATACCATTCAGTGATCTTGAGCCGATAGGTAAGGTATACGGGGGTAGAGAGAAGAATACCGCTTACATATAAGCTTTTATAGGCATTCTTGACAAGAGAGAAAGTGGAATCACTACAAAGCTGTAATGCTTTATCCAAATAGCTTTTTCATCGCTTTAAAAAAGAGTCTGAATGCGCCGCGGTTGCCGACAAGATTATTAATATAATCATCATAAGTTACACCTTTATCTTCAAAAAAACCTCGCAAGTAGCGCTCAGAAGCCTCCATGCCTCCCTGGCTTTCAATTTCAAGAAGTTTTTGGTAGATAGGTATGATGGCATTAATAGCTTTGCGTGGTGCTGCTTTACGAAACGCGGTGTAGTTCACAATTTTGCCGCTAAGTGCATCACGTTTGGCTTCAAACTCTGTAAGAACCCAGTAATAACGGCCATCTTTGGCCAAGTTTTTAACCAAAGCCATAAAGTTTTCACCATTTTGTATTCGATCCCACATCATTTTAAAAGCAATTCTTGGCATATCGGGATGACGGATCATGTTGTGAGGCTTGCCAATGAGTTCGTACTCTTTGTAGCCAGATATTTCTACAAAATAGTCGTTTCCATATTCAATAATGCCTTTTAGGTCTGTTTTGCTTACAATATAACGTTTTGGATCAAGTATAATCTCTTCATCTATCGGTTCTGGATGTCCCATCTTTCTTACTCCTCTAACAATAACTTTAGCAATTATACTCAATGTCGTCTTTAAAATGTTGGACAAAGAAGTTAAAAGCGTTTTTCAAGCAAGAAGTCATCTGCCTTGAAGAGGCAAGCTTTAGTGCCACAGCGGCAAGCGTAGCACTTTGTGCTTTGCTCAAAGTGCATTTTAAATAGAGTTTTGCAAGAACTCTAATAAATAAAATTAAAGGTACACATCTAAAAACTAAAGTTTTGAGATGTTCTTTTAAAATGATTAAGTGTGTTTAACCAAGGTGGTACTATTTCTTTTTTCTTGCATGTAAGAGTATAATCTTCTCTCTCATTTTACAAGCTAGGAATCGTATTGGCTGATCTGAAATCGACACTGGATGCACTGGAGCAAAAAGGATGGCTTAAAGTCATTGATACCCCTTTGGATGTTTATCTTGAAATCCCGCATGTAGCTTATGTAGAAGTGAAGCGTGATGATTCAAAAGTGCTGCTTTTTACGCACCCTATTAACCGTAAAAAAGGCATAAAATATAATATGCCGGTGGTGATGAACATGTTTGCTTCATTTGAAATAACGCAGTGGATTTTTGGGCATCACCCTGATGATTTGGCTGCAGAGATCCGCGAACTGCTGCACATGAAACCGCCCGAAGGTTTTATGGGGAAAATCTCGATGGCCGCCAAACTCTTTGGCCTTAAAAACGTGCCGCCACGCCGAAGCAGCGCACGCGGAACATGCCAGCACACGCAGTGGCTAGGCAGTGAAGCGCGTCTTGATAAACTCCCTATTTTGACCACATGGCCTGATGATGGCGGACCGTTTATTACCATGGGGCAAGTCTATACACAAAGTCTTGATGGCAAACATCAAAACCTGGGCATGTACCGCCTGCAGTTTTATGATGACAATACCCTGGGAATGCATTGGCAGATTCACAAAGACTCCAGCCACTTTTTTGATCAGTACCGTGATGCGGGTAAAAAGATGCCCGTTTCCATTGCCATTGGTGGCGATCCGCTCTATATCTGGTGCGGTCAAGCCCCCATGCCTTATGGGATGTTTGAGCTACTGCTTTATGGCTTTGTGCGTCGCAGCCCTGCCCGACTTGTTAAGTCGCTTACGAATGATATCTACATTCCCGATGATGTCGATATTGTCATTGAGGGCGAGGTTGATCCTTCGAGTATGCGCATTGAAGGCCCTTTTGGCGATCATACCGGATACTACACGCTTAAAGAACCCTACCCTTTCTTACATGTAAAGGCCATTACCACCAAAGAAACCCCTATGTATATGGCTACAGTGGTGGGCAAGCCGCCGCTTGAAGATAAGTTTATGGGATGGGGTACGGAGCGTATCTTTTTGCCGCTGCTACAAACCACCACACCGGATCTTATTGATTATCATATGCCTGAAAACGGAGTCTTTCACAACCTGATTCTGGGCAAGATTAAACCCCATTTCAAAGGCCATGCCAAACAGATCATGCATGCATTTTGGGGCGTGGGACAGATGAGCTTTGTGAAACACGCGATTTTTGTGGATGAGAGCGCTCCTAATCTAAGCGATTACGAGGCGATTACCCGCCATATTCTCAACCGCATTGATGCATCAAGTTTGCTTATTACCGAAGGTATTATTGACGCACTAGATCACTCCGCTGCCGAATCCTTGGTGGGTGGAAAGCTGGGCGTGGATGCTACGGGTGGTGAAAAGGCGCTTACATGTAAGGTGCTAGATGATAGTGTGTTGCTTGCGCAGATTCAAACACTAGCACCTTCGGTAACGGCGCTTAAGCAATATATGATTGATAGCGCCAATCCTGTTTGTATTATTCAATATGATAAATCAACACCGGCTCAAATGCTCTATAATGCTTTGCAAGATTTAAGCAAACACCTGCGCATTGTGGTGTTTGTGGATGAAAAGCAAAACGATGTTGCCAACCCGTATATGCTAATTTGGCGTATTGCCAACAACATCGACGCCCAGCGTGATATCTGGCGTGAAGGATTTATTGGTATTGATGCCACCAACAAAGGTGCTGTTGATGGTTTTGAACGTGAATGGCCAGATGATACCTGTTGTGATGCCGCTGTTATTGCATCGTTGCAAGAGCGCGGCATCATTGATATTGACGATGCTTTTGTGCACCGTTTTCAACTTATTAGCGAGACGCGATCATGACACTTACTCCCGAACAACTCAATCAATTTAAACGCGACGGTTTTATTGTGCTAAAAAACTTTGCCAACCTTGACGAGGTTGCTGCTATTAAGGAAAAGGCGCTTACATTAATGCAGCGTCCTAGTGAGCCGCTTGAGAGCGAAGAGGAGTATCACGACCTTAACGCAGATGGCAGTTATACGCTGCGCAGGCTGCGTCAGGTGTATGACCGCGATCCACTGTTTGCCGCATGGATGACCAATGCCGACATTCGCCCTATTTTAAAACAGGTTCTGGGTGAAACACCGGTGCTGACGCTGGCGCATCATAACTCAATCATGACCAAAATGCCCTCGGAAATCTCCAACACCTGCTGGCATCAAGACCGCCGCTACTGGGATTTTGAAAGCGATAATCTGGTTAGCGTGTGGCTGGCTTTGGGGAGCGAACGCATTGAAAACGGCTTGTTGGAGTTTATCCCCGGCACGCATACTATGGAGTTTATGGCGTCACAGTTTGATTCTAAGGTCTGTTTTCGCAATGACATCTCCGAAAATGAACCCATTATCGCCGAGCGTGTGCATCAAGACCTTGAAGCAGGCGATGTCGTAGTCTTTCATTGCCGCGTACTCCACAGTGCGTTTAATAATAAAACCAATACCCCAAAAGTATCGTTTGTTTACACCGTAAAAGGTCAAAGCAACCGCCCTATTCCCGGCACAAGGTCGTCGCGTCATCCCGAGGTTGTATTAGAAGCGCTTTAGAAGAGCCTCTTAACAGCTGATTTCCACAGCCTCTAGCGTAAAACAGATGAAATCACTATGTTGTGAAACACGACACTCATAGCCATTACGCCTTGCTAAATTGCGCACAATGGATAATCCCAGTCCAAAGCCTGACTCTTTGCGATTTTTACTGCTTGAGAGCGTAAAAAAAGGCTCAAAAATTTTCTCATGCAGCTCATCGGCAATGGGGTGTGCTTTATGTTCAATGCATAATGCTCCAGCGTGTTCAAACAGACGAATCTCATCAGAAATAGCGTATTTTTGGGCATTTTCAAGCAGGTTGAGTAGTATCTGCTTAAGATCGGTAGGATAAAAGCGCATCGTAAAATCTTGAGGTATCTCGTTGTGGTAGCTTTTGTTGCTTTGAGGCAGCAAAGAGAGCACCTCAGAAGCAATAAAATTATGCACCTTTAGTGCTTCTGATTGCTTTGGTTGGGTGCTAGAATCAAGAAATGTCAGCATTGCTATGGTGATTTCATCTAAAAAATCAATCTCTTTTTGCACTTTGGCATAAACGTTTTGAAGCTGCTTTAATGGAACCATTCCATCTTCAAGCTCTTCAATATGACCGCGCATAATAGCAAGGGGTGTTTTGATATCATGCGAGAGTGTCACAAGCATATTGTTTAGGGTTTGGTTTTGCGATTGCAAGGTGCCAATTAGCTCTTCAAGGCGTTGTGAAAGATGGTCAATATCGTGATGCAGGGCATTAATCTCATGCAAAAATTCAGGCTTTGTATGTGGTATAAAGGTTTCGGACTGCACCGAAGCAAGGCGGGTTTGCACACTTGAAAAGATACTTGTAAAGTAGCGTCCTAGAAAATAGCTGATCAGCATAACAAACGGCAATACAGCCAAAACGCTCAGTACAATTTTGGAAAACATCTTCATGCCAATGGGCGTATCAATAATAACAAATGTTGCAAAAGCCGTTGTTGCAGCAATAAGCAAGCCAGCAGCAGCATAAAGCACTATTAAAAAGCTGCGAATACTCATGAGAGTTTGTACCCCATGCCACGCACGGTGGTAATATACTGAGTCTCTTCAAAAACACGCAGTTTTTTGCGAATGTGTGACATATGGCTGTCGATGCTCTGCTCATCAATGCTTCCCATATCATGATCATAGATCAATTGTGCCAAATCGGCGCGGGAAAAAAGGTGTTTGGGGTTCTCAATAAGGGTGGAGAGAATGAGATACTCACTTGGTGTCAGTGTTAGCACATTGCCATGCAGACGTATGGATTTGTTGTTGTGGTCGTGATCAAACGCCTTGGGAGATGGCAGGCTCTCACCACGCAGTTCCGCGCGCCGTCGCAGCAGCGTTTCGATTTTAACGGCCAGCATTTTGGGCGAAAAGGGTTTGGCAATATAATCATCAGCCCCCTGCTCGTACCCTTTGGTTTTAAAGCTCTCAGCTCCTAGTGCACTGGCCATGATAATCAGCGTTGTTTTGGAGCGTTGCCGAATGGCTTTGGCCAGCTCAAAACCGTCATAATGCGGTAGCATGATATCAAGTGTTACAAGATCATAATGCTTGTTTTGTATCTGCTCAAGCGCTAGCGCACCATCGGTAGCAACATCAATATCATAATGCGCCGTATCAAGTCGACGCATTATAAACTCAACAATAGCAGCTTCATCTTCGACAATTAAGATTTTGGGTTTCATAGTACCTTTTGAAAACGGCTAAAGAGCGCATCATGATCTTTTTCAACGCTGTGACACGCCACGCAGCTTTGCACGTCGCCTTGCCATGGTGTATAAGTGCCTTTGTTGTTGACAAAGCGCGCATAGCCCCAGCCGTCTTGCTCCTTATGGCTATCTTTAGTACGTATCATATACTCAACGCGCTGAATCTTGTCGGCCTCAAGTGCGGCAGGAAAGGTGGGCATCTCTTTGACACTCCAGCCGATTTTAACAATTTTGCTCCCCTCTGGCATCAGTAACTTTTCGGATTTTAGGGCTTTAAAAGCGATGTCATTTGCCAAAATGTAGCGCAGCTCGTTTTTATCTTTGCGAAAATGCGTAGCCACAATGTGGTAATCTTCATACCCTTTAATGGCATTAAATTTCAGACCGCTTTTAGGCATACTCAAATCTGGCAGCTCTGTGGCCGTTACATGTAAAGGGATAATGCTACAAAGCGCAGCGATTAGGATG
Organism: Sulfurimonadaceae bacterium; assembly: GCA_050290965.1. GTDB lineage: Bacteria > Campylobacterota > Campylobacteria > Campylobacterales > Sulfurimonadaceae > JAFGUB01. The sequence continues at coordinate 102,303 of JBNKJB010000019.1, forward strand.
TTGGTATATTTCATTGTCGATCTCCTTGGAAGGTTTATCGTATCATAAACACTCTTTTTGGAGATTATCTGGAGATGTTAAGACTATTACTTTATAAGGCAGTGAATTTTGATATCTTTTTGATTTTGTAAGGTATATCATAACAGCAACAAAAGATTAAAGGCGACGTGTGAATTCAGTTGTGGAAATAAGTATTGAGTCTCTTTTTTTGGTTCTTCTCATCATTATTCTTCTTGTAAAAATCGCTTTTTCAACAAATAAACAATAGGTCTGTTTTGTTACAACGTCACTATCTCATTGCTTTTGTTCTTTTGGGCGTTGTTACGCTTATTAGCCAGGTTCTTGGATCGCATCTTGAGCGCATTAATATTGCATTGATGCACTTAATTCCAGTTATCATCATCGCTTTGCGCGGCAATATGGGCGCGACGCTGCTCATTACTACCCTTTCGGTGATTATGTTTGATCTGCTGTATGTGCCACCACAATACAGTTTTAACGTGCATGATCTGATTTATGTGTGGAGTTTTCTCATATTTTATGCCGTGGGCTACACCATTACCTTTCAAGCCAAGCGGATTCATGTTAACGAAATTCGTCAGTTGCTTTTGCACACGCTTTCGCACGATCTTAAAACCCCGCTCTCTTCCATTTTAGGAAACGCTTCATTGCTGCTACAAAAACAATCTGTTTTACAGCCTTCGCAAATGAGCGAATTGATCATACAAATTGAAGAGTCAGCTTTGCGTATGGATCGTCTCATCGCAACCTTGCTTGATAGTGCCCGACTCCACAGTAATGCCGATGCGCTGCAACAAGAGTGGTGCGATCTGGAAGATTTGGTGGGTGTGATGCTTCAGGAGTTTCCCGAAAAAACAACACAAAAGCGGCTACATATTCATACCGAAGATGTGCTACCTCTTTATTGGGGAGATGGCAGTTTGTTGGTGCGTCTTTTGGTTAATCTTTTGGATAATGCGCTTAAATATTCTCCACAGAACCGACCAATAGATTTGTGGTTACGTGCCAATGCAGACGCTATAACCATCCAACTTTGCAACGAAAGTCATCCTATGAAACATGATGATTTAACAAATATTTTTGACCGTTTCTACCGACTTGATAATGCCGCTGACATTCATGGCAGTGGTATTGGGCTTTCCATCTGCAAAGAGATTGCCGAGGCCCATCATGGCAGTATTGAAGCGTACCGTGAAGCGGAACGTATCTGTTTTAAGGTGCTGTTGCCTCTGCTGCGCCGTGCTAATGAAACCCAAAAGGAGCTTTAAGATGCCAATGCGCTTTTGTGTACTTATTGTAGAAGATGACAGTGCCATCAGCTCTCTGCTCGAACGCTCTTTAGAGCAAAACGGTTATAAGACGCTGCTAGCCCATAATGCTGCGGAAGCCAAACGCTATTTGTCTAGTACAGATATCTCACTCATTTTGCTTGATCTGGGTTTGCCAGACGCTGATGGTAAAAGTCTCATTAAAATGGTGCGAAAAGTGAGTGATACACCCATTATTATTCTTTCGGCGCGTCAACAAGAGAGCGAAATTATTGCTTCACTTGATCTGGGTGCGGATGATTATGTTACCAAACCTTTTTCGCTCATGGAGCTGCTAGCACGAATTCGTAGAGCACAGCTACGCCGACAACGTGTCGAAGAGAATCCAGAGCGGCTTACATGTAATGATTTGGTGTTAGACATTAAAGAGCATCGCATTACGAATCAGGGCATTGTTGTTAAATTGACACCCACTGAGTTTACACTGCTGCATTTTTTTATGGCGCATCCTAGTCAAGTATTGACGCATCATCAGATTCTTAAAACGGTATGGGGTGTTGGCTATCAAAACGAGATGCAATACCTGCGCTCTTACATCAATACCTTGCGCAAAAAAATTGAGCCCGATAGCACACGGCCGCGTTATATTCAGACGGAAATGGGCGTGGGATATCGTTTCATATGTCTTAGCCCCAGCGAGACAATGTGACCTCTTTTTTAAAACAAGATGCGGTACATACAACTGAAATTAAGATGATCATCTACAGCTTTGGTACGCTAATTCTTGTGGGTGCATTCATCTTATGGCTGCCTTGGGCACATCATGGCGAGATGCGTTTTATTGATGCACTCTTTACGTCGGTTTCGGCGGTGTGCGTGACGGGTTTGGTTGTAAAAGAAACCGGTACCCATTTTACACTGTTTGGGCAGGGAACCATCATGGTGTTGATTCAAATTGGCGGTTTAGGCTACATGACAGCGGTGACATTTTTAGCCATTATGCGCCATCAAAAGCTGGGCTATCGTGATCGGTTGATTTTGCAAGAATCACTTAATTACTCCGGAATGGAAGGATTGGTACATTTTGTAAAAATTGTGTTTCTCTCCATTTTTTCTATTGAACTGATTGGATTTATAGTGTTAAGTCTGCGCTTTTGGGTGGATATGCCACTGCATCAAGCACTCTGGTATGGGCTATTTCATGCGATTTCTGCATTTAACAATGCCGGATTTTCACTCTTTTGTGACTCTTTAATCCGATACCGAAGTGACGTTGTCATAAACCTCTCAATTCCCATATTGGTCATCTTGGGTGGTCTTGGTTATTTGGTGCTTATAGAATTGTATTACTACAAAAAGCACGAGATTCTGCGCCTCTCAACCCATACAAAAATTGTCCTCTCCATGAGTGTCTTGCTGCTATTTTTTGGTGTAGTATTATTGCTCACACTAGAGCAAAACAATGCCTTTTCCTCGATGCCATGGTACGACAAGTTACTCTCTGCATGGTTTACATCAGTCAATTACCGTACAGCTGGCTTTAACACGCTTGATCTCTCAACCCTAACAGATGCCTCACTCTTTTTTTCTACCTTTTTTATGATGATTGGTGGTGCACCCGGTGGCACGGCGGGCGGCATTAAACTAACGGCAGTGGCATTGGCGCTTCTTGGAATGTGGCATACCCTGCGTGGTGAAACCAATGTCCACATTTTTCGGCGGACCATACCAATGTATCAGATTAATAAGGCCTACGCCATTATTTTTATTGCTTCGTTTTATGTGACGGTATCGGCAATACTGCTGAGCGAAGTGGAGCGATTGCCGTTTTTACCAACACTGTTTGAAGTCTGCTCAGCATTTAGTACGGTCGGTGTCTCTATTGGGGATGGCCAGCTGCTTAGCTACAGTGCCCGTTTTGGTGATCTGGGAAAACTCAACATCATTATGCTTATGTTTCTTGGACGCATTGGGGTATTTGCTTTTACGGTGGCGATTGTTCATAAAGCAACACAGAGTCGTATTAAATATACAGAAGGAAAGGTCATTTTATGAAAACATATGCTGTCATTGGCCTGGGAAAATTTGGCTTTCATGTCGCTAAAGGGCTAGCACAACAGAGCCTCAGTGTGATTGCTGTGGATCGTAATATGGAGGCGCTGCGTGAGATTAACGAATATGTTATTGATGCGATTGTTCTCGATTCAACCGACATGGCTGCGCTACGAGAAGCGGGAATTGCGCAAGTTGATATTGCCGTGGTGAGTATTGGCACGCATATTGAATCAAGTATTTTGACAGTAATGGCGCTCAAAGAGCTTGGTGTCGAGACCGTTGTTGCTAAAGCCATTACAATCATTCATGGACAAATTCTCTCTAAACTTGGTGCTGCTAAAGTGATTTACCCTGAAAAAGAGACAGCCAAACGTGTTGTAAAACAGTTGGTAGAAAATATCCACTATGAAACGATTGATCTTTCGATTACTATGAAGATTGCCAAGCTTACCGTACCTCACTTTTTATTGGGTGAATCTGTGCGTTCTGGGCGTTTTGAATCAGAATTTCATGTTAAACCGATTGCTTACAAACATCAAGGAATCTGGAATACGTCGTTTGAAAAAGAGGATCTACTAGAACGCGGAGATATTTTTGTTGTTGTGGGGGATACTGAACATATTGAGGCGTTGAGCAAGAGAGTGTAAGCGATACTTACACCACCTGTCTTAAAAATACCACGCCCAGTGCCGTTAGTGTTACATGTAAGGTGTTTTTACGACCATGATGCTCTTTTGCTACCGAGGTAATAGGATGCGGATTGCTAACGCTCCAGCCCTCATACTTTGGATTTTGTGAATTAAAGAGTTCAGCATAAGTCCCGCCTTTGGATACCCCAATGGGATAGTTCTCACGTGTGACATCAGAAAAATTACAAATCACAATAATTGGGGGTTGATCTTTAGCGCCTTTGCGCATAAAGGCAATCACATTGGCCTGATAATCGTTCTCGTCAATCCACTCAAATCCATCGCTCTCACAATCGCCTAAGTGCAGCGCAGGTTCTTGTTTGTAAAGCGCGTTAAGATCGCTAACAAGCTTTTGCATACCAAGGTGTGGCGCCGATTCAAGCAGATGCCAATCAAGGCTTTGTTGGTAATTCCATTCAGCAAACTGGGCGATTTCTGCACCCATAAAAAGCAGTTTCTTACCCGGATGCGCGATCATAAAAGCAAAGAGTGCGCGTAAGTTGGCAAACTTTTGATTGTTATCGCCGGGCATTTTATTAATAAGCGATCCCTTCATATGTACCACTTCATCATGACTAAGCGGCAGGATATAGTTTTCGTTGTACATGTAAACAAAACTAAACGTCAGTTCATGGTGATGGTGCTGGCGGTGGATGGGATCGTTTTTCATATATTTAAGCGTATCGTGCATCCAACCCATATTCCACTTAAATCCAAAACCAAGACCTCCTTTGCTAACCGGACGGCTTACCATGGGAAATGCCGTGGACTCTTCGGCAAACATCATAATGTCATCATACGCCCCATACACCGAGGTATTGAGCTGACGCAAAAATGTCACGGCGCCAAGATTTTCATTGCCGCCAAACTCATTAGGTATCCATTCGCCCTCTTCTCTGGCATAATCAAGATAGAGCATCGAAGCCACAGCATCAACGCGAATGCCATCAATATGATATTTCTCCAGCCAAAACATTGCCGAACTCACCAAAAACGCACGGACTTCATTGCGTTCATAGTTAAAAATGGCGCTGCCCCATTCGGGATGGTAGCCTTTGCGCGGGTCTTTATGCTCATACAAGCAGGTTCCATCAAAGTTCATCAATCCATGGCCATCTGTGACAAAGTGCGAAGGTACCCAGTCGAGAATAACACCAATGTTATGCTGATGCATAATATCAACAAACTGCATAAATTCCGCAGGAGTACCATAGCGTGAAGTGGGCGCAAAATAGCCGCTGCACTGATACCCCCATGAGCCTTCAAAAGGGTATTCGGTAATGGGCAAAAGTTCAATATGGGTAAAGTTCATGCTGCTGACATATTCTGCAAGTTCATGAGCCGCTTCAATGTAAGTAAGAGTCCGTTTGCCCTCTTCGGGTTTGCGGCGCCATGATCCCAGATGAATTTCGTAAATGCTTACAGGTGCCGTATGGGCATTCATCTTTTTACGTGTTGCCATCCAGGCATCATCATTCCATTGGTAGTGATCCAGGTTCCATACGCGTGATGCAGAATTGGGAGCCACTTCAGCATAAAATGCAAAAGGATCAGCCTTGTCGGCATTGACATTTGGGGTATCTGTATGAATGTGATATTTATAGGTATCACCAAGATTTACCCCTACAATAAATCCTTCCCAAATCCCAGATTCATCATCGCGTATTTTAAGATGGTGTGCATTGGTATCATAACCGTTAAAATCGCCACGGATCGAAACGGCTTTGGCATTAGGCGCCCAGAGGGCAAAATAAACACCCTCTTCTCCTTCGCGTTTCATTGCATGGGCACCCAAGCAGTTATAGAGTTTCGAATGCGTTCCCTCTTTAAAGAGGTAAACATCTAAATCACCAAAAAGGCTAATGTCGTAATAGATTGGTCTCATGGTGTTGTTCCTATTGAAGTTGTGTCACGCGTTTTTTGGAAATGGCATAGTAATACACGTCTTCGTAAGCACGCGCAGCATCATCCCAGCTAAAATGCATCCGCATGGCATACTCTTGCATGGCCTTAAAAGATTCAGAGTCGTTGCGATAAATTTCAACAGCCCAACGCACGGTGTAATAAAGTGCCTCTTGCGAGGCATATTCAAATTTAAAGCCGTTGCCATTTCGATGTGTTTCGTCAAAATTGACAATAGTATCGTCCAGCCCTCCGGTAGCGCGAACAATCGGAAGCGTGCCATAGCGCAAAGAGTATATCTGATTCAATCCGCACGGCTCAAACAAAGAGGGCATCAAAAACATATCGCTGCCTGCTTCAATCTGGTGGGCTAAAGCGTCGCTGTAGCCTACATGGATGCCAAAACGATCCCCTCTGCGATGCGCAACACCGCTAAAGAAATGCTCGGCCCATTTTTCACCCGCACCCAGCATCACCACTTGAATGTCCATATCCAATAATGTGTCAATAATACCGGCAATGAGTCCAATACCTTTTTGCTCGGCAAAACGGCCTACAAATCCAACTAAAGGCACATCATCACGCTGAGCGAGTGCAAAATGGTTTTGGATAGCACGCTTACATGTAAGCTTGCCTTTCATATTACCTATATCAAACGTTGCAGCTATTTTAGTATCAATAGCAGGTGACCATTCATTGTAATCCACACCATTTAAAATACCAAAAAGCTTGCCGGCGTGGGCTTGAATATGTTGATCCAGTCCAAAACCAAACTCCGGGGTTTGGATCTCTTGGGCATATTTTTTTGAAACGGTAGTTACCGCATCGGCGTAAGCAATGCCGCCTTTAAGCATATTAATATGATCCAGACTCTCATAGCCTTGCGGGTTAAAATGCTCCCAACCCGCTTCTAGTACATCTATGGCACCTTTAAAAGCGCTGCCTTGATGCTGTAGATTGTGAAGTGTCAATACGGTAATAGCATGGGCAAAATCATGCACAAAACGGGTTTGTACCAATAACGGTATGGAAGCTGTGTGCCAGTCATTGGCATGGATAACATCGGGTGTAAAATTTAATTTTTTGCACAGTTGCAGCGCTGCTTTTGAGAAAAAGATAAAGCGGTTTTCATTGTCTTTATAAGGTACACCATTATCATCATATAAGCCTTTACGACCAAAATATGCTTCATAGTCAATAAAATAAATGACAACGTCACTCTCAGGCAGTGTGCTGCTGTAAACACCTGCCCAAAGCTCGCCAATAGGTCCCATAGGAACACCCAGTGCGCCTTCAAGCGGTGTAAGGGTGTTGCTATCAATTTGATAGTAGCGCGGCATCACAACAATAACATTGTGACCAAGATGACGCAGCGCTTTAGGCAGTGCACCCGCCACATCGGCTAAGCCGCCTGTTTTGGCAAACGGTACGACCTCAGAAGCTACAAAGAGAATATTAAGAGGTTGGTGTAGCATGACGATCCCTTTTTAAAAGTGAATGATATAAAGTATGATAAGCTTGAGCGCCAGGCGCAAATGAAAAATCGCATTTCATGTTAAATTGCTGCATCTGTTTACGTTGCGCTTGAGAGAGCTTGAGGGCCTTGTTGAGTGCCAACATCAGTGCGTGCGGTGTTGGTGTGTTAAAACGTATCCCCTGCCCGCATCTGTTAGGCTCATGATGCACGGTATCATGTAGCCCGCCAACATCATGCACTATTGGAATTGCTCCATAGCGCATGGCAATCATTTGATTCAGTCCGCACGGCTCAAAAAGCGATGGCATCAATAAAAAATCAGCGCTGGCGTAAATACGGTGCGAAAGTGTTTCATCAAAACCAATATGCAGTGTCATATTACGATGTGTTTTGGCATAATGTTTGAGCGCTTTAACATAGTCTCCACCTTCGTCACCAAGTATCATAAGATGCAGAGGTTTTTGAAGCAATTGTGGCAAAGTTTGCAATAACAAATCGACTCCTTTTTGGTGTGCCAAGCGGCTGACCATGACAAAGAGAGGCAGATCAGGAACCTTATTGTATAACACTTTATATAACGCTGCTTTGTTCTTGTATTTGTCCCCAAGTTTGGTAGCGTCAAAACAGTGAAGCAACGACGCATCATGAGCGGGATCAAACAGCGTTGTATCAATACCATTAAGAATGCCGGTGAGTTTATGACGATGCTGTTGTAAAAAACCTTCCAACCCACATCCAAATTTTGGTGTCAGTATCTCTTTGGCGTAATGGGGGCTAACCGTAGTTATGGCATCGGCATAGGCAATACCTGCTTTAATGAAACTCACCTGATTATAAAACTCCAACCCATCCATTGTAAAATGCTCTTTAGATATCTCCAGGCGTTTGAGTGTATCGGTGCTAAAAAGTCCCTGATAGGCAAGATTATGAATGGAAAAAATGGTTTTGATAGAAGAAAGTTTCTGTTTTATCCATAACGCAGCAAGCCCGGTATGCCAATCATTAAGATGCACAATATCTACATGTAAGTATTCAGCCAACATCACAATGGCGCGAGCAAAAATGCCAAAACGCAGATCGTTATTGTCGTAAGCTTTGGCATTCTCCCCATACATATGCGGTGTGGTGCTTAAAAGTGGTGCCTGAATAAAATAGGTGCGTTCTTTGAGATAGAGTGCTACTTTATAGTTGATATTTTCAAATACGACATCAAAGGTCATCTCACAACGGGAGAAAAGATGGGTATCCATAAAGCGATACAGAGGCATGACGGAGTAAACATCAAGATAGCGCTCTAGTGCTTTAGGCAGTGAGGCTGCAACATCTGCAAGTCCCCCGCTTTTGGCATAGGGAAAAATTTCGCTTGCAGCAAAAAGGAGTTTCAAGTACGCGCCTTGGAGTTTAACAGTGCCGCGCACTCTTCGGGAGCCACGGGATTGATATACATACCCGTAGAGATTTCAAAACCTCCAAAACGATAAATACGCGGCATTATACGCAGTGCAAAGCGGTAATTTTTATGCAAATAAGGTATGTAGGCTTCGTTTTCAAAACTTTGATTCATTGGTGCCATTCGAAAATAAAGATTATAATCAAAGTTACCAAGTTGGGTACGCATTTTTTTAAAGACTCTAGTCATGATGCGCGAAAGATCACTGATTTCATCACGGCTGCAGCCATCAAGCGTAGAAATATTGCGTAGTGGAGCAATGATGACCTCAAAAGGAAAACTGCTCGCATAAGGGCAGTAGGCTATAAAGTTTCCAAGTTCCTCAATGACACGATCTTTATTGTGATGCTCGTTTTCAACAATATCTTGAAGTTTGCCGCGTCCATGGCGTCGATAATAATCCATATTGCGTTCTAAAAACACCATTTCATTGCGTGGCATAATTGGCAGTGCCAAGAGTTGGGTATGCGGGTGTTCCTGAGTCGCTCCGGCATGTGCGCCTACATTTTTAAAGATACTTAAATATATCAATCTTTGATCATGTCGCAAGTCTTCAATACGGCGGATTATGGTACGCAACCAAAGCTCAATAGCATGGGGTTCGAACGATTCAATTCCCATATCATGAAAAGGGGAATCAATGATGATTTCATGCGCCCCAACTCCTGGAATAGATTCACACATACCACGGCGACGTGATACATCTTCAAGCTCAATTTGAACTGCTTTAAAAAGATTGGGAATCACACGAGTCTTCCAGTGCGGAGCATTGGCTTCATTGTCACGTATGGCAAAGATTTCAGATGGCGTCATGGCCTCATTACCTTCACAAAACGGGCAGCGGTAGTGCTTGGGATGGACTTGAGGCTCAGATTGATTAAAATCGGGACGATGTAAACGTTCTGGTGCAATCAGTACATACTGGTTATGAAGCCGGTCTCTTCGGATTTCAGACATTATGACCCTTTACATGTAATACGTTCATGAAATGCTCCTATACAAACCAGTTTTCACTGTAGTTGGTCTCAAGATCCATCTCAAGCTCTCCAAATCCCGGAAGTGTTTGGAGAATAATACCGTTTTGTTCCAGTTCAAACCGAAACGTTATACGACGCGGATCAATTCGGCTTTTGTCAATGCAAAGCTCAAGCCATTGATCACAAGCCACATTGATATCTAGCATTTCAAACTCCATATGATGGTGGGTTTTGTCACAAAAATCATCCAGAGCGATTTGGGTTTGAAATGCTAGCGGTTCAATAATAATATTAATACTGTCGCATTGGCACAAATGTTTCATATCGGAAACAAAAGCAAAATAGACCCTTTGCATATCCTGTCCATAAAGAATTTTATGAACAGGCCCGCGTACACGATCCATGGTAGAGAAGAGTTTGCTCTCATCAAGAACACCACACCCTACCCATTCAAAAAAGGAGTCATGAATCCCATTGGTAACGGGCGAGATATGTGATTGTGGCGGCAGCCAAAAGTCATGCGCGCTTTTGTTACCAATAATAGGTTCAAAAAGATCCGAAGGCGGCGCTACGTGCATGAGGTCATAAATACTAATGAGATGGGAGCGAAACAGAATATCAAATTCACTTCCAAAATCAGTATAGTGGTCATCACCGTACCACCAAAACCAATCTGAACACTCGGCCGCCAAAAAATGACGTAAAATTTCCTCTTTGGTCGCATCATCCAAAGGCGCGGCATGGTGATCATAATCATGACGCGTCATGAAAATAAGCTCCCAGCCACGGGTTTTTTCATTATGCCCTACCCAGGTATTAAATTCGCCATGAATCCAACTTCCCGGGCGTAATTGCTCAAGAGTTTTGGCTTTAAAATTGAGGAGTTCATCCATATGAACACTATGACACCATGGGATAGTATTGATAGCATTGTACAGCGCATCAAAAAATTCAAAAGCGTTATTTTTGTAAAACTCCCATGCGTTTTCACCATCAAGAATAACAAAAACAGTAGCATCCGGCTGCTCTTTGTGAATGGGAGCAAGTGCCTGCATAAAGTGGTCTGCTGCTTTTTTAGAGTCCCAAAATTGATAAGTAAAGCCAATTAAATCGCTAAGACCGTGGTCTCGAAATCCCATGCGCATGCCGTTGTAATCATAGGGTGCATACAAATTGGCGCGCGTATTGTCATGCAAGGATTTAAATAAAATGGCCTCATCGGTAGCGATCCATTTAATGCCGCACTCTTTTAACAGTGCAACGCTTTTAGCATCCACAGCTCCCTCAGCAGGCCAAAAACCTGTAGCATCAAAGCCAAATGTCTCTTTAAACATGGTTTGTGCCCGTGTTATTTGCAATCGTGCATCTTCATGAAGTGGTTGATGGTTTTTAGGAATTGCCGTACCCGGATGAGCGATATTAGCATTTTCCATATCCATAAGTAGGGGCAAAATTGGATGATTCAGTGGGGTTGTCGAGAGCGCAATGCGGCCTTGAGCATGAAGTTGTATGTAATAATCAAAAATGGTCTGAATAAATGTAGAAAGCTCATGTAGTAGTAGGTATTTATCTTCGATGTTAAAATCGCGCCCTTTTTTGATTAAAGTGGCGACAATACTACTGTTTTGGCGCAAATAAACACCACACCATGAAAGAACAAAAAGCACTTGCATATCAAAAAGATCGCTATCGCTATAATGTGTGAGTTTGTACAGATCATCATACCCTTCAAGGGGTACTACCATTGTGTCATAATTAACACTTTTGCAAATTTTGATCATCCATTGGCGCTCTTTTTCTCCAAGCTGAGTCATCTCTTTGAGCCAAAGTGATAAGAAATAGTCATGCGCTTCAGGCGTGTCGTAATAGAGCTTAAGCTGTTCAATCAGCGGTGGCGTAATATTGAAGGTGGCTTTGATCTTTTCATGGCGCGCCATCATCCACGGCATGTCGTAATAATCTTTGATGGCATGTAAAAAGACCCAGGGCATCTGCATTATACCTGATGCGTCGCGGTAGTCTGGTTGGTGCATATGCCATATGAAACTTAAATGCATCCGTTATTTCTCTTTGGTCCATACGGCAATTTTATCACTGTAGTTTTTAAGAACTTTTTGACCTGCCGCTTCGTCAGATGCTTGGATGTAAAGATTGAGATGGTTGCTGTAATGATCAGGTATCATTAAAATCCAGTCGGTATCGTTTTCCCAAATTTTCACACCGTCAACAGATGATGACTTTTTGCCTTTGGCATCTGCTAGAAATTTGCGCATCATTTTACCTTTGTGCGACTGCGTACAAGGAATTTGTCTTGAAATATAATAAAACATTCCAAGGCGTTTTGAAATCTCTGATAATTTGATTTGATGGCAGCTTAAAAGCTCCATAATTTTAAGGCTCGCATACATAGCATCACGCGTAAGACCAAATTCGGTAAAAGTGAAATTGCCATCTATAGTGGCTATCAAAGCATATTCGCGCAATTTTGCGGCTTTAAGATTAGCATATTTGCCCCGTTCGATCTCAAGGTTTTCAAAATAGATCATATCGGGTGCCCATGTGGGTAAAAAGACTTTTGTTTTGTTTCCGTTAACATCGAGGTTAAGAAGGTATAAAACCGCTAAAAGGCCTTTGATAAGATCAAAAATTTCACCCTCATCGCTAACAAGCGTCAGCTTTTGCGAATTGGGATAGATCATAACCCCCAAATCATATTCGAGGCTCTTTACAATAGTAGATATATTGGCTTCCGAGCGTCGTGTCAGTGCGGGAACGTTGGCCAGACGCTGTTCGTCATAATAAGCATTTAGAACAATATTTTCTATATTAAGGTCATTAAGCATGTTGGGAAAGATATCGGCAGTGCTGCCATGCATCAAATCCACTGCTACCTTAAACGGGCTGCATTTGATAATGCCATTGTTAATCCTGGACTCTACGGCCTCTTTGTATGTCATACATTCGTTTCGATAATGTGTCTCTTCAATAGTACCGATTTGCGAGTAATCAACCCGTCGGAAGGTTTCGGTAAAAAAAGCTTTTTCAATTTTTTTAGCCGTTTCAGAGTCGATACGAATGGCTTCTTCATTAAATAAGGTTACCTGCGAGTCTGCCGGATGCAAAATATCTTGTTTAAAATGGGCTCCTCCAACAAGAGACGAATCATGCGCAAGTGTATAACGCAAAACGGAAGGTGGTGTATTTTTAAGATCCAGTGCATGGACTCCAGCAGAGAGCAAGCCTCCTAAAAAGGCCCGTTTGAGCATGCGTGAGCTTTTATCATAATCACGGCCAATAATAACACGGCTCCCAACAGGAAGCTGTGCGGCAAAGGCTTCGGCCAGTTTTGTAATCATTTCACAAGAGAGTTCAATATTGCTCTTGCCTGTAACTGTTCCGTTTTGAAAAATAGAATTTTTGTAGCGGCTGCCTAAAATGAGGTTATGACTGACGATAGATGCGGGTTCAATCTCTTTATCAGGCCAGATAATAACATCTTGTTCAAAAGAGCTTAATTCACCAACATCACACCCTTCCGCAAGAATGAGTCCCGCTTTGGCGGTAACGTTTTTATGAATAATATTGTCATTACAAATGACACAATTATCCAGTTTAACATTTTTATCAATAGTAATATTTTCCCAAAGCACGGAATTTCTAATGGCGCTGTTTTTGCCAATGGTAACGTTGTCACCTATAACAGCATTCACCAGCTTGACACCCTCTTTAATGGTAACGTTTTTACCTAGTACAACGTTGCCGACAATCTCTACCGAATCAACTAATGTCTGCTTGACATCACTATAGAGAATACCATCGGGATAGGATGTGCGTTTTCCTGGAATGGTAAAATTGACTTTGTTGCTCAAAATGTCGTCATACACCTCACGGTAACTCTCAGGATTGCCTACATCACGCCAGTAACCTTCGAGACTGTAACCCATAAGCGGGATGTTTTTTTTCATTAGCAACGGAAAAAGATCTTTGGCAAAATCAAAATTTTCACTTGCAGGAATATGATTAAGAATATCAGGCTCAATAATGTAGATGCCCGTGTTGATTGTATCGCTAAAGACTTCACCCCAACTCGGTTTTTCTAAAAATTTTTCAATCACATGATTTTCATTGGCAATAACAACGCCAAATTGCAATGGATTTTCAACAGATGTTAGCGCGATGGAGAGCTGTGAATTGTGCTGCTTGTGAAAATCAAAAATATGCTGAAAATCAAAGTCGGTGACCAAATCCCCACTGATAACAATAAAATTTTCATCGCCAATATGTTCTTGAGCCAACTTTACGGCACCTGCCGTACCGTAATCATCATCAGGCAGTACATACGTAATATTAATACCCAGGTCGGAGCCATCTTTAAAGTAATCTCTGATGATGTCTGGCTTGAAATACAGTAGAACAATAAACTCTGTAATTCCCAACTGTTTGAGCATCATCATAGTGTGCTCCATCATAGGCCGATTAACAATAGGCAACATTGGTTTTGGTCTTGAATGTGTCAAAGGTTGAATACGGGTGCCAAACCCTCCTGCCATCACTACTGCTTTCATAAAACTACACGCTCCTCCAGGTCATATTAAAAAATATAAATCATACATTATAACACTTACATGTAACATGCATCTAAGTGTTGCGCTGCACTAAAAATGCAGCCTGATCATCAAAGCTTTAAGAGTGAATTTTGTGAACCAAATGGCGAATCAATACACTCAAGCTCATCATCACATTGCCATGTGCCATCAACACTATAGCCAAATTGATACATACTGTTGGATGGTAAAACTTTTGTTACCCAAAACTCGCCATTTTTTTTCATTTTCATCTCTTCTTCATTCCAGTCGCTCCATTCACCGCAAAGCGTAACAGTGTCTGCCACCTCAGGTTTGTGAGTAAATGTGACATATGCTTTTGATCCCTTTTGGGTAACTTTAATCATGACATGCTCCTTTGTTTTATGAGATTAATCGAGTAGATTGAGTGCATCAAGATAGTGCTGGGGAAGTTGATAGCGATTATTGACAACTTCACTTATTTCAATCAATTGAAAAGCGCCTTTTTGAAAAACCGCCACCTTGTTGGAATGACTAGAGGCCAGCAGATGATCGACAGCCGTGATGGTAAAATCGAACGCCATCAATCGATCATACACCGTAGGATTCCCGCCACGTTGAATGTGTCCTAAAATACTGACTCTGGTTTCTAGTCCGATACTCTCTTGAAGCCAATGAAAGACTTCGGTGGTTTTTTTGGTACCTTCAGCCACGATTGCCAAAATATAGTTGCGACCACACTCCACCTCTTTTTTAAGGCGCTCACCCAGTTTTTCGTGTTCAAAAGGAGCCTCAGGAACCACACATACCTCGGCGCCACTAATCATAGAAGATACAATGGCAAGATAACCGCAATCACGACCCATGACTTCAACCAAAAATGCACGGTTAAACGAAGAAGCCGTATCACGAATTTTATCCAATGCATCACGAATAACATTTAGTGCCGTGTCAACACCCAAGCAATATTCTGTGCCATAGATGTCGTTATCAATGGTAGAAGGGATACCGACAAACTTAACATCAAAATCTTTGCTAAACTGATCCATGGCCCGAAACGAGCCATCGCCGCCAAGAACTACCAGCGCACTAATATCATGCTCTTGTAGATTTTGGTACGCTTTTAGGCGATAGTCATAATCAAAAAAACGTTTGGAGCGTGAGGAGCGAATAATAGTACCCCCAAAATGCACAATTCCGGCAACATCTTTATGGGTTGCTTGTTTGATTTTGCCATCAATCAGGCCTTCAAGACCATCATAAATCAGATAAGGACGCTCTCCTTTTTTGTAGACATAATCAACAAATTTTTTTATTGCCGGATTCATTCCCGGGGCATCTCCGCCTGAACACATAATAGCCAGTGCCATACGCTTCCTTTTTAATGATTGAACATACGTTCGTAATATTCAGTTGCCATACGGCCTGAATCAAATTCTACTTCAATATCCATCATGGCATTTTTCATGATTTTAAGCCATTCCTGCGGCTTATTATAATAGAGTGGAATGATTTTGTGTTCTAAAATATCCATCATATGCATATTATCCAAACGATCTTGCTCTTCAATGCTCAGCGTAGGATCCAAAGCAGGAATGGTAAAAGCATTTTTGCCATCACGTGCAAATTCGGGATGCCATCCATCGTCAATACTAAAATGAACCGAACCGTTCATACTGGCAGTCATACCGCTAGTACCACTGGCTTCACGGGTAATTCGAGGGGTATTGAGCCAAATATCACTGCCTTGTTTTAACTGGCGTGAGAGTGTGAGCTCGTACCCGATGAGCACGGCCATATTTTTATAATGGTGGCTAATATGAATCAGTTCATTAAAAAGTTCAACGGCACCTTGATCTGTAGGATAAGGTTTTCCGGCCCAAATAACTTGTACGGGATGTTTTTCATCTTTTATCATGCGTACAAAACGCTCAAAATCATATTTTAGCAAGCCAGGACGCTTGTATTCAGCAAAACGGCGTCCCCAAACGATGGTAAGCACTTCGGGATCAAACATTTTACCGGTTTGATCCGCAACGGTTTCAAAAAGCATTTTTTTGAGGTGTTTCTTGCGTGCAGAGAGTTCGTAATCCTCATGCTCATCAAAAGCCCGAACAAGAGACTTGTCTGTCCAGAATTTTTTATTTTGCGAATTGGTGATCGAAATAATCTCGCATCGATCGCTAACGCCGTGCCACATTGCATTAGCTACCAGTCCGTGAATTTTTGAAACGGCATTGGCAATTTTGGCACTACGCAGTGCCCCAACGGTTAGGCTAAAGTTGTCATCGTTTGTATAACCGCTGATTTGGCGTACACTTTCAAGATCAAGATTGCCAAAAAATCCCATTTCATGTAAAAAATGGATGTTGTGCACTTCGTTTCCTGCGGCTTCAGGCGTATGCGTGGTAAAGACTACATGTTTTCGCAGCTCTGCTACAGAGTTGTTGTATTGGGAATAAAGCTGATATACCATCGGTAACGCATGACCTTCGTTCATATGATAAATATCGACATGATGGCCGATAGCTTCAAGGATTTTAACGCCCCCTGCTCCCAATACAATCTCTTGGGCAACACGAGTACGCTCATTGCCATCATAAAGTTTATGGGTAATGGTACGTGAAAGATAATCGTTCTCATCAGTATCCGTTGAGAGCAAAATTATAGGTGCCGTGCCAAAAACTTCGGGATCAAGCAAAAATGCTTTGATGACAACATCTTCACCATGAATCTTGACCTTTACCTTGATATCAAGCTCTTTAAGGAAATAATAGAATTTTCGTGTGTATGAGGGACGGAGGGTGCGATCTTCGTTGCGGGTTTGATCATAATAACCAAAGCTCCAAAGCAGTCCGATACCCACGACATTTTGTTTTAAATCATAAACACTGCGCATGTGTGATCCGGCTAGAAAACCAAGACCGCCGGAATAGATTTTTAGTGACTGATCAATTGCAAATTCCATAGAAAAATAGGCAATGGCCGTTTCAAACTTGGTGTTAATGTCGTAGGTAAAAAGCTTCAATACCGCTCCTTATCTGGATAGGTTTTTGTATAAAATCTGTTTGCCAAGTTCGACACCCGGCTGATCGTAGGTATTAATCATAAGCATGGCGCCTACAAGCGAGGTAAGCAATTCGTAATAGATCAATAAGGCACCGATATTTTCAGGAGTGACTTTATCTAAAGTAATACTATCTGCACTCACTCCCGATTCAATAACACTCTGCATGGTTGCCAAGCACTGTTCGTTAATAAGGGTATTAAAGCTTTGCGTGTTAATAAAATCGGTTTTTTCAATCGCTTTGAGTGATATATCAGGAATGCTAAGGTTATTTTGAAAATCTTCTATATTAATAAAAGTCAGTGTCTTATCGCGTGGGCCTTCAATGACCAACTGCAAAAAAGAGTGTTGATCGACGGAGCCAATAATGCCAATGGGAGTCATACCTGCACGATTGCCGTTGGCATCAATTTTACCCAGTGATTCACCCCAAAGCTGGACATACCATTTGGTAAGATGCTCTAGACGATCTGCATAAGAAAAGAGCACGTTGATGGAAAAAGTTTTGGTGTTTTCATACATGTAACACGCTTTTTCAAGAAGGTGCTCTTCATGACCTTCAAAAAATGAGGTTACATATGTTTCGGCACCCAATAAAAGTGCACTCATATCATACCCGGCAACTTGAAGCGGTACAACACCTACAGCGCTTAGCACCGAAAAGCGCCCGCCAACATTTTCGGGAATATTAAATTGCTTGAGTTTATGATGTTCGGCAAACTGGCCAAGCACCGAGCCTTTGTCGGTAATGACAAATACACGCTGATTGTCTGCAGCATCAAGATCGAGGTTAAAATGATCTATTAACTTTTTGAAAATAGAGGTGGTTTCAATGGTTCCACCCGATTTAGAAATCAGAAAAAAACAGGCTTTTTCTTTATTGATCTTTGCCATAGTTTCGGAAATAGTAAGCGGATCGGAGTTTTCAAAAAAGAGCATCTCTTTGGCTTCTTTGGTATAGGGGCGCAAAATAGAATCTATTGCCTTAATGCCAAGAGAGGAGCCACCAATCCCAATAACAACAACTTGTGAGATCGTATCAAGTGGAAGTGCTTCGGCGGCACCAATGAGCTTTTGTGAATGTTTTGGAAGTTTGTAATATCCAATGCGATCGCTCTGCATTTCATTTTGTAGCACGGCTTGGGCGCTTTGCATCATTCGCTGGCGCTCTGGAGTGATCTGAAAATCAAATGCACGTTTGAAGGTGAGCATTATTGCTCTCCTACAAATACACACATATCAACCAAACGGCTGCTGTATCCCCATTCGTTGTCATACCAACCCAAGACCTTAACGGTTGTGCCATCTACAACACTAGTCATATCCGGTACAAAGATTGCGCTGTAAGTTGATCCTATAAAATCGCTTGAAACACGCATATCGGTATCAACTTCAAGTAAGCCTCGAAATTCGCTTTGCGCCGCGTTTTCAAAAACGGCATTCACATCTTCTTTGGTAACGGCTTTTTTAAGATTAACCGTAAGATCTACAATGGAAACGTCAGGCGTAGGAACACGCATGGCATAGCCGTTGAGTTTGCCTTTTAGATGTGGCATGACTTTGCCGATTGCTTTGGCCGCTCCGGTAGTTGTAGGGATCATATTGACCGCGGCAGCACGTGCACGACGCATATCTTTGCTGTGTTTGACATCAAGAATATTTTGATCGTTGGTATAAGAGTGAATAGTGGTCATTAAACCGTTTTCAATACCAAAAGCATCATCAAGTATTTTCGTAATAGGTGCCAAACAGTTGGTCGTACAACTGGCATTAGAGATGATGGCTTCGCCTTGATAATCATCAGTATTGATTTTATAAACATACGTAGGGGTGTCATCTTTTGCAGGAGCGGACATTACTACTTTTCTAACACCATTTTTGAGATATTTTTGTGCCTTTTCAGTAGTGAGAAAAACGCCGGTACATTCAACAACCACCTCGGCACCTACGCTGCCAAAGTCAAGCTCGTCAAGATTACGGGTGGAAAACATACGAACACGTTTACCATTGATCTCAATCGTATTTTCATCAATAACGTTTGCATCAATACCACTGTGGACGCTATCGTACTTAAAAAGATATTCAAGCATATCTGGTTTTGCGGTAGTATTGATTGCGACAAGTTCTATGTCGTTACGTGATGCAATGATCTTTGCTACGATCATCCCGATTCGGCCAGTGCCATTAATTGCTGCTTTGATTGCCATTAGAATTCCTAATATATTAAGTATGTTATCTGTATGTAAATATACACCATATTTATAACCATTTGGTCACAAGATCGAGTATTTTTTTTGACTATTTAACAATAGTGCTATTTGGCTTATTCCTAGCTTTAAATAAATGGATTTTGGCAGAAAAATTTTCTCTGCCAAAATACGTGTTTGATCTTACATGTAAGAGTATTTTCAAACGTTTTGTAATACTCCAGAGATCAAATGTTGTAGATAGTGCTGACGTATTACGGAATTAAGAATCATTTGTTATGATTTCGGAAAACTAATCAGGACTTTTTATGCTTCGTTTTGCTCCCTCACCTACCGGAGATATGCATATCGGCAACCTGCGGGTTGCTATCTTTAACTATCTTCTCTCAAAACAGCGTAATGAGCCGCTTATTATTCGTATTGAAGATACCGACAAAGAGCGCAATATTGAAGGCAAAGACCAAGAGATTATTGAAATTCTTAATCTTTTTGGTATTGAGTATCGTGATCTAATCTATCAAAGCAGCCATCTTAAATATCATCGCGCTATGGCGCTGCAACTGCTGCATGATAAAAAAGCGTTTAACTGTTTTTGTACCCCCGAAACGCTAGAAGCCAAACGCGAAGCAGCGAAAGCGGCTAAGAAAGCGTACCGTTATGATGGAGCGTGTGAGCATCTTGCACCCGAAGCAACCATTGACAATCCCAACCCTTTTACGGTTCGTTTGAAAAAACCGGATGAAGCCATTGTGGTGGACGATATTATCAAAGGCAGCAGCCGCTTTGAACCAGAAGATATTGACAGCTTTATTATTATGCGTGCCGATAAAAATCCCACGTACAATTTTGCCTGCGCTATTGATGATATGATTGGCGATATCTCTATTGTCATCCGAGGCGAAGATCATGTTAGTAATACTCCCAAACAGATTGCTATTCGTAATGCGCTGGGATACACCAAGCCTGTTGAATATGCCCATTTACCTATTATTCTAAATGATGAGGGTAAAAAGATGAGCAAACGTGATAACGCTTCGAGTGTGAAGTGGATGCTTAGCGAGGGATTTTTGCCCGAAGCAATTGCTAATTATCTCATTCTTATTGGTAATAAAGTTCCCACCGAAGTTTTTAGCATGCAAGAAGCAGTAAGATGGTTTGATTTGAATAATATCTCTAAAGCCCCTGCCCGTTTTGACATGGACAAACTGCGTTTTATCAATAAAGAGCAGCTTAAAAGACTGGATGCCAAAGAGCTCTCACGCTATGTGGGTTTTGCTGATGAAGAGATTGGAAATTTGGCTAAAATCTATTTGGATGAGGCCAGTACTTTAAAAGAGTTGCGTGAAAAAATTGCACCTATTTTTGCTGAAAAAGTCATACCCGAAGCCTACCAAGAGGGAGCAGAAATCCTTAAAAAAGTCATTCATGCCGCCCCACATTTTGATGACTTTGATAGTTTTAAATCCCATCTTATGCAAGAGAGTGCGCTTAAGGGGAAAAACTTTTTTAAACCATTGCGACTCCTGCTTAGCGGTGCCGAGCATGGTCCTGAGGTGGCAGATCTGTATCCGTACCTTAAAAACTATCTGGGGGAGATTGTCAAATGATCGCTGGAATTATTGCAGGCTTTGGCGGCATACTGCATAACCTTATCAATGTCTATATCTGGGTGGTTATTATTGCCGCCTTGCTTAGCTGGGTGCGTCCTGATCCCAACAATCCGATCATACAGATTCTCTACCGCATTACCGAACCGGCTTATGCGTTTGTAAGACGTCATATTCCCAGTGTTCTTAATGGTATTGATCTCTCACCGCTTATCATCATCATTGCCTTGCAGGTCATTGATGTGATTTTGATTAACGGCATTAATACGATAGCACGCGGGTTTTAATGCGACCGCTTGCGCTCATGTTGCTGCTTGGCGGTATGCTGTATGCCGACATTACGCTAGAGCAAATCAACTCCAAACCTCCCAGTCGTGCTAAAAACTTCTTGATATGGCAATATTTTAAACAAAAAATTACACCTAAAGAGGCCGAAGCCGCGTTTTATCAGATCAAAGATGTAGGCATTAATGAGCTTTACATGTATGCGGCTAAAACGGATGATGCATCCATTATTTACACAACCGATTGTATGAGTACGCCGGCTAAGAAACTGCTAAAACTCAAAGATCGTGACTGCTTAAGACTAGCACTCACTCCTTATAAATTTTCTAAACTCACTTCATCGCAGCGCCGCAAGCTACTCTCGCGCCCTATTGAACACGCTCAAAGACGTTGGATGAAGTTTATGCAAGGAGATCATAAAGTGGCTACTCCAGAGGTGCTGCTAGAGCTTTTTGTTCGCGCGGGGAAAGAGTATCGTTATGCCAATTTCAATCGTCCTTATACCAAAAAAGAGCTGCGTAATCTTTCCAGACAGCCTCGTTTTGACAAATTTATTGCCTATAGCATTTTAGATCCCAAGCTTCATAAAATTCAAAAATCGCTTTTAGATGCCAATAGTGACATCGTCCAAGATCCCCAGAGCAACTTTTTAATGGGGCTAAATGCCTTGCGCTATGATAAAAAAGAGAAGGCCATACACTATTTTGATGCGGCGTATCAGCACTTTTATTTTCAATCTGACAAAGACAAAGCACTTTTTTGGAAATACATGGCCACGCAAGATGCCAAGCTGCTTAAAAAGCTGTCACAAAGTTTTGATATCAACATCTATACCCTTTATGCAAGAGAGCATTTAGGCGAGCCGTTAGGACACTATTATGCTTCGCTTGATACCAACAATGTATCAGCAGACAGGCAAGATATCACAGATCCCTTTGTATGGCAAAAAATTTTAAACGAAGTCAAATCAACACCGCAAGAGCAGCTAGAAGCATTGGGTCGGCGCTACGCCTCTAAAAATCTTCTTGGCGTGCAATCTTTTATATTTGAGCGTGCCACAAAGTACCGCAAGCAAGCGTTTATTATGCCCTATAAAGAGTATCTTGATGACCTTGACACTGACATGCAGGCTATGGTGTATGCTATTATGCGTCAAGAGAGTCGCTTTATCCCCTCAGCTCTTTCTCATGCTTATGCTATGGGATTGATGCAGATGATGCCGTTTTTAGTACATGCTATGGAAAAAAAGATGCCCAAAAAACTTAAGAGCCTTAATGAGATGTTTGAGCCGCAAACCAATTTGACCTATGCCATCAAACATCTCAAGTGGCTGCAAAAAAGTTTTTTCCATCCGCTTTTTATAGCCTACAGCTACAATGGCGGGTATGGTTTTACCAAGCAGCATATTATGAATGACCATTTCACCAAAGGTGCTTATGAGCCATTTATGAGCATGGAGATGATGCTTAATAGTGAAAGCCGTGAATACGGCAAAAAAGTGTTAGCAAATTATGTCGTGTATAAAGAGATTTTGGGTGAAAAGATATCATTGTTAAAATTACTGGAGTCTTTAACGAATCCCAGTGCCACAGATCGTTTTAGGACTCAATCTTTGTCAATGTGATACGTAATAGTTACTTTCTCTTCCAGTCCTGATTCTAAAACCAGATCAAGCGTATCAATCTTTTGTTGAGGGAAACTAACATAATAGTATCGGTTCCACTCATTATTAATCGGCATTAAACGGCGCAGCTCGTCGCCGGGTTTAAGTTCTCGTGCTTCAATGGGTTTTTCGCCGTTACATGTAAAGTTGTACTTATTGTTATTAAGCCCCTGTTTGAAATAAAGACGGATATCTTCGCGGGAATAAAGGGCAACAAAAAAGTGCTCGCCGTCTTTGTATTTATCGGGATAAACACGGTTAAGATAGATCGTAGAGAGAATGGCTTCGGTTTCAAATGAGCGCACGATGGTACCGGTTCTCATGTTTTCTACTGCACGTTCATGCTCGGTGTCCATTTTAAAAAAGTCAAAAGCGGTCGTGCGTGAACACCCCTGAATGATGAAAATGGCAAAAAAAAGTAGTGCAATTGAGCGCATCATAAGCCTTGTAAGGTGTAATGATGTCATTATATCCTGCTTACATGTAAGAGATCATTAATCGCATTTTGAATATAATCACCCAATTTTAATTAAAGGCCACAAGTTGGTGAGCAGACGTCTTGCAGTAGCATTTACCGGCCCCTCAAACAGTGGCAAAACAACATTAATTCTTAAAGTGGCACGCAAACTCATTCATGAGCACCGCATGCAAGTCGCTATTATTAAAAACGATCCCAAAGACAAGGCGCATTTTGACGTTCCGGGTAAAGATAGCTATAAATTTTCCGATACCGGAGCAGAGGTGATTGTTACCTCCCCTACCCGGACAACCTATTTTTCACAACGTCATCACGATCTTGATGAAATGGTAGCGCTTTTTGGTGACTTTGATATCCTTTTGGTCGAAGGCCTAAAAGAGCTCCCGTTACCGCGTATTAGTATCTTTAGAGAACGTATTGATGAAGATTACTTTCCCTATATGAATGCTCTGGCAACTGATGAGAGTATTGATTGTTCCAAGTATGCAATTCCCGAACATGTAGCATTACTGAATCTTAATGATGAAGCCAATGTGATTACATGGATTTTAAACCACGCCAAGGAGGTATGATGCAGTCCCTAGAACCCGTATTTGATGCAATACAAAACGCCGCACTTCGCATTCGCGATGCCATCACTAATGAGGATACGGATTATTCCGCGCAATCCAATCAGTCGGGTGATATCCAGCTTAAGCTTGATATTATCAGTGACCTTATTATTGCCGAAGAGTTTTCCAAATTACCGCAAATCAAAGCGATTGCAAGCGAAGAGAAAGAAGAAGCGGAAACGCTGCATGAAGATGGGGAACTGCTAATTGCCTATGACCCGCTAGATGGCTCAAGCCTGATAGATGTCAATTTAAGCGTTGGTTCTATTTTTGGTATTTATGCGGGGGAATGGAGCGCGCAAAAGATGATTGCGGCGGTGTATGTCGTTTATGGACCACGTACGGAAATGGTAACAGCCTATCATGAAAATGTACGCCACTATATTTATCGTCATGGTCGATTTAAAGAGCTTGAACAAATTCGTCTGAAAGAAAAAGGAAAACTTAACGCTCCGGGAGCCACGCAAAACTGCTGGTATCCCAAACACAAAGCACTGGTCGAGTCCTTATTTAGCGAAGGCTACCGTCTACGTTATTCCGGCGGTATGGTGCCTGACTTGCATCAGATTTTGCTTAAAGGCGGCGGACTTTTTAGCTATCCCGCCACAACAGACCGCCCTGAAGGCAAATTACGTAAACTTTTTGAAGTCTTTCCCTTTGCCTTTGTTTATGAAATGGCTGGCGGCCAGGCAATTGATGGCAAGGGCGGTAGACTGCTAGAATTACCTTGTAATGATCCCCACGAAAGCAGTTCATGTTATTTTGGATCGCACTATGAAATAGAGAAAGTCAAAACGGATGTCTGCAACTGAGCAAAATATTTATGAACAGCAGCTTGATACGCAACTGCAAAAACTACAGCAATGTCAAAGTGAACATGCCACAAATACATGTAGTACATGTGAACACTTTATAGGTTGTGAGATACGCCAAGCCTATGTAAATGCTGTTTTTAGCTCGATGTCCAAAGGCGACACGGGCGGTTTTGAATTTTAATGAGGGAATTTTTTTTATGAGCAACTATATTACAACACCAATTTACTATGTCAATGGCGAAGCGCACATTGGACATGCTTATACAACATTTATTGCCGATGCTTTAGCGCGCTATTCCAGACTGAAGGGAGAAGAGACCTATTTCCTCACCGGCACAGACGAACATGGCCAAAAAATTGAAGAATCAGCAAAAAAAGCGGGTAAAACGACCCAGCTGTTTGCTGATGCAATCAGTGCTACCTTTAAAAACCTTTGGGACGATTTTGATATTAGCTATGATCAATTTATTCGCACTACCGACGATAATCACAAACGCGGTGTCCAAAAAGCATTTGAG
Organism: Sulfurimonadaceae bacterium; assembly: GCA_050290965.1. Classification (GTDB taxonomy): domain Bacteria; phylum Campylobacterota; class Campylobacteria; order Campylobacterales; family Sulfurimonadaceae; genus JAFGUB01. The sequence goes on from JBNKJB010000019.1 coordinate 127,958, forward strand.
ACCATGCATGCTAAAGGTGACATTTATAAAGATTTTTATGAAGGACACTACTGCGTTAGCTGTGAAGCTTTTTTCCCTGAGTCGCAGCTTATTGATAGTGAATTTTGTCCTGATTGCGGACGTTCAACATCCATAGTCAAAGAGGAAAGTTACTTTTTCCGTCTTTCGGCATATGAGCAAAAATTACTCGATTACTACGAAGCGCATCCTCATTTTATTTTGCCAAAATCACGCCGTAATGAAGTGATAAATTTTGTCAAAGGGGGGCTGCAAGACCTTTCAGTAACGCGTACAAGCTTTACATGGGGTGTTAAAATGCCGCAAAGTCTTCATGATGACAAACATGTGATGTATGTTTGGTTGGATGCGCTATTAAATTATATTACGGCTTTAGGCTATGGCAATGATGAAAAATTAATGCACCTTTGGCCGGCAACCATGCAGTTGGTAGGTAAAGACATTTTGCGTTTTCACGCCATTTATTGGCCGGCTTTTTTAATGAGTCTTGATCTACCGCTACCAAAACATATTGGGGCGCATGGTTGGTGGACACGCGATGGCGAAAAAATGAGCAAATCCAAAGGTAATGTTGTGCATCCCAAAGAGGTTGCCGATGCCTATGGAGTTGAAAACTTGCGCTATTTTATGATGCGAGAGGTTCCTTTTGGACAAGACGGCGACTTTTCACAACGCGCTTTTATAGATCGTATCAACTCTGATCTTTCTAATGATTTGGGGAACTTGCTCAATCGTATTATTGGGATGAGTGGCAAATACTCTGATTTTTATATTGACTCCAAAGATGTTAAAACGTTTCACGCCAAAGAGATTGAAGAAGCCGAACGCATTATTGCAACACTTGAGACTTATCTTGAGGAAGTACAACTTCACCGTTATCTCGAAGAGCTGTGGCGTCTTTTTGCTATTGGCAATAAAGCAATTGAAGAGCATGCTCCTTGGGTTAAAATGAAAGAAGGTAATGAAGACGCGGCATTTGCTACCGTGGCTTTGGTAGCCAATATTTTGGCAAAAGCTGCGCTGCTTTTACACGGTGTTATGCCGCAAACAACACATACCATTGCCGATGCGCTTGGCATTGCAATGACAACCGAACATTTTGAACGTCTTATTCGAGATGGCGCGTTGCTAGAAGCCTTTACAATTCAAAAAGTCCCCCCACTCTTTCCACGTATTGAAGAACCCCTATTGGAACAAGCTCCAAAATCACTGCCAGAAGATCATGCGGCACCTAAAAAAGAGGCAAAAGAGCCTTCTGAACTCTCTGGTGATAATCTTATTACAATTGATCAGTTCTTTGAGACCTCACTTAAAGTTGGTTTGGTGGTAGCAGCTGAAGAGGTGCCTAAAAGCAGTAAACTTTTAAAACTGCAAGTAGATCTTGGCGAAGAACGCAATCGTCAGGTTATTGCCGGAATCAAAGAGTTTTATGCGCCTGAGGATTTGGTAGGTACACAAGTGTGCGTTGTTGCCAATTTAAAACCTGCAAAACTGATGGGGATGCTCTCTGAGGGGATGTTGCTCGCAGCAAAAGATGATGAGGGCCTTTCGCTTTTGCGTCCTGAAAAAACAAAAAAAATTGGAACGGAGATTCGTTAAAACAGCGTGAGACTTGAAAACGTTTTAGCTTTGACGCATGGCTCATTGATGAGCCAACCTCAAATTTCTGAATTTTCTGATGTTGTTGTTGATGTTGGCAAAGTGCGCCACGGTTCGCTTTTTTTGGCCATGAATCCGCATGACATTTCTCAAGCGCAAGCCAAAGGCGCTTATGGCATTGTCTATGATCGGGAGATGCCAATTGACGATGCCGAGATTGCATGGATTCATGTGAGCGATATTTTTGATGCACTCAAACGCATTATTCGCTTTATGCTGATTGATAAAGAGCTTCAAGCGGTTGTTGGCGAGGCAATAAGCGTTCATATTGCCAAGCATATTGCAACAGCATCACAGCAACTGCTGGTGCTTGAGGGAAAATTGCATGAAAACATATCCAAACTTCTACAAGCACCACCGCAGGCTTTGGTACTTTTTGAACGCGGGAGTATTGATGAAGATCTTTTTACTGATGTCATCTTTCTTGATGATGTTGCTTCGCTTGAAAAGGTAAGCATCTATGAGCAAACGCTCTTTGAGTGTGCATTCGTGTATGAGCACACCTATTATGAACGTCATTATCTTTCACCACTATTTTTACCCTATCTGATTGCATTGCTGCAACTGCTCAAAGAACGCGATATTGCGTTTCGTTTGCGTTCGTTTGCGGCATTTGAGCATTTTCAGCCCATATTTGTTGGAAATTCGCTGCAAATCAAAGATTTTGGAAGCAGTGAGCGCGTTGTCATTTTTGAGCCAAACATCACACTGGCTGCATCAGAGATTGATTTTATCAATACCCAAGCACCATGGGCGCGCAAACTCTTTTGTGTGCCTCAAAACGCTAACATTGATTTACCATTTTCAAACACACTCTTGCGATATGAAACAACACAAGATATAATTAACGTACTCAAAAACCATTCATTTCACTTTGCTTTTGTTGCAGGATGCAGTGCAGACATTCTTCAAAATGTTGCATCGTATCCTGTGCAGCAGAGTCTTTTTTAGGAGTATACGATTGAATTCGGATCCGTCGTCGCGGAGTAGCATAACCGCCCTTTTGGGCAAGTACCACAAGAATGTCATGTATGGCATTATCCTTGCGCTCATCACTTTTATTTTTCATCAATGGCACAACCCCTATTTTGGTACGCTTTTTGCGGCAATCAGTATTGCACTACTTTCACTAAGTGTTTCTGAAGTAGCTGAAGTGCTTGCAGAACGGCTTGAAGAACCTTATGGCAGCTTTGTATTGACTTTTAGCGCTGTGATTGTTGAGATCATACTGCTTTTTATGATTATGCTCGCAGCTTATGACAATCCAGCCGCTATGGAAACGGTTAAAGGTGGCATTATTTCGGCAGTGATTGTTGATATGAATGTTTTATTAGGTTTGGCCGTCTTTATTGGAGGGCTTGCTTTTAAAGAGCAGCAGCATAATGAAGACACCTCTAACACCTATACCACTATTTTGCTGGTTGCGGCTTCTGCGCTACTTGTGCCAAGTATTTTGCATTATGCCAACAATCATGAATCGGATCTCATACTAGCTAGTATTATTATTTCGGTGGTACTTTTTTTATTTTATATTGTCATTTTTATTTTTCAAACCAAAACGCATTCGCATTTTTTTAAAGCCACTGCGCGCAGTAGAATTTTTCGCTATAAAAAACGGCTTAATGATGACGAAGATGAGACTGAAGAGGTCGAAAAAGATATCTATGAACTGGCTAACACCTATGTTAATTTTGGCATTATTTTTGTCCTGATTGCGTTTATTGGCATTTTGGCAGAAGTGTTTGCAGTAGATGGTATGCATCTGGTCTCATATTATGATTTTCCCGTAGGATTGGCCGGACTTATTATCGCAATTATCTCCGTAGCCCCTGAAATTGTAACGGCGGTGAAAGCCGCCAAAGATGATCAGATTCAACGCGTTATAAACATTGCCATGGGGGCATCAACCGTCTCTATTATGCTTACGGTTCCTTTATTAATGGCACTCTCATATTTTTTCACTCCCATACCGCTAACACTCGATTTTAACACCTTGCAAATCGGTGCGCTGATTCTTACCATTTTATTGGCATGGAAAACAACAGATGATGGTCAAACAAACTATTTTGAAGGCTCATCACATCTTTTCTTTTTTATCTGTTATGCTATTATCGTTGCTTTGATTTAGGGGGAGATATGGATCGACGTACATTTATGGGCACGGCAACGCTTGCTTCGACGGCGTTACTGCTTGATGGTTGCAATGAGAGCGGACGACAGGCTATTGATTACTCTAAACATCCTGACACTAAAATCAAAGATGCGGCTCATGTTAATGTTAATCGCAATAAAAAAGTGACGCTCAAACTTGCAACAAGCTGGCCGGCACATTTTCCCATCATGGGCACGGGGGTTGAGCGCTTTGTTGAAAGCGTCAAGCGCGCTAGCGGTGGGAGTTTGGAGATTAAACTCTTTCCTAAAAACACACTAATCCCTGCCCTTGCGGTTTTTGATGCGGCTTCAAGCGGAGAGATTGATGCCTTTCACTCCGGCCCCTATTACTGGAAAGGCAAAAATAGTGCTTTTTCACTTTTTAGCGGCGTACCTTTTGGTTTTACGGCTGAAGAGATTAACTCATGGATGTACTACGGCAACGGTCTCAAATTGTGGCGTGAACTTTATGCCAAGTATAACCTCTACCCTTTTTTAGGTGGCAATACCAATATCCAAATGGGTGGCTGGTTTCGTAAACCGCTGCACTCGCTAGAGGATATGAAGGGACTTAAGATGCGTATTCCAGGCATCGGAGGCGAAGTCTTTAGTGAATTTGGAGTCAATCCCGTGCTGTTACCTGCGGGTGAAATCTACACGTCGCTGGAGCGCGGTGTTATTGATGCTACCGAGTGGGTTGGTCCGGCGCTTGATCTTAAGATGGGATTTTACAAAGTTGCCCCCTATTACTATTCAGGTTGGCATGAGCCGGGATCAGTGCTGGAGCTGACGTTTAACAAACACACCTGGGAGAAACTCTCTAGTGAACATCAGGCCATTATTGAGATGGCGGCTAATGATATCAACTCAACGATGATGATTGAGTTTCATGCCCAAAATATCAAAGCGCTTCAAGAGCTTAAAAAACTTAATGTCAGCATCAGTGCCTATCCTCGGGATATTATTGATGCTGCCAAAGCGGCACTGGGGCGTGTTGCTAAACGTCTGGGTGATGAAAATACCGATTTTAAAAGGGTTTATGATGATGCGGCATCGTATCTGGCGCTTTCACGCGAATGGGATGAAGTAAGCCTAAAACATTTTTTAAATATTCGTTAGCACATCTTTTAAAATTTCTTCCAAAATCCTCAGTTCAAGAGCAAACAATGTGTAGCGAATGAGCTTTGTTTTGAGTTATAGCATACTCATACGAAGTCGTTGACGAAGGCTTGGACCTTCGGGTATATACGTGTGTAACAAGTTATAAAAGTCACGCGAATGATTCATATGCTGTAAATGGCAGAGTTCGTGGGCAATAACATAATGGATCAAATCAATATCCAATTGCATCAAATAGGTATTTAGGGTAATTGCCCCTTGTGTATTACAGCTTCCCCAACGACGTTTCATTTTGCGAAAATGAAGACTTTTGGGGTATTGCTGCATGCTTTGAGAGAGCGTGTTTACATGTAAAGGCAGTTCCAGTTGGGCCGCTTTGAGATAAAAACGCTCATAACAGCGCTGCAATGAGCGCTCATCATCTGTTTGCAGACGCGCCATCATCTGCTGCAACAGTGGCACGGTTTCAATAGGCTGTAAACTCCCTTGAAACAGAATGGTTTTACCATACTCATGAGCGATCTTTGGACGCACTATTATGTCGCTGCGTTTGGCTTTGATCCATTCCATGCGCTCTTGTAATAGTTTTTTTATACGCCACATAAAGCGCATAGGTGTTTTGAGATGCACGCTGCCATCAGCTTTAATGCGGATATAGCTATTTTTATTACGCGGTTTATGTTCGATATAAACCTCAATGCCCTCTATCTCAATGCGTTTCAAGACTCTCTTTTACTTTTTGCCATTGCAGCAGTTTATTATTAAACGTCATTGCCGCATATGCTGGGGATGTTGAGGGTAACTTTTCTACGCTTACATGTAGGTTTTTAAAATGGCTCAAAAGGCCTTTGTGTGCCTTGGTGCCATTGCAAAAAACATTTTGAATCTTGGGGTATTTTACGAGCAAGGTGTCAATAGGATTGGGCATGACCTCAGCAAGATTGGCATCACTGGAGGTGCCTGCTTCACGTCGTAGTGAGCCATAGGTGTCCCATAGGGCAATATGCTTGGCATGCAAAAACGATTTTTTTTGATTCACATCGCTAAGCGTCACATCAAAAAGCTGCTCCATAATGGGCCAAAAAGCATTACGCGGATGGGCATAATAAAAGTGCTGCTCAAACGATGCAATGGAAGGAAACGATCCCAAAATCAAAACCTTCGAATCAGCATCAATAATGGGATCAAAAGGGTGTAAAAGTCGCATTACATGTAAGGCAGTGGATCGATAGTGCCGGCTAACTCAAACCCTTTAAGACGTAACCGACAGCTATCACAAACCCCGCAAGCTACGTCCTCATTTTGATAACAGCTCCAGGTTAAATGCAGCGGCGCTTCAAACGCAAGTGCCTGAGCAACAATCTGCTCTTTTTTTAGATGCACTAGCGGCATGGCAATCGTGATGTTAGTCTCATCTTTCGTGCCCAGATTAATGCTTTTTTGAATTGAGTCAATAAAATGTTCACGGCAATCAGGATAGCCACTACTGTCCTCTTCGACTACGCCGATGCAGATTATTTCAGCCGCGTGTTTTTCAGCCAGTGCGGCGGCAATGCTTAAAAAGATACCGTTGCGAAAAGGTACATAGGTTATTGGAATACCCGCTTCAATACCGCTGGTGGGTACGTCAATGTTGTGATCGGTTAGTGCGGATGCTCCGATGGATTCAAAAAAACCAAGATCAATTTCATAACGCTCTATAGTACCAAGATCATCACAAATGGCACGAAAACACGCTAACTCTTTATGCATAGTGCGTTGGCCGTAATTAAAATGCAACGCAATAATCTCATATTCTTGCGCTTTCATCATATAAGCAGCAAGCGTCGAATCCATGCCACCGCTCATAATGCAGAGTGCTTTTTTGCCCATTCCCCTCACCTTGAAAAATCTTTTTGCAAGTGTAACATAATCGCTTTAGCCACGCGAAAAGCATTGGCATAGATACTCCAGGTATAAGGAACGCTGCCCCCTGTTGGCATAAAGGATGCGTCACTTACATACAGATTCTCAAGCTCATGCGCACGACAGTTTTTATTGAGCACTGATGTTTTGGGATCGTTTCCAAAACGACATCCTCCCGCTACCAAATTGGGCGGTGGCGCACTTGAAATCGTACTTTCAACCTCCTCACACCCCAACGCTTTTAATACGGCTTCGCCTTTTTGTGCCAGATAATTTCCTACAAAAAGATCATGATCGTGACCGTAAAGGCGTAATACTCCAACAGGAACACCCCATTTATCCTTAACGCTTTCATCCACGCTAATAAAGTTTTTGTCCGTAGGCAGCCAGTCATTAAAGACCTCAAAGGTGACAATGCGTGATTCTAAAAAAGCGTGTTTAAGCGCACGATCAAGCGCCGCACCCCATTGCACATTGCCCTGATCATCATAAATAGCACCCATGGCACGTGGGATGGGATTGGCATGTTGGTATAAAAAGTCAATTGTTCCGCCTTTATAGCGTTTCCCCTCAGATTCAAAGGCATACCATTGTTGCAAGGAACGGTTCACAAAAGCACCGCGTACAAAAAGCTCTTTTCGTTGATTGGCTAAAAGTTTAGAAGCTTCCAGTCGTCCTTGCCCTGCGCCACCGCCTGAGAAAATTAAATTTTTGCCTAGATTATTACTGTTATTGGCCAGCCCATTGGGAAAAAATTGGGATTTGGAGTTTAGCAGTAGTCGTGATGTTTCAATAGCTTGCGCTGCAACAACAAAAATATGCGCACTAATGGCGTGTGATTTTGCGGCGTTATCATAATAGTGTGCTTGGATTACATGTAAGGCATCATGCTTTAAACGATACACAAACGCATCGGCAATAATGCGGCATTTCCCCGTGCTAACCGCCTGATTTAAAAGCGCTGCTTTCGCATGGCTTTTTGCTCCCGTAGCGCAGCCATAACTGCCGCAAAAATTAGAGTACGAACAGCCGCGACGATGGAGTGCGTTGTGTGGCAAAATGGCACGTGGTGTGGGAATACTCTCATATCCCAAGTCTTTGCAAGCCGTATCAATCCATTGTGAGAGCGGTTGTTCCCATGTGGGAGCAAAGGGAAAATCTTTGCTGCTTCGCGGTTCGGCAAAACGGTGTGGTGTTACACGTCCTGACACACCTACTACTTTTTCAACATAATCGTACCAAGGTTCCAGCTCATCATAGGTAATGGGCCAATCAACAATATTGGCTCCCTCAACGGCACCAAAAATACTTAAAAGCTTAAAGTCCATAGGCTTCATCCGATGAAAAAAGCCGCTCATCAGATTAGACGATCCTCCCACCATGGAACCGTTCCAAAAACTCCACTCCGATTCAGCGCCAGTAGTTCGCCTAATGGTGCCATCTGCCGCGTAGGTTTCAATAACGTGCTGCTCTTCCCAGAGTTTTGGCGTATAGATGCTGCGACGACTTATAGCAATCTCATCTTTGCTAAAATCCTCTTCACTCAGATTGGGCCCTTTTTCCAGCACAATCACATCAAAGCCGGCCCTAGAGAGCTCATACGCCACAGGCGCCGCACCTGCACCACTGCCAATAATGCAAACGTCACATTTCATGAAAGTGTCATTTTAGGACGAGGAAGACCACTATGATGATCCAGATAGCGCCATCCTGACTCATCTTTATTGGCACCATATACAGGATCGCACAGCATCGCTTCAAAAAAATAGCTATAGATACTAACTAGCCAATTGTGTCCGCGGCGTGTTTGTGAAAAGTGTTTCAAAACATTTTGGCGTGAGGGAGCATTAAGCTGAATGTAGGCTTTGCCATAGTGCTTTGAAGCACTCTTATCAAGCCATGTAAAACCATTACGCATAAAACGTTTCGTATCCTCGGAAATAAACGCATCATCAAGCACGCCAGAAAAATAACCTACAGCATTAATGTTTTGAAGGAGAGGCGCAATACCAGAATGAGCAAAAAGATCCTGATGCAGTCGAAAAAGTGTTTGAAACGGCTGCGTGTATAGGGTTAGGTTTCGGGCATATCCAAACGATGATGAAGGAAGTAATATAACGGCGGAAGCAGAGGCAATAAGAGATAAAAAGGTTCGACGCTGCATGATGCGATTCTAGCATAAATCGCTATAATACCTACATGATAGAGTACGACAACCAAACTACATCACACTACAATTTGGCGCTGATCCAAAAGATTGCCACATCAATGAGTAAACGCAATATTGAGTTGATTTTAACTGACAGCGACACGATTCGTCTCATTAATGCCGAGCATCGCGGTATTGACAGCCCAACGGATGTATTGAGTTTTCCCACTCATGCCAGTAACAAGCGCGCATCGCTTGGCAGCATTGTGATTTGTGATGATTACGTCATCGCTGCATCATCGCGCTATGCGCATGCACCGCAAGAAGAGTTTGTTTTGCTCTTTATTCATGGGCTACTTCATCTTTTGGGTTTTGATCATGAAACCGATCATGGAGAGATGCGCCGCAAAGAAGAGCAGCTCATCCAAAAATATGCGTTGCCTAAAAGCCTGATTGTTCGTACCCAAGAGGAGTAGTTATGGATATTGCTATCTTTGTTCTTGCTATGAGTGCATTGATATACGGGGCCGACTTTATTATCAAAGAATCCGAACGCATTGCCCTGCACTTTGACATTTCTCATTTTGTGATTGGTGCGACACTGATTGCTTTTGGTACCTCTCTACCAGAAATGGCGGCTTCAATGATGGCATCCTCTCAAGGTAAAAGTGATATGGCTGTTGCCAATGTTGTCGGTAGTGTTGTGTTTAATATTACACTGGTTTTAGGGGTGGTATTTCTTCTTGCCAATCGACTCCGTCCTGATCGGGATCTTTTTAATAAAGACAGTGCCTGGATTGTTGTGCCGGTTGTTTTTTTTGTCCTGATGATCTTTGATGGACTCATCAGCCGTTTTGAGGGCATGCTTTTTTTAGTGATGATGGTGGCGTATCTGCTTTTTTTGTTTTCAGATTCAAAAAAAGAGTTAGAGAACGAAGTGGATGAGGCACTAAAAAAAGAGCCGTTTGCATGGGCTAAAAGCCTATTGCTTCTTGCTACAGGTTTTGTCATGACTATTGGTGGTGCCCATTTTGTAGTGCAAAGCGGTTCAAATATTGCACGCATGTTTGGAGTAAGCGAGTGGATTATTGGATTACTTTTAATCTCTTTTGGTACTTCGTTGCCAGAATTGGTTGTTTCCATAATGGCCATACGAAAAGGCAACGCCGATATGAGTATTGGCAATATCATCGGTTCCAATGTAGCTAACTTTTCGATGGTATTGGGTTCGGCTGCGCTTGTGGCACCCTTACATGTAGCACTTCAAAGCAGTCAGTTTGATATTTATATGATGATTGCTGCTTCTATCACACTGCTATTTATTTTAGCCAATCGGCTCTATAACAGTGTTGGCGGGATTATGCTCTTACTTTTGCTAGGACTTTTTATCCAAAACAGCGTGCAACAGCTCTAGAAACTACTGTTTGATGTAGCCCAATTGGTCAAGCTTATCATAGATTTTTGATACGATCTCACCCGTAGCTTGACCCCCATGACCGCCATGTTCTACCAATACCGTAACGACATATTGTGGTTTTTTAAAGGGGCCGTAAGTGGTTAACCAGGCATGAGAACGTTCATAATAGAGCATTTCATGCTCTTTGAGCCGTTTTTTGGCCTCTTGAGAAATACCTATAACCTGTGCTGTTCCCGTTTTGCCTGCAATATCAATATGTGTTGTTATATGGCCGCTGGCGGTTCCCTTGGTATGGTGACAAACTTCGTGCATGGCATTACGAATAATACTGATATATTTTTTTTCACGAGGCAGCAAAACATCTTGATAGGAAGCTTTCACCGGTTTATCTCCAAGCTTTTTTGCCACATGCGGTTTGGGGAGTTTGCCAATAGCCATCAGCGCCGTAAACTGGGTCATTTGCAAAGGTGTCACCAAAAATGATCCCTGCCCAATGGATGTATTGAGTGTTTCACCAATATACCAAGGCTGATTATAGCGCTCGCGTTTCCACAAGCGATTTGGTACGGTTCCAATAAATTCATTAGGAATGTCAATCCCAGTTTTTTGACCCAAACCAAACGCTTTAAGACGTTCGCTCATATAGTCAATGCCAACTTTGAGACTCCCCTTATAAAAATAGTCGTCACAACTTTCTCGAATTGCTTTAATAATATCCGTTTTGCCATGACCAGCATGTTTCCAGCAACGAAATTTTCGATTTCCAAGCTCCATACTGCCGTTACACACAAAAGTGCTCCACGGCGACATGCTGTCACTGCTAATATAAATAAGCCCCAAACCCGTTTTAATGACTGAGCCTGGAGGATATAAGCCGCTGGTGACTTTATTGGTAAAGGGAGCGTTAATATCATCAATCAGAGCTTGCCACTGTTCTTGAGAAATACCCATAGCAAATGTATTGAGATCATATTCAGGATAACTGCCTGCGGCCAAAATACTGCCATCAACCGACATAACAACAACAGCGCCTGCCTGCCCTTCAAAGAGCTCTGTAATATAGCGTTGCAAGTGCATATCAATACTTAATGTAATGTCATGATGCACATTAGGAGACTTTCGATCAATCTCTTCAATCTCCTCATTAAAAGCGCTTACCATAATCTGCCGTTCACCCGGATGACCTTGTAAAAAAGTGTTGTATTCCTTTTCAATACCACTTTTTCCCACGTATCCAATAAATTTTAAGACTGAATCATTTTTGACATCTTTTCGGGTTGCTCGTGACATATAGCCAATCATGTGTGCGGCAATCTTGCCATAAGGGTAGTAGCGTTTAGAAGCGGGTAATATTTTTATATATTCATTCAGATTCAGACGCGCAAAAATAGGCAATATTTCATTATAAGGAATAAAATCAACAATAGGGATGAAGTTGTGATTGTAATAGGAATCTTTGGCTGTATAACGCTTGTAAAGTTCATCATATTCAAGCGAAGGGATCATTTGAACCAGTTTATGAAGCTCCTCTTCAAGCACATGACGATATTTTTGGGTATTAAGATGGGGTTTAAATACGATTTTAAAGCCAAGTTTATTGATCGCTACCGGATCTCCATTGCGATCAAAAATATTGCCGCGCACGGGCATAATCAGCTCGGTTTTAATCGTATTTTGATTTGATAGCGCTGTGTAGTATTCATTGGACTGTACTGAAAGATAAAAAATACGTACCAGCAATGATAGCCACGCAATGACAAAAAAGGTTAAAATCAGGCGTGTTCTCATAAGAGCATCACAATCAGAAATTCAATAAATATATAATAAAGCAGATAGCCATCAATCATCGGTGATTCCAGCATAAATATATTTGAAATCAATGACATAAGCATAAAATAGCCCACATACGCTATCACTACAAAGATAAACTTCAAACAGTTCCTGCATACTATATATTGTCGCAATCCAGGGGTTACAAAGCGTGCAAGCAAAATAAAAAAGAGGACACTGCTTAAAAATGCAAAACCTTTATTTGCTTCGACAATCAACAAAACCGCAGACAATGCTATAACGGGTTTCATCCGCTCTTCATGCAGCATCTGTTCAAAAGAGAGAAATAAAACAGCAAACATCGGCGGCAGTACCAAATAGATACTGCTTAGTGCTTCATAAAAAAAGAAAAACGGCAGACCTATAAAAAAGATCAGATCGTTTTGATAAGTGAGACTTCGTTGCATACAGGAAAATGTTTACATTTAATACAGTCTGCCCAGATTTTGTGCTCAGGCAGCGACTCTTTTGAAATTTCAATAAAACCTAGCGTTTCAAAAAACTCTTTATGATAGGTAAGCACTAAGACTTCGGCAAGACCAAGATGCTCGGCTTCTTTAAGGGCTGCGGCAATCAGTCCGCGGCCAACGCCTTTGCCACGATATTGCGGCGCTACAATAAGCGAACGGATCTCTGCAAGACGCGTCGTATGAATATGCAAGGCATTAAAACCCACAAGGGTTTGATTGTCAAACGCCGCTGTATATGAGCGTATATTGGTAGCCACTTCGTCATTGCTTCGCTCAAGGATAATACCACTTTCTATCTCAGGCCGTACCAGTGATTGCATGGCTGCAACATCACGAAGGGAGGGTTTGGTATAAATAATGTTAGCCATCAGTCTCTTCTTTAAAAAGAATTTCATAGAGTGTTTGATTCAATTGATCAATGCCGCGTTTTTTTGAGCTAGAAAGCATTAAGGCGTTAGGAAACTGCCGACGCAATAAATTTTGCTCTTTTTGATTGAGTTTATCAATTTTAGTAAACACCTGAATAATCACCTGATCTTCAGTTGCATGTTCAAGCAAAAAATTCTCAACCGAACGATCAATTTCTAAATTAGGGTGTCTTGCATCAATCAGATGTACAAAAATCAGAATCTGTTTGCGTGCTACAATAAAATCTGTCAGGTTCTTTTCCCAATTTGCTTTGAGCGACTTGGAAACTTTTGCATAACCAAAGCCGGGTAAATCCACAAAAGGCGCAACCGCTTTATGCTCGTTTTCTCGGTTCATGAACGTAACGTCAAAATAGTTTATAAGCTGCGTCTTTCCAGGAGTTGAAGAGACTTTGGCAAGGCCTTTATGGTTGGTTAGCGCATTCAGTAATGAACTTTTACCAACGTTGGATCGGGCCATAAAAACCACTTCGTTTTGATACTCATTAGGAGGAGCAAGCTCAATAGTGGGCGCAGATGTCACAAACTTTGCATCAACAATTTCAATCATTGTTTCTCTTCCAGTTCAAACGTCATTATAACGGGCTTTTTGTGGCCACCTTCTGCAGCAGCCGTACCTTTTTTCATGTTAACGATTACCTTGTCTCCAATAATAGTCTTTTTTTGATCTAATTGATACAGTCTGACATTGCCGTAAAAAGAGTAAGACTCTTCATCAGGAATAAAAACTCCTTTTTGAGCATGTCCGCGATAGGTAGCGTTGCTATCAGTCACAATAAAAAAAGAGAGTTGACCTTCTGCTTCATATTTAATGGGATGACGCTCTTTATCAATGTATATGGTCACTTTTGAGGCATTAAGCTCATCGCTGCCCTTAGTGATTTTAACATGACCGCTAAATTCCGAAATGCCCTTAGCCTCATCAGCATTAAATGCATCGGCAACGACTTTAAGCTCTGTAGAGAACAAGAGCAGTTTTAAGCTTAGCAAAAGGACTAATAATTTCATGGCTGCTCCAAAGTGATCGAGGCATTGATATGCTGTGCATGAATACGATTTATTTTGGTTTGAAATGCCAATTTTTCGCCACTCATACGCGATTCTTTAGAGGTAATTGTAAAGGGCCCTTTTGTTGTAACAAGCGAAGCATTCACATCATATTGAGCCTCTTCGGATTCAAATCGGATACCATCTTCTTGTTCAAACGATACGCTACGTTCAAGGTAAATCATGTCACCCTGATAACGGCCATGCTCGGCATGCATTATCTCAAGTTGTGGCTTAGAAGCATCAGTAAAAGTCACGTGTTCCACCTCATAGCGATTTGTAAAGCGTTTTCCAAGAGTACCCACGAGTGCGCTTTCAACACCTTTGGTATCTATTTCATAGACCGTAAAATTAGTAAGCTCCAGTTGTGCAACCTCGGTATGATCGGGTTGTTTGACATCAATAGGTTTGAATGCTAAAAAAATGATTGCCATCATAGCACCAAGTAAGATCAAAAAGAGCTGAATATTCATTATTCGAGCCAAAGTCCTAAGAAGCGTTCGATTTCATCATTTTTCATCACAATATCTTCAATCATTTCACGCACCGCACCTCTGCCACCCTTACATGTAAGCACGGTTGCTACCATACTTTGTACAAAACGGGAACCATCTGCTGGGGTATATGAATGTGTTACCCATTGCAGCATATTATAGTCATTTAAGTCATCGCCAATAGCAGCAATCTCATATGGCTGCAGTTGAAGATTCTGTGCAATCTGTTTTAAAAGCGTTTTTTTGTCCTTAACGCCCTGATGCAACTCTTCAATTCCCAGCTCTTTAGCCCGCATGCTCACAATTTGCGAATCTCTTCCTGTAATAATAGCGACATGATAGCCCATATTGACCCAACTGCGAATGGCTAACCCATCTTTAACATCAAAACTTTTAGTTTCATTGCCATCCTCGCTGTAAGTAATGCGCCCATCTGTCAGACAGCCGTCGACATCCAGTACGATCAGTTTAATCACAAAATACCCTTGGTACTAGGAATTCCCACACGCTCATTACTTGCAGTTGCACGACGTAGTGCTACGGCAAAGGCCTTAAAAGCCGCTTCGATAATATGATGTTTATTATGTCCGCGTTGCATAATAATATGTGCTGAGATACCGGCATTTTGCATGCATGCTTTAAAAAACTCTTCAACCAGTTCAGTATCAAAAGTTCCAACTTTGCCAAAGAGCGAGAGTTCTAAAACCAAATAAGGTCGATTGCTTAAATCCAGATCACACGATACCGAAGCTTCATCCATAACAATAACCGCATTGCCAAACCGTTCCATGTTTTGCACCGGATAAATCGTCTCTTTAAGCAGTTGCCCCAATACAATACCGATATCTTCGACACTATGATGATCATCTATATGCGTATCACCTTTACATGTAATCTCAAGATCAATCAGTGCATGCTTGGCAAAACTTTCAAGCATATGATCCAAAAAGCCTACCCCGCTTTGTATGTTACTATTGCCGCCACCATAAAGCTTAAGTCCGACTTTGATATCCGTCTCTTTTGTAGTACGTGTTTTGTAAATCATTCCTTTTCATCCCTTACGATAAATGCATGTTCAAAACGGCTGTTCGCAATAAAATCACGAGCTTCTTCTTCACTATTGAAGCCTGTAAGATAGACTCTAAAAAGTCGTTCACCGCTACGTTCAGAGTCTTTTATGATAGCAGAATATCCCTGTTGTTTATCATACTTTTCTTGCGTTAACATCGCACCCTCAATGCGTGAAAATGCACCTATTTGCACGGCAAAAGAACCAACAATTTGTTCTTTGGGACCTTTTTGTAACTCTTTGGCAGTTGGAATGGCGCGTTTATGCTTCTCTTCAAAACCAAGAATTTCCAATTTAACGGGAGCCGTACCGCTTTTAATAATATTTAAATCAGAAGCTGCTTTTTTAGAAAGATCAATAATTCGACTTTCAACAAACGGCCCGCGATCATTAATACGCACAACGACCTGGCGGCCATTTTCACGATTAGTAACGCGCACAATCGTATTCATTGGAAGTGTTTTATGAGCAGCCGTCATAGCATGCATATTATACGTTTCGCCATTAGAAGTGAGCTTGCCATGAAAATCGGGACCATACCAGCTTGCACGTCCATACATTGCTTCACCAACACGTACAACAGTAGGATAGTATCGTTTGCCGTGTACCGTATAAGGACGCATCGTAGGATGCGAATAGGTGTGCTTGTCAACGGCTTTAGGTGTTACTTGGCCATGATAGAGGTAACCGTTTTGGGTTCGTGTACTGCAACCGGCAAGCAAAAGAAAAAGTGCGGTTATAATGCCTAGTTTAATTAAAAACATGAAGGCGGTCACCCACTTTAATAACAGAACCGTCAATCTTATTCATTGCTTTAAGTTTTTGTACCGTAATTTCAAAAGCTTTGGCAATTGAAATCAGCGTATCCCCCTGCCTAACAATATAGCGGCTGTCACTTCCAAGCGATGGTTTATCAATAGGAATGATAAGACGCTGTTTGAGTGAAAGTTTGGTGGAATGCATTTCGTTGAAATCCATAATTTTTTTATAGGAAATACGATATTTTTTGCCAATTTTCCCTAAGCTGTCTCCCGCTTGTACCGTGTAGAGCAAATAGATGTTTTGCAGTGGTTCAGGTTTATAGTTTTGCTTAAACTCAGATAGTTTCACATAAGGAATATAGATGGTATATGTTTTTCCATAAGGAGGCACAAAATCAAAATTTAGATGCGGATTATATTTTTTGAGTTCTTTACGTGAAAGCTTTAAAATCTCTGCCAAACGGCTCAGACGCTCTCCACTGGGAACATCAATGGCAACGATGGAAAAAGCATCAGCGCGGTTCAGTAAAAATTCATACTCTTCATTGATGAGATAATTTTCATCACTTCCCATAATGGCTAAAGCAACAATTTTACGTATATACAAACGTGTTTCAGCAGGTAAATAGCGTTTTTTATCATCAATTAACACACTCAGCTTGTCGCTGCCGGCACGTTCAATGGCACGCTGCACACGCCCTTCTCCACAATTATAAGCCATTGCCGCGAGGTACCATTTTCCAAAACGCTCATGCAAATCGCTCAGATAATGCATGGCCGCTTTGGTTGATTTAACAAGATCGCGTCGTTCGTCTACGTAATCATCAATATGTAATCCATAATGTTGTGCGGTTGAAGGCATAAACTGCCATAATCCGGCCGCTCTTTTGTGAGAATAGGCTTTGGCTACAAAATTGGATTCCGCCATGGCCAAAAAAAGAAATTCTGATGGCAACTCTGATGTATTTAAATGCTGCTTTATAAGAGGAATATACAAATAAGCTTCATCCATCGTTTTGAAAAAATGGCGATTTTTATACGTATTTCGGTAAGACTCCATAGTCTCTACGAGTGCTTTATCATACAAAAACGAAGGATCAATGTCAAAACTTTCCAACACGGCATTTTGCTTTTGAGCGTTGCCATCCAGTGTTAAGGCACCAAAGAGTGACAGGGTGAACAGGGTGAATGAAATAAGATATTTTATCATCGGTATTAGGAATACTCCTTTTTTTAAAAGGTGTATTTTAGCAAAAATTAGCTTGCAAAGCCGAATAATGTGTTAGCATTGCCCGTGCTAAGGCGTTCAATCGCCTCTTTTGGCAGCATAAGCAATTCGGCTATTTTTTCAACTACCAGCGTACAATAAAAAGGTTCATTGCGGATACCTCGATGTGGATGCGGGGTCAAATAGGGGCCGTCAGTCTCTATAAGAAGTCTGTTTTGAGGAATTTTTGGCAGTACGTTGATTAACTTTTTAGCATTTTTAAATGTGACCACACCACCAATGCCAAAATAGAAATTTTTTTCTGCCAACATCAATAACTGCTCATCAGCATTATAACAATGCAATACGCCACCAACGGTATGCGCATCTTCTTCTAACAAAATAGCTTTAGCATCGCTGCTAGCATCTCGAATATGTACAATCAAAGGTTTTTTAAAACGCTTTGCCCATTGGATTTGTGACCTAAAAATCTGTTTTTGACGCTCTTTCTCAAGCTCTTTCGCTTCATCACTGCCTTCAAGTCGATAGTAGTCCAATCCACACTCACCAACGGCAACGCATTTGTTATGATGCAAATATTTTTCAAAATCACGTTGTTCATATGAATCAATATCATAAGGGTGTACGCCAACAGCAAAATAGATAGCATCATATTTTTCAGCCAAACTAACAGCATAATCCAACGTGGCAGGATCGGCACCTGGAATAATATATTTGACAACACCGGCATCTTTGGCTTTTTCAAGCACGGTATCCAAATCTTCACGATAAGAGTTATTATCAAGATGGATATGCGTATCAATGATCATAATCATCCTTTTGGTTCAACTTGCGCATGCGCACAATATTACGCCACATCAAGATGGTAAAGAAAAGTGCTCCCGCTAATGCCAAAAGTGCCAATAGATATTGTTTGGCCCAAAAAGCATTCCACGCCAAAACTCCTAATATTACGGCAACAATCAAACACATTGCGCACTTTCAAGCAGCTCTTTGGCAAAGTTTTTAGCTTCATCACTCACATGTTCACCACTAATCATACGTGCAATCTCCTGCACACGCTCTTGTGGCTCAAGCTCACGTACACTACTGTGGATTGTTTTGCTGACAAAAAAATGCTGCATCCCCATTGAAGTAAGTTGTGGCTGGTGCGAAATAACAAAAATTTGATAAACACGACTGAGTTCTCGCAGCACTTTTGCTACACTCATCGACTCTTCACCACTAAGATTGGCATCAATTTCATCAAGCATTAAAACCCCATTTTCATGCTCAATAAATTCAGCATGTAGTGCCAGTAATGCTAGTCGTAAACGGTTAAATTCACCTGAGCTAAGCTGCTGCATTGGCGTAGCCTCAAGAACAATCTCTACGATATCGATTCCCGTTGCCCCATGTGCACAAGGTGTTACATGTAAAGCGGCATCACGAAGATAAAGCGCATTAAGGTAATGATTAAGCTGTTTTTCAAATCTTGGAATGGCCTCATGACGCGCTTGTGATATAAGCGTTGCTTCACGCTCAATAATCTCATACAAACTCTTAACACGCTTCAGAAGCGTTTCTTTGTTAACTTCTATCTGTTCATATGCCTCAAGCTCTTGTGCTTTCTTGTCACGATACTGTAGTGCTTCTTCAAGAGTGCCATAGCGATGTTTTAAACCGGATAAGGTTTCAATGCGATCAAGCACCGATTCAATATCAACATCATCCAGCTCACTCATTTGCTCTAAGCTTGCATCAAAAATGGCACGTAATTCATTCATGGTTTCATCAAAAAAAGCAGCGTCAACATCAAGCAATTCAAGGGCTTCGTTAACATGCGATTCCATTTCAAACAAACGTTGTGCTTGAGTGATGGCATTTTCAATCTTTTCACGCCTTGAAAGTGTTTTTTTAATCTGTAACAGTGACTCATCTTCGCCAATTTTAGGCGCAATCTTCTCGATTTTTTGCACTTCAAAGCGTGCAAATTCTTTAAGCTCTGCTATGTGGCGTTCTTGATCCTCTATGGCTTCAAGCTCTTTTTTTGCCTCACCATAATCATGAAAATTAGCTTGATAACGCTTGAGCAGATTAGCAAAATCAGGATTATCTTGCATGCAGTAGCGATCAAGTAAACCCAAGAGCCTCTCATTTTCAAAATCACTATAATCTCTAAGAGAGAGATGTTTTAAATATTCTTGGGCCAAATCAGAAATACTGCGCTTGGAAAAGCTCTGCGCATTAATGAAATAACGCACTTTCTCTTTTTTAACATGACGCACGATATTAGGAGCTTCATTTACAACACCAAAACGTTCTTCATCAAAATACCATGAAACTTCCAACTCGCCAAGCGATGCTTTGGCTTCAGCCATACCAAGTGCAGCTAAAATAGCCTCCATCAAGATGGATTTTCCGCTACCGCTTGGACCGGAAAAGACAATTAAACCTTTTTGAAACTCCAGCTCCACTTCATTGAAGCTAAGCATCTCTTTGAGATACAAACGTTGTATCACCTATTCACCCCACCCCAATTTTTCTTTAAGCACATCAAAATAATTAAAATCATATTCATGTACCAGCTGCGCCTCTTCAGGAGCCAGTTTAATCAAAACAGAATCACCTTCAGCAAATTCATACATATCTTGCCCATCAATAATAGCAAGGGCACTCTGTTCGGGAGTTCGCACTTCAATCTCAAAATGACCCGGCAACACTACAGGCCGCTGCGTTAATGAATGAGGACTGATAGGTGTGAGAGCAAAAACACTAGTAAGGGGAAACAAAACCGGTCCACCTGCAGAGAGATTATAGGCCGTTGAGCCTGTTGGTGTAGAGATAATAACGCCATCGCCATAATAGGTATTAAAAGCTTGTCCATCTACATGCATATTAAAATGGATCATCTTCGCAATAGAAGGACGTGTTAGCACAATATCGTTAAAAGCTATAATACGTGATGTAGACTCTTTCGTTGTAATCGTTGCTTCAAGTAGTGCTCGTTTATCAATGCGATATTCACCATTAAGCAGTTTGGGTACAAAGGGTTCGAGTTCGCTTAAATCCAGATCTGCTAAAAAACCAAGTTTACCGGCATGCACACCTAAAACCGGAATGTTATAAGCATAAGATCGGCGAACAACGGAGATTAGCGTTCCATCACCTCCAATAGTGATGAGTAGATCGCTCTTTTGACACAAAATTTCAAAATCTTGCCCCAAAACACCAATCATACCACCGCTGATATTGTCAATCATCACTTCAAGACCATAACGCTCTAGCATGGCCTTTACATCAAAAAAAACTGATTTGAGTTCCGGTGTCGAAGGCCTCAGTACAATGCCGATTTTTTTAATATTAGTTAATTTCAATGACTACTCCAACCCTTGATGGTTCTTGGTGAAATAAAGCCTTATTATACACTCATTGCAAGAAGTCTACTCCTTTAATATCGTTTTTAGACTCCAAAACACTCTTATTTGGCTTATCAAAGCCCAAGCTTTACTAAGGTATAATTGCGAAAATTTTTTTTGAGGTCTTATATTGAGAAGTCATTACTGTACCGAACTAAGTGAAGCTAATATCGGTGAAGAAGTCCTTTTATGTGGCTGGGCAAACAGCTATCGGGATCATGGCGGCATTATCTTTATTGATCTACGTGATAAAACGGGATTGATTCAGCTGGTAAACGATCCGGCAGATAGCGCACAAGCACACAAAGTTGCTAACGATGTTCGTGACGAATATGTTTTAATTGCCAAAGGCATAGTGCGTCATCGTGGTGAAGGCCTGGTGAATCCACGCTTGAAAACGGGTGCAATTGAAGTGGTGGTTCATGAACTTATTATAGAAAATCGTTCGGCTCCAGTGCCATTTGTTATTGGTGATCACAATGTTGGTGAAGAGACCAAGTTAAAATATCGTTATCTTGATCTGCGCTCCAACGATTCCTATAATACGTTTAAAATTCGTTCAAAAGCATCCATTGCAACACGTAATGTGCTTGATCGTTTGGGTTTTTTAGAAGTGGAAACACCCATACTTACCAAATCAACACCAGAGGGCGCCCGAGACTATCTAGTGCCCAGTCGTGTGCATGAAGGTGAATTTTATGCCCTTCCACAATCACCACAGCTTTTTAAGCAACTGCTTATGGTGGGAGGCTTTGATCGTTATTTTCAAATTGCTAAATGTTTTCGCGATGAAGATCTTCGGGCTGATCGCCAACCTGAGTTTACTCAAATAGATGTTGAACTTAGTTTTTGCGACCAAGAGGATGTTATTGCTGTGGCCGAAGAGCTAATACAAGGTATTTTTGCATCTGCGGGCTTTGATGTTAAACCACCTTTTAATCGCATTACCTATTCCGAAGCTATGGAAAAATATGGCTCCGATAAACCCGATATGCGTTACGATCTTGCTATGGTAGATGTTATTGATATTTTTGAGCGCTGCGATAATGAAATCTTTACCGCTGTTGCCAAAAATCCAAAAATGAACCGGATTAAAGCTTTACGTGTGCCAGGAGCCGACTTAATTTTTTCAAAACGCGAAATGAAATCTTTTGAAGATTTTGTTCGAAAGTTTGGGGCCAAAGGTCTTGGATATTTTCAACTTAAAGAAGATGGTCTCAAAGGTCCTCTCACTAAATTTTTTAGCGAAAGCGACTTGCAGCTTATCATCGAACGTACT
Organism: Sulfurimonadaceae bacterium; assembly: GCA_050290965.1. GTDB lineage: Bacteria > Campylobacterota > Campylobacteria > Campylobacterales > Sulfurimonadaceae > JAFGUB01. Next base: position 150,380 of record JBNKJB010000019.1, read on the forward strand.
CAAATGGAAGTGGGTGATGTTGTCTTCTTTGGTGCTGGTGATAAAAAAACGGTCTGGGATTATATGGGTCGTTTTAGAATTTTCATTGCTGAGCATGAGAAAATGAATCTTATCAACAAAGATCTGTTTGAATTTGTATGGGTCGTTGACTTTCCGATGTTTGAAATTGAAGATGGCGGAGTTAAAGCATTGCATCATCCCTTTACAATGCCAAAAAATCTCAATCATGAACACCTTGAAGATATAGAATCTATTGCTTATGACATTGTATTAAATGGGGTAGAACTTGGCGGTGGCTCCATTCGTATTCATAAAGAAGAGATCCAGTCGCAAATTTTTACCCTTTTGGGTATTGGTGAAGAGGAAGCCCGTGAAAAGTTTGGCTTTTTGCTTGATGCACTTAAATTTGGTGCTCCACCGCATGGTGGCTTTGCCATAGGGTTTGACCGTCTTATTATGCTTTTAACTCAAAAAGAGAGCATTCGTGACGTTATTGCATTTCCAAAAACTCAAAAAGCATCGTGTATTCTTACTGATGCGCCAAGCCATGTTGATCCAAACCAACTCCGCGATCTTCATATCAGATTGCGTGAACGTCAGCAGTAACATTACACTGCTTACATGTAAATAGTATAACTTTATCTTACAAAGGAACGAAAATTATGAAAAAACTTTTTCTCATCATCGGAGCACCCGGCTCTGGTAAAACAACAGATGCCGAAATTATTGCAGCTAATAATCCCCAAATCATTAAACACTACTCTACAGGTGATATGTTTCGTGCAGAAGTTGCTAGCGGTTCTGAACGTGGCAAGACGATTGAAAGCTTTATTTCAAAAGGAAACTTGGTACCTATTGATATTGTTATCGAAACTATTGTTGGTGCGATCAAGAATGCCCCTACTGATGTTGTGGTGATTGATGGCTACCCTCGCAGCCAAGAACAGATGGAAGAGCTTGATAAATATCTTCAAAATGAAGAGAGTGTGGAGCTTGTCAATGTTATAGAAGTCGAAGTAAGCGAAGAGGTAGCACGCGATCGCGTTTTAGGTCGTGCGCGTGGTGCGGATGATAATAATGAAGTTTTTAACAATCGTATGAAAGTCTATAGTGATCCACTTGCTGATATTCAAACGTTTTATAGTGCTAAAAATTTACTTAAAAAAATTAACGGTGAACGTAGCATTGAAGAGATTGTTGCCGAAATGGAAGCATTCATTACCTCTCGTATTTAACCCTTCTTTAGAGTTCTTGCATTCAAGAACTCTTATTTATTCTCCTAACCCTCTCATATACAGTATTACGCAATGTTCCCTATAAACACGCGTTAGCCTCTATAACACGCTACAAAAGTCTATTGTTACAAATAAAGTATATTTTATTTGTAATTTTAACAAATATAATTATTTTCAAGATTTATTAATAAAACAAATTATAGATTTATATGTTATGTTATAATGACAAAATATATATATTTTATAAGGTAATAAAAACGTGTCAAACTCCCTTTATGGCGTGATTGTTTCAAATGATGACAAGTCAAAAAAGCATGAACGTTTTTTACTACTTGATTATCTCAATGAGAAGCAAATGGGTAATGCCCATTTTTTAGATTGTTCCAAACAAGCTGAAGATGCTTTAGCATCATATATCTGCCATCATATTGATGCGGGCAGCACTATTTTGCTGACAGACTTGACACTTTTAGGAACAACGCTTTGTGGTGTAGTAGCCTCATTAAAACAGTTATTACGTCAAAATATTAATATACACTCGGTTAGTGACCAACAGGCGTTCATTGCAGGAGAAGTTACCATAGCGCAACTTGATGCATTAGAGTGCACCTGTGGCATGCTTGCAGATAAGCAGCGAGAACGTCGACGCGAACGTCTGGCTCAAAATGGGGTTAAAGTAGGTAGAAAAAAAGGGGTTCTCGTACAAAGCAAGTTTGACCGACATCGTGAGTCAATTGAACATCTTTATAAACTTGGGCTATCCATGCAAAAAATAGTTGATCATATCGGCATTGGTACCCAACAATCACTTTTTCATTATATTAAAACACGAGGCATTACAAAGTGATAGAAACACCTCATTTTTATGCCATTATCATTGGTACTGAAATTTTAAACGGCCGAAGAGAGGATAAACATTTCGAATATATTAAAAATGCATTACTTTCACGTGGACATGAACTCTACTTTAGTGCTATCATCAAAGACTCCCCTGCCCTGATACATCAAGTATTTACTTTAGTAAAAAATGATCCTCATGCCGTTATGTTCTCTTTTGGCGGAATTGGATCTACCCCTGATGACCTTACAAGAAAAATTGCGGCAGAGGTCTTTACCAACAAGCCACTTCGTAAGCATAAACTTTTCTCAAAAAACATCATCGAACGTTTTGGCGCGGATGCTTATCCTCACCGTATCTTTATGTCCTATTTACCTGAGGGATCAGAGTTGCTGCACAATCCCATCAATAATATGTCAGGATTTTATTTAGATACACGCTATTTCTTTACTCCAGGATTTCCTGAAATGGCACATCCTATGATAGATGAGGCGCTAGAGCGTTTTTATCCCATAGCACAACATACCAAGTACCGAATGACCCTTGTAGCTCAAACCAGTGAAAATACGCTCATTGATATAATGCACGCTATTAATAGCGACATCGAACTTTCATCGCTTCCAAAGTTGCAAAATGGTGTAGCACAATGTGAAATTTCAGTAGCAGGTCCTGATGAATCATCACTCCGTTTAGCCTTTGAAACATTTACTAAAGCACTGGATCAACAAAGAATTTCCTATGAAATTTTAAAAATACAAAATAAATCATTTAATTTGTAATGTAATAATGCCGATATGTATTATAATTGGTTACTTGGAGGGTGAAATGCTTACAATTTTAATGCTTGTACTTATTATTACAACGGTGTTTTACCTGTTATATCGCCATCGAAGTACGACATGGCATAAACGTCATCAGCATCACAAAAAAAACTTTACCTTTAAAATCTAGCTTTTACTCAGGCCTCATTTGCCATCGCATCATATTTTAAAGAGGCTTCTAACTCATTGACTTGCCTCATAGCGTTGGTAACAATATGTTCAATAGCCTCATTTTGCAGAGAATAACGTTCAATGAAATCCACAATTTTTGCACTTTTAACAGACTCTATATCGCGAATTAAAGCGTAAATTTCTCCCAGCATTCCCTCTTTTTGCAATAAAGCCTTACGCACTTGTTCATCAACATTCAGTTCATCAAGAATCATGCTAATAGGTACACCAAAAAGTGTATCAGATAGTGATAATACTGCTACAAAATAGGCTTGACTCTGATATTGTGTATCGGCATTGGGTACAATTGCCAATAAAAGATTATGCATCATTTCGGTTCGGTTTTTGACTAAAAGTAAGAGCGGTGACTCCATACTACTATTTGTCACGATAGACTTGGCATATATCATTAACATAAGCCATTGAGCAAGTTTTTGTCGACCCAACAAGGTCAAAATATGCTTAATTGATGTTAGCTTTTCGCGAAAATGAAAGGCTCCTGAATTAATGAATTTTAGCAGTTGAATTGTTAGCGAATAATTTTTTTCAAACTCAATAACAATAGTATCAATATTTGTGTCACCCATCAAAAGTGAAATAAGATGTAATACCCCAATTTGCTGAGCATCAAGAGAGGCATTGTTCATAATAACGGGTTTCGCAAAATAATAACCTTCAAAATAATCAAACCCTAAAGTTTTGCAAAATTTGAAAGAGTCTTTCGTTTCAAGCTGTGTAGCAATTGTTTTTAGATTATACGCTTTTAACGCAGGGAAAAAACGTTCAAGTAATGCATTTCCCGTACGAACGGTATCTATTTTGATTAAGCTAATATTATCTAGTATTGGAGCGTATTTATCTATATTTTCCGCAGTTAACGCTAAATCATTTAACGCTAAGGTATAACCATAGTTATATAACTCTCGAATGCGTTCAATGACCGTGTCAGTCAATTCAACATATTCTAATATGGCAATAATAAAAAGTTCTTTGGGAATGCTAAAAATAAGCTCATGCAATAAAAAAGTATGATCAGCTTTAATGATGACACGATGGTCACCTGCTACGGTCTTGGCACCAATATTGTTTAGCACGGTTGTTAAGACTGTTGCCGTAGCATATCGATCGTCAATGAATTCACTTTCAAGATTTCGATCCATATAAAAAAGATCATAATAGACTATTGTCTCATTTGAATCGAAAATTGGTTGCCTGTTTAAAAAGGTATGAGTTGACATTTTCAGGTTCCATGATAAGGTGTGATACGATGTTTGATTATACCAAAAAAGCTTTGTATGACTCTGAATTTTTTTAAAAAAATTGCAATACATATACATGGAATTACCATGTTATACATCTCAATAAAAATGTAAAAAGTGATTTCAAAAAACTTATTCGCAAGAAAATGGTAATTATTTTATTGAACAACCATCATGTTACATGTAAACAAATTATATTCTAGATGAAAATGATTTAAGAGAGCTTTTGCTACTATATAGTATTTTATATACTAAATAAGGTAACGAAATTGAAGCCAAAAGATGAAATTACACGCAGTCTTTTGATTGACCGACAAACATGGGATGAAGCAATGAAGTTCTCTCGAAAACGTTATAAGATGAGCCTCAGTAAAGTCGTAGAACATCTGCTCCAAGAGTGGCTTGCCAAAGAGCGTCGAAAACCTCTTGATAACGAAAACCAAGGGAAGTTTTTTTGAAAACAGGTTTTAAAAAATGTTTCTAAAAAAAACAAAAAAATAATGTCAACTAGTGCTTAGCATCTCCAACATTTTTGTTTTACGCATTTTTCGTGCAAAATCTTCAGCCTTAAATCCCTGTATATCTTGCATATCTGTGTCGGCTCCGTACTGAAGCAACAGAGCCACCATGTCATATCGCGTATAACATACAGCAGCCATTAGCGGCGTAAAACGACTGTGTCTGGATGTGTGGTTGACATTAATACCGCTCTCAATCATGCGCTGAAACAACTTGGGATGATTATAGGTAATGGCATAATCAAAAATACTGACACCCTCTTCATCAATAGCATCAAGACGTGCACCATTTTCAATTAACATATCGATTACCTCTGCATCGCAATGCATTTTCAATGCTAACGCAAGCACGGATTCATGCTGTTCATTTTCTGCATTAATATCCGCACCTGAACGAATGTATTTTTTGATGCGAACGACATCTGCACTTTGAAAAAGTTGTATCCATGTTTCCAATCGTATCGATTCCTGTTTGTTGATCTTTTTAGAAGTATAGCATTTACATGTAGTGACCCTAATATACCTTTGATGCTTTAGTTACATGTAAGCATTGTTTTTGCTCACTAAAGCGATGACTCTGTATAATGCGAAAAATACTATTTATGAGGAACGATCTATGCAAGTAATTGAAACTGCTGATGCTTTCAAATCCCAAGTAGAAGTAATCAAAAACACGCCAAATTATAAAGATCCAATAGCTTTTGGTATCTGCCGTGTTGATTTTGGACAACTTAATACCGATAAAGTCTTACAAGCAACCTACCCTTTTATTAATTGGAACGAAAATTATGGTAGTGCAGCGATCTTTACTGAAGCGATTCGTGAACAAGGCGTGGTATTTGATACAACTCAAAGTGAAATTATTTGCAATATCAACTTAACCTTTTTACAAAGCTGTCTCAATGCTTTTACCCCCTATGCAGATGAAGCGTATGGTGACGCGCATAAAAATATTCAGGTAATTTCAGCACTTTACAATCAGATTAAAGAAAATGGCATGCGTGAAGGAGAATATCGTGCTGTTTTTATTTATGAGGATGCTCCATGCCAAAGTGTTGAGGCAACCTATCTTAAGCTTTATGCACTTTCACAAGCTAAAGTCCCCTTACGCAGCATCAATCTTAATGGCGCATTTGGCGCTTTGCCTAATGTGGCATGGTCTCAGGGCACGCCAATTGAGTTAGAGTGGTTACGTGAATTCGAAATAGAGCTCAAAATATCTAATCAATATCCTCATATTGATTTTGTAGATAAATTTCCACGCTTTTTACAACACATTATTCCCGCAGACAATACACGTATTCTTGAGGCTTCAAAAGTTCGCTTTGGTGCGCAACTGCATGCCGGTACTACGGTGATGCCAGGAGCAAGCTATATTAATTTCAATGCTGGAACTACGGGCATTAGCATGGTTGAAGGACGCATTTCAAGTTCTGCTATTGTTGGTGATGGTTCTGATGTGGGCGGTGGTGCTTCAATTTTAGGGGTCCTTAGTGGCACGGATGGCAATCCTATTTCTATTGGCAAAAATTGTTTGCTAGGCGCTAACTCTACATGTGGAATTCCGCTTGGTGATGCTTGCATTATTGACGCAGGACTGGCTATTTTGGAAGGCACTAAAATGAGCATTAGTGCTGATGAACTTGCCAAAATCCGTGAAGTCAATCCTGGGGTGATACTTGAGGGTAATACCTTTAAAGGCAGAGATATCGCGGGGCTTAATGGACTCCATTTTCGTCAAAACTCTATGACAGGACAGTTTATGATTACACGTTCAAGACGCGAAATTAAACTTAATGCTGATCTTCACTGATTCTTTTCAAGTATCTATAAATTCAAATGGATTATAATGGACCTATTAAGGAGTCCATTATGTCTCTCTCATCAAATATCTCTGCTTTGCAGTCTCATCAAACCTACATGAATGTTAATGCTAATAATATTGCTAATAGCAATACAGACCGATTTGTTCCTAAACAAACAACGATCTCTGAAAATGCATTAAAAATGCCTCAGGCGCAAGTGCAATCTGCTTCAGATAACGGCAGCAGCTTTTCTCAGACGAATCTTAGTAAAGAGCTTACGGATCAAATTGTGATTGAAGATACCGTAAAAGCTAATGTTGCAACAATAAAAACCCAAGAGCAAATGAATGGTACACTTCTAGATATCAAAGTTTAATGAGTCACGATATTAAAACTTTCGAGCTTATCTAACAGGTTGGTCGTTTCGTCATAATCCTCCAAATTCCTCCCTATATCCAAAGTTGAAATCACGCTTCTTCCTATAATATAGCGTCCCTCTTTTCCAAATCGTTTTGTCTTAATACCCCATGTATCATGAAAAGCAATAATAGTATTTTTTTCTATACCAAGATAAAGCATAATATGCCCTTTTTTGTAAAGAAGTGTTTCAAAAGGAATGGCGTGATCCTGAATGAGCGCTATTTTTTCCTCTCGATCTAACTCTTTAAGAGAATATATTTCGCCGATTTGTGATTGCTTAAACGAATTACGTGGCAACCAAATTCCAAAAAGTGAAAAATAATCACGTAGCATTGAAGAGCAGTCGCGATCTTCAAAAACACCTCCCCATCCATATTCTTGTCCTAAAAAAGCATTTCCAACTTGCGTAAGATTCTCTTTGGTAAGCGCAAGCGGACCAATGACTCCCTCTTCTTTTGGCAGGGCTATTTTTGTATATATAGCACTGCCATCGCTACCGCGCATTGCATAAAGCAACTCATACTCTTTTGCTGTTCGTATTAATGGTAGCAACACACCGATTCTGCCATTATCAATATATCTGCCTTGTGTATCATAAAAGGCAATGGCATCTTTAAGAATATGCACCTTAACAGAATATTCCCACAAAATACGATGTTTTGGTGTGGGTATTGCTATATCACGACTACGAAGCCATCCCGATGCATACGAAGTAAAGACATAAACCCAGCCCCCTGATTTGGAATAATGCGAAACATATAAAGGCTCATTTGCATGTACAGCGCTGTTTTGATTATAATCAAAAGGAAATCCCTCTCCAGCTTGTTTAAAATCACGAAACAGAGGTTTGTGTGTAGGAAAATTTTTTAAATTACAAAAAGTCGTACTAAGCGCATATGTTTTAACGGTGTCATAAACTTTAAAATTTGCTTCCTTTTTGAGGTTTTCAAAATACTTTGTCTCACGTTTTTGCAAGGTATTGCCAAAAATATCACCTTTGGTATAAACGTCAAAAGGCCATAAAACCGAATCAAGCGTTTTTGGTGCCTGCTGATAGTGCCATGGCTCAAAATAGTGCGTTTCATACATTGATTTGTTGTGATCATGGTTTTCTACATAGTTATTTATGTAAGGTTCAAAATCCTGAGCAATTCCCAAAACATCATTAACTGGCTCAGGTTTAGAGGCTACAAACGTACACCCCGCAATCATAATAACAATCCAAGAAAGAATCAATAAACGCACAAAACCACCTATTCTACTCCGCCAAAGCGTCCCACAACTCTACCTACAATCTCAATCTCATGAGGATGAGCGCTTTGTTTGGGATAGTCTTTATTATCAGAGATGATATCAATTTTACCATCAATTCGCTTTTGTATCCGTTTGATAAAAAGTCCATGTTCCGTGTTAATCGTAAAAACACCACCACGTCCAATATCGCGTCGAGAGCGGTTGATAAATACAATATCACCATACGAAAAAAGCGGTTCCATGGAATCACCTGTTACATTTATGGCTTCAATATTACGTAACTCTTGTTCCCCTCCTAGCAGTGACACAAAACTCGCTTCAAGCATAAGCGGTTCATAATGCTCATCAAGATTTTCGGCTCCACCGCCTGCAGAAGCACTAACTTCACTAAAATAACGTACCATATAAAAACGATTTGTAGGTTCTATGAGGCTCTCTGGCGATTGTCCATACAAAAGCCAATTAATCGCTATAGAGCGCTTGGCACAAAAATTTAGTAATTCATAAAAAGGTATTTTATTACGCTTTTTCATGGTTGCAAAATTCATTTGCGAAATTCCCAGCATATCTGCAACATCTTTATCAAAAATTTTTTTATCCGGGAATTCCTCAGAAACAATATCTTTAATGTTTTCAACAACATCAATGAAATTTTTCATGGCATCTCCTTTTAGCGTAGCTTTATAATAATAGACATTATATTAAATAAAATGACATTATTTTTCAATTTATATGTCATTTTGCAATATATTTTAGAAAAAGTAATAAATATTTTTAAAATACGTCATGTTTTATAAAAAAGGATTTTTATGGCACGAACGATTAAATATGCAGAATCACTGTTTTCACGTTTTGAAGCCACTCTAGAAGTATGGGCAGAGCGTATTTTGTAAGCTAAAAGTTCAGAAGATTTTAGGCTAAAGGGTCGTGGTTGTTATTACTCTTCTTTGTTCTCATTGCGCTCTTGCATTTTTGAGACATGATAACCGCGAATAATATAGAAGATAAAAAGGCCAAACAAGATGAGCATGATGGTATCAATAATTGGGTTCACATTAATTCCTTATAGGATTCAAAATTTTGCCTAATAGCATCATATAAAATAATTCCGGTGCTCACAGCAAGATTCAAACTTCGCCCCTCTTTACTCATGGGAATGGTCATGCACTGCTTATTATAACGCGCAAGTATTTCTTCAGGAATTCCTGCTGTTTCACTTCCGAAAAAAAGAAAGTCTCCTGGAGCATATTGCATGTTGAAATATGGTGTTTGCACCTTTGTTGTTGCAAAAAAGAAGCGTGCCTCGTGTGAGTGTGTAGCAAAAAAATCATCCAAACTTTCATATACATGTAAATCAAGTTTATGCCAGTAATCAAGACCGGCACGACGCACTGCTTTTTCAGATATATCAAAGCCCAGAGGCTTAATAAGGTGCAATGTGCTGCCCGTGTTAACACAAAGCCTTCCAATGCTACCTGTATTATTCGGAATCTGAGGATGTACAAGAACGATATGAAACACGGTTAAAAAATCACTGTTTTATTGGCATATACGAAAATACGATCTTCCAAAGCGAGTTTTAGAGCCTGAGAGAGTACAATTTTTTCTACATCACGTCCGCAACGCTGCATATCTTGCCAACTGTAAGCATGGTCAATGTGACGTACATCTTGTGCAATAATGGGGCCTTCGTCAAGATTATTATTGACAAAGTGCGCTGTCGCACCAATAATCTTAACACCTCGCTCATACGCTTGCTTATAAGGATTGGCTCCAATAAAAGCAGGCAAAAATGAGTGGTGAATATTGATAATACGATCTTCGTATGCTTTAACAAAGTTTGGAGTCAAAATACGCATATATTTTGCCAATACAATATAATCAATATCCGCATACTGTGCTAATGCTTCAAGCACCTTATTCTCATGTTCATGACGATCAAGTCCTTCATGTGATACCGTGACAAAGGGAATATCAAACTTTCTCACCAAAGGTTCAAGTTGGTCATAGTTTGAAACAACAGCCAGAATATTACAGTCAAGTTCATCTGCTTCGTAACGAATCAAAATATCACCCAGTGCATGGGATTCTCTGGTTACCATCAAAACAATATTTTTCTTTTTAGGCTCAATTACTTGAGTAATGGCATCCTTTGGTAAAACGGAACGCAATGTTTCATGCAATAATTTAGAATCAATAACGCCTGAGACAACCGTGCGCATAAAAAAGCGATTGTTTTCCCGATCAACAAACTCATTATTAGAGATAATATTAAGATCGTTAGAGTAAAAAATATTAGAAATTTTATATACTAAACCTTTGGCATCACTGCAATCAATAAGAATGCGATATTGTTTCATCATAAGAGGCTTCCATGATTATTTAATTTTATCAAGTCGAGCATCAATCGTTGAAAGAAGATACTCAAGAAAGTTAAGCGTCAAATCAACTTTAGCTTCAATTTGGGTATTGTTTGGCGATTGAAAACCTTCAAAAAGAACTAAAAGACGTTCACGAACACTTTCAAGAAAAAGCATTTCATCGCTGCTACTGCGTTGTTCAACAGGCTCTATTTTTTGGGTTGATATTTTTTGAGAAACATCAGGTGTTTCAGCCAACCGTTCTGTTTTAGAGCTTGTGTGTGTGGCATGCTCCATTTCAGCAAGCGTCGAAAGTATTACCTCTTTTAATTCCATATCTTCAGGAGCCATCGTTCAAATTCCAAAAATTCAATCTCATCATCCATTTTAAGGAAAAATTCCTTCATTTCTCTATTGACACCGAGAAATTTACGACGCATACCGCTAAGACGCCTAATAGCAATTTTAGCATCTGCATTTGAAGGATCTTTACTCAAAACCTCTTTGTAAATACTCAAAGCCTCTTCTTTGAGGCCTTGAAGCTCATAAATATTAGCTAATGTTAGCGTTTGCATTTTGCCGCATAATTAGCGATGATAGAACCTATCTCACTCGTAGAGCAAATCTCTTTAGCATCATAATTAGCAATATCTTTTGTGCGATATCCCTCTAAAAGTGTTTTTTTAATGGCACTATCAATGCGATCAGCTGCTTTAATTTCTCCAAGTGCAAATCGCAACATCATAGAAGCGCTGGCAATGGTTGCAATTGGATTGGCAATACCTTGGCCTGCAATATCGGGTGCTGAACCATGTATAGGCTCATAAATACCTATTTTATTGCCTACCGAAGCCGAAGGAAGCAAGCCTATTGAGCCTGAGAGCATACTGGCTTCATCACTGAGAATATCACCAAAAATATTACCTGTTAAAATAACATCAAACTGTTTTGGGTTTAACACAAGCTGCATAGCGGCATTATCAACATACATGTGCGAAAGCTCAACGTCTGGATATTGTGCAGAAACTTCAGTTACAACATCTCTCCAAAGCTGAGAAACATCAAGAACATTTGCTTTATCTACAGAACAAACTTTTTTGTCTCTTTTTTGTGCAATTTTAAATGCCTGATGGGCTATACGCACTATCTCGCTTCGGGTATAAACCATAGTGTTCCAGCCTTTATCTTCTGTACGACCTTTTGGTTCACCGAAATAGATTCCGCCGATAAGCTCGCGAACAACCATAATATCAACACCTTTGATTATTGATGGTTTTAACGAAGAAGCATTCACTAGCTCATCATACACAACGGCAGGACGAAGGTTTGCATATACACCCAACTCTTTTCGAAATCTTAAAAGTCCGCTTTCAGGTCTTTTTTCACGTGGCAGAGAATCCCACTTCTCTCCACCAATCGCTCCAAAAAGTACAGCATCAGAATCTAATGATTTTCTTATAGTGTCTTGTGGAAGAGGATCGCCTGTAATATCGTAAGCGCATCCACCCATTAAAGCTTCTTCGTAGTTAAAACTAAATCCGCAGCATGATGAAACAGCATCTAAAACTTTTACAGCCTCATCTACGATCTCCGGACCGATTCCATCACCTTTTATAAGTGTTATTTTATAATTTTTCATTACTTACCTTTAATCTCATTAGCAGCAAAATTCATAAGGCCGCCTGCATCTATCAGTTCTTGCATAAACTCAGGTATCGGTGTAAAACTGTATGATTTTCCTGTTGTTTTATTTGTAACAGTTCCCTTATTCATATCAACGCTGACTTCATCACCCTCTTTTATCTCTGAGCTTTCTGGCAGTTCAAAGATAGGAAGACCCATATTGAATGAATTG